>CAJQMT010000028.1 GCA_905479475.1 uncultured Flavobacteriaceae bacterium
CCTCCACAGAAAAATCTCCGCTACTCAACGTTTGCAAATCTTTCAATGCAAATTTTCGTTCCAAAGAAGCATGATACAATTTTCGAACATTGTGTTTCGGGTGTGTCAATTTTTTTGCGAGCTCTCCATCGTTGGTGAATAAAAGCAAACCTGTTGTATTCCTATCCAAACGACCCACAGGATAAATCCGTTCTTTGGTCGCCATCTGTACCAATTCCATTACGGTTTTACGTCCTCTGTCGTCGTCCATAGTGGTGATGTAGTTTTTGGGTTTGTTCAACAAAACATAACGTTTCGTTTCTGGATTGATCAAAGAACCCTCAAAACGAACCTCATCGGTCAACTGAACCTTATAGCCCATTTCAGTTATTACCTTTCCATTGACCATAGCAGAACCGGCAGCAATCAATACATCTGCTTCTCTACGTGAGCAAATTCCAGAATTGGAAATGTATTTGTTCAAACGTATTCCCTCACTTTCGTTCTTTTGAACAGGCTTGGCCTCTGCTTTGTTCTCAAATTTACTTGGGCGTTTTTTATAATTCCCAGTGTTTTTCTTCGAAAAAGAAGTTGCATTGCTTTTCTTATTTTTACCACCTTGTTGTCGTCCTCTCGACGAGTTTCTTTCTGTACTCATGAATCAATGATTTATTTTTTTTGCAAAAGTACGCTTTTGCTGTGAGTTATGTTTGTTGTTCTCTAAAAACTATATTTTTTCTAAAATCCGAGAAATGAGGACAGAGGTATCAATCAAAAACAAACTAAATACTCCCAAAACAATGAGAAATTTCAAAATATTATGCAAAAAACCGTACGCTTTTTTGGACTGAACTTTCCAAAGCAAGAGTAAAAAAATGAATAAAGAAAAGAACACGAGGTAAAAATAATATTTCATCGCTCCAATTTCAGGATACCCCCACAAGAGATAGACGGGATTCAAAGCAAACAAGACTAATATTGTGATGATTCTTTTGGTCACTCGCTCACCGTATATCACCGGAATTTTACGATAATTCATTGCAAAGGCACCCTGAATATTTTCCAAATCTTTCACGAGTTCCCGAACGGATAAAATAAAAAATAAAAAGGCCGCATGGATAATTATGAGCTCAGAAATGTATTTGTGGTACACAAATATGACAAAAAAAGGCATCATGGCCAAGCTCGATGCGCTTACCAATCCTACCCAAGGCCTCTTTTTTAACTTGTGAGAATACAGCCAAATCAAAAAGATATAGCTAGCAAAAAACAAAGCAGCACGCCAAGAAACTACAAAACTCAACAGAAATCCGATTGCATTGCACAAAAAATAGATTTTCAACTTCAATCCCTGAGGGACAAAATTATCAATCCGAGATTTTAAAGGCTTGTTGATACGATCTAATTCTGTGTCGTAAAAATCATTGATAATGTAACCTGCTGCAATGACCAAACTTGTTGAAATAACCGTTAGAAAAAGATCTACATCAAAAATCACGGCAGTGACCGATTCGTTGGCATTGAATATAAAAATAGAAGTCAAATACTGAGCAATGACCACTATTAAAATATTGTAGCCACGCATAACAGAAAGCAATCCAATTAAGAAGTAATAAGGTGGGTATTGCGCTCTTTTGTTGCCCTTAGGTGTTGCCATTTTATTTAGAATCGATACACTAGTTCTAAATTGTAGTCTTTTAGCTGCTTTTGCACTTTTTCATAATCTTTGGCAAATCCTAAAATATAACCGCCTCCTCCCGAGCCGCAAAGCTTGAGATAATAGTCGTTTGATTCGATTCCTTGCTTCCACAAATGATGGAAAGCATTAGGAATCATGGGTTTGAAATTTTCCAACACCACTTTGGACAAATGCTTCATATTAGAAAACAACGATGTTACATCACCGTGTAAAAAATCTTTGATACAAGAATTAGTATGCTTTGCAAACTCTTCACTAAACATTTTCCGGAACCCTTCATTTTTCATCTTGTTCATAAAAATAGAAACCATAGGTTCCGTTTCGCCTATAATTTTTGAGTCCAACAAAAACACGGCCGCTTTGCTGTTTTTTTGATAAGGAATTCCTGTAGCCTCCAAACTCGTGGATGAGTTGATCAAAATAGGCAAACTCAAATAACTATTCAATGGATCGAGCCCAGAACTATTCCCATGAAAAAAAGATTCCATCAATGAGAAAATCTGTTTGAGTTTTAGCAATTTCTCTTTGGTCAAATTTTCTAAAACCGTGATTTTATTTTCAGCATACTTGTCATACACAGCGGCTACCAAAGCCCCAGAACTTCCAACACCATAGCCTTGAGGTATGCTCGAGTCGAAATACATCCCTTTGTCTAAATCTCGTTGAAACAAGTCCAATTCAAAAGAAACCAAGTCCGACGTCAACGTCGCTAAGTATTTTTGAAATTTTTGTAGATTAGTATTCGATTCGATCGTCTTCTGAGTTGGAGATGACTCCATTTTTAAGGCTCCTTGATAATGGTTGTAAGGAATCGCCAATCCTTTAGAATCTTTGATAATCCCATATTCGCCAAATAATAAGATTTTGGCATAAAACAAAGGTCCCGTCATAAACTGTAAATTGTGCTATTACACGCACAAAGATACATCTTTTTAACAGATATCCCTTTTGCTATATTGAGAAGCTCTCATCTTGCGTAAAACAAAGTTTTCAAAAACAGATAGACTTCTATTGTCTTCAAAATATTTTGTATTTAAATAGCAGTTATTTCTTGAGCCCCCTGCCCCACGTGATCGTGAATAAAATGCTTATTTTGACAAAATGCTGCCAGTTCTTTTTCGATAAAACGCTGCACCTCTTCTTTTTCATTTTCCGGATATAACAAATGTACATTTGCTCCCGCATCTAAGGTAAAACAAACGTTCGAGTCATTGGTTGTTCTATAATCCCAAATACGCTGGATAATTTCCAAAGTATTGGGTTTCATCAAAATAAAATAAGGATGACTTGTCAACATCATAGCGTGTAAAGTAAGTGCTTCACTTTCTACCAACGCAATAAAATCTTTTACAGCTCCTTCTTTCAAAAATGTTTTGATTTTCGAAATATTTTCTCCCGCTTGTACAAATCGATTTTGAGCATACGCATGCTCAAACATCAAATTATGTCCTACTGTACTACTCACTTGTTTTTCCCCCTTATCCACCAACAATATGGTGTCTTGGTAATTCTTAAACACAGGAGCAATTTCTTCGTTAAAATCAACCCCATACAAATCGGAACTCCCTGCAATATCTTTGTGCACTCCCCAAACTACCAAGGAACCTTTCACACTTCTACAAGCACTTCCAGATCCCAAACGGGCTAAAAAAGAAGCCTTCTTATAAAAATAATCTTCTGAAATTTCTGGTGAAAGCAACTTTTCAATACTCATCAAACACATTGCCAAAGCACTCATTCCACTAGCGGAAGAAGCAATTCCACTACTATGCGGAAAAGAATTTTTTGAAAAAATGGTGAAATGGTACTCTTTTAAAAAAGGCACATAAGCTTGAATACGTTCAAAAAACTTTTGAATTTTAGGCTTGAATGCTTCGTTCTTTTCTCCTTCAAAAACAATCTCAAAACTAAAATCACCCTCTGTTTTCTTCTTTTCAAAAACCATTTCCGTAGTCGTATGGCAGTTGTTGAGCGTAAAACTAATAGAAGTGTTTTCTGGCAATTGTGGCTCTTTTTTTCCCCAGTATTTCACCAAAGCAATATTACTTGGGGTTTGCCAAGCAACCTTCCCTTTTTCTATATTTCCTAAAACTCCTTTTACTCTAAAATCTGTTGTTTTCAAACGGTGGCATTTTGGAGCAAATATAACGAACTCATCTCTTTTCGTTTCTTTTTTAGTTATTTTTGTAGCGATGGTATCAAAAAAAGCTTTTCTACTTCTAAACGGAACCCCTCCAAAATCATTTCCCGACCTATCGAAATACGATTTGGTGTGTGCCATTGATGGAGGTTACAACCATCTCAAAAAACAAAACATCCAACCCGATTTGGTCACAGGAGATTTTGATTCTATAGAACACATTCCTGAAAACATAAAAGTAATACCGACACCTGATCAAAATTTTACAGATTTTCACAAGGCACTGCAAATCTTACATGTACGTAGTTTCCTCGAAATTGATATCTATGGAGGAACGGGAAAAGAACAGGATCATTTTTTGGGAAATCTCAGTACTGCATTGGAATGGAAAAAAAAACTCAAACTGACCTTCTTTGACGATTTTGGCAAGTTCTTTTTATTAGACAAAATATTCAAGGAGAAAAATGTTTTGAACCAAACGATTTCTTTAATTCCTTTCCCAAGCGCTCATGGAATTTCAACCAAAGGATTGCGCTACCCTTTGAATAAAGAAACGCTGGTTTTAGGGCAACGCATCGGAACGCGCAACAAAGCAGTACTGCACAATATCTCCATCTCCTATGAAAAAGGAGCACTTTTCATTTTTATAAGCAACGAAAAAACATGACGACAAAAAAAATAAAATTGATTTGGGATTTTAGAGGGCTCACGGGTCTTGGAACTGCAAAACACCACTGCATTCACCTGAAAGAATTTGCGGAAATCGAAAAATTGGATTTTCATGAAATCAACACTTTCGAAATTTCCGAAATGCACACCATCGCTTTTATCATTGTGAACGAGAAAGACATGAAAACTTATCGAGACGCATTGAAACCCCATCGTGGCCAACTTGCAAGCGACTCTTAAAAATTCTCTTCCTTGCTGTATCAAGTATATTTTTGATTATTTTTATAGCCATATGAAATGGATCCAATCGTACCTCGCTGTCTTACCGCTTTTTCTTTTTTCTACCTTGAAAGGGCAAGATTTAGGGAACCATCCGTCAACTATTGATTGGATGCACATTGATTCTCAAAGTGCCCGTATCATTTACCCATCAAACAATGAAAAAGAAGCCAGGCGCATTGCAGACATCGTGGAATACTTGCAAAAAAATGGAACCACATCCATTGGAGAACAGACAGAAAAAATCGACATCATTTTACAAACCCAACAGGTTATTTCCAATGGTTTTGTAACACTCGCTCCTTTTCGCAGCGAATTTTTTGGAACGGCACCTCAAAATTTTTCTAGGTTGGGTTCGACAGACTGGTTAGATTTATTGGCCATACACGAATATAGACATGTTTTACAATACACCAATGCTAAAAATGGAGGCACAAAACTCATGCATATCATCAGTGGAGAAAGTGGTTGGGCAGGCGTCTTAGGATTGCGCATACCTCCTTGGTATTTTGAAGGAGATGCTGTTTTGGCAGAAACCCTCTTTTCAAAACACGGACGAGGAAGAACACCTTCTTTTTTCAAAGAGCAAAGAGCCCTATTGTTACAAGACCAAATATACGCTTACAACAAAGCTAGAAATGGCTCTTTCAAAGACCTTGTGCCAAATCATTATCCCATGGGTTTTGTGCTCATGAATCATTTGAGAAACCACTATGGCATTGCAACGGGGAAAAATATTTTATTCGACGCAGGAAAGCGACTCATCGGCACGTCCTCCTTCTCATACGCAGTAAAAAAACACACAGGAAAAACAAGTGAAGAGCTGTATGATGAAACCTACCAAAGATTACAAGTAAAATTTCAGAAAGAGGCTGCTGCACTCTCTTTGACTACTGGAGTAAACATAAGTTCCTCAAATAATATATTGAGTCAGTATCTATTTCCCGAATACACCCATGACAGCGCCATTGTTTGCCTCAAAACAAGCCTTGACCAAACCCCTCGAATTGTGTTGCTTAAAAATGGAAAAGAGACAAAACTCACCAATGTGGGTATAACTTCACAAAATTTCCTTTCGCTCAAAAAAGACAATTTAGCTTGGACGGAATACCAAAGAGACCTCAGAAGAGGAAATCAAAACTACAGCAACATCGTCGGCTACAATCTTCGCACAAAACAAAAGAAAACCCTGACCAAAAAAGGGAAGTTTTTTTCTCCTCAGTACGCTCAAAACGGCAAACAAATAATCGCCGTAGAAGCCAATGAAAATTTAGAGAACAGACTTGTAGTTATCGACGCTTCAACTGGGACTGTTTTGACAGCAATTCCCAATCCACAAAACCATTTTCTAAGTTTCCCAAAGTGGGGAAATCAAGATCGATCTGCCATCTTTTTAGCGAGACATCGTTCTAAAATTGCTTTTTTTCAACACCATTTCCAAACCCATAAAACCCAACAACTGACAGCATGGACGGAACACACCATCGGTTCCTTTACTCTTTCGGAAAATACCGTTGTTTTCAGTGCCTCCTTCTCTGGTATTGACAATATTTACTCCTTTGAACTCGACAATCCTCGAGAAATCAAACAGCTCACTTCGGTTCAAACGGGAGCGTATATGCCTGTTTTAAGAAATGATGCGTCCTTGGTTTTTAGTGAATTTACCACAAAGGGGCATGTGTTAACAACCCTAAATCGCATCCATGCAAAAAATAAAAAAACCTTGATAGAAGCGCCCGTTTCACAAAAGCAATACGCGATCAAAACCACAGAATACGAGTCCAATATTTTAGATAAAATTCCAGAGAACAGCTACCAGCCCAAGCCTTACAAAGGCTTTTTCAAAGGCCTAAAATTTCACAGTTGGGGACTCATCAGTGCTACAAATATTTCAAGCAACGCGGGTCTCAATCTAAAATTTCAAAACATTTTGAGTAACTTTTCAGCCAGTGGATACGCCTACTACAATGTGAACGAGAAACGATCGAGCTATGAAGCCAACCTCACTTACAGTCGCTATTTTTTAGAAATCAATGCAGGGTTTACCTATAAAAACAGGTCCAATATATTTAGATTTCCTTTTGGAATGCAATCGATTGATTTTTCTGAAACCCAGTTTTCAGGAGGTATTTCCATTCCGCTTTCAAAAATTCACGGAAACTACTTCCAATCTTTACGATTCGAAACAAAGTATGTGCAACACAAAACGGCAGATTACACCAATACTCCGCTCCCCTTTGCCCCTTTTGATTTTGGCGCTGTTGAAACTGAATTTACTTTGTCCAACATCCGCCAAACAGCTTTGCAGAATCTAGCCCCAAAGTTCGGACAATACCTCAACATTTCTTACAAGCGCAATCTAAAAAATACAGCCATTACACAATGGGCAGCACAGAGTATTCTATTTTTTCCTGGATTGTTTCCAAACCACAGTACACAAATCATAGGGGCTTGGCAAAAAGAAAATATCACGGAAAATGCCTATCAGTTTGAGAACACTTTTGCAAGTGCTCGTGGATACGACGGTTTGTTTAGCGACGCATCTCTCAAAGTTTCTATGAATTATACGTTTCCGATAGCTTATCCCGATTGGGGATTGCAAAACATTACTTACTTCAAAAGGATTCGAGGAACGTTTTTTTACGATTACAGCCAACTTATGAGAAACAAAGATGTAATCTTTCAGGGTTCCAACAATTACCAATACCTTCTTCCAAAATCATTGCAACGCAACTCCTATGGCGCAGAACTTATTTTTGACAACATTTTTTTCAATTTGATCCCGATACCTATCGGACTTCGTCAAAGCTATCTGCTAGACAAAGATTTGTTTGCCAATAAAGCCTCCAAATTTGAAGTATTTTTAAGAATCGGATTTTAAGAAGATTCTTCTGCCAACGCTTTTCCGATTAAGTAACCACCTGTCCATGCGTTCTGAAAATTAAACCCTCCCGTAACAGCATCGATGTTGAGTACTTCCCCTGCAAAAAACAAATTTTTATGGAGTTTGCTTTCAAAACGTTTGAAGTTTATCTCTTTCAAATCAATCCCTCCCGCTGTGACAAATTCCTCTTTGAAAGTACTTTTACCGTTCGCTTGAAAGACCCCATTGGTCAGATGCTGAGCGATGGCTTCTATTTTTTTATTGGACAAATCTGCCCATCTACTTTGTGGATCCAAACCGACGGTTACCACAAAGCGCTCCCACAATCTTTTGGAAATAGCTTCCAAAGGAGATCGCAATGCAATTTGCTTTTTTGTGTTGGCTTTTTTTGTTTTTTGTAATTCTTGAACGACCTGTCCAAAACTCTTTGAAACCCAATTGACCTGCACTTGATACTCGTAGTTTTTTTCTGCCAAAAGACGTGCTCCAAAAGCAGACAATTTCAATACTGCAGGGCCACTTAATCCCCAATGTGTAATCAACAAAGGACCGGTGGTCTCCAATTTTGTACCTACCAAACGAACCGTAGCATGCGGAACTGAAACTCCTAATAGATCTGTGAGTCTGCTGTCTTTGATATTGAAAGTAAACAAAGAGGGTACGGGCTGGATGATGCTATGCTGTAAGGAACGAACCAGCTCCCAAACACGTTTGCTGCTACCCGCAGTGATGACTATTTTGTTGGCGTTAAAATTTCCTTTGGAAGTTTGCACGGACCAACCTTCTTCATTTTTCAAAATTTGATTGACACCATAATTGGTCAATACTTCAATCCCTAAATCATCGACCTGCTTTTGAAAACAATCGAGTATGCTTTGCGAGGAATTGGACGTTGGAAAAACACGGTTGTCTTTTTCAATTTTTAAGGGAACGCCACGACTTTCAAACCATTCCATGGTATCTCCTGTCATAAACTGATGAAAAGGGCCCAACAATTCCTTTTTTCCTCTCGGATAAAACGCGCATAAATCTTTGGGGACAAAACAAGCGTGCGTCACGTTGCACCTGCCACCTCCTGATATTTTTACTTTTTGAAGCACTTCTTTTCCTTTTTCGAGAATCACCACCTTCAAAGAAGGGTTGTTTTCTTTGGCCGTAATGGCAGTAAAGAATCCGGCAGCTCCACCTCCAACAATCACAACATCTTTATGCATCGCTATTTTTTTTGTAAAATCATGCCTTCGTAAGGCACTACAATTTCATATCCTTTGTTCTGAAAATAATCCGGAGTTCGTTGGTCTCCTGTAACCAAAACAAAATCGCCTCCCCAAGCTCCCAAACTTTTTACCACACCGAAATAATCTGGAAAGAGTCTTTCTTTGACTGGGGGAATACTCAACAAACCGCTAATAATTTCCTCGTGCTGACAAAGCAACGCTTCAAATTCTGACAAGGAAGTTGCTTTTGTGATTTTTTTTGAAATCTCTGAAATTTCAGCAATGTATTTTTCCTTGCTTTTCGCAAGGGACCTGTATGCTTTGATTCCTTCTTTGCTGTCTTGTTTTTCATTCAAATACACAAAAAACAGCTGATCTTGAAAAGACGGATTGAAAACGAGCGTTTCTACTTCTTGACCATCGGGCAAACGTTTGTAGTAAATTGGCGCATCATTCTGTGCGCAAGCAATGTCATACCCGCTGCCTCCAAAAGATTTTTGCAATAGCTGAAACGCATCGACTTTTGCCCAAGCGGCAATGCTATTGATCAAGGTAGAGGAAGTTCCCAAACCCCAATTGTTGGGAAAGGTTAAAAATGTTTGCACAAAAGCACCCGTTCCTTTGCTGAGAAATTCGGGGTTCATTTTTTTGGCCTCTAACAGTATTTTTTGCAGAATGACCGTTTCTTTATTCTTATGAGGAAGATGCAATTCAGCTACCTTCAACTCTGCTTGAAACCACATTTCATTGAGAACAGAAAAACTTTCCCAAATCACAACCGGTCGGTCCAAAGGACTCACTTCTAAGCGCTGCCCAAATTGGGTGGGCAAGGCAAGAGCAAGAGCGCCGTCCAAAACGGCGTATTCTCCTGTGATTAATAATTTTCCATTGCTGTAAAACCGTTCCATCAAGCAGTCTTTAATTTTTGGTAGGCTTCTGACACAGCACTGTGACTCACGGGGCTGTTTTCAAAATGTTTGACCAGCACTTGTTTTTCCTCCGCTGTGGCTCCTAGTTGGTTTAAAATATTCATCAAATGCATTTTCATATGTCCTTGCTGAATTCCCGTGGTTGTCAAAGCCCGCAATGCCGCAAAATTTTGTGCGAGACCTGCCACGGCAATGATTTTCATCAATTCTTCCGCAGAAGGTTGTTGCAACAATTCCAAGGACAATTTGGACAGGGGATGCAAGGCTGTCAATCCACCCACAGTGCCCAACGCAAGTGGAATTTCTATCCAGAATTTAAAAATTCCGTCTTGGATTTCACATTGTGTCAAACTTTTATAACTACCGTCTTTTGCCGCATAGGCATGTGCGCACGCTTCAATCGCTCTGAAATCATTTCCTGTAGCCAAGACCACGGCATCAATTCCATTCATGATTCCTTTATTGTGTGTGACTGCTCTATGGGGCTCTATATGGGCAATGTCCACCGCGTTTTTAAATTTTTGTGCATACTCCTCGGCAGCGATTGGACTGTTGGGAGGAAGCAAATCAGCAATGGGGCAGCTCACTTCTGCACGCACCAGGCATTCAGGTACGTAATTTGATAAAATACTCATGACTATTTCAATTCCTTCTTTTTCAAAAGCTTTGGCGATGGCTTCCAAACAAGAATTGATAAAATTAGCCCCCATGGAATCTTTGGTTTCAAATGAAACATGCAATTGATAATAGTTCTCTAAATCTGCCGTCTTGTCTCTCAATTCTAAATCTAAAATACCCCCTCCTCGCTTTCGCATGTTTTTGGTGATATTTTCGGTGGCTTGCAACAAAGATTTTTTTACAGCAGTAAAGTAGCTTTGAAGACTTTCCAAAGTTCCTGAGTACATAAAATGTACTTGTCCTATTTTTTTGGTTCCCAAAACTGTTGCGTAGAAACCTCCACGGGTACTCCAAAATTTTCCAACCAAAGAGGCAGCAGCAACTACGGAGCTTTCTTCAATTGCCATCGGAAGGGTACAATCGGTTCCATTGATTACGAAATTTGGTGCTACTCCAAAAGGCAAATAGAAATTGGAAAGGGTGTTTTCTATAAAATCATCGTGTAAATCTTGTAATTTTTCATCCGCATTCCAATACTGTTCTAAAATTTTTTTTGCCGCGGACGACTCTTGAAAAAAAGTAGTTGCCAACCAATTCATTTTTTCTTGTTTGGAAAGTTTTGAAAAACCTGAAATCCTCTTGACCATAAAATGTTCGTTTTTGTACCCTTGCAAAGGTACTTTTTCCTGAGAATAAAAACAGGTAATTTTTTTTTTTATGATTGTCTGAAGAATCTTCTATCTTTACATTGCTTGTTTTTTCTCAAAACAAAGCTCCTAATCCTATCTAACTTTATGCAAAAACTAAACTTTTGTCATGCACCGCTTCTTTTGTTAGCTGTTGTGACTCTTTCGTGCGACTTTTCTTATTTTGACCAAGAAATCGAAGAAGACATTCGCTGGGAAGGAAACGCACAACTTCCCGCAGGATATCTAGACTACACGGTTTCCGAATTATTTCAGGAACTTGGCTCTGACAAGATTGACTTGACTTCAAGCGAAGCCTTAAAATTTTCATACACAGAATCTTTTTCTGGAGACGACGACAGCGCTTACGATGTAAAAATTTCCAACACCACAATAAGCTCATCCATAAGCACCCCTATTACGACAGCAAATTTGGCGTCGATTGGTAAAAGCTTCCCATACGTTATGAGCTCAGAGATTGCTCCCGGTTTTCCCAACCCATTGATCGGCGAGCACTCTAGAAACAACCAAACTGTGCATAACTTAGAACTTTCTCAAGAAATCACGAGTGTTTCTTTTCAAGAGGGTATACTAGAGATTGCTTTCAGATCTAATTTTGATGCGAGTATTTCACTTTCCTTAGAAATTCCCTCTTTTACAAAAAAAGTAGGAGGGGCAACCTGTAAAGAAACAGTTGTATTGAATGGCGCCAGTGCTCAAACCATCCAGATCAATCTGAGTGATTACAACGCCGACTTGACGCACAATGGAAACAATTTTAACACGACCTTCAATAGTTTGGTTTTGAATTTAAAGGCTGATTTTACTTTTTCAGCAGGTGATGAATTGGAAGCCAGCGACATGATTTCTTATGATGCCATGTTGATTGGAGCCCGTACGAACGTTATTTATGGAGATTTCAAACAAGAAGCATTTTCTATCTCTGAGCAATCCCTTTCATTTGATTTCTTTGACAATTTTGGAGAAAGCGATCTTTCTTTTACCAACCCCAGGATGACCGTGACAGCTGCCAACGATTACGGCTTTCCGATAGGTATTGATATGTCGGGTATTAGGTCCCGGCACGGTTCTGGTTCTACAAACCTTTCCTACACAGGAAATGTGGGTTTGCCCGATACCTTTGTCATTGAAGGTGTTACCCACTTTGGCGATGAAAAGAAAACAACAGCCATCGAACTAAATCAAGACAATTCAAATATTGTTGCCCTGTTGGAATCCAAACCTTCGTTCATTGACTTGACAGTCAGCGGAAAGGCCAATCCTATCGATGCCAATCCGAACGAAAATTTTTATGCCACGGACAATGAGGGTCTGGAGGTACACGTGAACCTGACTTTTGACGAAGTCAGCTTGCAAAAAATGATCTCATTTGATACGGAAGATATTTTAGACAATCTTACCGCACTGCTTTTATCGGTGACCGTGGACAACAAAATTCCGATGACGGGCCGTTTGGTCTTGAATTTTAAAAATGATTTCGGTCAAACCGTACTCAGCGAAGCACTGACAGGGTTTAAGGCGGCCAAGGTGGATGAAACTGGTGCTTCTGATGGTGTTCCGGTAACGTCCAATTTTAGCATTGACTGGAACGAAGAAGACATCGCACTGTTGAATGAAGTACAAAATGTGCAAGTTGTATTGACTCTTATACTTCCGCAAGGAGAAGACGAGGTGCTTCTCAAAGGAAGTGATGCTGTGCGCATTTCCATCGGCACAAAACTAAGCGCTGAATTCACCGATGACAACGAATAAAAAGACCCCATGAAAAAAACCTTATACACATCTATTGTTCTGATTTTTGCAACGTTCGGCACAAGCCATGCGCAAAACGATTTGTCTTTTTACCATATGGGCGACTACGTGGCGCAAACACAAAACCTTTCACCAGTTCACCTTCCAAAAAATGCATTTACACTTGGAGTATTGACTCATGCTGGAGCCAGGGCAAATTCTAACCTACTACTTTCCGATGTTTTTGTAGCCAACGGCAATCGAATCAAAATAGATTTCGATAATTTACACTCTATAGCACAGAATAAAAACAATATTGATGCGGGCTTTGAAATTCCCCTATGGATGCTTTCTTTGAAAACAAAAAAAGGTTCTATCTCTCTGTTCGCTAATGTAAAAGGAACTGTAAATTGGCTTTTTACCGACGAGCTAACTGGCATTACTGCCAATGGATTTGCAGAAAGTTTTGCCTTGTCGAATGAAAAATTACTGGCGACCTCCTACACTGAAATTGGTTTTGGCTATACCCATCAATTCTTGGACAAGCGTTTGGCAGTTGCCCTACGATTGAAATCGCTCTACGGAAGGTCGCATGCAAAAATCCAGGAAAATGCTTCTTTTTCTGTGGACATCGACCTCATCACCTCCTTTTGGAACGTACGGGCTTCGAATGCCACCCTACACACAGCAGGTGTTGAAGATCCGGAATACGACGACCTGTCTTTGTTTACCGAAAACAATGGGTTTGCCATGGACCTGGGTGCCACTTATGCCATTACTGACAAACTCACCCTCGAACTTGCCGTGAATGACATTGGATCAATCCACTGGACAGAAAACGTGAGAAACTACCATCTTGATGACTCGGACGGTAAAATATACCTAGGAACTGACTTGAATACAGAGGGTTCTATTGAGGACGAGATTGAAGAAGCCTTGAACGAGGTTATTGGCACTTCAGAAAACACCGACAGTTTTACCACAAAACTAGCCACTAGAACCTTCCTATCTGCTCGCTACCAAATATCTCAAAAAAACACTTTGGTCGCAGCATTTTTCAAAAACAACCATGCGCTATTGAACAGCGCACCTAGCTATTCTATCGGTTATCAACGAACGCTCCAAAAAACCACTTATGGTATTTTAGCTCGCACAGGAGGAGCCAATGAAGAGATCAGCATTGGTGCCAATGCCATGCTACGTTTGGGAATTTTACAATTCTATGCCGCCACGGATAATCTGGCGAGTTTGTTTGGAAAGGTCGAAGAGGTACGAGGAGGAAGTTTTCGTTTTGGGCTAAATATTGTATATGGCTACGACTGATCACTCACAAACAGGAAAAGAGTCTTTACAATAGGGAACGAGCACTCTTTTTTACCGGCCTTTTGAGGGAACAACTTTTTTGTTTTCAACACAAGCTACTTGAAAATTAACGGCTTAAAAAACAATTGCATATTTCTTGTTTTTTTTCTTGTGTAATTTATTTGACACGTCTATATTTGCACCGCTTTGTAGAAATTTATTCCGCAAACAAGCCGATGTAGCTCAGCTGGCTAGAGCAGCTGATTTGTAATCAGCAGGTCGTGGGTTCGAGTCCCTCCATCGGCTCTCAAACAAAAAAACACTCCTTGATAGGAGTGTTTTTTTGTTATTTAAAAGGACACAGAAGCCAGGAAATTATTTTTTTGACAATGTCTCCAAAATAAGGGGGATTCAAAACCTCTGGTCCTTTTAAAATTTTATAAAAAAGACGCTAAATCGATTGGAATTAAAAGTATTTGAAGCCTTAAAAATCATAAGTACTCCTGTAAATTTTTATAAAAATACATTTATTATGTAGATAGAGTGCACTTATTTAGGTTTATCCATCAAATTTTTTTAGAACAATCTCGTTGTTCAACATTCAAAAAAACTCATTTCCTATTTCTGTATGTTTTTGTTTCCGTTGGCACTGGGATTTTTGGACGGTCAGTGCGAAGTAAAAAAGAAGGACATCCACAGTATATTTTCTCTTGGTTTTTTTAGTTTGGTTGATTCGGACTATTACGTACAGATTACCCCCTTTTAGTAAGCAAGTGGTCTATTTTGGTAAGATTGAAAGAGAAATTTCTTCGTACAACAATCTAGATCGAAGAAGATGAGAAAGAAAATATACAGGAGTAGCATCTTAGTAAACTTCCTAAAAAAATTAAAATCATCGGTTTCACGGATCCTGAAACCTAAATTTTTCTGAATATCCTATCAAAAAAAAAGCATCTCTAAAGAGATGCTTTTGCGGTCTGGACGGGACTCGAACCCGCGACCCCCTGCGTGACAGGCAGGTATTCTAACCAGCTGAACTACCAGACCGTTGCTTTTGGAGTCTCTCAATGAAAACACTCCTTGTAGTTAGCGGGTGCAAATATAAGCGGTGTTTTTCTCATTCACAATAATTTTCACATAAAAATAAACAGATTTCCAACAAAGAGAAAAACCAAATCATAGCTGCTTCATTTACAAATCATTGCACAACAACGCTCATTTCAAACCTTTGGTATTACCAATAAAAACACCTTTTCCAAAACAGGATTGTACTGCTCTCTTTGCCTGAAAACAACCCCACTTGCAATTAAGCTTGATTTTAAACGGATATTACAGGCTGTTCTCCTATTTTTGTAAGATGAAATTCAAATTGCAGTCCGCTTACCAACCCACAGGTGATCAACCCCAAGCCATTCGACAACTAGCAGACGGCATCGAAAATGGTGAAAAATACCAAACACTCTTGGGGGTTACAGGTTCAGGAAAAACCTTTACGGTGGCCAATGTGGTGGAAAAAGTAGACCGCCCCACCCTTGTATTAGCGCACAACAAAACTTTAGCAGCGCAGTTGTACGAGGAGTTCAAACAATTTTTCCCGGAAAATGCCGTGGAATATTTTGTTTCCTATTACGACTATTACCAACCGGAAGCTTATATCCCTGCCAGTGGTGTGTTTATTGAAAAAGATCTTTCTATCAACGAAGACATCGAACGGCTTCGTATCAGCACCTCCTCTGCCCTCCTTTCTGGAAGAAGAGATGTCTTGGTCATTGCTTCTGTATCCTGCTTGTACGGTATTGGAAATCCCGTAGAATTTAAAAAGAATGTAATTACCATTGCACGCGACCAACTAATCGCACGTACCCAATTTTTACACCTTTTGGTCACCAGTCTCTACTCCCGTACAGAAACCGAAATCAAAAGCGGCACCTTTAAAGTCAAAGGAGACACCATTACCATTTATCCCTCTTATGGTGACTACGCTTACCGCGTTCACTTTTTTGGGGATGAAATTGAAGAAATCGAGTCTTTTGATGTCGAAAACAACCGCATTGTAGAAAATTTTGAAAGTTTGAATATCTATCCTGCAAATTTGTTTGTCACCAGTCCAGATGTTCTGCAAAATGCCATTCATCAAATTCAAGACGACATGGTGAAACAGGTGGCTTATTTTGAAGAAATCGGCAAACATTTGGAAGCCAAACGGCTCAAGGAACGCACAGAGTTTGACTTGGAAATGATCCGTGAATTGGGCTATTGTAGTGGTATCGAAAATTATTCACGGTACCTCGACGGCAGAAGTCCAGGTACCCGTCCCTTTTGTTTGTTGGATTACTTCCCACAAGATTATTTGATGGTCATTGATGAAAGTCATGTGACCATTCCACAAACACATGCCATGTACGGCGGAGACCGCTCTCGAAAAGAAAACTTGGTAGAATTTGGATTTCGACTCCCTGCAGCCATGGACAACCGACCGTTAAAATTTGAAGAATTTGAAGCCATTCAAAATCAAGTGTTGTACGTAAGCGCCACTCCTGCGGATTATGAATTGGAAAAATCAGAGGGTCTTTTTGTAGAACAAATCATTCGCCCCACTGGACTCCTTGACCCGATTATAGAAATACGCCCCAGTCAAAATCAAATCGACGATTTGACGGAAGAAATCCAGCAGAGAATTGAATTGGACGAACGGGTTTTGGTCACCACGCTGACCAAAAGAATGGCAGAGGAATTGACCAAATTTTTGAACCGCATTCAAATTCGTTGCCGTTACATACATTCCGACGTGGACACCTTGGAACGGGTGGAAATATTACAGGATTTGAGAAAGGGGCTTTTTGATGTGCTTATTGGTGTCAATCTCTTGCGGGAAGGATTGGACTTGCCGGAAGTTTCGCTCGTGGCTATTTTAGATGCCGACAAGGAAGGTTTTTTACGCTCGCATCGCTCCTTGACGCAAACTGTCGGAAGAGCTGCTCGGAATGTGAACGGCAAGGCCATCATGTATGCCGATAAAACCACCAATAGCATGGAACTCACCATTTCTGAAACCCAACGCAGAAGAGAAAAACAAACACAATACAATACGAAAAATGGGATCACGCCAACACAAATCAAAAAGAAACTCGACAACAGCTTGGTTCAAAACCAAGGGACGTCTTATTCTTCTCTCGAAAACCAAATGGCCGCCGAAGAAAATTTGGAGTATTTGAGCAAAGGCGAAATTGAGAAACGCATCAAAGCCAAACGAAAAGACATGGAACAGGCTGCCAAAAATTTAGACTTTTTAGTCGCTGCTCAACTGCGTGACGAAATTGAAACTTTAAAAAAACAACGCTAAAGAATTCTTCGTTTCAGTCAAAAATTCAGTCGAATGGAAAGCGTTCAAAAAAGGGATTGCTTCACATAAGGTTTTACAACGCCTCACCCAATTCTTTTAATTTCTCTGTATTCTCTGCCAATTTCAACTCTTCTACAATTTTATGAATGTCTCCATTGATTACTTTGGACAAGTCGTACAAAGTCAATCCAATACGGTGCTCCGTCACACGTCCCTGAGGATAATTGTAGGTTCTAATTTTTGCAGATCGATCTCCACTAGACACCAAAGAATTTCTTTTTTGAGCATCGGCTGCTAATTTTTTTTCCAATTCTTGTTCGTACAAACGAGAACGCAATACTTTCATTGCCTTGTCTTTATTTTTGTGTTGCGACTTTTGGTCTTGACACTGCGCTACCAAACCGGTTGGAACGTGTGTCAAACGAACTGCGGAATAGGTCGTATTCACCGATTGACCACCAGGTCCTGAAGAACAAAAATAATCGATACGGATATCACTCATTTTCATATCAATGTCAAACTCTTCTGCTTCGGGCAACACCATCACCGTAGCAGCAGAAGTATGCACTCTTCCTTGGGTTTCTGTCTGAGGAACACGCTGTACACGGTGTACTCCAGATTCAAATTTCATATCTCCATACACATCAGGTCCCGAAATACTGAAAATAATTTCCTTGAAACCTCCTGAGGTTCCTTCACTGATATCCTCTACTTCCGTTTTCCATCCTTTGTCTGAACAATATTTGGTATACATACGGTACAAGTCTCCTGCAAAAATACTCGCTTCGTCTCCTCCTGTTCCCGCTCTAATTTCAACAATGACATTTTTAGCGTCTTCTGGATCTTTTGGAATCAACAAAAATTTAATTTCTTCTTCCATTTTTGGAATCTGACCATTGGCCTCGTCCAATTCCATTTTAGCCATGTCTACCATCTCTGCATCTGACCCGTCTGAAATGATTTCTTTGGCTTCTTCTATATTGTTCAAAAGTGTCTCGTATTCATTTGCTTTCTCGACAATTTGACCCAAATCTTTGTATTCCTTGTTGAGTTTTACATAACGTTTTTGATCCATGATAATATCGGGTTGAATGATCAAATCCGACACTTCGTCGTAACGCTGCTTGAATATTCTAAGTTTGTCTAACATCTTCTGTATTCTTTATTCTACTGGCAAATTTACGTATTTTTTTATGGCTTTTTTACACATGAAAAGACCAGCTCGAAAGCCAGTCTTTTGTTTGTTATTTAAAAAAAAGCTAATATTCGAACGTTCCGAATTCGCTGGTAATGGTTAATTTTTTTGTTTCGGAAGCTTCCACGCGTCCCACAATTTTTGCATCGACATTGTACGATTTTGAAATTGCGATGATCGAAGTTGCGAGATCTTCAGGTACATAGATCTCCATACGGTGTCCCATATTGAAAACTTGGTACATTTCTTTCCAATCTGTTCCGGATTGTTCTTGTATCAATTTGAACAAAGGCGGTACGTCAAAAAGAGTGTCTTTTACAATGTGCAAATTCTTTACGAAATGCAATATTTTTGTTTGTGCTCCACCACTACAATGCACCATTCCGTGAATTTCTTCGGGAGAATAGGTATCCAAAATCTCTTTGATAATCGGCGCGTACGTTCGGGTAGGTGACAACACCAATTTCCCTGCATTTATGGGTGCGTTTTCTACGGAATCTGTCAATTTCACTTTCCCAGAATACACCAAATCTTCAGGTACTTCTGCGTCAAAACTTTCAGGATATTTCTCTGCTAAATAGTTATCAAACACATCGTGTCTAGCGGAAGTCAATCCATTCGACCCCATGCCTCCATTGTATTCTTTTTCATAGCTAGCTTGTCCAAAGGATTCCAAACCAACAATCACATCACCTGCTTTGATATTTGCATTGTCCACGACGTCTTTGCGTTTCATACGCGCGGTCACTGTAGAATCTACAATGATGGTACGTACCAAATCTCCTACATCGGCAGTCTCTCCTCCGGTAGAATGGATCTCAACCCCAAACTTCTTCAAGTCAACTAACAATTCCTCCGTTCCATTGATAATGGCTGAAATGACCTCCCCAGGAATGCGGTTTTTATTTCGTCCAATGGTAGAGGACAACAAAATGTTATCCGTGGCTCCCACACACAACAAATCATCAATATTCATGATCAAAGCGTCCTGGGCAATTCCTTTCCAAACGGAAACATCTCCTGTCTCTTTCCAATACATATAAGCCAAGGAAGATTTTGTTCCAGCACCATCGGCATGCATGATCAAACAATAGTCCTCATCTCCAGTCAAATGATCCGGAACAATTTTACAAAATGCTTGCGGAAACAAACCTTTGTCAACGTTTTTGATGGCGTTGTGCACGTCTTCTTTGGAAGCCGAAACCCCACGCTGACTATATCTTTTACTTATGTCTGAACTCATAATATCTGTGATGCTTTGAAAAATGCAAAGTTAATTAATTGAGACGAATATCTATCAAAATACGGGGCTTTTTCAGTGCTTTTTTCAGGCATCTCTTTTTTACGTCCAAGAATACCCGTCTTTGAGGAAAATAGAACGTCTCACTGCTCATTTTCGACAAGAAACAAAGGCTAGAAAGTGTCGAAAACTAAAAAAAAACTTCCCAAGAGCACTCCAAAAAAAACAATTTCACTGTGTCAACAATTGAAATCTGCGCTGTAAAAGAGACCTAAAAACGTCTTTTTTTATTTCATATAATTTAATAAATTAAAAACGAAAATGTGATATCCTAAATTTTTGTAACTATTTATTAGTGAGTCTTAAAAAAGCTCATTTCTACGTATATTTACGTAAATTAAGTAGGAGTCATCAAAAATTTAGCCTTATATTTGCCGAGGAAATCAATAAAGTATATTAATAACGTTACATAAATAGTATTATGGCTAAAATTAAATTAGAGTACCTTTGGTTAGATGGTTACAAACCAACTCAAAACTTGAGAAGTAAAACCAAAGTTGAGGAACACGAAAACTTTCAAGGAACTTTGGAAGAACTAGGGAACTGGTCTTTTGATGGTTCGTCTACACAGCAAGCTTCAGGAGGATCTTCTGACTGTATTTTGAAACCGGTTGCAATTTATCCAGATCCAGCTCGTATCAACGGGTATTTGGTAATGACTGAGGTATTGAATGCTGACGGAACTGCACATGAATCTAATGGTCGTGCTACGATTGAAGATGACGACAACGACTTCTGGTTTGGTTTCGAACAAGAATACTTTATCATGGATAGAGAAACTCAATTGCCATTAGGATTCCCTATCGGTGGTTACCCTGGACCTCAAGGTATGTACTACTGTTCAGTTGGTGGAAAAAACACTTTTGGTAGAGACTTCGTTGAAGAACACGCTGATTTGTGTATCGAAGCTGGATTGAACTTTGAAGGAATCAACCAAGAGGTTGCTTCTGGACAATGGGAATTCCAATTGTTTGCAAAAGGAGCTAAAAAAGCTGGAGATGAAATTTGGATCGCTAGATATTTATTAGACCGTTTGACAGAAAAGTTTGGATGGTACATTGAATACCACCCAAAACCAATCAAAGGAGATTGGAATGGTTCTGGAATGCACGCAAACTTCTCAAATTCTATTTTAAGAGAATGTGGTTCTGCTGAGAAATATGCAGAAATCTGTGAAGCTTTCCGTCCTGTAACAAAAGAACATATCGAAGTATATGGTGATCAAAATGATCAACGTTTGACTGGATTGCACGAAACGGCATCTATCAATGATTTCTCATGGGGAGTTTCTGATAGAGGAGCCTCTATTCGTATTCCAATTATCGCTGTAGAAAAAGGATACAAAGGATGGTTGGAAGATCGTCGTCCAGCTTCCAATGGAGATCCATACAAAATTGCTGCAAGAATTATCAAAACTGTAAAACCAGTAAAATAATCTTACTGCATTCCCTATTGCTAAAAAGCGTTCAAGATAAACTTGAACGCTTTTTTTATGAACTACTTTGTTTCTACTGCAGGCTGAAAAGCTATTCTCTTTTCCTATGAGCCCATGCTTTGAAGTTTTTTGCCTCAGGACTTCGCAACTTATTTTTCTCACTTCCAAAAGACACCTCGATAACATTTTTATTTTTTCCCATTTTCCAAGGTTTGAAATTTTTTACGGATGGACTTCGTAATTTTTTAGACGACTTTGTAACCAGTAACGCCCTAGATTTTACAATATCTTTCCAAGGCTTGTAGTTTTTTACTTCGGGTCCTTTTAAGCCTCTGAAATGCTGTCCGGAAATACTTGACACTGAAAAAAACAGTAAAATTAAAATAACATTTCTCATAACTTGATGGGGTTTTGAATGGTTGCTACAACAAACTTATACCTGACACAATGCAGTCTTATTGATGATCTTTTGAAATCCATTTCTAGACAAAACCCTTCCATAAAACTAAAAATACCTTTGCAACAGATTCTAACTATTGGTTTTGTTTAGGAATGCTGTTGAATTTGCTCTAGACTAAGATATGAAAAAAATAAACAAATGTTTACTCTTTAAAAAATCATTTGTGAAATAAAAACAAGATACATGGAAAGCAACAAAAAACCTTCTCGTTTGCTCAATTTCATTTTATCAAATAAAAATGTCAATGGCAAAACAGCGAAAGAAACGGCTAACATCCAATAAACATCATTCTGCAACAGTGCTTGATCTGTCACTTTTATAGGAGATACGAGGGATGTCAAACCTAAGACAGCCAAAATATTGAATACATTGGAACCTATCAGATTTCCCAAGGAGATGGCTTTTTCTTGTTTGAAAATTGCCATCAAAGAGGCAGAAAGCTCTGGAATACTTGTCCCTATCGAAACAACTGTAACTCCGATGACGCGTTCACTCACACCGTAATAAGAGGCCGTATGTACCGCACCAGAAATCAATAATTCGGAACCTCCCCAAAGAGCGAGCGCTCCAATCAAAAGATAATAAACGTTTTTGTAAAGAGGCAATACATCCTCTTCTTTGGGCATTTCATCGAGTACTGCTGATTTTTGAAATTTTAGCAAATACACTAAAAACAGGAACAGTAAAAAGAACAACAAACCACCTTCATAAGATTGTAAAATTCCATCGAAAATCAAGAACAAATACAAAAGCACTGAGGACAGCATCATGATGGGCCAATCTGTTTTGTAAAAACTCTTTTCTACGCTTATTGTAGACAAAAGTACCGTCACTCCCAGGACAAATCCAAGATTTGCAATATTAGAGCCTAAAACGTTTCCTACGGCCAAATCCGCATGTCCTTGCAACGCAGACTTCAAACTGACAATAAGCTCTGGCGCGGAAGTAGCAAAGGAGACAATAGTCATTCCGATGACAATTTTAGGGATCTTCAAAAACAAAGAAAAGCCCACAGCGGACTTCAACAACCAATCTCCTCCGAAGATCAATAACACCAGACCTCCTATTATGTAAATTGCATCCATGTAACCTCACTTTCTAATTTGTCGCACAAAGATACTTTTTCTGAAGGAACTCGACTTTTATTCTTTTTCTTTTTTTTAAGTTAAGAATTTTCGTAATTTTCAACGTCTTAAGAAAACAAACTCCATGAAACAACATCTATTCCGTGCTCTTGCCAAAGGCAATCGATTGATTTTTCCTTCTTTTGGAAAAAAGCAATTGGACATGAGCACAGCTAAAAAATGGCAACTTGCCATCATCGGATACCGTGCTTTTATAACCAAAAACGCCCTCTCTAATTAATTTTTTATGTCTGAACAGTCATCTCACACGTTGCTACATCTTGGCTCTTTTATCGAAATTCAAAGATTAGAATCAGACCTTGACCAGGCAAACATTCCTTGTTTGATCAAAAACAACAATGAATCGGCCAAGCTAGCGGGTTTTGGTGCTTTGAATGCCAATGTTGAACTCTACGTTTTTGAGAAGGACTTTGAAAACGCATCTCACATTTTAAAAAACCTATTGGACGAAATTAATTGATTTATTTTCTCAAAATACTTTTATTTTGATGATATATATGTATATTTGCAACCGCTTAACGGCCGCGTGGCGCAACTGAATAGCGCACTTGATTACGGCTCAAGAGGTTATAGGTTTGAATCCTATCGCGGTCACGAATTACCCTTGTCAATCGATTGATTTTCAAGGGTTTTTTATTTATAGATATTTCTATTTAGACAACAAGCCTCTTGTAGCGCTGATGTATTGTTTTTCTCTGAACTTCTTCAAAACATTTTTTTATCAAAAAAACACACGTTTGTTGGAGTCCAACATTTTAGCCCCCCTTTTTTGCTTTTCAAAATTATCTTTACCAAAGACTGTCTCTAAAAACAGAAAAGCCTCACAAATATTCAATTTGTGAGGCTTGTAGTTCTGTGAGCGCAGAAGGATTCGAACCTTCGACCGCCTCCTTAGAAGGGAGGTGCTCTATCCAGCTGAGCTATGCGCCCATTATAAATTCAAAGAATTTACAATGCTAAAATACTTTCATTATACTAGTCGGGGTGGCAGGATTCGAACCTGCGACCTCCTCGTCCCAAACGAGGCGCGATGACCGGGCTACGCTACACCCCGAGTTTGTATACTGCAATGCTTGCTTGGAAAATTCCGAGAAGCCTTGCACAAAGTATGTTCGATTGAAAATTGCGGAGAGGAAGGGATTCGAACCCCCGGTACCCGTAAAGGTACAACTCCTTAGCAGGGAGCCCCGTTCGGCCACTCCGGCACCTCTCCTAGATTTACAATCTATATTTAATATAAAAGAACGTATTTTTGCGAGTGCAAATGTAAGCCTCCATTTAATATTCCACAACATTTTTCCTACTTTTTTTATTCAAAAAGATAAAAAGAAAAGGAAGCCACTCTCTACGAGAAATTTAGAAAAACTGGAATTCATCTGTATTCAATTCTTTCTTCCCGCTGCATGTTCTTATGCAGGGTATTCTATGCGCACATGGTATATGTTTTTCAATTTCTTTTTCAATACTTTTTTGATGGTTTCGATTTCTCGAAATGTAATGGACGCATTTCGAAATTGTCCGTCAGCCATTTGTCGTTCGGTAATTTTATCAATCAATGCATCGATGGCTTGCGCTGATGGATCTTTCAAACTTTTAGAAGCGGCCTCTGCTGCATCACTCATCATCAAAATAGCTGTTTCTTTTGAAAATGGTATTGGGCCAGGATATTGAAAATCTTCAGCAGCTACCCCTTCTAAGTTGCCTTCGGCTGCTTTCTTGTAAAAATAATAAACTGTGCTTGTTCCATGATGGGTCCGAATAAAATCGATGATACGGTCTGGCAAACCGTTTCTTTTTGCTAATAAAATCCCTTGTGCTACGTGGTCGATAATAATTTTCGCACTGTCTTTCGGTGGCAATTCATCGTGAGGATTTACAGATGTGGCTTGATTTTCTGTAAAATACATCGGACTGATTATTTTTCCAATATCGTGGTAAAGTGCGCCTGTTCTTACCAGCATCGAGTTTGCTCCTATTTCATTTGCTGCTGCTTCCGCCAAATTGGCTACTTGCATGGAATGTTGAAAAGTTCCGGGTGCTTTTTCATTCAATTCACGCAACAACTTTGAATTTGTATTAGACAGCTCTAGCAGCGTTACATCTGAAACAAGCCCAAACATTTTTTCATACATCCATATCAAAAATAAGGACAAGAAAGACAACACACCGTTCAATGCAAACAACACAAAATAACTCCAATTCATCTGCGAAATATTCCCCTCATGAATGATAGAAAACGCAAAATACGTCAGCATATAAATCAGTGTAATCTGTCCTACAGAAATAAATAAATTGGCTCTTTTGTACAATTCTGAAACAGTCAGAATGGTCACAATTCCAGCGATCATTTGTAGGTAAATAAATTCAAAACTATTCGGTACTACAAAACCCAGAAGCAGCACAGTAAGCACATGTGTAAACAACGCAAGTCGGGCATCAAAAAAAGCTTTCAACACGATAGGCAGCAAACTCAAAGGGACTACGTATAGGTATGCTGGTTGGTATCTCACCATCAACGTTACCAAAAAAATCATCAAAATAATGTTGAGAAAAATAAAAGTCACTTTCGTATTGTCGTCATAAATGGCAGGGCTGTTTTTTCTTAAAAACAAAAACAACATCAACAGAGCCAAGGCAACTAAAATTGTATATCCCGAAATGATCCAACTGTAATTATTTTTGCTCCAAATTTGCGATTTATACTCTTCTTTCAAAGAATTTAAAACTGCATACTTTTTACCTTCTACAATATCTCCTCTGAATACAATCAGCTGGTCTGTTGAAATCATTCCTGTGGTATATGAGATGGCGTTCATAGCCTCTTTCAGTGCTTTTTCTGAAAACTTCTCATCATAAGTTACATTGGGTTTTACAACGTCTGTCAATACATTGAGTACAATATCCCTGTAAAGTGAACTCGCATCCTGTGCCAACTCATTTTGAATGACCTGAAACAAATCTTTGGACACTAGAAAATCTCGAAATTGTATTTCTTTGATTTCATTTTCTTTCCTTACAAAAACAAAAGTAGCTGCATCGTTGACCCTTGTTTCACTGCCAACTTCTAAAAACCCTCGCTTGTAAATCTTGGAAAGTATTTGTTTGCCTTGCGTTCTTAATTTGTTGTAATACACCGAATCAGAGGCCAACTCTTGAAATCGAAGTTCCATTGATCTCTCGACAGTCAAAGGTGTTTCTAAGTCATAAGCGAAAAATAATTTCGCTTGACTTTTTACAAGCTCCTTTTCTCGCACGATCACTTCGGGGCTTTTTTGAATCGCAAAATCAAAAGGAGCGTACAAGTTCTCATATTGCCATGGTTTGCCTTTTTGAAATTCAAATTTAAATTTTCCTCCTTCTGGAAAAAGATATACGATTAAAAAAGTAGTTGTAACAAACAGAAAGACTTTGAAAACCAAAGAATTGTTTTGGTATATTTTGTTGATGAGGTGCTTCATTTAAAATGGTATTGTGACTCAAAAATAAGCAATTAATTAAGAACGCTTGAGTTCTTCCGTGGTTTGTTTCTTTTCATCCTATATTTTGACAAACAGGAATACTCATTCCTCAAACAGGTCTCTTTGTCTAAAAAAAAACAGTATTTTAGCTTCGTATGTTTTTCTTCCTTCAAAAGAATAAAAAACAAACTATTGCTGGTATCGCAAACAATAAAAATCCTTTAATCTCTTGAAAAAAGGGAAGAATTCGATTGTGTTCTAGGTTGCTTGGAACAAGAATTATTGTTACTTTGCTGCGCATTAAAAAAACAACCCTGCGTTAATGCAGTCGAAATTTAGAGCGGTAAGCACCATGCTATTTGCTCGTCAAGGAAAACACGAATCTGAATAATGGAGTACGGAATTTGTAATTTGAGTATCGTTCCTTTAAGAAGCGGCCCCTCCCATCAAGTAGAATTGATTTCTCAAGTGTTGTTCGGCGAACATTTCAAGGTTT
This sequence comes from uncultured Flavobacteriaceae bacterium, assembly GCA_905479475.1. Taxonomy (GTDB): domain Bacteria; phylum Bacteroidota; class Bacteroidia; order Flavobacteriales; family Flavobacteriaceae; genus Flavicella. The sequence continues at coordinate 26,987 of CAJQMT010000028.1, forward strand.
TAGAAAAAAGAAAAGAATGGAGTAAAATTCGACTGGCTTTCGATACTTACGAAGGTTGGATCGACAACAAGCAGTATGCATTGATTTCGAAAGAAGCCTCTGCGCAATTGGCAGATTCGCCTTCTTTTTTAGTAGGCAATCTTGTGGATTTCATTACAAACGACCGTCAAGTATTGTCTACCCTGACAATTGGTGCTCATCTGCCTCATTTTTCGGAAAATAAATTTCATATTGGAAAGGAACGTTTTCAATATGAAGGAGATTTTATTTCTGGCAAAAAAGAAAAGGGCAACCTCATCAAAACAGCTTTTTTATTTTTAAACACTCCTTATTTATGGGGAGGAAAAACTCCTTTTGGAATCGATTGCTCTGGTTTTTCCCAGATGGTTTACAAATTAAACGGTTACCAATTGCTCCGAGATGCTTCACAACAGGCAACCCAAGGGGAAGTATTGAGTTTTATTGAAGAGAGTGAGCCAGGAGATTTGGCCTTCTTTGACAACAACGAAGGAGCCATTACGCATGTGGGTATTATTATGAAAGACAATTATATCATCCATGCGCACGGTAATGTTCGCATTGACCGATTGGATCATTCGGGTATTTACAACGTAGACACCAAAAGACATACACATACATTAAGAGTCATCAAAAAAATTATTTGATCAAAAAAAAGCCCCTTCCATTTCGAAGGGGCTTTTTTTATTTTGAACTCTTTTTACATACTCTCTAAAAGTGTTCGCATTTCTTTTTGCTTGTCGTACATCTCTAAAATTTCGTACAAACTTGCAAGTGTTCTTACAAGATCCGCACTTTTCGGATTGTATTCGTATGCTTTTTCGTAATACGGCAAAGCTTCTCTATAAACCGCTTTTTGTTTCAATAACAAAGCATCGTACTTGTCAAAATTTGACAAATTATTGTTCATTTCTTCGACAATCGGCTTGGTTTTTTCGATGATTGCAGCACCTATATTATTGTACGCATCTGAATAATCTGGCTTCAATTCAATCGCTTTCTCAAAATGAGCGATGGCTTCATGCGAAAATCCTTGGTCCATTGTAATTACCCCGACGTTGTAATGCAACAAAGGGTCGTTTGGCTTGATGGTAATGGCTTTTTTCAACCCTTCTAGAAATTTCTCATTGTCTCCTAATTCAAAATAAATATTAGCCTCACTAATTACTAAGGTATAATCGTTTGGGTATATCTTTTTCGCGTTCGCAATTGCCTCTAATGCTGCTTTCTCGTCTCCTTTGGCAATATAACTCAGTGCGATGTTTTTTGCCAATTGTCCTGTTCTTGAATCGGTTACAATCACCTCAGGATTTTCAGCTGTTTTAAAAGCAACTTGGGTATCCATGTCTTTTTTTGAATTGAAATACAGTTCTTCACCATTGACAATACTTGTTGCCTTGTAACGTGTTGTGATACCTGTGTACCCCATCGCTAACAATCGCTTGTAAAGATCTATGGATCGATCGTACTCTTTGGCAAAAAAAGAAGCCAATGCCGAGTTCTCTAGAAAAGACGTATCTCTTTTGCTCAAACTGTACGCCAATTCAAAGCTCTTACTAGCTCCAGAATAATCTTTATCATTGTAAAAATCAGACCCTTTTTGAACAGATTTTTGTACGATTTCCAGGGCGATTTTTTGAGCTTCTTTAGAATATTTACTCTTTTCAATTTCTTTCTCATACGCTAATAAGTCACTCAAAGCTTCCGCCGTTTTTCCGTCATTTTCCGCCTGAGTCCCGTTTGCATAGAACGCCTTTGCTCTTACATAAAAATATTTCGCTTTTGTTTTCAAATCCGCAGCATCTAAGAGATATTCTACAGTTTTAAGTTGCGTCAAGGATTCCGAAAATTGTCCTTTTTTCAAAAGTTTTTCTGCAACTTTTAACTCTTTTTTTTGTCCTATCGCTGACACACTTAACAAGCATGCAAACAGCACTAAGAATTGATTTTTCATTTTCTACTAATTTATCGTTGTTTTACTCTTTTTCTTGATCGTTTTCATCGATACTCTCGGAGGTTTCTTGTCCGTCTTCCAAAGCTGTCAGCTCTTCTAATTCCTCCTCTTCTTCGTGCATCACTTTTGCTACGGCTGCAATCGAATCGCTGTCTTTGATATTGATCAATTTGACTCCTTGTGTAGCTCTTCCCATTACTCTCAGGTCTCCAACCGCCATACGAATAGTAATTCCAGACTTGTTGATAATCATCAAGTCGTCTTCATCCGTCACGTTTTTAATGGCAACTAGATCTCCTGTTTTTTCAGAGATGTTCAGTGTTTTTACACCTTTCCCTCCACGGTTGGTGATACGGTAATCTTCCAATTGAGAGCGTTTTCCATACCCTTTTTCAGAGACTACTAAAATATTACTCTCCATATCGTTGACAGCAACCATCCCTACCACTTCGTCTTTTTCATGTCCCAATGTAATTCCACGAACTCCAGAAGCTCCTCTTCCCATAGGTCTTGTTTTTTCTTCTTCAAAACGAATGGATTTTCCTGATTTCAAAGCCAACATGACTTGACTGTCTCCAGTCGTCAATTTTGCCTCTAGAAGTTCGTCCCCATCTTTGATGGTAATGGCATTGATTCCATTGGCTCTCGGACGTGAATACTGCTCTAATAGAGTTTTCTTCACCTGACCCTTTTTAGTTGCCATGATGATATAATGGTTGTTGATATACTCTTGATCTTTCAGATCCTGCGTTACCAAGAAGGCTTTTACCTTGTCGTCTGGTTCTATATTGATCAAGTTTTGCAAAGCGCGCCCTTTGGCTACTTTACCTCCTTCTGGAATTTCATAAACACGCATCCAAAACACTTTCCCTTTTTGTGTAAAGAAAAGCATGTATTGATGATTGGTTCCTACAAAAAGATGTTCCAAAAAGTCTTCGTTTCGGGTAGAGACTCCTTTTTGCCCTCTTCCTCCTCTGTTCTGAGTTTTGTATTCAGACAACAAGGTTCTTTTTACATAACCTGCATGCGAAATAGTAACTACTACTTTGGAATCTGGAATCATGTCTTCAATTTTCATATCGGCACCTCCGTATTCAATTTGAGACCTCCTTTCATCTCCGTATTTATCGCGTATCGCGAGCAACTCGTCTTTGATGATTCCCATTCTTCTTGGCTCATTGGCCAAAATATCTTTCATATCTGCGATGAACAACATGATTTCATCGTACTCCGATCTCAATTTGTCTTGTTCCAGTCCTGTCAATTGACGCAAACGCATTTCAACAATGGCTTTTGCTTGAATTTCTGTCAGGTCAAAACGTTCGATCAAACTTTCTCTAGCGGCATCTGGGTTGTTAGAGCCGCGAATAATTTTGATGACTTCGTCAATATTGTCCGATGCGATGATCAATCCTTGTAAAATATGAGCTCTTGCTTCTGCTTTTTTGAGCTCAAATTCTGTTCTTCGAACTACCACTTCATGACGGTGTTCTACAAAATGATGAATCAATTGCTTCAAATTCAACAACTCTGGACGTCCATTTACGAGGGCAATATTGTTGACACTGAAAGAGGTCTGTAAAGAAGTGTATTTGAACAGTTTGTTCAGCACGATGTTCGGAATGGCATCCTTTTTTAAAATATACACAATACGCATCCCATTTCTATCTGACTCATCGCGAATATTGGCAATCCCTTCTAATTTTTTATCATTGACCAACTCTGCAGTTTTCTTAATCATTTCTGCTTTGTTGATCTGGTATGGAATTTCAGTTACAATGATGCAATCTCTTCCTTTGACTTCTTCAAAATTTGCTTTGGCACGCATCACAATTCGACCACGTCCGGTATGAAATGCATCTTTAACACCTTCATAACCGTACAAAACACCTCCTGTTGGGAAATCAGGAGCTTTGATGTGCTCCATCAACTCGTCTATTTCGATGTCATTGTTGTCTATATAAGCAACAGTTCCGTTGATTACCTCTGTAAGGTTGTGAGGCGCCATATTGGTTGCCATACCAACGGCAATTCCAGAAGCACCGTTTACCAAAAGGTTTGGAATTCTTGTTGGTAAGACTGTAGGCTCTTTTAAAGTATCGTCAAAATTCAATTTGTGATCTACGGTATCCTTTTCAATATCAGAAAGCATCTCTTCTGATATTTTTTGCATTCTCACCTCTGTATAACGCATTGCTGCCGGGCTATCTCCATCTACGGATCCAAAGTTTCCTTGACCGTCAACCATCATATAACGCACACTCCAGTCTTGCGCCATACGTACCATAGAATCGTACACCGACGTATCTCCATGCGGATGGTACTTTCCTAAAACTTCTCCAACAATTCTTGCTGACTTTTTATAAGAACCCGTTGCTTTGATACCCAATTCATGCATCCCGTATAAAACTCTTCGATGTACTGGTTTTAAACCATCTCTTACATCCGGCAATGCCCTTGAAACAATCACCGACATGGAGTAATCAATGTATGCCGATTTCATTTGCTCCTCAATGTTGATAGGGATCAACTTATCTCCGTCTGCCATATAAATATCTTTTATGTTTGTATTGTGTTTTTATCCAAAGAGCAAGATACATCTTTTCCTTTTTTGAACCATAAAAACAAGCCCCTGTTTTGCGCTTAGTTATTAACATTTTTAAAGCAGTAATTTTTGCAATTACACCATTATTTATCAATGATTTAACTCCTAAAAACAACTCTTATTTCTTGTTTTTAATAACAATCCACCGATTTTTGTAATTATTTCTAAAAATTTCTACTATTTTTACCTAAAACAAAGAACTATGGACGATAATTTTTCACAAAAAGTAAAAGACGTTATAGGGTATAGCAAAGAAGAAGCTTTGCGATTGGGACATGATTTCATAGGAACCGAACATTTCATACTTGGTATTCTAAGAAAAGCAGAAGGGAAAGCTATTGATATTTTAATTAGTTTGGACACCAATCTCGATTATTTAAAGAAAAGAATAGAGGACCTCAACCCTTCGAAGCCTTCTTTTGATCAAGATTCCAACAAACAAAAACTGCATCTTACAAGGCAGGCTGAAAAAGCGCTCAAGACTACTTTTTTAGAAGCCAAACTTTTCCGAGAAGATGCGGTGAATACAGCACATTTACTTTTGTGCATTTTACGAAATGAAAACGACCCAACAACCAAAATATTGAATGGGCTTGAAGTTTCGTACGAAGATGTGAAATCGATATTCGAAGAACTGCATCACAACGAAGAGGACGACACTAGTTTTCCCTCCGCAGAAAGTGACCAAGGGAACGATTTTGGGGGTGCTGAAAAATCAAACCCTTACGAATCACAACCTGCAAAAGGAAAAACGACTCAAAAATCAAAAACACCTGTTTTAGACAACTTTGGACGTGACTTGACCCATTTAGCAGAAAACAATAAATTAGACCCTGTAGTGGGTCGAAAAAAAGAAATAGAACGTGTTTCACAAATACTAAGCCGGAGAAAAAAGAACAACCCAATGTTGATCGGTGAACCAGGGGTCGGAAAATCAGCCATTGCAGAGGGGCTTGCTTTGCGAATTACCCAAAGAAAAGTGTCTCGTATCTTATTCAACAAACGTATTGTATCACTTGACCTTGCTAGTTTGGTGGCAGGTACAAAATACAGAGGCCAGTTTGAAGAACGCATGAAAGCATTGATGAACGAATTGGAAAAAAATGAGGATATCATTCTTTTTATCGATGAAATTCACACGATTGTGGGTGCTGGGGGTGCCACGGGATCTTTGGACGCGTCTAATATGTTAAAACCTGCTTTGGCAAGGGGTGAAATTCAATGTATAGGAGCTACTACTTTGAACGAATACCGTCAAAACATCGAAAAAGACGGTGCATTAGAAAGACGTTTCCAAAAAATCATTGTAGAGCCTACTTCTATTGAAGAAACTATTCAAATTCTTCACAACGTAAAAGAAAAATACGAGGACCATCACAACGTAAATTATACCGATGATGCGATTGAGGCATGTGTAAAACTAACCAATCGTTACATGACAGATCGTTTTTTACCTGACAAAGCCATTGACGCTCTGGACGAGGCGGGTTCTAGAATCCACATCACAAATATCGTGGTCCCAAAACAAATCGTCGAATTAGAAAGCAAACTAGAGGAAATAAAGACCGACAAAACGAATGCGGTCAATCGTCAGAAATACGAAGAAGCAGCGAAACTAAGAGACGATGAAAAAAATATTGAATCTGCCTTGAAATCCGCACAAAACCAATGGGAGGAAGCTTCTAAAGAAAATAAAGAAGTTGTGTCTGAAGAAAATGTTGCAGAAGTGGTTTCTATGATGACAGGAATTCCTGTAAACCGTGTAGCAGAGGCCGAAAGCAATCGTTTGAGTGAGTTACCTAACAAAATAAAAGGAAAAGTAATTGGTCAAGATGAGGCTGTCTCTAAGGTCATCAAAGCCATTCAGCGCAACAGGATCGGTTTAAAGGATCCCAACAAGCCTATCGGGTCTTTTATTTTCTTAGGGCAAACAGGAGTTGGAAAAACACAATTGGCAAAAATTTTGGCCAGTGAACTTTTTGATAGTTCGGACTCTTTGATTCGAATCGACATGAGTGAATACATGGAAAAATTCTCCATATCTCGATTGATTGGCGCGCCTCCGGGATATGTCGGTTACGAAGAAGGGGGGCAGTTAACGGAAAAAGTCCGACGAAAACCCTACGCAGTTGTGCTGTTAGATGAAATTGAGAAAGCGCATCCTGAAGTTTTCAATATGCTTTTGCAAATTTTAGACGAAGGATTTGTAACGGATAGCTTGGGAAGAAAAATCGATTTTAGAAATACGGTCATTATCATGACTTCAAATATCGGTGCACGCCAACTAAAAGATTTTGGTGGAGGCGTTGGATTTGGAACAGCCTCAAAGGTTGCGCAAGCAGATGCCCATGCAAAGGGGATCATTGAAAGTGCTCTGAAAAAATCTTTTGCGCCTGAATTCATCAACCGAATCGACGATATCATTGTATTCAATGCACTCGAGAGAGAAGACATTCATTCCATTATTGATATTGAGTTGCAAAAATTATTGAAACGCATTAGTGATTTGGGATACACTCTAAAACTCAGTAAAAAAGCGAAAGATTTTATCGCAGACAAAGGTTTTGACAAAAGCTATGGTGCACGTCCTTTGAAACGTGCAATTCAAAAATATATTGAAGACGCACTGGCTGAAGAAATTGTGAATTCCAAACTATCAGAGGGTGACCTTATCAACATGGATCTTAATGAAAAAACACAGGAGCTGACCACCAAAATAGAAAAAAGTAAAGAAAAAACGGAATAAGATCCTTTCAAAGTCTGAAAAATAGATTTTTAAACATTAACCTTTCGGTTTTGTTGAGGTCTATTTTTCAGCTTTTTATATTTCAATGGTATTGGCAAAGTTTCTCAAATTTGTGAATGCTGAAGGAAGTTCCGTGAACACAACAATTCTCCCATACTTCGTCAAAGTATTGATTTGGACTTCCAGCAAAAATACATATGCAGGCTCCGCTATTAAGAAAAGTAATTCCCCTTTCTTACTTTTGACTTGTAAAATAGAAGTCACTCCTTGTTTTACTTGCTTTTCGTTTATAAAAATCAATTCTTTTCCTGATTTTTTCAATTGATTCAAAACCAATTTTCTTTCTTTTTTGTCTTGGATACAAGAAGAGGCAATCATCGCGACACCTTCTCCTACAAACAAAACATCACTTGTGTATGCGACGGCCACGCCAGCTTCGTATGAAGATGCAAACACGATGGGAGTATATTCAAAATCTTCGCAAAACTCAATGAACAAGTATTCGTCTGTGTGGTTTGAGATGGATGCGTAGGCAATTTCATTGGCGCTATCCAAAACCATACTTCTCGTTCCTTCCAAATAACACCCCTCTTCTTCAGCTTGTGTATAATCGACCACAGATTCCACATTCACTCCTGCTGCCTCTAATTTTTCAAAAATAACTTCTGAGCGACTGGATCTTTTATTTTTTGACTTCAAGGGGTAAACCGCTGCCATTCCTTTTTGGTGAAATGTCAACCAGTTTCGAGTTTCTAGTGCGTTCTCGTCTTCCGCTAAATCACAACATATCACATGTACCTTGTGCGAAATTAATTGATCCACTAGAGACTGTACTGCTTCTTTTTTTACTCCCGCTTGAGAAAAATTTGAAATTAAAACGGTGGTATCTTGATTCATGGTATGAAATTACAAACAAAAAACCTCTCAGAAAAATCTAAGAGGTTTGGTTTTTATTTTTTTTCAGAAACTCTTACCTGTTTTCTACAGCTTTGAATTCTCTGAATTTTTCCCCCACATACAACTGACGCGGACGGCCAATTGGTTCGTGATTTTCTCTCATTTCTTTCCATTGTGCAATCCATCCTGGCAAACGCCCAATTGCAAACATTACGGTAAACATTTCTACAGGGATTCCTAAAGCTCTGTATATGATTCCTGAGTAGAAATCAACGTTAGGATACAAATTACGAGACTTGAAATACTCATCATTCAAGGCAACATCTGCCAACCCTCTTGCAATATCCAATACTGGATCCTCGATTCCTAAGTCCGCCAATACTTGCTCAGCCGCTACTTGAATAATTTTTGCTCTTGGATCGAAGTTTTTATAGACTCTATGTCCGAATCCCATCAAACGGAAAGGATCGCTTTTGTCTTTTGCTTTTGCAATGTATTTTTGGTAATCTCCACCGTCCTTCTTGATGTCTTCCAACATCTCAATTACCGCTTGATTTGCTCCTCCATGCAACGGCCCCCAAAGGGCAGAAATCCCTGCGGAAAGCGAAGCAAACAAACCTGCATGTGAAGATCCTACTATTCTTACAGTAGAAGTTGAACAATTTTGTTCATGATCTGCGTGTAAAATCAACAATTTATCCAAAGCATCCAATACAATTGGATTTATTTTAAATTCTTCGTTCGGCTTGCTGAACATCATTTTATAAAGATTCTCTACATAGCCCAGATGCTTGTCTCCGTAGTCCAATGGCAAACCTGCTTTTTTACGCAAGGTCCATGCAGACAAGACAGGAAACTTTGCCATGATCATGACAATAGCTTTGTACATCTCTTCTTCAGACTCTACATTGACGGATTCTGGATTGAAAGAAATCAAAGCACTTGTCAGAGCAGAGATAACCCCCATTGGATGCGAAGATTTAGGAAAACCATTCAATATTTTCTTCATTTCTTCGTCTACCAAAGATTCGTTTGCAATATCTACATGAAATTTCTCCAACTGTTCTGCGGTTGGCAATTCTCCAAAAATAAGCAAGTAGGATGTTTCCAAGAAATCCGCCTTGTCGGCCAAATCTTCAATAGCATATCCTCTGTAACGTAAAATCCCTTTTTCACCGTCCAGAAAAGTCACGGCACTTTTACAAGATCCGGTATTTTTAAAACCCGCATCAATAGTGGTCACTCCTTCCGTGACACCTCTCAATGTTTTGATATCGATTGCCAATTCATTTTCTGAACCTTTGATCAATGGGAATTCGTATTTCTTTCCGTTTACTTCTAAAATTGCTATTTCTGACATGTTCTGTGTTTTTTCTTTTTTTCTTTTCAGCTAAAAGTGTGACAAATTTACAAAAAAAGAGACTTTTGGAAGAGGTTTATTGATAAAAAAAATCGGAATAAAATGGGATTTTTTTTGTGAATTCCACAATCCTATTTGGCTTCAAAAGACATCTCTTACAAAAAAACAAGCAAACACAAACTTTCACCTTTAAAACTGCAATGCAATTTTCAGAAGTAAAAAGCATTCAAAAAAAAAGACCGAAAATAAATTTCGGTCTTTTTAGATATTTTGAAAAAAAATTATTTCAACTTGAATGCTTTATCTTGAGGATAGTAAGCAGTCTCCTCCAACTCTTCTTCAATTCTTAACAATTGATTGTACTTGGCCATACGATCCGATCTTGAAGCTGAACCTGTTTTGATTTGACCTGTATTCAATGCTACGGCTAAATCAGCAATGGTATTGTCTTCTGTTTCACCAGATCTATGTGACATAACAGATGTAAACCCAGCATTCTTGGCCATATTTACAGCTGCAATCGTTTCTGTCAAAGTACCAATCTGGTTTACTTTGATCAAAATTGAATTTGCAATTCCTTCTTCAACACCTCTTGAAAGACGTTCAACATTGGTTACGAATAAATCATCTCCAACTAGTTGTACCTTGTCTCCGATTTTTTCTGTCAGGTATTTCCATCCTTCCCAATCATTTTCGTCCATACCATCTTCAATGGAGATGATCGGGTATTTTTCAGAAAGTTCTGCTAAGTAATCCGCTTGCTCTTGAGAAGATCTCACTGCACCTCCTTCACCTTCAAACTTGGCATAGTTGTATTTTCCTCCTTCATAGAATTCTGCAGCTGCACAATCCAATGCTAATTTCACTTCTTCTCCTGGCTTGTAACCTGCTTTTTCAATCGCTTGTAATACAGTATCTAGAGCGTCTTCTGTTCCTTCAAAAGTTGGAGCAAAACCTCCTTCATCACCTACAGCTGTACTCAAACCTCTGTCGTGTAAAATTTTGGCCAAATTATGGAAGACTTCTGAACCAATTTGCAAGGCATGTGAAAAAGATTTTGCCATCACAGGCATGATCATAAATTCTTGAAATGCAATCGGTGCATCTGAGTGAGAACCTCCATTTACGATGTTCATCATAGGCACTGGAAGTGTGTTTGCACTTACCCCACCGATATAACGATACAAAGGTTGATTCAATTCATTGGCAGCTGCTTTTGCTACTGCAAGTGAAACTCCTAAAATAGCGTTGGCTCCCAATTTTGCTTTGTTTGGCGTACCATCTAAATCGATCATTGCTTGGTCAATTGTATTTTGTTCAAATACTGAATATCCTAACAATTCTTCAGCAATAGAAGTATTTACATTGTTCACAGCTTTCAATACACCTTTTCCCATAAAGTCAGTACCACCGTCTCTCAACTCTACTGCTTCGTGCTCTCCTGTTGAAGCTCCTGAGGGAACTGCTGCTCTACCCAATACTCCATTTTCTGTAATCACATCAACTTCTACTGTTGGATTACCTCTTGAGTCAAAAATTTGACGTGCATGAATGCTAATAATTACGCTCATTTTATTTAATTTTAATGTTTATTCTTTGTTTGTTTTGCAAGTTACAAAAGCCTTTGAATTGAAAATGAATAAATTCGTAGTTTTATCTACAACGTATTCGCTCCTCTTTTCCGAGACCTGTACTTGTCTTTCGTTTTCCTATGATTCTATTTTTTTAGACTCTCAATAAATTGATCAAATAAATAGGAAGAATCGTGTGGTCCTGGGTTTGCTTCTGGATGGTATTGTACCGAGAAACAGTTTTTGTCTTTGATTCGTATTCCTGCTACGGTATCGTCATTCAAATGTACATGTGTTACTTCCACTTTTTCATTTCCTTCCAAAGAATCTCTATCGATTACAAAACCGTGGTTCTGAGAAGTAATTTCTCCTTTTCCTGTGATTAGGTTTTTAACAGGATGGTTGATACCTCTGTGTCCATTGTGCATTTTCTTAGTAGCGACACCTTGCGACAATGCAATAGTTTGATGCCCTAAACAAATACCAAACAAAGGGAAGTCTTTCTCGATGATTTCCTTTGCTACTTTTTGTGCATTGATCAAAGGTGCTGGATCTCCTGGCCCGTTGGATAGAAAATAACCGTCTGGTTGGAAGGCTTGCATTTCTTCAAAAGATGCAGTATTTGGAAATACTTTGATGTAACAGTCTCTGCTTGCTAAATTTCTAAGGATATTGGTTTTTATTCCCAAGTCCATTGCTGAAATTTTGTAGCTTGCATTTTCATCTCCATAGAAATATGGCCTTTTAGTCGACACGTTTGATGCCAAATCCAATCCTTTCATACTAGGTGCTTTGCCTAATTTTTCTTTCAAGTCTTCTATGTTTTCTACATCTGTAGAAATCAAAGCGTTCATAGCACCGTTTTCTCGGATATAACTCACTACAGCACGTGTATCGACATCTGTGATGGCTAATAACTTGTGTTCGATCAAGTAATCTTCCAAAGATCCGGAGGACCTTTCTCTAGAATGTACAAAACTAAAATTCCGACAAATCAATCCTGCTATTTTAATACCATTTGATTCCACTTCTTCTTCATTTACTCCATAATTACCGATGTGCGCATTGGTGGTCACCATCAATTGACCTGAATAAGATGGGTCCGTGAAAATTTCTTGGTATCCTGTCATTCCAGTATTGTAACAAACTTCTCCTAAAGAGGTGCCATCAATACCTACAGACTTGCCTTCAAAAATAGTTCCATCTTCTAAGAGTAAAATTGCCTTTTTTAATTCATTGTATTTCATATTTGTCAGATATATAAGTAGTTTTTACTAGTCAATTTGATATGTTTCTTTTTCGATAGTGCAAATATACAGATTGCACCGCAATTATTGTTACCCTAAAAAAAAGGATAAACTAACTAAATAGTTTATCCTTTTTAAAGTATTAAAATTTCAAATGAATCATTTTATTCTTCTGAAGTTTTTGTTTCTTCTATAACGGGAGCTTCTGATGTTTCAGCCACTACTGTATCCGCTTTCTTTCGACCTCTACGAGTTGCCTTTTTCTTTTTAGCTCCGTTCGGGTTATACACTTCATTGTAATCCACTAATTCTACCATGGCCATAGGAGCATTATCTCCCTGACGGTTTCCTAGCTTTATGATACGTATATATCCTCCTGGACGATCAGCAACTTTTACAGCAACTTCTTTGAACAATTCAGTAACAGCATACTTATTTTTCAAAGAACTAAATACGTTTCTACGATTGTGCGTCGTATCATTTTTCGACTTTGTAATGATTGGCTCAACAAACTGACGCAATGCTTTTGCTTTTGCAACAGTTGTGTTGATGCGCTTGTGCTCTATTAAAGAACAAGCCATATTTGCCAACATTGATTTTCTGTGAGCTGTTTTTCTACCTAAGTGATTGAATTTTTTTCCGTGTCTCATGACCTTTGTTTTGTACTTTCATCTTGCTCGATCCACCGCGTGTGGAGAGCAAAATATGAAAGATTAATCTTTATCTAATTTGTATTTACTCAAATCCATTCCGAATTGCAAACCCTTTACGTGAACTAGCTCGTCTAATTCTGTCAAAGATTTCTTACCGAAATTACGGAATTTCATCAAGTCATTTTTGTTAAAAGAAACCAAGTCTCCTAATGTTTCTACTTCTGCTGCTTTCAAACAATTCAACGCTCTGACAGACAAATCCATATCAATCAATTTAGTTTTCAACAATTGACGCATGTGTAGGGATTCCTCATCATAAGTTTCTGTTTGTGCAATTTCGTCCGCCTCCAAAGTAATACGCTCATCAGAGAATAACATATAGTGGTGGATTAGTATTTTTGCAGCTTCTGTCAATGCGTCTTTTGGGTTGATTGATCCATCTGTAACAACGTCAAAAACCAATTTTTCATAATCAGTTTTTTGTTCCACACGGTAATTTTCAACAGCATATTTTACATTCTTTATTGGAGTGTAAATCGAATCTGTAAAAATTGTCCCCAACGGCACATTTACTTTTTTGTTCTCTTCAGCAGGAACAAATCCTCTTCCTTTTTCAATGGTAATGTCCATTTCGAACTTTACGCTACTTGCCAAATTACAGATAATTAAATCTGGATTCAACACTTGAAACCCGGAAGTGAACTTTTGAATATCACCAGCCGTGATTTGATCTTGACCTGATACGGATATCGAAACGGATTCTTTATCAGTATCTTCAATTTGTTTCTTAAAGCGTACTTGCTTAAGATTTAGTATAATTTCAGTAACATCTTCAACAATTCCCTCAATGGTAGAAAACTCATGCTCTACTCCTTCCATTCTCAATGAAGTAATTGCAAATCCTTCCAAAGAAGAAAGCAATACTCTTCTCAATGCGTTACCTACTGTTAAACCAAAACCTGGTTCTAAAGGTCTGAACTCAAATCTACCTTCAAAATCGGTAGATTCAATCATGATTACTTTGTCTGGTTTCTGAAAATTTAAAATTGCCATAGTTTAACGTGTGTAAAATTATTTAGAGTACAACTCTACTATTAATTGTTCTTTGATATTTTCTGGAATCTGAATTCTTTCTGGAATTGAAACAAATGTTCCTTCCTTCTTGTCCGCATTCCAAGTCAACCACTCATACACGTTGCTATTTGCTGCCAACGCACTTTCAATCGCCACTAAAGATTTTGATTTTTCTCTTACAGCGATTACATCGCCTGGTTTTAGTGAGTATGATGGAATGTTTAAAATTTCTCCATTTACAGTAATATGTCTGTGAGATACCAATTGACGTGCTCCTCTTCTAGAATTTGCAATTCCCATACGAAAAACTACGTTGTCTAATCGAGATTCACACAACTGCAACAATACCTCTCCTGTAATACCTTTACTACTAGAAGCCTTGTCGAACAAGTTGCTAAACTGACGCTCTAATATTCCGTAAGAATATTTTGCTTTTTGCTTTTCTTGCAATTGCATTGCGTATTCAGATTTCTTCCCTCTACGTCTTGCATTCCCGTGTTGCCCTGGAGGGTAATTTCTTTTCTCAAAAGATTTGTCATCTCCGAAAATTGCCTCTCCAAACTTACGAGCAATTTTAGTTTTTGGTCCTGTATATCTTGCCATTTTTTTTGTTTTAAATTAGGGATTGTGAATTAAGGCGTACTCCTTCGACAATCGAATTCCTAATAGGATTAAATATTTATTATACTACTACTGAAGTTATCTCAGTCGCTTTATACTCTACGTCTTTTAGGTGGACGACATCCATTGTGAGGGATTGGGGTAACGTCAATAATTTCCGTCACTTCAATTCCGTTATTATGCAATGTTCTGATTGCACTTTCACGACCGTTTCCAGGTCCTTTCACGTATACCTTCACTTTTCTAAGTCCAGCTTCGTGTGCTACTGCAGCACAATCTTCGGCTGCTGTTTGCGCAGCATAAGGAGTATTCTTTTTAGAACCTCTAAATCCTTGTTTTCCTGCTGAAGACCATGAAATTACGTCTCCTTTTTTGTTTGTTAAAGAAATAATGATGTTGTTGAATGAAGCCGTGATGTGTGCTTCACCAACCGACTCAACAATAACCTTACGCTTTTTTGAATTTGATTTAGCCATAATACCTAGTTATTATTTAGTAGCTTTCTTTTTGTTCGCTACAGTTTTTCTTTTCCCTTTTCTTGTTCTAGAATTGTTTTTAGTTCGTTGTCCTCTCAATGGAAGCCCCGATCTATGACGAATTCCTCTGTAACATCCAATATCCATCAAACGTTTGATGTTCAATTGGGTTTCTGAACGCAACTCCCCTTCAATTGTAAAGGATCCTGCTTGTTCACGAATTTTCCCAATCTGCTCATCTGTCCAGTCTTGAACTTTGATACTTTCGTCTACTCCTGCGTTTGCTAAAATTTCTTTAGCTCTACTGTTACCAATTCCAAAGATATAAGTTAAAGCTATAACTCCTCTTTTGTTTTTTGGTATGTCAATTCCTGCTATTCTTGCCATAACTTACCCTTGTCTTTGTTTAAATCTAGGATTCTTTTTGTTGATTACATATAATCTGCCTTTTCTACGCACAATCTTGCACTCGGCACTTCTTTTCTTTATTGATGCTCTTACTTTCATCTTTTTATGTTTATTTCAAAATCAAATAGCTTTCTAAGTTGCACTCTTTCCACTATCCCTCTTTTAAATCATTTATTTGTTTGTTAATACCTGTAAGTAATTCTGGCCTTCGATAAATCGTAAGGACTCATTTCTAACTTCACTTTATCACCTGGCAATAATTTGATGTAATGCATACGCATTTTACCAGATATATGGGCCGTTACGATGTGACCATTTTCCAATTCCACACGAAACATCGCATTTGACAATGCTTCCGTGATCGTTCCGTCTTGTTGTATTGCAGCTTGCTTTGCCATATTACAATGATGATTTACGTTTGGTTCCTGATTTCATCAAACCGTCGTAATGACTGTTCAATAAATAAGAGTTGATTTGTTGAATTGTATCGATAGCAACACCCACCATAATAATCAATGATGTTCCTCCATAAAACAACGCCCAATTTTGCTGTATTCCGAATTGAACTGCTACTGCTGGCAAAATTGCCAACAAGGCAAGAAACAAAGATCCTGGGAAAGTTATCAAAGATAAAATCTTGTCCAAAAACTTATCCGTATCGTCTCCTGGTCTTACCCCTGGAACGAAACCATTGTTTCTTTTCAAAGCAGAAGCCATTTCATTCGTCTTTACTGTAATCGCCGTATAAAAATAACTAAATACAATGATTAACAATGCAAACAAGATATTGTATCCCAACCCGTTGATATCTGCAAAACTTGCACCCACGGCCTGATAAGCACCTTCCGCCTTTTGTGCCAAAGCACCAGGAATAAACATAATTGCTTGCGCAAAAATAATAGGCATTACTCCTGCAGAATTTAACTTCAATGGAATGTATTGTCTCGATCCTTGTACTTCTTTCACATCACCAGCAGTAGATCTTCTAGCGTATTGCACCCCTACTCTACGAACTGCTGTTACTAGTAATACCGAAGCTAAGATTACTAAAAACCATACCACAATTTCTAACAAAATCATCATGATACCGCCTGCTCCTCCATTGACTGTTTTCGAAACCAATTCTTGCATAAAAGATGTTGGAAATCGTGCAATAATACCGATCATAATTAACAACGAAATTCCGTTACCAATTCCTTTCTCAGTGATTCTCTCTCCAAGCCACATGGCAAAAATAGTTCCCGATGTCAAAATAACCATTGCTGAAAACCAAAACATTCCCGGGCTTAACAATGCCTCCGGTAAGAAAGCTGATTCAGGAAGAATAGAACGAATGTTCGTAATATATGCTGGACCTTGTACCATCGTAATTCCAATAGTCAACCATCGCGTTATTTGCGTTATTTTCTTACGTCCACTCTCACCATCTTTTTGAAGTTTTTGCAGATAAGGAATCGCAATTCCCATCAACTGAACAACAATAGAAGCCGAGATGTAAGGCATGATACCTAACGCCATAATAGAGGCTTGTGAAAACGCTCCACCAGTAAATGAATTCAATAAACCTAAAAGACCATCGGATGTTTGATTTTCTAAGGCCGATAATTGTGTAGGATCCACTCCCGGAAGGGGAATCTGAGCCATAAAACGATACACTGCCATCAAACCAAGTGTCAAAAGAATCTTATTTCTAAGTTCCTCTATTTTCCAAATATCTTTTATAGTACTTATAAAATTTTTCATTTACTTTTTCTTATAATGTAACTGCAGATCCACCAGCTGCTTCAATAGCCGCTTTGGCAGTCTCAGTAAACTTGTGTGCAGTAATATTCAACTTTGCTTTCAACTCTCCACGACCTAAGATTTTAACCAAGTCATTTTTACGAGCCAAACGTGCCTCAATTAAAGAAGACATATCAACCGTGTCCTTCAATTTTCCAGCATCTACAAACTCTTGAATTTTATCTAGATTGATCCCTAAATACTCCACTCTATTAATGTTTGTAAATCCAAACTTTGGAACACGTCTTTGCAATGGCATTTGCCCACCTTCAAATCCTATTTTTCTAGAATATCCTGAACGTGATTTTGCCCCTTTGTGACCTCTAGCAGCGGTACCTCCTTTTCCAGAACCTTCACCTCTTGCTATTCTTTTTCCTTTTTTTATAGATCCCTTCGCAGGTTGTAAGTTATTTAAACTCATTGTTAATATTTTTATTTAATTTCTTCTACAGAAATTAAGTGATTAACCTTATTTACCATTCCTAGAATCGTTGCAGAAGCTTCGTGTTCAACTGTTTGATTCATTTTACGTAATCCCAATGCTTGTAGGGTTCTTTTTTGAGAACCTTCGCGTCTAATTTGGCTTCTTACTTGTGTGATTTTAATTTTTCCCATCGTATTTCCAATTTATCCGTTAAACACTTTGTCCAAAGAAATTCCTCTTTGTTTTGCTACTGTGTGTGCACTTCTCAATTGCAACAATGCGTCAAAAGTTGCTTTTACAACATTGTGTGCATTCGAAGATCCTTGAGATTTCGAAAGTACATCATGAACTCCAACAGAATCCAATACCGCACGAACCGCACCCCCTGCAATAACTCCAGTACCATGTGATGCTGGCTTCAAGAACACTCTCGCTCCACCAAACTTCCCTTTTTGCTCATGTGGCAAGGTAGCATTGATAATTGGAATTCTTACTAAGTTTTTCTTTGCGTCTTCAATTGCTTTTGCGATTGCAGAAGCAACGTCTTTAGACTTTCCTAAACCGTGTCCTACAACACCGTTCCCATCTCCTACAACAACAATTGCAGAAAATCCGAAAGCACGTCCACCTTTGGTAACTTTTGTAACTCTGTTCACACCTACTAAGTGATCCACTAGCTCTAGTCCGCTTGGTTTTACTCTCTCTACGTTTTTATATTTTTGATACATAATACTTTCTTAAAATTTTAAACCTGCTTCTCTAGCTGCTTCAGCCAATGCTTTTACTCTACCGTGGTATAAAAAACCATTTCTATCAAAAGAAACTGTTTCTATCTTCGCTGCAATCGCTTTTTCAGCTACTGCTTTTCCGACTACTTTCGCTACTTCAGATTTAGATCCTTTTGCTACAATTGATTTGTCTCTTGATGATACAGACACCAATGTGTTTCCTGTATTGTCATCCACTAACTGCGCATAAATTTCTTTGTTACTTCTAAATACAGACAACCGAGGTCTGTCTGCTGATCCAGATACAACCTTTCTAATTCTAGACTTAATTCTCTGTCTTCTTTCAAGCTTTGATAATGCCATAACTAATTCTTAATTATGAATTGTAAATTAAAGAAATTCCTCGTTTGAAACCGTCCTTAATTCTCAATTCTTGTGTTATGCAGATTTCCCTGCTTTTCTTCTTAATTCTTCACCTACAAACTTAACTCCTTTTCCTTTGTAAGGTTCAGGTCTTCTAAATCCACGGATTTTAGCAGCAACTTGCCCTACCAATTGTTTGTCATAAGACGTCAATTTTACGATTGGGTTTTTTCCCTTTTCAGAGATCGTTTCTACTTTTACTTCCGGAGCTAGGTCAATCACAATATTGTGAGAGAAGCCCAAAGCTAAGTCTAATTTTTGTCCTTGATTCGAAGCTCTGTATCCAACTCCAACCAATTCCAATTCTTTGGTCCATCCTTTAGATACTCCTTCTATCATGTTATTCAACAAAGATCTATACAATCCGTGTTTTGCTCTATCAGGCTTGCTGTCTGAAGGGCGCTCTACGATCAGAGATCCTTCTTCTTCTTTGACAGTGATTCCGTCTTTCAATTCTTGAGATAACTCTCCAAGTTTTCCTTTTACAGTTACCACGTTTTCAACGATAGTAACCGTAACACCTTCTGCAATTGCTACTGGGTTTTTTCCTATTCTTGACATAATGCTATCTCTTTATTAATGAACGTAACATAAAACTTCCCCTCCAACATTCTCTTGGCGAGCTTTCTTATTCGTCATCACTCCTTTTGAAGTTGAAACAATAGCAATTCCCAAACCATTCAATACGCGTGGCATCTCTGATGCATTCACGTACTTTCTTAGTCCAGGTGTACTAATACGTTCCATTTTTTTGATAACTGATTCTTTCGTGTCTGCGTCATATTTTAAGGCTATCTTGATCACTCCTTGAACTTTATCGTCCACGAATTTATAGCTTAAAATGTAACCTTGTTCGAACAAGATTTTCGTCATATTCTTCTTCAAGTTTGAAGCAGGAATCTCAACGACTCTGTGTCCGGTAGCAGCAGCATTTCTTATCCTAGTAAGATAATCTGCAATTGGATCTGTGTACATATATACTCATTTGCGGTCTTGGTTTTTCGTCTTACTCTAAGACAAAACCTGAAACCAATTTATAATAATTTATTGTTGTCAAAAGACCTTCGACGGCCTTTAAACACTACCTTTTTTAACAAATATGAAAAATAAAGGCCTGCAAAGATACAAATTATTGCAGAATATCTTGGATATTCTGCAACAATTTATCTTTTGATTACAAAAAAAACTCTATCTCCTTGGAAATAAAGTTTTCTTTTTATTTTTTTGGTTGTTTACCAGCTTGCTTTTCTCACTCCTGGTATCAAACCTTGATTTGCCATTTCACGGAATGTTACACGTGAAATACCAAATTGACGCATATAACCTTTAGGTCTTCCTGTCAATTTACAACGATTGTGCAAACGAATAGGAGAGGCATTTTTAGGCAACTTCTGCAATGCTTCGTAATCTCCAGCTTCTTTCAAAGCTTTTCTTTTTGCAGCATACTTAGCAACCGTCTTTTCTCTTTTAACCTCACGGGCTTTCATTGATTCTTTAGCCATGTCTTAGTTCTTTTTAAATGGTAAACCTAGTTCTGTTAGTAATGACTTTGCTTCTTTATCAGTTGGCGCTGATGTTACAAATGTAATATCCATTCCACTAATTTTATTTACTTTGTCAATATTGATCTCAGGGTAAATAATTTGCTCAGTAATTCCTAAATTGTAATTTCCTCTTCCATCAAAACCAGTAGCCTTGATTCCGTTAAAATCTCTTACACGTGGTAAAGAAGCTGTGATCAATCTGTCTAAAAATTCGTACATCTTAATTCCTCTCAACGTTACTTTGGCACCAATTGGCATCCCTTTACGTAATTTGAAAGTTGCAATATCTTTCTTAGAGATAGTTGCTATCGCTTTTTGACCTGTAATTGTTGACAATTCTTCGATTGCATAATCAATCAATTTCTTGTCTGCAATTGCAGCACCAACACCTTTACTTAGAACAATTTTTTCTAATTTAGGCACCTGCATTACATTACTGTAACCATACTCTTCTTTAAGAGCCGCTACGATTCTACTTGTGTAGTCTTCTTTAAGTCTTGGTATATAACTCATCCTTATATAGCTTTATCTGTTTTTTTAGAAAAACGAACTTTCTTACCGTCTTCTTCTCTATATCCTACTTTGGTCGTGTTTCCACCTTCTAGCAACATAAGATTTGAAACGTGCAAAGAAGCTTCTTTCTTTACAATTCCTCCCTGAGGACTTTGAGCGCTTGGCTTGGTATGTTTCGAAACCAAGTTTACACCCTCTACAATTGCTCTGTTTTTTTCAATAAAAACTCGAACAACTTTTCCTTCTTTACCTTTTTGATCACCAGCAACAACTCTTACTGTGTCTCCTGTTTTAATTTTTAGCTTCGCCATTTTTTATAATTTTAAAGCACTTCAGGTGCCAATGATACAATTTTCATGAATTGTTTATCACGAAGTTCTCTAGCCACAGGTCCAAAAACACGTGTTCCTGTCATTTCTTCTGAAGCATTCAACAACACACAAGCATTATCGTCAAAACGGATATAGGATCCATCTTTACGTCTTACTTCTTTTGTTGTACGCACCACTACAGCTCTGTGTACTTGACCTTTCTTTGCAGTCCCGTTTGGCGTAGCACTCTTTACAGAAACAACAATTTTATCTCCGATTGATGCATAACGCTTTTTCGTTCCTCCTAAAACACGAATTACTAAAACTTCTTTCGCTCCGGTATTATCTGCTACCTTTAATCTTGATTCCGTCTGTAACATATTATTTCGCTCTTTCTAGGATTTCTACTAATCTCCAACGCTTAGATTTACTCAAAGGTCTTGTTTCCATGATCTTTACAGTATCACCAATATTGCAATCGTTTAACTCATCGTGTGCAACGTATTTTTTCGTTTTCAAAACGAATTTACCATACATTGGGTGCTTGACTTTTTTTACTTCAGCAACAACGATAGATTTCTCCATTTTGTTACTCGAAACTACACCAATTCTTTCTTTTCTAAGATTTCTTTTTTCCATCTTGTAACTTATTATTGCTCTCTTGCAGTTAATTCTGTTGCGATTCTAGCTGCCGTTTTTCTGATAGCTTTCAATTGCAAAGGCGTTTCCAACGGTGAAATTGCATGCGCCATCTTAAGATCTGTATAATTCTTCTTAAATTCTGCTAACTTCTCTTGTAACTCAGCAACTGATAATTCTTTAATTTCTGATTGTTTCATGTCTTTATCAATTATGCGTTATCAAAATCTCTAGCGACTACAAACTTCGTCTGAACGGGAAGTTTTTGTGCTGCTAAACGTAATGCTTCTTTTGCAACTTCAAAAGGAACTCCTCCTATTTCAAATAAGATTCTTCCTGGTTTTACAACAGCTACGAAATATTCTGGAGATCCTTTACCTTTACCCATACGTACTTCTAATGGTTTTTTGGTAATAGGCTTGTCTGGAAAAATTTTAATCCACAACTGACCTTCTCTTTTCATATGACGAGTCGCCGCAATACGAGCTGCTTCTATTTGACGAGAAGTCAAAAGGTTTTGATCCAAAGATTTGATCCCAAACATTCCGTTAGAAAGTCGGTGTCCTCTTTGAGAATTCCCCTTCATATTACCCTTCGCTTTCTGTACCTTGCGGTATTTTACTCTTTTTGGCTGTAACATTTCTTAATTCTAAAAAATTTATTTTCTATTACGAGATTGCTTCTTAGAGTTCCCTCCTTTAGGTCCTTGTTTCTTAGACAAACCTACCAATGGAGACAATTCTCTTTTTCCGTAAACCTCACCTTTCATAATCCACACTTTGATACCCAATCTTCCATAGGTAGTATGTGCTTCTACTAGTGCATAATCAATATCTGCTCTAAAAGTAGAAAGAGGAATTCTACCTTCTTTGAAGTGCTCAGAACGCGCCATCTCTGCTCCGTTTAAACGACCTGAAATTTCAATTTTGATTCCTTCAGCGTTCATTCTAATAGCAGCTTGTATCGACATCTTAATAGCTCTCTTGTAAGAGATTCTATTTTCAATCTGACGCGCTACACTAGAAGCAACCAAAGTAGCATCTAATTCTGGACGTTTGATTTCAAAAATATTGATTTGAACATCGTTTCCTGTAATTTTCTTAAGCTCTTCTTTCAACTTATCTACCTCTGTTCCACCTTTCCCGATAATAATACCCGGTCTAGCGGTTGTGATAGTAACGGTTACAAGTTTCAAAGTACGCTCAATAATTACTCGAGAAACGCTTGCTTTGAATAATCTAGCACGTACGTACTTTCTTATTTTGTTGTCTTCCGCTAATTTATCTCCGTAGTTATTTCCTCCGTACCAGTTAGATTCCCATCCTCTGATAATTCCTAAACGATTTCCAATTGGATTTGTTTTTTGTCCCATCTCTACTTACGATTGAATTGCGTTATTTTTATTTCCCAACACGATTGTCACATGATTAGAACGTTTTCTAATTCTATGTGCACGACCTTGTGGTGCTGGTCTTAATCTTTTTAACATCCCTGCACTATCTACACAGATTTCTTTTACAAATAGTCCAGCTTCTTCAATACTAGCGTCTTCGTTCTTTGCTTGCCAGTTAGCAATAGCTGACAACAATAACTTTTCAACGTTGATAGATGCTTCTTTCGAACTAAATTTTAAGATTTGTAAAGCTTTCTCAACTTCAACTCCTCTTACTAAATCTGCCACCAAACGCATTTTCCTTGGTGATGTAGGACAGTTGGTCAACTTAGCAAAAGCAAGAGATTTCTTAGCTTCTTTACGTTGGTCTGCCATATTTTTCTTACGAACTCCCATACCTACTATTTTTTACCTTTATTTTTTCTATCTGCACCGTGTCCTCTAAATGAACGTGTTGGTGAAAATTCTCCTAACTTGTGGCCTACCATATTTTCAGTTACATATACAGGAACAAAAGATCTTCCATTATGTACTGCAATTGTTTGACCAACAAAATCAGGTGTGATCATTGTTGCTCTTGACCAAGTTTTTACTACTGACTTACTTCCAGCTTCAACATTTGCCAAAACTTTCTTCTCAAGTTTATGAAATACGTAAGGTCCTTTTTTTAATGAACGTGCCATATCTTAATTATTTTTTTCTACGTTCTAAAATATACTTATTACTCGCTTTGGTCTTAGATCTTGTCTTGAATCCTTTTGCAGGGATACCGTTCTTAGATCTAGGATGCCCTCCTGAAGATTTTCCTTCACCACCACCCATTGGATGATCAACCGGGTTCATCACCACTGGTCTTGTTCGAGGTCTTCTACCCAGCCATCTGCTTCTACCTGCTTTACCAGATACGAGCAACTGATGGTCTGAATTCGACACCACACCGATGGTAGCCACACAGTTTGCCAAAAGCAATCTTGTTTCTCCCGAAGGCATTTTAACAGTTACGTACTTTCCTTCTTTCGCCATTAATTGAGCAAAGGCACCTGCACTACGAGCCATTACGGCTCCTTGGCTTGGTCTCAACTCAATACAACTGATTGTTGTTCCCAAAGGCATCTCAGACATCGGCATTGCATTTCCAACTTCTGGTGCAACTCCTGAACCTGACTCAATTTTTTGTCCTACTTGCAATCCTGCTTGCGCGATCACATACCTCTTTTCCCCATCGGCATACTGCACCAATGCGATAAAAGCAGTACGATTTGGATCGTACTGGATTGACAATACTTCTGCAGCGCCCGCTTTATCTCTTTTAAAATCGATAATACGGTACTTCTTCTTATGACCACCTCCAATGAATTTCATGGTCATTCTTCCGCTGTTGTTTCGACCTCCAGATCTTTTATTCGGAGCCAATAGACTTTTCTCCGGCTTATCAGTAGTAATGGCGTCGAACCCATTCACTACTCTAAAACGCTGACCCGGTGTTACTGGTTTTAATTTTCTAACTGACATATCTAGTTATTAAATATTGTTATAAAAATCAATTGCTTCACCATCTGACAATTGAACGATTGCTTTTTTGTATTGACCAATAGAACCCGAAACTACACCTTTCTTAGTGAATTTTTGTGTTCTTTTCGCTGGATAAACGATGGTTCTTACTTTCTCTACTGATACTCCGTAAGATGCTTCCACAGCTTTTTTGATCTCCACTTTATTCGCTCCAAGAGCGACAACAAATGAGTAACGGTTATATAACTCGCTATCGTTTGTCGCTTTTTCCGTGATAATAGGTTTAATTAAAATACGCATCTCTTTACCTATTTACTTAAATTAGACTCAATTCCTTCTAAAGCTCCTTCTAAAAGGATCACTTTACTTGTATTCAATACTTTGTAAGTACTCAACTCAGAACTTGTGATAACATTTGCTTTTTGAACGTTTCTAGCCGACAAATACACATTGTTATTTGCAGCACCCAAAACAAACAAAGACTTTTTGTCTGCTACACCAAACGCCTTCAATACAGTCAAAAAATCTTTTGTTTTTGGAGCAGCGAAATTAAAATCTTCTACTACCACAATATTTTGATCTTTTGCTTGTGTACTCAACGCTGACTTACGAGCCAAACGCTTCAAGTTCTTATTCAATTTGAATGAATAACTTCTCGGTCTTGGTCCAAAAACACGACCTCCACCTCTAAAAACAGGAGACTTGATAGATCCTGCACGTGCAGTACCAGTTCCTTTTTGTTTTTTAATCTTTCTTGTAGACCCCGCAATTTCAGCTCTTTCTTTGGCTTTGTGCGTTCCTTGTCTTTTGTTAGCCAAATGCTGCTTTACATCTAAATAAATAGCGTGCTTGTTTGGCTCCAATCCGAATATAGCATCAGAAAGCTCTACTTGTCTCCCTGTGTCTTTTCCTGTAATATCTAAAACTGCTACTTTCATTATTTCTCAATCGTTATGTAAGCGTTTTTGTGACCAGGAACACATCCTTTCACTACAAGTAGGTTTTTATCAGAAACCACCTTTAAAACTCTTAAGTTTTGAACTTTCACTTTGTCTCCACCCATTCTTCCGGCCATACGCATTCCTTTGAATACTCTAGCTGGATAAGATGCAGCACCAATAGAACCAGGGGCTCTCAAACGATTGTGTTGACCGTGTGTTGCTTGACCAACTCCGGCAAAACCATGACGTTTTACAACTCCTTGGAATCCTTTACCTTTTGAGATTGCTGATACATCAACAAATTCTCCTTCTTCAAATAGATCTACTGTTAAAGTATCTCCTAATTTGTGCTCCTCATCAAAACCTTTGAATTCCACGACTTTTTTCTTAGCAGTTGTTCCAGCCTTTTTAAAGTGACCTTTTGAAGCGTTACTTGCACGCTTATCTGCTTTGTCATCGAAACCAAGTTGCAACGCATTGTATCCGTCAACTTCTTCGGTTCTGACTTGGGTAACTACACAAGGACCAACTTCGATAACTGTACATGGAATATTTTTTCCATTGTCATCGAACAAACTGGTCATTCCGATCTTTTTTCCTATTAACCCAGACATGTTTATTTATTAATTTAATTGTTTACTATTCTATTTCTTTTCACTCAAACACTGCAAAATACTTCACTCTTAACAAAAAAAAACAGGGTAAAATATCCTCAACCCTGATTCTATTTTTACCGTTTTTCCTTCGCTCGCAGCTCCGGACATGTACAAAGAGATCACAAAACGCAATTTCCCTGTTTTAAATGAGGTGCAAATGTAGGGTTTATTAACTGTAAAAAAAAATGATTTGGCATTTTTTTACACACTCCTATCAAAAGCACCCAAACATGACTCTTTCATCAGAAAACACATCCCTTTAAAACCTCTAAAAACAAAAAACCCTCCTCGTAAACGAGGAGGGTTTTACTTTATAAAAGTAAGAAATTATACTTTAATTTCTACTTCAACTCCACTTGGCAATTCCAATTTCATCAAAGCATCGATCGTTTTCGAAGAAGAACTATAGATGTCTAACAATCTTTTGAAAGAACTCAATTGAAATTGTTCTCTTGATTTTTTGTTTACGTGTGGTGAACGCAATACTGTAAAAATCTTTTTATTTGTTGGCAATGGAATCGGACCGTTAACAACAGCTCCCGTAGACTTTACCGTCTTTACGATCTTCTCAGCAGATTTATCTACCAAATTATAATCGTAAGATTTTAATTTTATTCTAATTTTTTGACTCATGATTTATAATTTATAGATTATTCTTTAGATTTTGCTATGACCTCTTCTGACACATTAGAAGGTGTTTGTGCATAGTGAGAAAACGACATCGTTGACGTTGCTCTACCTGAAGACAAAGTACGTAACGTTGTTACATATCCAAACATTTCAGACAATGGCACTTCCGCTTTTACAACTTTAGAACCAGAACGATCACTCATATCGTTTACTTGACCTCTACGTCTGTTCAAATCTCCTACAATATCCCCCATGTTTTCTTCTGGTGTCAACACCTCTAACAACATGATTGGTTCTAAGATTTTTGCTCCAGCTGCTTTCGCACAAGCTCTATAACCCATTTTTGCTGCCAATTCAAAAGAAAGTGCGTCAGAATCTACCGGGTGGAAAGAACCATCCGTTAAAGTAACTTTCAAAGTATCCATAACGAATCCTGCTAAAGGACCATTAACCATAGACTCTTTGAATCCTTTTTCTACAGCAGGAATGAATTCCTTAGGAATACGTCCTCCTTTAATTTTATCAACAAACTGCAATCCTGAACCTTCGAAATCCTCATCAGCAGGTCCCATTTCAAAAACAATATCACCAAACTTACCACGTCCACCAGATTGCTTCTTATAAGTTTCTCTGTGTTGTGTAGACTTCGTAACCGCTTCTTTGTATTCTACTTGAGGCTCTCCTTGGTTTACTTCTACTTTAAATTCACGCTTCAAACGATCTACCAAAACTTCCAAGTGCAACTCACCCATTCCTGAAATCACTGTTTGTCCAGAAGCTTCATCTGTTTTCACTGTAAACGTAGGATCTTCTTCCGCCAATTTCGCCAAAGACATCCCTAATTTATCTACATCTCCTTTTGTTTTTGGCTCAATAGAAATTCCGATTACTGGATCTGGAAAATCCATAGATTCCAAAACAATGGGCGCTTTCAAAGAAGACATCGTATCTCCTGTTTTGATATCTTTAAAACCAACTGCCGCTCCAATATCTCCAGCCTCGATAAAATCGATTGCTTTTTGCTCGTTTGCGTGCATTTGGTAGATACGTGAAATACGTTCTTTTTTTCCTGAACGATTGTTCAGGATATAAGAACCTGCATCCAAACGTCCTGAATAAGCTCTAAAGAATGCCAAACGCCCTACGAAAGGATCGGTAGCAATTTTAAATGCCAATGCAGAAAATTCATCTTTTGCATCTGGTTGTCTTGAAATTTCTTCCCCTGAATCAGGGTCCGTTCCTACAATACTATCTCTATCTAATGGTGAAGGCAAGTAACGACATACAGCATCCAACAAGAATTGAACTCCTTTGTTTTTAAATGCAGAACCACAAATCATTGGAATGATTGCCATGTCCATTACCGCAGCTCTCAAAGCAGCGTGTACTTCCTCTTCTGTTATTGAGTTTTCATCTTCCATGAATTTCTCCAACAAGTTCTCATCGTAAGAAGCAACTTCTTCGATCAATTTCGCACGCGCTTCCGCAGCTTCCTCAACCAAATCTTCAGGAATATCTACAATATCAAATGTAGCTCCCTGAGTTTCTTCATGCCAGATAATTGCTCTATTCTTCACCAAATCAACCACACCTTTGAAATCCATTTCTTCACCAATTGGCAAAACGATTTCAACTGCATTGGATCCTAACATCTCTTTCACTTGCTTACAAACTTTAGCGAAGTTAGATCCTTGACGGTCCATTTTATTCACAAAACCAATTCTTGGCACTTTATAGTTGTCAGCCAATCTCCAGTTTGTTTCTGATTGAGGCTCTACACCATCCACAGCACTAAATAAGAAAACCAAACCGTCCAATACACGTAATGATCTATTTACTTCTACCGTAAAATCAACGTGACCAGGAGTATCAATAATATTGAAATGGTATCCTTTGGTATCCGGAGTTGGTTGTCCATTCTCTACAGGGAACTTCCATTCACATGTGGTTGCAGCGGATGTAATTGTAATCCCTCTTTCTTGTTCTTGCTCCATCCAGTCCATGGTAGCTGCCCCATCGTGAACTTCTCCAATTTTATGAGAAACCCCCGTGTAATATAATACACGCTCTGTAGTTGTTGTCTTTCCTGCGTCAATATGCGCAGCAATTCCAATGTTTCTAGTAAATTTTAAATCTCTTGCCATTTCTTAGAATCTAAAGTGTGAGAATGCTTTGTTTGCTTCAGCCATTTTATGAACATCCACTCTTTTCTTAACAGCAGCTCCTTCTTCTTTGGCAGCAGCTAAAATTTCTCCTGCTAACTTTTGAGCCATTGTCTTTTCGTTTCTCTTTCTAGCATAGGATATCATCCATTTGATTGCCATCGAAACTTTTCTGTCTGGTCTAATTGGCATTGGAATTTGAAAATTCGCTCCACCTACACGACGGCTACGAACTTCTACCTGTGGCATTACATTTGACAATGCATCTTTCCAGATTTCTAAGGCAGATTTCTCTTCCTCTCCTTTTCTCTCTTCTACGATTTCTAATGCATCGTAAAATACTTTGAATGCTACTGATTTCTTACCATCCCACATTAGCATGTTTACAAAACGTGTTGCTAATTGATCGTTGAACTTTGGATCTGGTAAAAGAACTCTTTTTTTCGCTCTTCTTTTTCTCATGTTTTCTGAGTGTTTTTTGTTGTGTGCTTAGTAGTAATATTGCTGCTACTACGACTTTTTTTTGACAAAATCGCGGCGTACACAAATACTGTGCTACCACTCACGGATTTACTTCTTAGGACGTTTTGCTCCGTATTTAGATCGACGTTGAGTTCTTCCCTCAACTCCAGCTGTATCTAAAGCACCACGAACTACGTGATATTTTACCCCTGGCAAATCTTTTACTCGTCCTCCCCTTACTAATACTATCGAGTGCTCTTGTAAATTGTGTCCTTCTCCAGGAATGTAAGCATTTACCTCATTACCATTTGTCAATCGAACTCTGGCAACTTTACGCATTGCTGAGTTTGGTTTTTTTGGTGTTGTTGTGTAAACACGTGTACATACTCCTCTTCTTTGAGGACACGAATTCAAAGCAGCCGATTTACTCTTCTTAGTGTTTTGGGTTCTTCCTTTGCGTACTAATTGTTGAATAGTTGGCATACTAATTTGTTATAAATTACGTTTATTTATTATTCTCTAACTTTTTTAGAGGGTGCAAATGTACAATATTTTTCTTTTTATTCAAACATCAAATCACTAAATTTCAAATCATTATAAATACCCGTCAATTCGACAAAAAAACTTAGTTTTGACAACATATGATTCAATCTCCTTTATTTTTCAATGCTTAAAAAAACAAGCCCCTTTCGATACATTCTTTGGATGGTTTGTTTTTTTTCTTACCATTTACAGGCACAGGAAATACAGCTAGAAATTTTCCCAAAAGATTCTTTCACAGGCAATATACCTTTGCTGCAGAGCTTAAAACAAAAACACAGCACTTTAGACTCCCTCACAAACTACCTCCAAAAGCTCAAAACATCTCTAGAAACAAAAGGATACCTTAACCCCATCCAAAACTTTGCAAAAAAAAACGATAGTCTCTACGAACTCTCTTTTGATCTTCACACAAAAGTAGACAGTATTTCTATCAACATAAGTGAGCTCACCGACCGACCTGCATTCTCAGATACAAAAAAGGACACGATTCAAATCCCGATTGAAAAGACTCAAATTTTCTTAACAAAACTAAACCATTACTACCATGACAAAGGAGCTACCTTTCACAAAATAAAATTGACCAACATTCAATCCTCCCAAAAAAATCTCTTTGCACACTTGAGCGTTTCAAAAACATCACTTCGGAAAATTGACAAAATTATTACTCATGGCTACCCTTTATTTCCAAAACGTTTTATCAGGAGATACCTGCAACTAAAACCTCACATCTTTTTTAACAAAAACCTTCTAAAAAAAACCAACCAGCGATTGCAATCGCTCGATTTTGTGACGCAAACCGCTCCTCCAAAAACTCTTTTTACCAAGGACTCAACCATGATTTACCTCTACCTACAAAAAAGAAAAGCGAATGTATTTGATGGATTGGTTGGTTTTAGCAATCGAGAAAATTCAAAAAAAATAAGACTGAATGGGTATTTGATTTTGTTATTAAAAAACACGTTTCATAAAGGAGAAACCATTTCTTTCGAATGGAAAAACAATGGAGATGATTTGGAACAAATTTTTTTCTCCACCCACAGTCCTTATATATATAACAGTGCATTTAGCCCAGCATTTGAATTCAAGCTTCAACGAAAAGACTCCTCTTTTGTAAACACGCGCTTCAATTTCGATTTAGGATATGCTCTGAATTTCAATCACCAGTTTTTTCTGTCGGTCGACACAGAATTCTCTCAATCCAATTTGGTGGTAAAAACAGATGCCATTCAAGATTTCTCAAAAACAAACTACGGACTCAAATACCGCTATGCAAAAAATCATTCTGAGCACGGGAAACCCAACACAAGTCTTTCTTTTCTTTTTAAAAGAGGCCAAAGATCTTCAGAAAACGAAGTTGAAAAACAATTCCTTTTTGCTTCAGAAATTTTACACCGATTCCATATTTTTAGAAGAAATACAATTTTTCTAAAAAACAAAAGCGAATTCATCAACTCTTCGAATCTCTTGAACAACGAACTCTTTTTTCTTGGAGGAGCCAATACGATTCGCGGTTTCAACGAACTGAGCCTGCAAGCTTCCTCCTATAACTACACCAATGTAGAATACCAATTTTCTACGGATTCCTTTTCTTATTTGTATTTGTTTGCAGATGTGGGGTTTTTGAAAAACGACCTGTTAGCAAGCGAAGACAGCCTTTTAGGAACAGGCGTTGGATACAGCTATCGCACGCCTTCAGGAAACATCAACATAAGCTATGCCGTAGGAAAAACAAACAAAACTTCGTTTGACATTGACAAAGGATTGTTCCATATCAAATTTGTGAGTTTTTTTTAAGCTCCCTAAAAGCGGGCAATATTAATATCCTATCTGCACAACATCGTTGAAATGGAGAACTTTAAGGAAACGCTATCATATGGCTGTGATTACTTCTTCATTTTAATAAAAAACCATCAATCCCCTCGAGGTGTATTTTATTTATTTAAACTACCTTTGCCGCATGGAAGCAAAAACCTCAAGAATTTTCGGAATTAGAGCAGTATTAGAAGCAATACACGGCAACAATTCTATTGACAAAGTATTTGTACAAAAAGAAAGCTCAGGAGCTTTGATGCAGGAGTTGATGCAAACTTTGAAAAAAAACAACATTGCATTCAGTTATGTCCCGGTGGAAAAACTGGACAAACTCTCCAAATACAACAACCACCAGGGTGCGGTTGCTCAAATTGCACCTATTGACTTCCATGACTTGGATGCATTGGTAACTGAAACTCTTGACAAAGAAGAAACCCCTTTGTTTTTGCTTTTAGACCAGGTTTCAGACGTACGTAATTTTGGAGCCATGATCCGAACTGCTGCTTGTACAGGAGTCCATGGGATTGTCATTCAAAAACAAGGAAATGCACCTGTGAATGCAGAAACTGTAAAGACCTCTGCCGGAGCCGCTTTCAACATTCCTATCTGTAAGGTCGACCACATCAAAGATGCCTTGTTTATTTTACAAGCTGCCGAAGTTCAAATTGTGGCTGCAACAGAAAAAACAGAAGATTCCCTTTATTCTGTAGATTTCCAACAACCTACGGCAATCATCATGGGTTCTGAAGACCGAGGAATCAATCCTTCTATATTAAAAATGGCAGATAAAAAAGCCAAGCTTCCTCTTAAAGGAACCATCGGTTCTTTAAACGTCTCTGTAGCCTGTGGCGCATTTTTGTACGAAGCCGTCAGACAGCGCTTGTAAAATTGACTGTAACATTATCGCAAATTGTATGCTGAAAACTGAATCATAGATTTTCATTAGGCGCTTCGTCTAACTCTTTTGGTGGCTTGAAATTTCCTTCTTCATCAAACCAAGTGTCAAATTCATTTTTCACAAATTCATAGGGTAATTTTTGTGGTCCTTTTTTACGATAATAGCCAGCCAAAAACAGACCCGTAACAAAACCTGACACGTGTCCTTCCCAAGAAATTCCTTTTTCAATAGGGAACAAATACCAAACCATACTGCCGTACATAAAAATAACCACCAAAGAAACCGCAATCAGACGATAATATTTTCGGAGTATTCCACTAAAAAACAGAAAACTAAAAAGCATATATACCAGTCCACTCATCCCAATATGATAGGCAGACACCCCTATACACCAAGTCAAAAGTCCCGTTGTAAAAAAACCGAATAGCAACACTTTTTTTGCCAACTGTCGGTAAAAATAAAACAGCATGCCTACAAAAATGACCATCGGAAAGCTATTGTTGAATAAATGTTTTGCACTTCCGTGGATAAAAGGCCCAAAAACGACACCTTGCAATCCAGAAATCCGACGTGGAAAAATACCGTATTTGGTAAAATTGAAATGAAACTTTATTTCTACCCAATACAAAGCCCACATGAAAAAGAGCATCATGAATGGAACTCTCAGCACATTCGTCGAAAAATGAAATTGTGTTTTTTGTTTTGTCATATCTTGGAAACACTTCTTGCTAAAATAGAAAACACATCAACAATAATCCACCATATTTCACTATTTTTATCTTTCTAAAAAACAAATCCGCTTTCCATTATGAACCAACCGTTGGCAGAACGCATTCGTCCGAAAACACTAGAAGACTACATCAGTCAGCAACATTTGGTAGGTCCGAAAGGAATTTTGACCCAACACATTCAAAAAGGAATCATCCCATCTCTTATTTTATGGGGACCTCCCGGGATTGGAAAAACAACCTTGGCAAATATCATTGCGGAAGTATCGGAAAGACCTTTTTATACCTTGAGCGCTATCAATTCTGGAGTAAAAGATGTGCGAGAAGTCATCGAAAAAGCCCGGAAAAGTGGCGGTTTGTTCACTGTCAAAAATCCGATTTTATTCATTGATGAAATTCATCGCTTTAGCAAATCGCAACAAGACTCTTTGTTGGCAGCCGTTGAAAAAGGATGGATTACATTAATCGGAGCAACGACCGAAAACCCAAGTTTTGAGGTCATTCCTGCCTTGCTTTCTCGTTGCCAAGTCTATATTTTAAACTCTTTTGACAAAACTGATTTGGTTGCTCTTTTGCATCGAGCCATGGACATCGATCCAGTCATCAAAGAAAAAGAGGTTTCGCTTGAAGAAACCGATGCACTGATGCAGGTTTCGAGTGGAGATGCAAGAAAATTATTGAATGTATTTGAACTTGTGGTCGCCTCCGAAGAAAGCCCTGTTCGTATAACCAATTCCCTGGTTCTTAGCAAAGTTCAAAAAAACACAGTGCGCTATGACAAAACTGGAGAACAACACTACGACATCATATCCGCTTTTATCAAATCGATAAGAGGAAGTGACCCAAATGCGGCTGTCTATTGGCTGGCAAGAATGATAGAAGGTGGAGAAGATGTGAAATTTATTGCACGTCGTTTGCTCATTCTAGCATCAGAAGACATTGGAAATGCCAACCCCACAGCGTTGATCATGGCAAACTCAACCTTCCAAGCAGTCGCCTCTGTAGGCCATCCTGAATCGAGAATTTTATTGAGTCAGTGTGCTGTCTATTTGTCCAACTCTTCTAAAAGTAACAGTTCCTATAGGGCCATCAACGAAGCGCAAGAACTCGTGCGAAAAACAGGCGATCTTTCTGTTCCCTTGCATTTGAGAAATGCACCTACGAAATTGATGAAAGATTTGGACTATGGCAAAAACTACAAATACGCACATCAATACGAAAACAACTTTGCTGAACAAGAATTTTTACCAAATGAAATTGCAAATACTAAATTGTACGAACCAAGTAACAATTCTAGAGAAAACAACTTTCGAGATTTTTTAAAAAAACGCTGGAAAGACAAATACAATTATTAAAAAAAAAGTTGCCTTCTTTAGTTCATTGGCTCGAATACCATTACCGACAGCCCCTGCTCTGTTTCAAAATCAATGTTCAGCTTGCCTTTGTCGTCAAAATAACCAATTGTTTGCACAACTTTTCCGGAAAACTCGTACCAAAAAATCTTGAAAACATGGGGCAAAGACGTTTTCAAAAGCCTGCAAATCAATGCTCCCGAAACCCCCTTATCCGTAGAATCTAGCACAAGATTTCCTATGTAACTATCCTTGTTCTCTACCAATTGAATACGCAGCCCCTTCGAATTCATATACACCGCTTGTGATTTTCGCTCACGCTTCTCTAATTTTGTATCCAAAGGAATTGTTTCTGTGTATTCTTCTGCCAATAAAACCGCCTTGGAAGACTTCTTGGACAAACTTTCAAAAGCTTTTCGCAAACTTCCTTGGTATGCCTTTTGGTACTGTTTTTCTCTACTGACTCCCATACTACTTTCGAAAACTCTTTTTCGATGACAGTCGAACAATTCAAATTGCAATCGGGTTTGAAACAAGTTCGATTTTTTTTTCAATTTAAAAAACAACCCTCCACAGTCTAAAACAGCTAATTTTTTTGGTATTGGGTCGTATTCACTAAAAACAACAAATCCTTTCTTCTCGAGCAAAAATTTTGTCAATGAATTCAACTGATATTGATCTGGTCCGTCCAAAAAAGAGAATTGTTCTGGAACAATGACATAAGCATAGGCATTTAATGGGTTTTGTGCAGTTAACAACTGACAAAAAAATAAACAACATATTATCAAACACTTCATGGAAATTCTGAGATTAAAAAATTAAAACTACAAAAAAACAAATAACTTATTTCTATTTCATGTCAAACACCTAAAATCTTTGTTTGTATATTTACAATCGATTAATCGATGAAACATTTGAAAAAAGCACACGTTCTATTTTTAAGCAGTTGGTATCCCTCAAAAATAGGTCCTACTAATGGTAATTTTATTGAGCATCAGGCCCGAGCCATTTCTTTGAAAAACAAGGTTACAATTTTATATGCTATTGGGAGCTCTAGAATAACCAAAACCGAAATAGAAAAAACGAATAACGACGATATTTTAACCGTTATTATATATTTTAAGAAACATAAACTAAATATCATAAACAGTATACGAAAGACTAAGGTTCTTTTTCAAACACTAAGAGAAATAGACTCGTTCGATATCATTCATGCTAACATAACTTATCCCATTGGTCTTATTGCTTGGTTTATTTCCATTCTTAAAAAAAAACCGTTCATCATATCAGAGCATTGGAGTGCTTTTTTAAAAGAATCTAATATAAAATTTACTTTTTTTCAAAAAATAATTTTAAAATTTGTTCTCAAAAAAGCACAATATATCATACCTGTTTCGCAAAAATTAAAAAAAGAAATGCTTGCTAAAAACCTTAGAGGAAACTATAAAGTAATAGGCAATGTTATTGATACAAATCTTTTTTTACCAACTCCAAAAAAAAACAAACGTTTCACAATTACTCATATCTCTTCTTTTGAAGACTCTTCAAAAAATATTTCTGGAATTTTAAATGTCATCAAGAAATTGTCTTTGAAAAAAGAATCTTTTCTTTTTCAAATTATTGGAGACGGCAATACTGAGATGCTCAAAAAGAAAACTCTTGCACTTAACATCCCCTCCTCTTTTATTCAAATTGAAGGAACAAAATCACCGGATGAAATCTCAAAAATCCTCCAAGAATCTGACCTGTATGTTTCATTTAGTAACTACGAAACCTTTGGATTGGTAATGATTGAATCTATTTCTTCGGGAACACCGGTTATATCAACAAATACCGGAATCTTATCCGAATTAAAGCTGTCAGAATGCACAATATTTGTTCCTAAAAAAGACGAAGAAGCATTGTGTAATGCGATTCTTGAACAAATGGAAAACACCATGACTTTTGACCAAAAAAAAATACACAATTTTGTGAAAAAAAATTTCAGCCCTGAAGTCATCTCTAAATCCTATTCTGAGCTATATAAAAAAGCTATTTTAAATTACCATTCATGATTTCATTGAAGAACTTTTTATCTAATTTTTCAAACAGGTCAGGAGGACATGTAGTTCTTGCGAGCCTTATGGCTAGAATACTTTCTTTTTCTTCTTCATGGGTTGCCTTGCAACTAATCTCCAATGAAAAACTAGGTGCTGTCTTATTTTCTTACAATATTATTGTTTTTATTTTGCCTTTTTCTGGACTTGGCTTGTATCATGGTTTGATACGATACGCACCTCTTTTAAATGGTTCTGAAAAAAAAAGAATTCTTTTTAACTATGTTCTAAGAAAAGGAATTCTACTAAGCCTATTGATCGCAATAGGAATTTTTGTTTTGAGTTTTGTAATACCACTTCAAATTGAAAACTCCAATTATTTTTTAGCTGTTTTAGCATTTCTTATCGTTCCTGATTATATATTTCAGGTTATAAAAATTCAATTCAGGATATTACACGACAATAAATCTTTTGCAAAAGTAGAGGTGGTTTACAATCTTATTCTTTTTTTAACCGTAACAATACTAAGTTATAAATTCGAAGAAAAAGGATATATTATTGCTTTGCTAATTCCCGCAATTATCACAAGTCTTATTTTTATAAAGAAACTGAAGCCTTCGTTCTCCAAAATTCCAAAACCTCAAATTGCAACTCAAGAATTTTGGAAATATGGTTTCTATGCCAGTCTGACAAGTGTTGTTTCTCAATTGTTAATTGCTGTAGATATCTTAATCATCGGTCTGTTAATTACAGACTCGACAGCGGTAACAACTTACCGTTTTATTTCAATTATTCCTTTGAGTTTGTTGTTTTTGCCTCAAGCCGTAATGAATACCGATTTTGTAAAATTAACCGAAAATATCTTTGATAAAAATAATACGCACACCTATATAAAAAATTACATTTCGTTATTTTCAATAATCAGTATTTGTAGCTTAGTTATTTCCTGGTTTTTCTCAAAAGAGATCCTCTCTTTTTTTGATGAAAATTTCATACAATTTGATACCAGTTTTTTTATTTTAATGTTAGGTACCAGCTCCATTTTGATGTTCAGAGGATTGTTTGGAAACTTACTTTGTTCCATTGGAAAAGTGAATACCAATTTATACATCAGCAGTATTGCAATTCTACTCAATTGCTGTGGAAATTTTTACTTGATTCCTATATATGGAATCAAAGGCGCAGCCATTACCTCTGCGAGTATCATGTGGTTTACAAGCCTTACAAGCACATTTGCTTTTTTCTACCTATACCAATCGTTTCTAAAAAAAACAAAGAAACAATAGCCCTCTAAAAAACAGACCGACTTCTATAAATCTTGTTTCCATCTTGCAATTACAACCTTTTTTCCTGATAAAAAGAATACACCTCTTTCTCTGCACCAAAACTTCTATAAAAGCTCGCGACACCGGAAATCATTGAACCCTCAAAATCCAATATTAAATCCGTATTCGCAAAAGCTTTTATAAGCTCAAAAACTAAAAAAGATGGCATTCCCTTTTTTTTGCCAGAAGTAGTAGCGCAAGGAATCAAATAAGTCAACCTTTTGGCATCTTTTACCCAAACCATCACTGCAGACAATACACCCTTCTCTCTCGTTCCCCAAATATGCAGATCTGTATGATTTCTATCCAAAAGCTGTTGCAGTGCCTTCCAATGATTTTTTGAAAGTACCGGCTTTTGAACATAAGCCTCGTAAAACTCAATAAATTCTTTGGGAGAAACCTCTTTTTCAAGCAAAGCGTCATTTTCTTTTTTAAGTGTTCGTTTTCTGTTTTTATTAAAACCTTCGTATATTTCTAAAACACTTCGATTCAGGTTTAAAATATAATTGTGTTTTTTGGTAGCCTTTTTCAAAATGGGATTTCCAGCATTGCACTGCAGCGTTACTTTTTTGAATTTCTTTGGAATGGCTTTGACAAACTCTCGAAGCAATTCCTCCGATACAATTTCGGCACCAAAAACACCCAATTGCTGTGTCCAACATGGCGGATATATGTATTTGATAAAATATTTTGAGCGCCATGGCAAAGGCATCACTGCTTTGTAGTCATCCAATACGAGCAAATCCCAATTGTCTGCAACAATATCCAAATACCATGAAAAAGCATATATCCTAGAATTCCAAGCACTGCGCACACAAGTATTGTACTTGTCAAGATCCATATCCTTCCTTGTCAAATAAGCAATCATTTGTTTCCTTTGTTTTCGGATTCTTTTTGAACACTTGTCAACTGCAATACTTGTTCATAGAAATATTTCCAGCCGCGCCATTCTCCATAATTGGAAAGTATTTTATTGTGAAAAAGTGTCACAAAAGTACCGTTCACTTTTTTTACTATTTCAAAACTTTCCTTTACCTTTTGAAATGCTTGCTTCTCAGAAAGTTCTAAAAATTCCTTCAAAACAAGGTCAGAAATAGCAAAAGAAAACACTTTCAAAGGCGTTTGAATTTCAAAATCCAAATCGTAAAAATAAAAAGGAGTACAAGTACTCGCTCGGAAGCCCAATTGATCAGGGTATCCCATAGAATAATCTTCCTCTACCTCAAAATCCAACAAATTTTGATAGGTCTCTGGCAAGTTTAACCGCAGGTAATGTTGCCGCGTTTTTACCGTAGGAATATGGATGATCTCTTCCATTTTAGTCAATTCTTTTTTCAACATCTCCGTATTATTCATCGTAAAAAAAGACGCATTCAATCCAACTTTTACATAATCAGACATGGATTTTATCAACAGACGAAATTTATTTTTCGTCAAAGAAATATTAGTATCGTAGGTTGTGAAATTTCCTATGAGAAAAAACACCATCGTAGACACCTTGTAGTTGTTTTGCAGACTCACCATTCGGTCGTATACATCATAAGGGTCCTTCTGTAGTTTCAATAACACCATGCATCGGTCCCAAAAAGCCCCCAATTTTAATGTAAAAACATCCACTAAAAACCCTCCTAAACTCCGAATAACACCTTTCGCACCATACAAAAAAGCTTCGTTTACAGTAAACAGACTTAAGTAATTATAAGGAGTTGGTTCGCAATCTAAATCAGGAAAAACCTCTTTTAAAATGCCCAAAAGTTTGTATGCCCATATATCGATAACAGGCTTGTCTAAAAAATCGTTTTTAAAAGCCAAACTCTCTTCCGCTGGAAATCGTTCATACACATCCTGGACATGAGGTAAATACTCCTCGTAACGCGTAAGTAAATAAAAACTTGTTGCAAAAACATCAAAAGGGATCGATGATTTTTTACCTGCCGTGAAAAAACAAGGTACCTCCTCCCATTCATGAACTGAAATTTCAATATCGTTGATTCCTTGCTCAAACAGCAAGTCATGGCTTCGGATAAAAAACTCACCTCCCAAAGGAACTTTCGAATAGGTCAATTTACATCCGTTGTGCGCGACAAACTCTTCTACTTTGGTCGTAAAACTAACAGGAATATTCAAAATACGAACAAACATATGTTTGAAAATATAACGAAGTCGCGGTGTTATTTTGTGGGTATAAACTAAGACCATTTATTTTTAAATTATTTAATTTTCGCACAGGCCCTTTTGGTGATTTCTTCTGTAAAAAGTTTCACATCCCATATTATCAAGTCGTGAAAGTTTGTCTTTTCATAAAAAAATTGCGCCTGAAAATCAAATCAACTGCGCGTCTGCAAAGCTAAAATACGCTTTTTCGGTGATTATCAAATGATCTAAAATTTTAATGTCCATGGTCTCCCCGGCTCTTTGTAGTTTTTGGGTAATTTGCTTGTCTTGAAAACTTGGATCGATACTCCCTGAAGGGTGGTTGTGACAGAGCACAACTCCAGTAGCAAAAAGTTCCAGCGCATTTTTAAAAACAATTCGAACATCAACAACCGTTCCCACAAGACCTCCTTTACTCAACTGAATTTTTTTTAATATTTTATTGGAATTATTCAAATAAAGCACCCAAAACTCTTCGTATTTCAAAGTCCCTATTTGAGGGCACATCAAATCAAAAACATCTCGACTACATGTGATTTTTTCTTGTTTTATTCCTTTTTCTGATACCGAACGCTTTCCCAATTCAAGTGCGGTGATAATAGAACAAGCCTTCGCAGCACCGATACCTTTAAATTGCTGCAACTGTTCCATATTTAGTTG
Source organism: uncultured Flavobacteriaceae bacterium (assembly GCA_905479475.1). Taxonomy (GTDB): domain Bacteria; phylum Bacteroidota; class Bacteroidia; order Flavobacteriales; family Flavobacteriaceae; genus Flavicella. The sequence goes on from CAJQMT010000028.1 coordinate 68,245, forward strand.
CGCCAAGTCATGCAACCGATGCTGGCACTTTGACAATATCCGTTTGGCCAACACCAAAGCGCTTTCTTTTTTGTTTCCTGAACCAATCAGAATAGCGATCAATTCAGCATTGGACAACACAGAAATACCTTGAGAGCTCATTTTCTCTCTCGGCCGGTCGGAAACATCCCAATTTTTAATGGCAGCAGAGTGCTTTTTAGGAATCATAGCAGTGATTTTTATATCAAAGATAAGAGTAATATATTTGTAGTCAGATACGTTGCAGATATTTGAATACATTGTGGTGTTTTACTACTGCAACGCTTAAACTTGATACAAATGAAAATTGTCATTGCTGGTGCTGGAGACGTTGGTTTCCACTTGGCGAAATTACTTTCTAACGAATCACAAGATACCTTTGTGATCGATTCGAATTCAAAAAAATTAAAATACATTGACGAACATTTGGATGTCATTACACTCAAAGGAGATGCGACTTCCTTGAAAACACTCAAAGAAGTTGGAATCGGACAAGCGGATTTACTCTTAGCAGTTACAGAATCGCAAAACACCAACTTAACAGTAGCAGCCTTGAGCAAAAAACTAGGTGTAAAAAAGACTATTGCCAGAATTTCAAACACTGAATTTTTAACCACCAAGGAAATCAATTTCGCCGAAGTGGGCATCGACTATATGATTTCACCTGAATATCTTGCCGCCAAAGAAATTGAAGTCCTTCTAAATGAATCTGTTTTCAATGATAAAATCGAATTTGAAAAAGGTGCTATCAATATTTTAGGCGCACGCCTTTCTTCCAAATCGCCTTTGGTTGACAAAACCGTAAAAGAGGCCAAAGATTTGTTCTCAGACATCAATTTCACGATCATTTCTTTAAAAAGAGAAAACACAATTGAGACCATTATTCCAAGAGGAGATACCAAATTCAAACACCACGATCAAGTTTATTTTTCCGTAACTGCCGATTCCGTAGATAAAATTTACCCACTCATTGGGAAAGAGAAAATAGGCATCAAAGAAGTGATGATTCTTGGAGGAAGTAAAATTGGGCAAAAAACCGCAACATCGCTCTGTTCCAAGAATTTCAATGTCAAGCTCATCGAAACAAAAAGAGACAAAGCATTTGAATTGGCCGACAGCCTCTGCGACGCGCTGATTGTAGAGGGAGACGGCAGAAATGTCGATCTTCTAGAAGAGGAATCCATTGCGACTATGGACGCCTTTGTCGCTGTTACAGGTAATTCAGAAACAAATATTATGTCGTGTTTGGTCGCCAAATCCAAAGGCGTAAAAAAGACCATCGCCTTGGTAGAGAATATGGATTATATCAACATTTCTCAAACCATTGGAATCGACACGCTGATCAATAAAAAATTATTGGCGGCCAGTGCCATTTTCAAGCATGTTCGAAAAGGAAAAGTCTTGGCTTTGGCAAACCTACACAATGTAGATGCTGAAGTTTTGGAGTTTTTTGTAAGACGAAATACAAAAGCGACCAAAGTCCTTGTCAAAGATTTGAATTTGACAAAAAAAGCGGTCATCGGTGGAGTGGTGAGAAAAGGGATAGCCACCATGACTTTTGGAGACTTCCAAATAGAAAAGGGGGACCGCGTGATTGTTTTCTGCCTGCCAGAGGCCATTGGAGACGTGGAAAAACTTTTCAACAACTAACAAGCCACCCCTATGAAACCCAGAGAACTGAATTTAAAAATGGTCCTTAGCTTTTTAGGACTGACAGCTGGACTCAATGGTGTTTTTATGCTATTGTCGGTACCCTTTAGTTTGTACCACGACGAAAAAGCAGCATCTGGCATTTTGCTCGCCGGTGCATTGACCATTATTTTCGGATTTTTCTTGTGGTTTTTCAATAGAAAAGCTCCCAAAAACCTACAAAAAAGAGAAGGATATATCATTGTTACCTTGGGCTGGCTGGTCCTCACATTTACCGGAGCACTTCCTTATCTTTTTACAGGTACCATTTCCAATTTTGTAGATGCCATTTTCGAAACGATTTCGGGATACTCCACAACAGGAGCCTCTATCATCAACGATATTGAAATTCTACCAAAAGGAATTCTCTTTTGGCGCAGTGCCACGCATTGGATTGGAGGAATGGGAATTATTGTTCTTACAGTGGCTATTCTACCTTTGTTAGGAATTGGAGGAATGCAATTATTTCTTGCAGAAGCACCGGGACCTTCTGCTGATAAAATGCACCCTAGAATTACACAAACCGCGAAACGCCTTTGGTTGATCTATGTATCCTTGACGCTCACCGAATTTTTACTTTTAAAAATTGCAGGAATGACATGGTTCGACGCCATCAATCATGCTATGGCGACAATGAGTACAGGTGGGTTTTCTACCAAAAATGCGAGTATGGCTTATTGGAATCACATGCCAATTGTACAATACATCGTCATTGCATTTATGTTCATTGCAGGAACCAATTTTGTTTTGACTTATTTTGCGTTGAAAGGAAAAATTCAAAAGATTTTTAAAAACGAAGAATTCAAATATTATTTCTTTGGAATTCTGAGTTTTACAATCGTTTTAACAGTCATCATCCAATTTTTTCAGGATCCAAATATGCACACAAGTATTGACCATCCCATGCCTTGGGGAAGTTTTGAAAGTGCTTTCAGACATGCAGGTTTTCAGGTAGTGGCGATCATGACCACCACGGGTTTTGTATCCGCAGATTACACCCTATGGAATTCCTTAGCTACCATGCTTGTTTTTTCACTATTTCTCATCGGTGGCTCTGCAGGATCTACCAGTGGAGGTGTTAAAATTGTCCGTCATATTATCATGATCAAAAACAGTTTATTAGAATTTAAAAAACTGTTGCATCCCAATGCCATCATTCCTGTTCGTTATGATGGAAAAGGAGTCTCTAGAATCATTGTATTCAATATCTTGTCTTTCTTTGTATTGTACATGTTGATTTTTATTACCAGCGCAATTGCACTGAGTTTTATGGGACTTGATTTCCCCTCTGCAATAGGAGCAGCGGCATCTTCTTTAGGAAACGTAGGACCTGCCCTAGGAAGTCTTGGGCCTGTAAATAATTATGCATCTCTATCAGATGTAGCAAAAATGTTTTGTTCATTTTTAATGCTCATAGGACGTTTGGAGTTGTTTACCGTTCTGATCCTTTTTACCCCCTATTTCTGGAAGAAAAACTAAAGCCTCTGTAAAGAAGTCTTACTTGAAATAGTCTTCTTTTATGATCTTGAAACCACTTTTTTGACGTGTTCAAAATCCAAACCACCGTAATTCCCTGAACTCATAAATAACAAGGCGGTATTTTCGGTATCTTGTGAAAACAAAAACTCTTGAAAATTGTTGGAATTTGTAAACACCTTCAAATCTTCTCTCTGAAAAGCATCTTTGATTTGCTCGGCCGTAATCTCCTCTAACTGCTTGATGGCAAGAGCTTCTGGAGAATAAAAAACAACCGCTTCATCCGCACTTTCTAGAGCTCCCTCGTATTCTTTCAAAAAGACGGGATTCAAACTGCTGTAGGTATGCAATTCCAAACAGGCCACTACTTTTCTCTTTTTGTATTGATTTTTTACCGCAGTTGTCGTTGCTTTTACCTTCGAAGGTGCATGCGCAAAATCTTTGAAAACAACCGTATTTTTAACTTCTACAATTTTTTCCAGACGTTTGCTCGCTCCCTTAAAATCTGCAATGGCTTCGTAAAACTCTTCTTCTCCCACACCCATATGTTGACAAATCCATTTCGCTCCCGCTAAATTTTGCAGATTGTGCGCTCCAAAAATTTCCAAAGGCATAGAACCATCAGGAGTTTCCATATAGGTAATTCCATTTTCAACAGTATGCTTGGGCGTTTGATAGGAATATTTTTTGATCGGATGTGAGGTGTTTTGAACAACGTCTGCCGCTGCTACATCTTCTTCGTTGTAAACCATGATCCCTCCACTTGTCAAAGAATCCGTAAAAATTTGGAACTGTTCTTTGTATTGCTCAAAATTTGGAAACACATTGATGTGGTCCCAAGCAATTCCGCTCAACAAAGCAATATTAGGCTTGTATAAATGAAATTTGGGCCTTCTATCAATCGGAGAAGACAGGTATTCATCGCCTTCCAATACAATAAATTCATTTTCCTGAGTCAAATGAACCATGGTATCGAAACCTTCCAACTGAGCACCCACCATATAATCTACGGAAATATCGTGGTACTGCATTACGTGGAGTATCATAGAAGTAATCGTGGTTTTCCCATGAGAACCTCCGATAACCACCCTTGTTTTGTCTTTCGACTGTTCGTATAAAAACTCTGGATAAGAATATATTTTCGTTCCCAATTCTTGTGCTTTCATCAGCTCAGGATTGTCTTTTTTCGCATGCATTCCAAGGATAACCGCATCCAATGTAGCAACAATTTTTTCAGGAAACCAACCCAACTGAGCAGGCAGTAAACCTTTAGCTTCCAACCTCGATTTGGACGGCTCAAATACAGCATCATCACTTCCAGTTACTTGATATCCTTTTTGATGCAATGCAAGGGCCAAATTGTGCATGGCACTTCCGCCGATTGCAATAAAATGTATGTTCATTTTTTTCTATTTGTTTGGAAGTGTAAATGTATGAAATTAGAAAAAGAATCAAATTCTTTTTCTAGTTTTCACGGAAGACACAAGCAAATCAACCTTCAAAAAACACAACTGTTTCTTTGATTACAATCGCAAAAAACAGTCTCTAACTTATTTTACTGGAACAGACTGCAAAAAGTCTGTGGGTAAAAATGTATATTTGCCCAAAAAAAAGAACTCCATGGATTTAAATGCCATTCCCAAAATAAAACATGCCGATAGCGATCAATTTTTTCTTTTAGCAGGTCCTTGTGCAATCGAAGGAGAAGAAATGGCGCTTCGCATTGCGGAGCAAGTTGTTTCGATTACAGACAAACTAAACATTCCGTATGTTTTCAAAGGAAGTTTTAAAAAAGCAAATCGCTCGAGAGTCGACAGCTTTACAGGTATTGGAGACGAGAAAGCTTTGAAAATCTTGCGCAAAGTTTCAGAAACTTTTGACGTCCCTACTGTCACAGACATTCACACCAATGAAGATGCGGCTTTTGCTGCGGAATTTGTAGATGTTCTTCAAATTCCTGCTTTTTTGGTACGCCAAACAGATTTGGTCGTTGCCGCTGCAAAAACAGGAAAAGTAGTGAATCTTAAAAAAGGACAATTCATGAGTCCTGCAGCTATGAAACATGCGGTACAAAAAGTAAAAGATGCCGGAAATAAAAAAGCATGGATCACGGATAGAGGCACCATGTTTGGCTACCAAGATATGGTAGTTGATTTTCGAGGTATTCCAGAAATGAAAGCATTTGCTCCCACCGTTTTAGACGTCACACATTCCTTACAACAACCGAACCAAACCAGTGGTGTCACAGGAGGACGACCGAACATGATTGAAACCATCGCCCGTGCAGGAATTGCAACAGGAGTAGACGGTTTGTTTATCGAAACGCATTTTGACCCCGCAAATGCAAAATCAGACGGGGCAAATATGTTGGATTTGCAACATTTGGAAGCATTGCTTACCAATTTAGCAGCCATCAGAAAAACGATCAACACACTGAGTTGATACTTGCATTCATAAAAACAAAAAGGCTGTTTTAAAAACAGCCTTTTTGTTTTACTTCTAATACCAAGTATTCAAAGAGAGACCAGAAATTTTCATCAAATCGAATTTTGAGTTGTATCCTTTTTTATTTGATGAATCAAATACTCCAATCCATTTAATTTCAATTCATAGACCAAAGACAGTAATTCACCCATTTTTCCTTTCGGAAAACCTTTGGCATGGTACCAAACAATATATTGTTCAGGCAAATCAATCAAATAGCAGCCTTTGTATTTTCCAAAAGGCATTTTCGTATGTGCCAACGTTTTTAATACTTCTCTTTGATCTTGCATTGTGTAATGGATTTAAATATTTCGAAATCAATGCATATTCTGAAACATCTAAACAAAAATCACCTTCTAGTTTCGTTCGTTATTTTCGGAGAATCTTTTTATGGAGCGTTGTTTCGTCCGTTTCAATGGTTATGAAATAGATTCCTGACGGAAGTATCTCTATATCCAATTGAACGCTACTTTGATTGACTTCACAAGACTTTACTTGTTTTCCTTTTGCATCCCAGATTGCTAAGCTACGGATTTGCTTGCCATTTGCAAGATGCACATTGAGGTATTTCGTGACTGGATTTGGATACAGCATCAAAAAGCTCTCCGCCAATTTTTGCTGTACGGAAAGTGTACTTCCCGCTTCCCAGTTGGATGCCACATTGTTGTCTGAAGACAAATCGAGAAGATTTAAAAAAGCGCCACCTCCATCTGCTCCTTCAGGCCAAGGCAGACTATCTTCGTAAGACACACGGTCTATCAAATTCCCATAGCCATCCAACAATACAATTTCTTGCGCTTTGTTCGAAAGACTTCGAGAAAACTCCTCGAAAGAAGTTTGTCCATACTTGCTTTCAAAAGAAGCACTCTCATTGGTTAAAAACACTGCATTGTTTCCTTCAAGTACATAGCCGTTGGGAAACTGATACACCAACCCTGTTCCTCCGATATATACTCCTGTTAAATCTGCATCCGTATTGCTATTGTTGGTGATTTCAATAAACTCAAAATCACTAGAATCCTCGTCAATACCAACTTCTGGATGGTAATTGATCTTGGAAATCACCAAAGATGGAACTTCCACTTGGTCACACGAACTAAAATCTCCAAGCTGATCAGTCATCCATTGGATACGTTGCGACACAAATGTTTTCAAATCAGAAATCTCTGTTTCGTATTGAAGATCCATTCCCCAAACTTGCTCCTGACGTCCTACCGCTTCGGAAATCAAAGCGACCGTTTCATCCACCAAATCAAAAATCTCATCTTGATGCAAAGGCTGTCCAACTTGTGTCAATTCATTCCACCTTTTTGTGAAATAACAATTGAAAGTAGGATCGTAAAATAAATCCGTCCAAAATGTGGCACCTCTGTTGTCTACAGAAAATTGCCAAAGATCTGTTTTACTTCTATCATACCCAGGAGGGCCAAAAAACAAAAACAAATCATTCCCGTATGTAAGGTTGAAATCCCATACAGGACCTGCTCTTAATTTCCCATTGCGATCTTTGTGAAAAAAGGTACTAAATTGATATCCATCGGGGTTGGATGCCAACTCATTCATGATCATAAAATCTACAAAAGAAGGAACGTCAATCACAGAAGGATAACCATCTACAACTGAATTGTTTTGTGCCAAAGATTGATTCGCCAAGTTTTGTAAAATATTTTGAATATAAGAATTCTGCACAGACATCACTTCTTCTGGTTTTGGATGGACATGGATAAAGTCTGCTCCCCATCCATAACTATTCATGGACCATGCGCCCTCATTTCCATTATGTTTGTCTGTTTTTGTAACATATCCACCCGATAATTTCGGTAGGGTAAGGTCCGTGTCTTTGATTTTATTGATATCAATTCGATTATCGTCTGCTTTTAATTTCTCTTGCAGCACATAAATTCCTTGGTAATTGTCATTGAGAACCACCTCACAATACCTTCCTCTCGCAGCGTATTGCCCAATGTTATTTGCCAATTTGTAACTGACATAATCTCTCACAAAAGTAGTATCAAACGCAATTCCACTGAGAATCCAATCGTTTTCTTTGGGCATGTCTAACAACTTTACATTTTCTTTTTCTTGGATTGAGTTGTAGGTCGTTAGCACGTACTGCTTTTTGGAAAAAGCCTGAGAACTTGAACCTCTTGTTTCAATCTTAATCGGACCGCTAAAATCTTGATACTCCAATATATTTCGGTCTGAAATGTAATTTCTTGTTCCATCTGGCCGCTCAATAACATCCATCGTAGCATCAATTTTAGGTTCGTCAGGAATACTCTGACTACCTGCGGTTTCTAAAAAAACAATGGGCAAATTGGACGATTCAAAACTAAACGGTGCAGGATCTGGATCAATAAACCAAGAAGGGGTATCATTGTAAGTTGAAGTTTCTCCGGTAACTTCTATTGAGAGAACGGGTATTGCAGTCATATCCGACGAAGTCAACGATTCATTATGAACTTGAACGGCAAGCGTATTGGTTCCATTTACAAGCATGTCTGTTTCGAGGTAGAATCGCTCAGGCGCGAGTCCACGATACAGCCGCGCTTCATGCAAATCATCCGTTGGTTGATTATATGGAACTGGTGTTCCAGAAACCAAATCTCTCGCAACTTCCACACCGTTGATATAAGCCACAAAACCGTCGTCGTAATCCATATCCAAGACCAACCTATTGATATCAGACACATTAGATAGCTCAAAATTACGACGCATAAATATAGAGATACTGGGATTGGGTATTTCTGTGGCATCATCATTGTCGTCATAGCCAAAACCAGAAGCTCCTGTGGACCAATTTGCAGGAGTGTAACCTGTTTGTATCCAATAGATTGGAGGTTCCGAAGAGGGCACGGTATACAAGAAGGTATCGTTGGGCGATACAACGCTTTTCCATTCATACATTTGCGCCTGAACTGATGAAAAACTCATCAAAAGAAGAAGTAAATATTTATACATGAAAACTGGGGTATAAGGAGATAATATTAGTCTGGAAAGATACGCTATAATTTTTAATGTTATCTCAAAAAATTGGATTGCAAGTTTCCATCTTCGAAAAAATCATTTCACCAAAAAAAGTCTTGCAATCCTTATTATTTTATTAATTTTACCCCGCAATCACTTTTGAAAGGGGACGACTGGTTTTGACAGCAAGATCAATTAAAAGGCAAGCATGTCGAGTAAGGAAACATACCTCGCAAAACTCTGTTTCAAATTTTTTACACGGCGAAGATAACTACGCTATGGCTGCATAATCTGAATTAACAGTAGGATTAGGCCTCGGCCCACAAGGTGGGCAAGCCATACATCTCCGGAAAGCCCTGGTATGCGGCGGTCCATTTAGAGGTGTCGTAAATGCATACATAGGAAACGTAGGCTTTGATACTTTTCCGAAATTAAAGGAGCTAAGTTTGCAATAGCCTGTTTTTAGGCGGTTCCAAATCGAAAATCAATTAAAAACTAAGCATGTAGAAACCCTTGCGGTTGCTTGTTTGGACCCGGGTTCGATTCCCGGCGTCTCCACTTTTTATTCCCAAGAATAATTTTTTATACTTGGGAATAATTTTTTCTAAAAATAGCTAAATCAGAACTAAAATAGTGTCTCTTCAACCCTATGGGTTACACATTTATTCCTGAAAATAAAAGGAACATAAAAAAACTACTAAATAAATAGTAATTGTTATTGTCACTAAATTGATAAATAATTAAAAAGCTCGAACTGCACGCACATTATAGGTGGAGCTCTTATCGCCGAAGCCCTGACTGTTAGCATTGCTGAAAAACTTAATCCACGCGTCATATCTACCGGCCTCCGTAGAACTCCAGTAGTAAACAGTAGCAAAATTACTACCACCATTTGCTAAAGCAGTGGTGTTTATATCTCCCTTTTTTAAATACATTTTGATTAACTCATCTTTTGAGGGTAAAAACCAATCTGTATATCCTCCCCCTGTATAGGCCCTTGCAAGACCTGCTGCATAAGATGTTTCTGTTGCACCTTGTACAGTTATTATAGCATCTGTATTTGCGCTTCCTGTACCTATAGCTGTCGCTGTTGCCCCTGTAGTACTATAACTACCTTTGTACCATCGTATACCAGAACTCTGGTCTGCTACTGCCGCAATTAAACCGTGCGTCTCTCCTGCAACATAACCAGTATCTCCAGCTTCAAATAGATAAAAAATAACTCCGCCTTGGTAAAAATCACCAACTGGCGATACTGGTGTTATTGAACTTGAAGCATCACTGGCCGCACTTGTACCTATCGCATTGGTAGCGGTAACCGAAAAGGTATAAGCGGTACCATTGGTTAAACCTGTTACTGTGATACTTCCACTTCCTGACTGACTAATTGTTTCTGTAATACCTCCTGGGCTTGAGGTGGCTGTGTAGGAAGTAATCGCTGAACCTCCATCACTTGACGGGGCAGTAAATGGAACGGTGGCTTGTGCGTTACCAGCAACAACAGTTCCTATTGTGGGAGCGTCTGGTATAGAAGTAGGTACTGCTGAATTTGAAGCATCACTGGCCGCACTTGTACCTATCGCATTGGTAGCGGTAACCGAAAAGGTATAAGCGGTACCATTGGTTAAACCTGTTACTGTGATACTTCCACTTCCTGACTGACTAATTGTTCCTGTAATACCTCCTGGGCTTGAGGTGGCTGTGTAGGAAGTAATCGCTGAACCTCCATCACTTGATGGGGCTGTAAATGGAACGGTGGCTTGTGCGTTACCAGCAACAACAGTTCCTATTGTGGGAGCATCTGGTAAGGAATTCCCAAATTCAGTCCAGGTAGGAACGCCATTAGCGTAGGTTAACACTTGCCCTTCGCTTCCAGAAGGAATGACCACCCAATCGGTTCCATTCCAATAGCGCATCTGTCCTTGCACTGTTCCGGGCAATACGCCTGATTTTGTCCAAGCAGAGCCATTAAAAAACTGCAATTCTCCTTCCAAACTACAATTGGTACACCAAATCACCAAACCAGTTGCGGGTGAAGCTATATTGTCTCGTTCGGTTTCTGTCATGCGTGGTAATAAAAAACCTTTAGTGGTTGATTGTACATCTAAAACGGTAGATACATCTGGCGTTGCTGTACCAATACCCACTTGGGCAGTCGTTGTTACAATGAATAATAATGCTGCTGAAAGTGTGAAAAAATGTTTCATTTGTTTTATTTCTTATTTCTTATTTCTTATTTCTTAAGGATATTTTTTAAAAAATAAAAACCGACCACTTACGCGGTTCTAATTAAATTACTCATCCATCCTTATTTTCTTGATAAGTGCTCGTGAGACCGCTTACGCTTGATTGATAATTAACTAAATTTTTAAAAAGCACGGACTGCACGTACAGCATAAACTGACACTACCTTAGCATTTCTATTAACATTTCCATTTGACCATTTCACTCTAATAGCCTTCTCCCAATAAGACTCTGAAGAACTCCAATAACAACATTGAGAAGGAGTAAAAGCACTCCCTCCATTTAGTAATGCTGTAGTTTCAATTATGTCTTTATTATTATACATATGCTGAAGTTCCTGTATACTTGGTAAAAACCAATCTGAATAACCACCACCAGTATATGCATTAGCTAAGCCTGCTGCATAAGTAGTATTATTGCCATAAATACCTGTAATAATATCCGTATTATTTTTTCCTGTGCCAACAATTTCCCCCAATGCATCAGTGGTGCGTAAATCGCTAGACCATCTAATACTTGCACTTAAATCATCTATAGAACAAACCAAAATTTTCAATACCATCTCCATTCAAATCTGTGGGCGTTGGCGCTATGTAAATAACAACACCCCCAGCCACGTAATCACCAACAACATATAAATTGCCATCACAGTTTTCGTCCACACTATTACCTCCGATCTCGGCTCTTCCAGGATTTATTGCTGAATCTGAATCATCACAATCATCATTTGTTTTACTATAGCCTCCTGGGTTCAAACAAAAAACCGTACCTTCTAAATCCCTACTCGCAGGCTATATTTTTGGGAATAATGCAAGGAATGAAAAAATAGCCATGACCTCTCCAGTTACCATGTGTTTGGGAGACTCTATTACGATGATGTTTATGGTCCCTAAAAAATATAAAAAAGAAAACCTTCCTGAACCACTTGAATCAGAAATTCAATTTAGAAAAGAACCTGCACGTACAGTTGCAGCCCTCACATTTGGTGGTTGGGCAAACGATGCAAAAATAGCGCGCTACAAAGAACAGCTAACCACAGCGCTTAAAAGAGAAGAAATTGTGCATACCGGACGGTTCTACTTTTTGGGCTACAACCCTCCCTACGAAGTTTTTCAACGAAAAAATGAAGTGCTCGTAGAGCTTCCAACTGATGCTCTTGATTTGATTTCAAAAAAAAAGATTGACCCTAAAACAGTTGCTCATTTGAAATAAAAGAAAACACTTCTAAAAACTTTCAAACAAAAGCTCTTGGCACATTCCAAGAGCTTTTGTTATCCCTACACCCCCCTATACGATTATAATACAAATCTCGCCTCTACCTCTACTCCCCAAAACATAAAAAAAAGATTTGGCTTCTAATTTTTTAGAAAAAAACATCTCTAAAGAAAACGAGTAAAAACTAAAGCATTATGTAAAAAAAAACCTTGTTAACAATCTACATTACAACAAGCATACCTTGTTTTTTTTCGTTATTTTAGCAACTCGAAAATAAAAAAAATGAGGTATTTGATCGTCTATTTTTGTGCACTTTGTAGTCTCACTGCACAAACCGTAAGAATCAATGAAGTCGTATCTTCCAACTCCGTTCATTTTGACGAAGATGGTGACACACCTGACTGGATTGAACTCTACAACTATGGTACACAAGAAGTTTCTCTGGAAAACTGGAGTTTGTCTGACAACGAAGACAACCTCAGCAAGTGGAACTTTCCTGCGATGACCTTAACACCCAATCAGTATTTGCTTTTGTGGGCATCTTCCAAAGACCGATCTTCCATAAACTATGCAAGAACACTCATCAACGAAGGAGACAACTTCAAATATATCCTGCCCAGTTCCGAGCCCAATTCAAGTTGGAAATCTTTGAATTTCAACGATGCCAACTGGTCCAATGGGAACTCGGGTTTCGGATACGACGATGGAGATGACACTACCGTGTTACCCTATGGTACCCGATCTATTTACCTCAGAAAAAAATTCTCCATTACAGATCTTGACAACATAGCCTCCCTTATCTTAGACATCGATTACGACGATGCCTTTGTAGCCTATCTCAACGGTATTGAAATTGCACGTGCCAACATCAATGGAAACCCGCCTGCTTACAATGCTGGCACCATTACAGACCGAGAAGCTCGCATGTACCAGGGAGGCGATCCGGAAAGGTATGCGATATCCGATTTCCGTTCGCTGTTAAATGAAGGTGAAAACATCTTAAGTATACAGGCACATAACATCAGTGAAAATTCGTCGGATTTTACCATCATTCCTTTTTTATCTGCTGTTTTTACGGCACCGAGTAACTTGGGAGTTGTCCCTCTTTCAATTTTAAGATTGTCAAGCGATGAAAACAACTTTCATACCAATTTTAAAATAGCTTCCGATTCGGAAACACTGATTTTGACAAATGCGACAGGAACGATAATCGATCAAATTCTTGTAGAAAATCTGCCTGCAAATGCATCCATAGGTAGACAAAGCAATTCCGGTGCGCTTGCCGTATTTGCAAATACTACTCCTGGAGCAGTAAACTCCAACAATGCCTTTTTAGGAGCTGTGCAAAGCACCGTTGTTTTTTCTGAAGAAAGAAGCCTTATCGACGGTCCTATAAGCCTACAACTGTCGGGTAATAACAGTAGTGAAACCATACGATATGAAACTGGCGGAGAAGAGCCTACAGAAGCCTCAAACGCCTACTCTAGCCCGATTCAAATCAACAGAAACACAGTGGTGAGAGCTAAAATATTTTTAGCCAATCATTTGCCTTCTAAGGTTTTTACGAAATCGTATATCCTGAATACCAATCACGACCTCGATGTCGTTTTATTAAGTACAGATCCAGATCATTTTTTCAATCCAAATACGGGAATCTACGTTTTTGGACCAAATGGAACTTACGACACAAATATCCCCTATTTTGGAGCCAATTTCTGGGAAGATTGGGAACGCCCTGTTCACCTTTCTTTTTATGAAAGCGACACCGACACCTTTGCAGAATTCAATGCTGGAGTGAAGATTTTTGGAGGATGGAGTCGCGGTCAAAATGGACAGAAATCCATGTCGTTGTTTGCGCGAGGAAAATATGGAGACTCGAAATTTAAACATTCGCTATTCGACGAATTGCCGTACGACAATTTTGAATCCTTGGTTTTACGAAACTCCGGTCAAGACTGGATGCGTTCCTCGATGAAAGACATCACCTTGACTAGTATGATGCGTGGATCAGGATTGGATTTTCAAGAACACAACCCCGTCGCTACATATATAAATGGAAGTTATTGGGGCATGTACAACTTGCGGGAAAAAATAAACGAACACATGCTGGCATCCAAACACAATATTGATGCAGATGACATTACACTGCTCACCAACAACGCCGATGAAATTGAAGGGAGTAATGACGAATACAGATCCCTGATCAATTACATCAGTAGCACAAATTTATCAGTAGATTCCAACTTTGAATACGTTGCCGAACAAATAGATCTGAAAGAATACGCATTGTATCAAGCGGCCAACATTTTCTTCAGCAATACAGATTGGCCCGGAAATAATATTAAATTTTGGAAACATCCAGAAGGAAAATGGCGCTGGATTATGTACGATACAGATTTTGGTTTCGGTCCTTTTTGGAATACCGAAAATTACAGCGAAGACACCCTTAGTTTTGCATTGGATCCCAATGGTCCGGGTTGGCCAAACCCTTCGTGGTCCACCCTACTTTTTAGAAAATTGATCACGAATATTGGTTTTAGAAATCGATTTATCAATCGATATGCAGATGAATTGAATACCCGTTTCCTAAGTGAAAATATCAATGCGCACATCGATCGAATTTATGAAAGTATCGCCCCCGAAATCAATGCACATTACAACCGTTGGAAAACCGATCCTTCACTGACTCAAAGCAACGTAATCATTGAAAACACGAATGGTTGGGTAAACTACTACGTAAATGTCATGCGAAATTTTGCAAACAACAGGCCTTCGATTGCAAAAGACCATCTGCAATCAAAATTCAATTTGCCTGACTCTCACAGGCTGACCATTGCAAACACAAACCTTTCACAAGGTTTTGTGAAAATAAACGACAACTTAAAAATACAAACATCAAATTGGTCAGGTGATTATTTTGAAACCGTTCCCGTAGAATTAAAAGCCATTGCATCTGCAGGTTTTGAATTTTCTCATTGGAGTGGAGACGTTTCTTCTACAGCAGAAAGCATTGCTGTTCCCTTGACTACAACTACTGAAATTGTTCCCAATTTTATTGCTTCCAACATACCAGAAATCCTAGTCATCAATGAAATTCATTATACTTCGAGTGATGACTTCAATCCAGAAGATTGGGTGGAAATCTACAACCCAAATACAAGTGCAATCGACTTGTCGGATTGGCAGCTCAAAGACGATGATGATACACATGTATACACCTTTCCTTCCAACACCTTCATTGAAGCCGAAGACTACTTGGTCATTGCAAAGAATACCACAAGTTTTTCCAATACTTTTCCTAATATCACCAATATAATTGGCGATTTTGATTTTGGCTTTGGAAATTCTGACTCGGCAAGAATCTTTGACGAAAATGACATCTTACAAGATGAAGTGATTTATCTCTCCAAAGCTCCTTGGCCAAATTGCACCGGCAACTATGGATCTACTATTCTATTGGACGCTTGGGACTCCGACAATTCTTTGGCTGAAAACTGGTCTTGTCATAATGGAAAAGGAAGCCCTGGTACTATGAATACAAATAGCCCCCTTCCAAAAACACCTTTAAAAATATACCCAAACCCTGTTGAAAAAACGCTTTACATCGCAGGAACAGAAAATTCTGTTCTCATATCTGTTTATTCGATTCTAGGGAAATTGGTCCTACAGCAAACGGTAGGTGAGACATTAGAGGTGGACACTTTGCCCAAAGGAATTTACTTCGTTGAAATTAACGAAAATGGAAACTCAACGATTCATAAAATTGTAAAGAAATAGCGAAACAACCAAACAATTTCATTGCGTTTTAAAGCGACTTGTGCGCTAGAAAAGCATCTCAAACAAAAAAATCCAATGCCTAGAACAGGATTTAAAAGGACCTACTAATTCTAATAAAAAACGAACTGTTTGAAATCAAGTGGATATAACTTGGTGTTTTAATAAAACCATTAGATTAAAAAAAACATACGTTTATGTCTCTAAACTGGGACAGTAATTTTAATTCTCAATGACATGCTCCCATTTCGAAACTTCTAAGATTTTGTGAAAAACCTCAGTATTCTCATACACTCCTGCAAATATTTCGGAACCAGGACCATAAGCAAATATAGGAATCAAAGCAGCTGAATGTCCGTTTGTCGCAAAGGACGGTTCTATTTCGTTGTAATCGTTGTAAGACATCCCCTCATTTCCTTTTGTTTTTTTGGACGCCAATGTGAATCCTCCGGTTTCATGGTCTGAAGTGACAATTACAAGTGTCTCTCCATCTTTTTCAGCAAAGTCTAAGGCCTTGCCTACAGTCTCGTCAAAATCGATCATCTCGGATATCAAATATTTCGCATTGTTGTTATGTCCTGCCCAATCTATTTGAGAACCTTCTACCATGGCAAAAAAACCTGTATTTCCTTTGTCTAAAAATTGAATGGCCAATTCCGTCGCTTTCGGAAGAAAATCCCCTCTCCCTTGGATTATTTTCTTCATCCCATCCTTCGCTAAAAGGTATCCTTGTTTTTTATGATTCTGAATCGATTGGTAATCTTCTAAAGCAATGGTGTCTAATGCAAAGTTGTTTTGCTTGAATTGATTCATAAGATTTTTCCCATCCAATCGTTGATTGAAAAACTGCAAGCCTCCAGCGGCGAAGAAATCCAATTCCGATGTTGGCAGTTGTGTGGCTATTTCTTCCGCCATATTTCGGTGGTGTACGTGTGCGTAAAAGCAGGCAGGGGTAGCATGTGTAATTGACGAAGTAGCGATGACTCCTGTTTTTAGATTGTTTTGAGAAGCAATTTCTACAAGGTTTCTAACTGATGTCGAATCGTCTGCGACCCCAATAGCCC
>CAJQMT010000029.1 GCA_905479475.1 uncultured Flavobacteriaceae bacterium
TATCCTGTGGGTCGTTTGGATAGGAATACAACAGGTTTGCTTTTATTCACCAACGATGAGAGCTCGCAAAAAAATTGACACACCCGAAACACAATGTTCGAAAATTGTATCATGCTTCTTTGGAACGAAAATTTGCATTGAAAGATTTGCAAACGTTGAGTAGCGGAGATTTTTCTGTGGAGGGTAAAAAAGTATTTATTGATGATGTTGCTTACGTGCAGGGAGAGTCAAAATCTGAGGTTGGTATTGAGATTCATTCGGGAAGAAATAGAATTGTCCGAAAAATTTTCGCAACTCTCGGGTACAAGGTGGTCAAGCTAGACCGTGTTATTTTTGCAGGGATGACCAAAAAAAATATTCAAAGAGGGCATTGGAGACATTTGACTGACCAAGAAGTCAATAACTTAAAGATGTTGTAACAGACTCGGAATTCTATAAATAGTTTTGAAAAAACCGTTTTCGAAAGAAAACGGTTTTTTTAGTTTTTTATAGCACGAAGCATTTCTCTTTTTCCAGGGGGTCCAGGAAGTCTAGAAACGGAAAAACCTACTGCTTGCATGGCTCTTCGTACGCTTCCTTTGGCAGAATAGGTGACCAGGACACCTTGTTGTTTTAAAGAGTCGTACATTTTCTGAAAGACTTCTTCTGTCCATAATTCTGGTTGCACGCGCGCACCAAAAGCATCAAAATAAATCAGGTCAAAAGCGTCTTTATCATGGATGTCTTTGATGAGCTGTTTTCTTTTCAGGAGTGAAAAATTTTTGTGGACTTCTTGTTTTTCGTTCCAGGGAAACAAATGCATTTCTTCGAACTTGTGTGCAAAATTTCGTGTATCCAATTCAGAAACATAATTCAATTGTAAAATTTCGTCTTCTAAAATAGGGTAGGCCTCTACGCCTGTATATGTAATAGAGCGATTCTGCTTGGCAGCCTCTAGGAGAGTGATGAAACAATTCAATCCCGTTCCAAATCCAATTTCAAGAATATTGAGCTCTTGTGAAGGATGTACAAACAGACCGTTTTTTATGAAAACGTGATAAGCCTCTTGTATGGCGCCGTGTTTCGAGTGGTATTGCTCATTCCATTCGGGCATATGAATGGTTGTAGAACCATCAGATGTTATGATTATTTCTCGTTTCAAAATAAAGTGCTCTTGTACAGTGCAAATATACTCAAAGCATCTGAAAATTTTATGAAAACAGGAAAAGACCTCAAATGTTTTCTGAGGCTAAGATTATCGCTCTTTTCATTCACTATTTTGTAAAATAAATGCTATTTTTGTACTCCTACTTCGATAAATAAAAAGAGCATGAGCGTAGACAATAAGATGGCAATACAGATCCAAAAATCAGATACAACAAAAATTTCAGAGATCGATTTCAACAATCTTTCTTTTGGAAATGTCTTTACGGATCATATGTTAGAATGTGACTACAGGGATGGAAAATGGCAAACGATACATATTAGGCCTTATGGTCCTATTTCTATGGATCCTTCTGCAAAGGTTTTTCATTACGGTCAAGCCATATTCGAAGGAATGAAAGCTTACAAAGATACAGAGGATGCTATTTGGTTGTTTCGTCCAGATGAAAATCACAAAAGACTGAACAAATCTGCGGTTCGTTTGGCGATTCCAGAATTTCCTGAAGATTCTTTTTTCAAAGGTTTGGAAGCTTTGTTAAGTCTAGAGAAAGATTGGATTCAGAAAAAAGAAGGGAGTTCTTTATATATTCGTCCTTTTGTAATTGCAACAGAAAAAGGAGTTTCTGCTAGTCCAGCAAAGGAATACAAATTCATGATTATTTTATCTCCTGCGCAATCTTATTACAGTGGTGAAGTACGTGTTTTGTTTGCGGACAAATATAGCCGATCTGCCAGTGGGGGTGTTGGTTTTGCAAAATGTGCAGGAAATTATGCAGGTCAATTTTACCCGACCAAATTGGCAAATGATTCGGGATACCAGCAAGTAGTGTGGACAGATGCAAGTACGCATGAAAATTTAGAAGAGGCGGGAACTATGAACGTCTTTTTTAGAATTGGTGATAAATTGGTCACCGCACCTACATCCGATAGAATTTTGGACGGTGTGACGCGAAAAAGTATTTTGACACTAGCAGCATCCGAAGGGATTGTATGTGAAGTGAGAACTATTTCTGTCTATGAAATAGAAGAAGCTGCAAAAAACGGAACTTTATTGGAGATGTTTGGAGCTGGAACAGCTGCAGTTGTCAATCCAATTTTAGGATTTAGTTTCAACGGTCAAGATTACGAGTTACCTACAATAGAAAGTGGTTATGCCTCGTTTTTCAAAGATAAAATAACAAGTATCCAAACAAAAAATTCGGAAGATAAGTTTGGATGGACTTACAAAGTAAGAGAATAAGTAGTTGACTTATTAGAAATGATTTACGGAAACTTGTGTGATTTTTAATTGCGCAAGTTTTTTCTTAACTTAGAGCTATTACAACAGGATATGAGCACAATTGAACAAGCAAAAACAAATCTTTTTTCCAAAGGTTTTTTAGAAGTGGGTACGCCAGAAAAAATGGATTATGTCGCGGAAATAAACAAGTTAAAAAAGGAAAAAAATGCCGTTATCTTGGCGCACTATTACCAAGAAGAGGCCATTCAAGACATTGCAGATTTTGTTGGAGACAGTCTGGCACTTGCGCAAGAAGCAGCTAAAACAGATGCAGATATCATTGTTTTTGCGGGCGTGCATTTTATGGCAGAAACAGCAAAAATTTTAAATCCGAAGAAAAAAGTATTGTTGCCAGATTTAAAGGCAGGCTGTTCTTTGGCAGATTCTTGTCCACCTGAAGATTTTAAAGCATTTGTAGATACACATCCTGACCACAAAGTGGTCACGTATATCAATTGTTCTGCGGAGATCAAAACTTTGAGCGATGTGGTTTGTACTTCTTCCAATGCGGTAAAGATTATCAATTCTTTCCCAAAAAATCAAAAACTTATTTTTGCGCCTGACAAAAATTTAGGCGACTATTTGAATAAAGAGACAGGACGCGATATGCTTCTGTGGGACGGTGCTTGTATGGTGCACGAAGCGTTTTCAATTGAAAAATTGTTGGATACGCACAAGGAACATCCAGATGCGGAGATTATTGCGCATCCCGAGTCGCCTTCACATATTTTGAAAACCGCTTCTTATATAGGTTCTACGGCTGGATTGTTGCGTTATGCAAGAGAAAGTAAAAAGGAAAAGTTTATCGTGGCAACGGAAGCGGGAATTTTACATGAAATGATCAAACAGGTTCCAGAAAAAACATTAATTCCAGCACCTATTGAGGAAGACAATAGTTGTGCTTGTAGCGAGTGTGCTTATATGAAGTTGAATACAATGAAAAAATTGTATACCTGTATGAAGTATGAATTGCCAGATATTGAAGTAGCGGATGATATGGCGGCAAAAGCATTATTGCCGATCGAAAAAATGTTGGAATTATCGAAGTAGAAATCATGCAAGCAGATTATCTTATCATTGGTTCCGGAATTGCAGGACTAACTTACGCCTTGCGTGTAGCTTATCATAACAAAGACCATTGTGTTGTTGTGGTAACAAAAGGAAATAAGGATGAATCCAATACGAAATATGCACAAGGAGGTATCGCCACGGTACACGATAGAAATATAGATTCTTTTGAACAACACATTGAGGACACCTTAATTGCAGGTGATGGCTTGTGTAATGAGCAGGTTGTTCGGATGGTCGTAGAAGAAGGTCCTGCACGTTTGCAAGAGTTGATTGATTGGGGGGTGCAATTTGATGAAAATAATACTGGAGAATTTGACCTTGGAAAAGAAGGAGGACATTCGCAAAATCGTATTTTACACCACAAAGATATCACGGGTTATGAAATTGAAAGAGCACTTTTGTTGATGGTGGAAAAAGCACCGAATATCCAAGTTTTGGAGCAGCACTATGCGATTGATTTTATCACAGAACACCATACAAAAACACAGAAAAAAAACAAAAAATCTGAGATTACTTGTTTTGGGGCATACGTATTGGATGCTAAAAAGAATCGAGTAAAAACCATTACTTCCAAAATAACCTTGATGGCGTCGGGAGGAAGTGGTCAAGCCTACACAACGACGACCAATCCATTGATTGCCACAGGTGATGGAATCGGAATGGCCTACAGAGCCAAAGCTGAAATTGAGGATGTAGAATTCATTCAGTTTCATCCGACAGCTTTGTATCAAATGCCACAAGAGTCTCCTGCGTTTTTGATATCAGAGGCGGTCAGAGGTTTTGGGGCTCGTTTGAGAACTGCAAAAGGGGAGTTCTTTATGCGTAAATATGATACCCGTGAAGAATTGGCATCTCGAGACATTGTTGCGAGAGCAATTGATACGGAAATGAAAATAAGTGGAGACGATTATGTGTTTTTAGATTGTACACATCTGGATTATAAAAAATTCAAAAAACATTTCCCCAACATCCTAAAAAAGTGCAAGACACTCGGGATTGACATTCGAAAAAAATGGATTCCAGTGGTTACAGCAGCACATTATATTTGTGGTGGTGTGAAGGTAAATATGGATGGAAAAACAACCATTGAAAACTTATATGCTTGCGGAGAATGTTCTTCTACGGGCCTTCATGGTGCAAATCGTTTGGCATCGAACTCATTGTTAGAAGCTTTGGTGTATTCGCAACGTAGTTATTTGAATAGCATTGGAGTAATAGATTCACTTTCTTTTAATGAAGAGGTACCGCAGTGGGATGCGACGAATACTTCTCAAAATAAAGAAAACATATTGGTGACACATGGCCGTGCTTCTGTGCAAAAAATCATGAGTGATTATGTGGGAATTGTGCGTTCTAAAAGACGCTTACTCAGTGCGGAAAAACGCTTGCGATTGATTTATGAAGAAACTGAAGAATTGTACAAAGAATCTATTGTTTCGGCAGAATTGTGTGAATTGAGAAACTTGATTACCACAGCTTATTTGATTTGTGAGTTTTCTTTGAAACGAACGGAAAATAAGGGAGGCTTCTATAACAAAGATTTTGCATAGTATGTTGCTTTGATTTTCTTTCGAACAGAAAAGAGATAAAACAAAAAAAACAGGTTTTGAAAAACCTGTTTTTTTTGTTTCTAACGAATTTTTAGGGTTTAGATGAAATGTACGTTCCCCGTAGATACGTCATAGATAGCTCCTACAATTTTGATGTCTCCGTTTGTTTCCATTTCTTCTAAAATAGGACTCTCTTTTCGAATGTTTTCAACGGATAAGCCTACATTTACGGTGGCTGTCTCTTCAATAGATGCAGGTGTTACTTCTTTGTTTACCTTTTCAACGGCAGGTTGAATTTTATTGAGTAAAGCAGTGATGTTACCTAATTCTACTTGTTTGCAAGCTGCTGTAACTGCCCCGCACTTGGTGTGCCCTAGAACAACAATCAATTTCGATCCTGCTACCTTACAAGAATATTCTAGGGATCCTAAAATGTCCTCGTTGATAATATTACCAGCAACTCTTGCGCTAAATATATCGCCAATTCCTTGGTCAAATACTATTTCAGCTGGAACTCTTGAGTCAATACAACTGAGTACTGCGGCAAAAGGATATTGTCCTTCACTGGTGTCAAGTATTTGTTGATTTAAATTTCGGGAGGCTTTTTTATTTGCAACGAATCGTTCGTTTCCCTCTACAAGCATTTGATGTGCTGTTTGTGGAGTAATTTGTGCTTGGGATTCTTGTGTTTGTGCATTCATACGTCTAAAAATTTAGTGTTTGGTGGTGTTTTTTGCCTTTGCTCTTAGGTTGAAAAAATCGATATAACTACCTGGGTTTTCTACAGTTCCTCTTTCTGAGACAAGTGTTACTGTGATGTTTCTGATTTCCGCTTTGTGCTTGAAATCGTCTAAAATTTCAATAATGTCATTATCCAAGTACTTGGTGTTTCTGACGTCGAGCTCAAGCATAGACTCGTCATCCAAGTTGTCTAGTTCTTTTAAAATGGCTCCTTTGTTCATGAAAGTAACCTCTTCTGAGAGGGTCATTTTAACTTTTGTTTTTCCGTTGCTCTTGTCTTCGATGTGCAAGAAATGTGAGTTTTGGTAATTTTTTAAAAGTACCACAATAATTCCTACACCAAGGCCTAAAGAGATTCCAACCAACAAGTCGGTGAATACAATTCCGACAACGGTTACCATGAAAGGAACGAATTGCTTCCATCCAAGGTTGTACATGGTTTTAAACAAGGCTGGTTTTGCTAATTTGTAACCAACAACTAATAGAATTGAGGCCAATACGGCCAATGGAATTTTATTTAAAAGTGTTGGAATGATGATGACTGAAATCAATAATAAAAAACCATGGATGATTGCTGATAATTTTGTTTTTCCTCCTGATTGTATATTGGCAGAACTTCGAACAATTACCTGTGTTACAGGTAATCCTCCAACAAGTCCAGAGAGCATGTTTCCAATGCCTTGTGCAAGTAATTCCCTATTAGTAGGGGTCACGTTTTTATCAGGATCTAGTTTATCAGTTGCTTCTACACATAGTAAAGTTTCCAAGCTTGCTACCAAGGCAATAGTAAAGGCAATGATCCAAACATCTGGAGAAAAAATAGCGTTGAAATTAGGAAAGCTAAATTGCCCAAGAAAAGAGTCAAAACTATCAGGAATTGGCACACTTACCAGATGGGATGCGGAAATCCCCCAAGTCGCGTTGTTTTTAGTAAGTGCAAAAAAACCGATTCCTAAAATTACAGTGACCAATGGCCCTTGAATCAATTGAAATATTTTTCCTTTTTTTGAAAGTACTTTATCCCAAAGAATTAAAACTCCCAATCCAATAAATCCAATCAGTGCAGATCCTGGTTTGATGTAATTGATGGTATTTAGAATTTCTGAAAAAGTATTGTTTCCATCTACCTGAAAAAAGGCAAAATCTCCTTCTGGGTCAGCATCGTAGCCAAACAAGTGTGGAATTTGTTTTAAGATGATAATAATTCCAATTCCAGTAAGCATCCCTTTGATTACAGAGGAGGGAAAATAATATCCAATCACACCGGCTTTGAGAATCCCGAGTACAAGTTGTATGGCACCGGCTATAACAACAGCCATCAAAAAATTTTGGTAACCTCCAAGAGTTCCTATGGCAGATAAAACAATTGCGGCGAGACCTGCTGCAGGTCCACTAACTCCAATGTTTGAGCCACTCAAAGCTCCCACTACAATACCCCCAATAATTCCGGCAATCAATCCTGAAAACAAGGGAGCGCCACTTGCCAATGCGATTCCTAAACAGAGTGGAAGTGCTACAAAAAAGACCACAATACTGGCTGGGAAATCTTTTTTCAAATTTGCTATTAATGTTTGTTTTTCCATTTTTTTTAGTTTATTGACAAATATATAAAGACTATTTTAAATAATAGTATTACTATCATTGGCAAAATCTAAACATTTTGTTAAAATAGGCTCTTTTTACTTTAATTGTTTAAATTTGTGCTTGACAATGAACAATATGAATGTTTCTAGTAAGATTTCTTTGAATGAAGGGTTGTACTTAAAAGACCCTCAGGCTTCCGAGCTTGGGAGAAAGATTATCAATCACAGTATCTTGATGATTGATGAACTGGGTTTTGAACAGTTTACCTTTAAAAAACTAGCATCTGAAATAAAATCCACGGAAGCAACAATTTACAGGTATTTCAAGAACAAACACATTCTTTTGATTTATTTGGTTTCATGGTATTGGGAGTGGGTAAGTTTCTTGATCAAAAAGAATACTCAGAATACCTCAGATGCACAAGAAAAATTAAGAATCATCATTCATTCTTTTGTATTTGCATCGAAGGAAAACCCTTCAGTAGCCTATGTCAACGAAAGTATTTTGCACAATTTGGTTATTTCAGAGGGAATGAAAGCATACCATACGAAAAATATTGACAAAGAGAATTCACAAGGTTTTTTTAAGAATTACAAAGATTTGGCAAGTTTGGTTTCAGAGGTAGTCACGGAAATTAATCCAGATTTTGCCTATCCTTATGCGTTTGCAACCAACTTATTTGAAATGTCAAACAATCATATTTATTTTGCGAAACACCTGCCCAAGTTGACAGATATCGAAATTAAAAACGATGAAGTTGGGGAATTAGAAGTCATGCTGAATTATTTTGCAGACAGACTTTTGGGACTTTGAGTTAAGAAGATTTTTAAAAAAAAACCTCTGGAAAATACGGTTGTATTTAGCAGAGATCTTTTGTGTGGTAACAAACCAAATTAGCTATTTAGCATAACGGGCATCACAAGCATGGTTATTTGTTCTCCTTGCTCTGTTCCATCTACTGGAGTTAAGATTCCAGCTCTGTTTGGTAAAGACATTTCGATCAATACGTCTTCAGAGGTCAGGTTGCTCAGCATTTCTGTTAAAAAGCGCGAATTGAATCCAATTTGCATATCGTCTCCTTGGTAGTCGCAGTTCAAACGCTCGTCAGCTTTGTTTGAGTAATCGATATCTTCTGCAGAAATGTTCAACTCAGTTCCTGCCATTTTCAATCGAATTTGATGTGTTGTTTTGCTAGAGAAAATGGACACACGTTTCGTTGAGTTTAGAAAGGAAGCTCGATTTACCGTCAATTTATTAGGGTTTTCTTTCGGGATTACCGCGTCGTAATTCGGGTATTTTCCATCAATCAAACGACAAATAAGGATGACATTGTCAAATACAAATTTTGCATTGGTATTGTTGTATTCAATGGTCACATCGGTGTCACTAGATCCTAAAATTCCTTTGAGTAAATTCAAAGGTTTTTTAGGCATGATAAATTCGGCAGTTTCATTGGCATGAACATCTGTTCTCGTATATTTTACTAGTTTATGAGCGTCGGTAGCTACAAAGGTCAAATTATCAGAGCTGAATTGAAAAAACACACCGCTCATCACTGGACGTAAATCGTCGTTGCCAGTAGCAAAAATAGTTTTGGAAATAGCAGATTCAAGCACTGTTGCTGGAATAACGGTAGCACTCGGTGCATCTAGCGTAATACTCTTGGGAAATTCTTCTCCATCAAAATAAGCCATGTCGTACTTCCCTTGCTCTGAACTTATTTCTATGGTGTTGTTGTCTTCTGTTTTGAATGTCAAAGGTTGGTTTGGAAACGTTTTCAAAGTATCTAACAGTAAACGTGCAGAAATAGCTGCACTCCCACTAGATTCCGATTCTACATCAATAGTACTTGTGATGGTTGTTTCTAAATCAGAGGCCGAAATTTTAAGTTCACTTTTGTTTAATTCAAACAAAAAATTATCTAAAATAGGCAAAGTGTTGTTGTTGTTTATGACTCCGCCTAAAGTCTGAAGTTGTCTTAACAATTGAGAGCTTGATACAATAAATTTCATTCTATTTTTTTATTTTTAAATGGATTGATTCCTATGATTGATGTCATTTTTCCGCATGTAAAATACCTATATATAAAGACTCAATAAAACAAATATAGAGCAAATCCTCTTGCATACAAAGAAATGTTTTGAACAATGCGAGGGCAATTGTTGAAAACATTTATAAAGTCTATAGAAGGTCATTTGCAAGGTTTGCCAATGCCGATCGCTCTCCTTTTTCAAGTTTGATATGTGCGAATAAATTTTGTCCTTTCAGCTTGTCAATTAAGTAAGACAAACCATTGCTTTGTTCATCCATATAAGGCGTGTCAATTTGGTGGATGTCTCCCGTAAATATTATTTTTGTTCCTTCTCCGGCTCGAGTGATGACTGTTTTTATTTCGTGCGGGGTTAAATTCTGAGCCTCGTCAATAATAAAAATGGTGTTGCTCAAACTGCGGCCTCTGATAAACGCGAGGGCTGTTAACGATAGAAAACCACTTTCTTCCATGTCGTCCAAAGCTTTTTTCTTTCTTTCGTTTTCCCGGAATTGTGATTTTATAAATTTTAAATTATCCCATAACGGTTGCATGTAAGGGGAAATTTTGTCCTCTGCTCCTCCTGGCAAAAAACCAATATCTCGATTGCTTAAGGGAATGATTGGTCGAGCCAATATAATTTGATTGTAAAGGCGTTTCTGTTCCAAGGCTGCTGCAAGTGCCAACAATGTTTTTCCCGTTCCTGCGACACCTTGCAAAGCAACGAGTTTTATGTTTGGATTGAGCAAAGCATTCAATGCAAATGTTTGTTCTGAGTTCTTTGGCTTGATGCCATAAGCATAACTCTTTTCTACGAGTTCAATTTTTTTATTTTCCCCATTGTATCTTGCCAACACAGAGTTGGAGTTTTTATTTAAGATATAGTATTCGTTGTTTATTTTTTTTTCTTTTAAAAGCCCGTCTTCATCAATGACTTGGTTTTTGTAAAGTTTTTGAATGACCTCCGAGTCAATGCCATCCAAATGTAAAATGCTTTCAGAAATGTTTTGGATGTTTTGTACCTTTCCTGTCAAATAGTCTTCAGCGTCCAAGCCAATGGCTTTCGATTTGATCCTTAGGTTGATGTCTTTGGTGACTAAGATGGTTTTTGTTTTTGGACTTCTTTGTTGAGTAGCCAGTGCAACATTTATAATTTTGTGGTCGTTCTTGTTTTTGCCATAGACTATTTCTGCATCTAATTTCAAAGTCTCTGTAAGCATCACAATTTTCAGTCTCCCTCTATTTTTACCCAATGAGATCCATTTATTCAAAGCGCCTTGGTCAGACATTTTGTCTAAGAATCGAATGATAGCACGTGCTTCAAAATTTTTAGTTTCATTTCCGATTTTGAAATTGTCCAATTCTTCTAATACAGTGATGGGTATGACAATATCATTGTTTTCAAAACAATTGATGGCATTGTGGTCAAATAATAAAACTGAGGTGTCGAGTACAAATATTTTTTTAGTTTTTTTGGTCATGGTGTTCTGAAAAGTTGAAGAATATGATACTCAAGAAACACAAATTACAATCGATTTTTGAATCCGTGATTACTTGCTTTGTCATTAAATATAGGAATGTTTCTTTTAAAAAAAAGAGACAGAAAAATAAGTTGTGAGCATGGCTTGTTAATAACTCCCAATATGGATGAAAGTGGTTTTTTTAGTTCTCTAGTATATAGTGTTTTATGGAAAAACTATGATTTTTTTTTGACATCTAAACTGTCTCTAAGAGAATTTCCTGTGAGCATAAATGCCATGACAAGAGATAAAATGGCAATTCCAGGAATGATAGCGAGGTAAGGCTTGCCTAAAATAACATAGCTAAAATGATCTTTGATAATTCCTCCCCAAGAAGGTATTGGAGGTTGTGCTCCAATTCCCAAAAAACTAAGGCCGCTTTCAATTAAAATAGAGGCAGCAAAATTGGCTGCAGAGATCACGATAATAGGGGCCATGATGTTGGGTAAAATATGGCGAAAGATGATTCGTGAGTTTGAGAATCCCAAAACTTTGGCAGCTTCAATGTATTCTGTTTTTTTGACACTTAGGATTTGTCCTCGCACCACTCTTGCTACTTCTACCCACATGGTCAAGCCGACAGCAATGAATACTTGCCAAACTCCTTTGCCCAAGGTCAATGTGATGGCAATCACTAAGAGCAAGGTAGGAATAGACCAAGTGATGTTGATTACCCACGATACGATAGCATCTGTTTTTCCTCCAAAGTAACCTGCCAAGGATCCCATAAAAATGCCCAAAATAAGAGAGATGAAAACAGCGATAAATCCAATAAAAAAAGAGATGCGCGTTCCAATTAAAATTCTGCTCAATAAATCTCTTCCATAGCGATCTGTACCGAAGAAATAGGTTTTTTCTTTTACAAAGTCTTCTGTGTCGCTATTGAAAGTGTCCAGAGGAATTTTTTTGATAGTTATTTGGTCAAATAAGGTGACATTTAAATAGGTCGAATCGATTTTAAAATCATGTATCAACAGTTCGGTAGGAGGGTGTTCTTCGCCAAATAAAAAACGTTCGAAAAAAGTACTTTTTTTAGGGTTTGGGATTTCTAGTAGTGTAGTGGAAAAACCAGGCGGCTTGGAATGGATTTCAAGATGCATTTGATTCGCATTACATGAATCATCGGGAGCTATCAAGTAACAAAAGATGGCAACGAAGCCGCAAATCAAAATATATCCAAATGAACACATACCTATTTTGTTTTTTAGGTATTTCTGGAACGCTATCGCAGCAAGTGAATTTGTGTTTCTTTTCATGAAACTATTATTTCTTTGCAAGAAGAACGTTTTGTGAAACTTTCAATTCACTTAGTACTTGAATGGATTCGTCGATATAGATGTCTTTCGACAATGCTTCATGCCAAGCGTTTCGTTTGCTTGCTAAAACAGTGTCTTTTTTCATTAAAACAATTTCACGCAGTGGAGAGTTGAATTCTAAATTTGAGCTGTGTTTGAATACATCTTTGAATTCTTCGATACGTTTTTCGTGTTTTTCCTGTTCGTTCATATAGTCATCGTAATTCAAAGAAAAAGAACTCTTATCTCGACTTTCTTTTAGCCATTTGGCGTATTTATCGATGAGAAGGAATTCTTGATTTTGGGCAATTCGATTTTTACTACTCTCGATAACTTCGTCAAAATTTTTGTAGAAATTGACAGATGCATAGTTTGCTTTTGGAATTTTATCCCATTTCAAAGGGTTTTGTTGATCTCTTTCTCCAATTTCAACATAGCTGTATTTGCTGGGGATGGCAATGTCAGAGCGCACGCCTTCGAGTTGTGTAGATCCTCCATTGATTCTGTAAAATTTCTGGATGGTCAATTTTACTGCTCCTAAGTCTTCAGGATAGTTGTATGATTTGTTGAGTGGGATTACGTTTTGAACCGTTCCCTTTCCATAGGTTTGTTTGCTTCCTATAACCACAGCTCTTTTGTAATCTTGCATAGCTGCAGCTAAAATTTCTGAAGCAGATGCTGAAAGTTCATTGACTAAAATAACCAAAGGGCCGTTCCATTGCACTGTTGGATCGTAATCGTTTTTTACTACGGGTTCGTTGTCACGATATTTTACTTGTACGATAGGGCCCTTTTCAATAAAAAGACCA
Organism: uncultured Flavobacteriaceae bacterium; assembly: GCA_905479475.1. GTDB lineage: Bacteria > Bacteroidota > Bacteroidia > Flavobacteriales > Flavobacteriaceae > Flavicella. The sequence continues at coordinate 13,022 of CAJQMT010000029.1, forward strand.
CCAATTTCGATGGCTGTTTTCAAGGAGCCACCACCATTGTCTCTTAAGTCGATAAGCAGTCCTTCGATGTTTTCTTTTTTAAGATCTTCAATCTCACGTGCCATATCAGATCCTGAATCTCTTCCGTTCAAATCATTAAAGTCGATGTAAAACTTTGGAAGATTGATGACACCATATTTTTTGCCATTTTTATGCACAATACTCGATTTGACAAAGGTTTCTTCTAATTCAACGACATCGCGAATAATTGGTATTTTTTGAATAGAATTGTCTACTTTTTTAACTGTAAGAAGGACTTGGGTTCCTTTTTTTCCTTTGATCAATTTGATAGCGTCGTCTAAGCGCATCCCTACAATGTCAACACTTTCCTCGTTGGTTTGAGCTACTTTTAAAATAATATCTCCTACTTCAAGATCACCTTGTTTCCATGCAGGCCCTCCTGAAATCAATTCTACTATTTTTGTAAAATCATTTTTTTGCTGCAAGCGTGCGCCGATTCCTTCAATTTTCCCTGACATATTGATGTCAAACAGTTCCTTGATTTTAGGCGCAAAATAGGTGGTATGTGGATCAAACTCTTCAGCAATACTATTCACGAAGGTGGCAAACCAGTCTGTATGGTCTAGTTTTTTGATTCTTTTGTAAAAATTATTGAGGCTTTCCAGAGATTTTTCGCGTGCTTCAGCTTCTATCACATCAAAGGATTTTGTCACGTAAGTGCTGTCTTCCGCTGCTTTGTCTTTTTCTAATTCCAATAAGGTTTCTATTTTGCCTAGCGTATTGAATTTTGTTTGTTTTCTCCAATATTCGATAAGCTCTTTTTTGTTTTTTGCAAACTCCAACAGTTCATAATCTGTCTGAATAATCTCTTTTTTCTCGAAATTAAATTTGTGGGACAGGATTTCTTTGTAATACATCTCAGATTCTTTCAAGCGAATTTGAAATCGTTCCATAACCAAATGGTAAAATGAGAGGTCCTCTCTTTTCAATTGATCGTCAATAAGAGTTTCATACCTAAAGAAATCAGTAATATCCTCTTTGGTAAAATATTTTTTTACGGGGTCGATTTCATCGATAAAATCTTTGCAGACAGCTTTTGAAAACGCATCGTCAAAATCTTTGGGCTCGTAATGCCAGTTTTTTAAAATATAGCGCAAAACACCGATCAGTACTTTGTCTTTTTGAGGGGTTGAATAAAACGTAAACCCTAATAAGAAAAAGGATAGGACGAAAATTGGAATTGAAATTTTTACGCTTTTTGAAATTTTCATATACGCGGTGTTTTTTTGTCTTTTTAAACAGTTTCTAAGATACTGCCATTTTTTTTAATTCAGATTCTTAAAAGGAAACTTTTAAGAAAAGTGAAAAACTATTTTGCTTTGCAAGAATACGAAACCTCCCCGTTTTTTTCTCCTTATAGAATGTTAAATATGTTTGTTGCTGCTTATTCTTACCAAAGTAAGGAAGTTTGTTTTTTTACAGGAATAAATTTTCTAATATGGAATGCCGGTTAAAATCAGTAAATTTGCTTAAAATTTAGAAGTGATAATAAAAAAAAATGAGAGAGAAAAAAAGCAAACCCTTGATTTTGATAACCAATGACGACGGTATTTCCGCACCGGGAATTCGAAAGCTCATAAGAATCATGAAAGATTTAGGTGATGTTGTGGTGGTTGCTCCGGATAGCCCTCAAAGCGGTAAGGGACATGCCATTACCATTGACGCAACGCTGTATGTCCGAAAAATACAAGGTATGGGAGATGGTGTATCTGAATATGAGTGTTCAGGAACACCAGCGGATTGTGTAAAGTTAGGGATCAAAGAGGTCCTGAAACGCAAGCCTGATTTGTGTGTTTCGGGAATCAATCATGGGTCCAATGCTTCCATCAATGTGATTTACTCAGGAACGATGAGCGCTGCAATTGAAGCAGGAATTGAAGGTGTGCCTTCTATTGGTTTTTCCTTATTGGATTACGATTGGGAGGCCAATTTTGAAGGTTTAGAGTCATATGTAAAAAAAATTGCACGAAACGTATTGGATAATGGATTGCCAGATGGTATTGTTTTGAATGTTAATTTCCCGAAAATTACGGATATACCTTACAACGGGATGAAAATAGTACGTCAAGCACGTGCCAATTGGAATGAGAAATTTGACAAGCGTACAAACCCAATGGGAAAAGAGTACTATTGGTTAACGGGAGAATTTGAAAATTTAGATGGGGGTGAAGATACAGACGAATTTGTTTTGGCAGAAAACTACGTTTCTGTGGTTCCCGTGCAGTTTGACTTGACGGCGCATCATTTTTTGCAAACCTTGAAATCGTGGGAGTTGTAAGATGAAACTGAAACAAAAAGAAATAGGAAAGGGCTTTTTAGCAGCTGTATTTGCAACGTTCGGCGGTGTTTTTTTATACTTGGAAATTGTTTCTTCTGTGCCTTTTGAAATTGCTTTAAAAAGAATACGGGAGGCTGGTTTGTATGGCCCAATCATCGCATTAGGAGCGGTTCCGAACTTGTTTGTTTTTTTTGTTTTTTTAAGAAAAAAGCAAGATTATAGAGCACAGGGAGTACTGTTGGCAACCATATTGACTGCTTTTATTACCTTACTTATTAAATGTATTTGAATTTATGAAATATTATATAATTGCAGGAGAGGCCTCGGGAGATTTACACGCTTCTAATTTGATGAAAGCCTTGCTAGAAAAAGATTCAGAGGCTAATTTTCGATTTTGGGGAGGTGATAGGATGCAGGGGGTCGGTGGAACTTTGGTAAAACATTACAAAGAGCTTTCCTTTATGGGGTTTGCGGAAATTTTCAAAAATTTGCCCACCATTCTTGGTAATTTGAAATTTTGCAAAAAAGATATCGCTAGTTTTGATCCTGATATGGTCATTTTTATTGACTATTCAGGGTTCAATTTAAGAATTGCAAAATGGGCGAAGAAACAAGGGTTTTATACCAATTATTACATTTCTCCGCAGGTTTGGGCGAGTCGAGCAAAGCGAGTTCATGCGATCAAAAGAGATATTGATGCTGTTTTTGTCATTCTTCCTTTCGTCAAAGACTTTTATAAAAAATATGATTTTGAGGTTAGTTTTGTTGGACATCCTTTGATCGATGCGATTGCTCAGAAAAATAAAATAGACGAGGCAAGCTTTAGAAAACAATACAATTTGAACGACAAACCAATCATAGCCTTACTTCCAGGGAGTAGAAAGCAAGAAATTTCAGCAATGTTATCAGTGATGCTTTCTTTAGTCAATGATTTTAAATCTTATCAGTTTGTCATCGCTGGAGCGCCAAGTCAGGAGTATGATTTTTACCAATCTTTTGTAGATAATCAGAATGTAAAGTTTATAAATAACCAAACGTATGCATTGCTTTCAATTGCGACTGCAGCATTGGTTACCTCTGGAACTGCCACTTTGGAAACAGCTTTATTCAAAGTTCCACAAGTAGTTTGTTACAAAGCGAATTCCATTTCATATGCGATTGCCAAGCGCATTATTACCTTGAAATTTATTTCTTTGGTCAACTTGATTATGGATCGTGAAGTGGTGACAGAACTCATCCAAAAAGAGTTTACAAAGGAAAATTTGAAATTGGAATTGACCAAGTTGTTGAGAAAGGATACTCGGCATGAAATGCTTGAAAATTACGAAGTTTTGGAAGAGAAACTAGGAGGTGCAGGTGCCTCGGAAAAAGCAGCTTATCTGCTCCTTCAAAAATACCACCAAAACAATCCGAAAAAATAGTTGATGGTGCATGCAATACACTAATTTTTCTTTCATTATGAGAACTGAAAATACCCTATATGCTTCATTGAGTCCGTTTTTTATCTAAACTATTTTTCATAGCTTTGGATTGCTATGAACAATATTTGGAATTATATTCCCTTGTATTTGCTATTGCTATACGCGTTGGGAGTTTTGACTCAGTTTTATTTTTCCATTTTTACGGGATATTTTCAAGGATTTTTTGTGACGATTGTTTTCTTTGCTTCCTGTCGTTTGTTTTTTAAAAGAGTCGAGTTATTTGTTTTTTTCTTTTTGGGAATGTACGCTCTTTTTGGTTTTCAAAATCCAGATGGGCATTTCAAAAAATACGAAAACAAAACGGGTGTAATACACTTAAAAATTCATTCTGTTCTCAAAGGAAATAAATATTCAAAAACCTATGTGGCGGAGGTCATTTTTTTTGACTCTGTAAGTTGTGCAGGAAAAGTTTTGTTAAAAATTGAAAGAGACAGTGCGACTCCTTTGATCGAAATAGATGATTTTGTGATGGCTCGTGCTCGTATCAATAAATTGCCAAAAAACAGCAACATCTACGGATTTGATTATAGCGATTTTTTAAAGAAAAAAAATATCCAGGCGCAGCTGTTTCTGAAAAGAAAAACGTACAAAGTCCAAAAATCCAATTCCTTCAATCTAAGAAAATGGTCGGATCATCAAAGGTTTTTTTTGAAAGGAAAGTTGAGAGAGACAGTCAAAAACAAAGAATTAACTGGACTTATAGAGGCGATGTTACTAGGAGATAAAAGTCAAGTTGCCAAGGACGTTTTAACAAATTTTGCAAGTGCGGGTGTGCTTCATATTTTGGCCATTTCAGGATTGCACGTGGGGCTTCTGTTATGTTTGTTGAATTTTATATGCAGTCCTCTGTTGTTTTTTAAAAAAGGAAAATACATTCGATTGGTTTTGGTCATGCTTTCCTTGTGGGGTTTTGCATTGTTGGTAGGATTGTCTTCTTCGGTTGTTAGGGCTGTTACCATGTTTAGTTTTGTAGGGATGGCAATTTGTTTGTCTGGTCGTATTACAGTGTTTCATTCACTTGTGAGTTCTGCATTTGTTTTAATGCTATACAATCCTTTTTTTATATTTGATGTAGGATTTCAGTTAAGTTATTCGGCGGTGCTATTCATTGTCCACCTTCAACCTTTTTTAGCGAATCTATGGAAACCTCGGTGTAGGGTTCTTGTTTATTTTTGGAGTTTAGTGACCGTATCGATAGCTGCTCAGATTGGAATTTTGCCCTTGAGTTTGTATTATTTTCATCAATTTCCGAGTCTTTTTTTACTGTCTAATTTGGTAGTTGTACCTTTTGTAGGCCTAGTACTTTGTTTTGGTTTACTCGCTTTGCTATTCGCTGTTTTTGGATGGAGTTTGTCTGTTTTTGTTGCACTGTTTTCACAGCTAGTGTTGCTGTTGAATCGATTTGTGGCTTGGGTTGCCATGCAGGAAGCTTATCTATTTGAAAACGTCTATTTCCCTTTGCCTTATGTTTGGGCAAGTTATGTGTGTATTGTTTTGGGAATTGCTGGTTTGAAAATAAAAAAGAAAGCGCTGTTTTTTATCTTTTCAGCTATTATTGTTGTCTTTGTTTTACTTCATTTTTGGCATATAAAAGAAAATACAAGCAAAGATGCTTTTGTTGTTTTTCACAAGTACAAATCGAGTTTGTTATTGAGGCAAAACCAAGGAGAAATAGAGGTGTATACAAATTCGAGGTTTAAAGATTCCCTTTTTTTGAGAGATTATTTTCGGGAAAATTATCCGATAGAGAAAGTGTCTTTTTCAAGGATTGGGAATTTTTACGAGTTTCAAAACAAAAAGTTGTGGGTCATGGATTCTTTGTGGAGAAATACCGGTGCTCCTGTAAAAGCTCAAATCCTTGTTTTAAAGAATTCTCCCAAACTTAATTTAGAGCGTTTGTTACGCAATACAGAGATCGAAAAAGTGGTAGCGGATGGTTCCAATTACCCTTCTTACAAAAAGAGATGGAGAAAGACTTGTCAAAAGTTGAATGTTGGTTATCATGACACGTCGGTAAAAGGGGCTTTTGTGTTGAAATAAAGAAAGATGTTAGGCTTAATCAGGCAACGAAGCAGGCTAAAAGAACAAAAATATTTTTGTAAGATTTATTCATCTTGACAAGACTCTTCAAGGATGTGATTGCAAAGTTGATTGCTAATTTACTAAACGATTCTGATGCGACTCTTGCAACAAACCATACAAAAAGTTCAATCACTGTATTCTCATTTCAAAAAACCTAGATGTAAGGTGTAATATTTTGTTACCTTTCGCCACTAACCAACCAAACAAGAATTTATGATGACTATTGAGAAAGCAAAATTTTTTTTAAAAAGTCTTTTGCAACAAGGTGCAAAAAATAGCGAAATAAAAATTTACCAGAAATTTTTGGATGTACTTATTTCTTTGGAAAACAGAGACTTAACGACAAGCCAAAAAAACAGTATTGAAGAGGAATTGACGAATCTTGACCTTAAACAACCCCATAAAAATAGAAAAAGGTACCTTCGTAAAAAACGAAACGCGTTTCTACACTACCTAAAATCAGCGTTCTCTCTTGTTCTGAAAGAGCATTACGCCAATTATGGGATGAGCCTAGGAATGGCTTTAGGAGTGGCCATAGGTACTGTTATTTTTAAAGAAAGTAGCGGAACAGGAATTGGTTTGTGTGTAGGAATGTTTTTAGGATATTGTGTGGGCCAGCATTTGGACAAAGAAGCTTTCAAACAGAATTTAGTATTGATCATAACCTAGTTCATGAGTAGCGATTTTTATACCTCTAAAATAGTACCCTATGCAGCAATCATTATAAAGATTTGCAGAGCCTATACCAATTCAAAAGAAGATTTTGAGGATTATTATCAAGAGGTTTGTTTGCAGATTTGGAGGAGTCATCATAATTTTAAGAAAGCGTCAGAATGGTCCACATGGGTTTATAGAGTAACCTTGAATGTTTGCATGACGTTGCTCAAAAAAAAGAAGAATAACAAACAGCATTTTGCCTCAGATTATGTACGGCCAGAATTGGTGGAAGACAGCCATGCCTTTGAAGACGAACAGTTGAACCAGCTATACGATGCGATAAGACAGTTGTCGGAAATAGACAGAGGCGTGATCATGCTCTACCTTGAAGAAAAATCTTACCAAGAAATAGCAGAGATCATAGGCACAAACCCCAATAATATTGGCGTTCGAATACAAAGAATAAAAGCACGTTTAAAAAAAATATTAGATAAAAAAAATGGAGAATTCAATTGAAACAATTTGGAAAAACGGATTCTTGAAAGACAGCGCATTGGTGGCACCCAAGCTAAACAACCTCTACAATCAAAAATCAAAACACATCGTAGACAAGTTTCAAAGGATGTTTAAAATGAACCTCATTTTAATTGTCTTTGGATCCTTTATAGTGTTGATCGCTAGTTTTATGGTCGGTTTGCCTTATACGGGGGTGCCTATGTTCATTGGAATGAATGTTTTGGTGTTTCTCAATAAAAAGCTATTTAACTCATTGAAGTTGGTGGATAAATGCAAAAACACCTACGACTACTTGAAGGCATTTGATAGCTGGTTGAAATCTCAAATAAACATAAATAAAAAATTTGCCCGCTTTTTTTACCCCTTTGTATTCTTGTCGATGATTACAGGTTTTTGGATGAAGAAATCAGGGAGTCAACGCATTGGAGATCATGCAGTTCAAAAACTACTTCTCACCTATCCCGATTTGCAACTTGTCGGTGGAGTTCCTGTAGTTGGAGTGTTAGGAGCGTTGCTAATTGTAGGGATTTTAGCATTGCTTGCCGGACGTATTTACGAGTGGGATCTTAAAATAATTTATGGACGTATATTTAAAAAATTCGATGAACTCCTAGCAGATATCAAAGAATTAAGAGCTTAAGAAATTTCGTTAAACACGCGTTAAAAATTGCCGTTAGCAATCATCGCTTGCAAAACATATCAACACAGCACAAGAGTAATTTCAGAGGTGTGCTGTTGAAATTAGTAAAAAGGAAAGCATCAGTCCAGTTTACTTTTGAAATTTTTATCAAAATGATCCCAGTCTTCTGAATTGAATTTTTCTTCTCCCAAATACACCAGTATCTTTTCCATAAGTTGCGGGTTCAAATAACCAGGAATTTTGTCTAAAAGTGATGCATCATTCCCAAGAAAAACAGTAGAAGGATAGCTCATTTTTCCGTTCAAAAGCTCTGCTGCAAATTCATGAAATCCTCTTCTTCCTTTTTGAATAAAGGAATACGTTTTTCCATTGTAGATTAAGTTTTCTTTCTGTTCTGCATTGAATTTGACAGGATAGAAATAGTTGTTGACAAGTGATGCGATTGTTTCATTCTCATAAGTAACTCGTTCCATTTTTTTACAATAACCACACCAGTCGGTGTAGACATCAATCAATATTTTTTTCGGAGCTTTTTTATGCAATGCAATGGCTTCTTCAAAAGTGAGCCACTCAATTGTTTGCGCCTGACACCATGATGTGCTTGCTAAAAACAGGATTAATACTGTTTGTTTTACAGATTTTTTATAAGTTAATAGGAGTTTCATCTCGTACGTTTGTATCAGTTATTGTATGTTATCTTTTATTTATCAGGCAAACGGTCTTTGCTTTTGACATTAAAAACACAACTACCTTACGCCGTGCATTCGTTTTTTTATCCATGGATTTAACAAAATAGAAAGCAGGCCTGCACAAAAAGGAACAATGGTAAAAATTAAGAAAAAGGAGCTGAGCGAGTATGCTGCGGAAATTTTATCAATCATACCTCCCATAGATCCTGCTGCTTTCTGTCCGATGGCAATTGCCAAATACCATATACCGAACATAAAACCAATCATTCTTGGGGGAACTAATTTGCTTAGGTATGACAATCCCACAGGAGACAAACAAAGTTCTCCCATCGTATGAAATAAATATGCGGCAATAAGGAAAAACATACTCGTAGAAGCTGTTTGCGCTCCTTGCGGTATTCCGAGTGTTCCATAAGAAAGAATTCCAAAACCTAAAGCCAGCAAACAAAGACCAAGTCCGTATTTCATAGCAGCACTTGGGTTGTATTTGCTTTCCCACCATTTTGAAAATAAGGGAGCTAAGGTGATGATAAAAAAAGAGTTCAAAATACCGAACCATGAGGCACTCACCTCCGTGGTCTCTTTTCCAAATTCTCTATTTATTTTCCACGCAACAATACCCCACAAGCCTATAAAAGCAAGTGTTAAAATAAGGTTAGAAGCAGGTATTTTCGCATAGGTTTTTTTAAATAACAAGGCGAGTACCCATGTAATAATCGCCAATGGAACCACCGTAAAAATCAAATCAATAATTTTAAAGATGAGCGCAGAAGATCCAGTCAATTCTCGTGCAGTATAATCTCTTGCAAAAATGGTCAAAGAGCCCAGTGATTGCTCAAAAGCAGCAAAAAAGAAAACGGTGAACAATCCAAAGATAGTGACTGCCAAAATACGGTCTCTTACAATTTTAGAATACCTCAAAACTCGTGAGATGATCAAAACTAAGAAAAGAATCAAGCCAATAATAATGGTAGCAGAAGAGCCGTCATAAGAGCCTATTGAAAAACGGAGTAGGTTCGTGTTGTGAATTTTAGACAAAGGATCGTTGATGAGGTAAATCAATCCGCAAAAAGTGGAAATAATGATCAACAATTTATCCAGTGTTGTAAATGGATTTGGTTTTTCAATGACTTCTGAACTTAATTCTTTCGGAGCCTCGATACTTGATTGTTTCATTTTGTGAGGCATTTCTCCAATATCTCCAAATATTTTTTTTGCCAACAGGAATTGCAACATGCCCAAAAGCATAAAAATTCCAGCAAGCCCAAATCCATAACTCCATCCAATATTTTCAGCCAAATAACCACAAAGCATCATTCCAAAAAAAGCACCTGCGTTTACACCCATATAAAAAAGTGTGTACGCTCCGTCTTTTTTGGATTCTCTTCCTTTGTACATGGTGGAAATAATAGAAGTTATGTTGGGTTTGAAAAAACCAGTACCAATGACCAGTAATGTCAAGCCGATGTACAAAGAACTTTCTGTTTCAAAAACCATGGAGGCATGGCCAAGTGTCATGATGACACAACCAATAACAACCGCCCATTTATGGCCTGTGTATTTGTCGGCAATCAAACCACCGAGAATAGGAGTTAGATAGAGCAAAGAGGCGTAGGTGCCAATCAACGCCATGGCGTTTTCTCTTGCCCAATTCCATCCGGGGTTCTCACTGACCATGGGAGCGGTTAAAAACAAGACAAGTAAAATCCGCATTCCGTAAAATGAAAAGCGTTCCCACATTTCTGTAAAAAATAAAATAAAAAGTCCTGTCGGATGCCCAAGGACCTTTTCTTTAAAAATGTTTTCGATATCGGTAGTCATGGAGTTGCGTGTTGTTTTTTGTTAAAAATACAAAGTTATTTGTTTTATAAAATACTTGATTCTCACTGTTTTTCCGTAAAAAAATCACGAGCATGGTAACTAATCTGCAAAAAACAGTATTTCTGCTGAAAATACCAAATTTTAAAAGAACTCGGGTTATTTATAATTTTCATTTTGATCATTTTTTTTCAGTTTGTCAAGAATAAAAATAAAATATCAAAAAATAATAATTTGTTTTATCTTTGAGGAAACATAAAACTATCCGTTTCAAAACGGTTATCCCGATGAGATTATTTTTTTTCTATGCCTTTTTTTGTGTCGCGTTAAAATGTTTTTCTCAAGAAACCTTGCCGGTAAACTCGGATTATTTATCCAACAATGTATACATGCTCCATCCTGCTTCAGCGGGGATAGGTAATGCTGGTAAAATTAGAGCAACGAGTGCTACACAGTGGAAAGGAGTGGCAAATGCACCCGGGGTAAAAACGTTGAGTTTCCACAACCGTTATGGGAGTAAAATGGGATTGGGTTTTGCGATTTATAACAATGAAAATGGGAACAACGCTCAAATTGGTTTGCAAGGAACCTATGCGTATCATTTGAATTTGTCGAACAGAGGCAACGAATTTGAACAGCTTTCTTTTGCCTTATCGTTAAATTTGGTACAAAACAGGTTTGACACCTCTATTTTTTCGGACATTGATTTGCTCGATCCTATTGTGGCAAATGTCAAAGCGAGTGATACTTATTACAATGGAGATTTTGGAATGGCCTATCACAAAAATAGTTTTTTTAGTTATTTGACGATAAAAAATCTATTTTTAACTACCAAGACAGCTGGTCAATTAGAGGCCTTGAATCTTAGGAAATATTTGTTCAATGCCGGATATTTTTGGGGAGACGAGCGATTTTTGCAGTACGAACCTTCTTTTTTAGTGGTGTACGATCCTTATTTTGAGATCACCACATTGGATGTCAATATGAAAATTTATAAGAATATAGCAAAGAGTAAGCTTTGGTTGGCTTTGTCATTTCGTCAATCTTTTGACGGCCAAAGTTCAGAAAATTGGAATTACTTATCCCCAATTGTGGGTGTGAATTATAAAAATTTTGTGTTTGCGTATTCTTACAAAGAGCAACTGGGGAATTTGAGTTTCGTTCCGAAAGGAGGGTACCATCAATTGACGTTAGGCTGGGATGTATTTGTGAAAAAATCAAGATTGGCTGCTTGTCCAAACATCCATACTGTTTTGTATTACTAAAATAAATAATATTATGATTGTAAAAGCTGTTCGAGGGAACGCGCCAAAATTTGGAGCCGATTGTTTTATCGCAGAAAATGCGGTGATTGTCGGAGAGGTTGAAATGGGGAGTCATTGCAGTATATGGTACAACGCTGTACTTAGGGGAGATGTTCACTACATAAAGATGGGTGATAAAGTAAACATACAAGACGGGGCAGTGGTACATGCCACATTTGAAAAATCACCGACAACCATTGGAAGCAATGTTTCGGTTGGCCACAATGCCATTGTACATGGGTGTACTATCCACGATAATGTTTTGGTAGGAATGGGGGCTATTGTAATGGATGATTGTGTAGTTGAATGTAATTCTATCATAGCTGCAGGAGCAGTTTTGGCCAAAGGAACTCACGTGAAATCAGGGAGTATTTATGCCGGGGTTCCTGCAAAAAAAATCAAAGAAGTGAGTGCTGAATTGTTGCATGGAGAAATTCACAGAATTGCTGATAATTACATCAAATATGCAAGTTGGTTTCAAGACGAAGAGAACAATTTGTAACAAAGTGGCTTTTTTGTATGGGTTTTCTCGAAAGGCAATCTGGCCATTGAGAAATGAGAGAACAAAAGATTTTTTTTAGGATTCTCAAAATATTTGCCTACATTTGTTTTTTAAGCTTATAAAATGAAAAATAGCAGCACATTTACAAGTTTCTTTTTTTTCTTCTTTTATTTTTATAAAAAGAAGTGAGACTTTCTGTGTGTTATCATAAAAAACATAAACAATTCAATGAAAGTCTCGAGAAATCGAGACTTTTTTGTGTGTAGTAAAAACGGATTATGAAAATAGCGATTCAAGGAATAAAAGGATCTTTCCATCATATTGTCGCCGATAATTATTTCGGGGAAAATGTGGAATTGATGGAGTGCATGACTTTTAGTGAAATGCCAGATTTGGTATTGAACGGATCAGTAGATGCTGCAGTGATGGCTATTGAAAATTCTATTGCTGGAGCGATTTTGCCAAATTACGCTTTGATTGATGAAGCAAATTTAGAGGTGTCTGGGGAGTATTATTTGCCGATCCATCAAAATTTTATGGCTTTGAAGGGGGAAACAATGGGAGACATCAAAGCGGTCTATTCGCATCCTATGGCTTTGTTACAATGTCGAAGATTTTTAAGAGAATATCCGCATATTATGTTGATAGAAGATAAGGATACCGCTGACGTTGCAAAAAGAATTCACGACAAATCCTTGAAAGGGGTAGGAGCCATTGCAAGTGTATTGGCAGCAGAAATTTACGAACTAGAAATCCTGGCGTCAGAGATACAAACAATCAAAGACAATCACACGCGGTTTGTGATAGTTCAGAAAAAAGGAAAAAAGTCTTGTGAGAACCCGACAAAGGCATCTCTTAAATTTGTTTTGAAAGACAAAAGTGGTTCTCTCGGAGAAGTATTGATGGAGTTGGCAAAACACAAAGTGAATCTGTCAAAAATACAATCACTTCCCATTATTGAAAAACCATGGGAATATGCTTTTTTTGCAGATTTGGTTTTTGCAGATTGTCAAGAATATAAAAATGCTTTGCAAGATATCAAGGCAAAGGTTTCGAGTTGCAAAGTATTAGGAGAATATAAAAAGAATCAATAAAAATATGCAACGATTAAAAGACATGTCTTTGATTTTTTTTAGGCTATTTTATCGCAGAACAAAAGAAATATGATTTCAAAAGCAAACAGACTAAACGAAGTCAAAGAATATTATTTCTCAAAGAAATTGAGAGAAGTAGGGCGGTTAATTTCTGTAGGGAAACCCATTATCAGTTTGGGGATAGGGAGTCCTGATTTGAACCCACCTCAAGAAGTTGTAAAAGCTTTGAAAGATTCTTTAGGAGATTCAATGGCGCACGCATACAAAAGTTACCAAGGAATTCCTGAGTTGAGAAGTGCCATTGCGGATTTTTATAAAAATTATTTCAAAGTAACAGTAAATTCCGAAAATGAAATCCTTCCTCTATTGGGGTCCAAAGAAGGAATTATGCACATCTCCATGGCGTTTTTAAACGAAGGGGATCAAGTATTAATCCCGAATCCTGGGTATCCGACCTATAGTTCGGTTACCAAGTTGGTGGGAGCCGAGGCTATGTTCTATGACTTAAACGCCGAAAATAATTGGTTGCCAGATTATGGTGAAATTGAAAAAAAGGACTTGTCAAAAGTTAAAATTATGTGGGTAAATTATCCTCACATGCCCACAGGAACGTCAGCTTCAGATGAATTGTTTGAAAGTTTGATAACCTTTGCTAAAAAACACAGTATTTTGATTGTAAATGACAATCCATACAGTTTTGTGTTGAACGAAAACCCAAAAAGTATTTTGCAATACAAGGGGTCAAAAGAAGTTGCTTTGGAGTTGAATTCTTTGAGTAAAACTTTTAACATGGCCGGATGGAGAGTAGGAATGTTGTTAGGAGCGGATAAATATTTGACAGAAGTTTTGAAAGTAAAAAGCAACATGGATTCAGGGATGTTTTATGGAATTCAAAAAGGAGCTATTAAAGCTTTTGGTTTGTCTCGAGAGTGGTTTCAGGGGTTGAACAAAATATACGCTAAAAGAAGAGCGTTGACCTGGAAGATTTTAGACGCCTTAGACTGCACCTACAACAAAGAAAATGGAGGAATGTTTGTATGGGCTAAATTGCCAGAAGGAATATCTTCGGAACAAATGACGGACAAAATGTTGTACGAAAAAGACGTTTTTTTAACACCTGGAACAATATTTGGGTCTAACGGAGAAGGCTATATTCGTTTGTCCCTTTGCGTGTCAGAAGAGAAATTAGAAGAAGTAATAAGTCGAGTGAGTTCATAAATTATGAAAAATAGGGCAGTAGTTATAGGTTTAGGATTGATAGGAGGTTCTTTAGCTTTGGAGCTTAAAAAACGCTTTGATTGGCATGTTATTGGTGTGGATTTGAACGACGTGCATGCTCAAAAAGCATTGGATTTGGGGATTATTGACGAAATAGGTGACATTAGTTCTGTAAAAAAAGCAGAAACTGTAGTGATTGCAGTACCCGTTAACTACGCGTCACAACTGACTTCACAGGTTTTAGACCTTGCAAATGAAGATGCCTTGGTGTTCGATGTCGGTTCCACGAAAGAAAACATTTGTAAAAATGTTGTAAAACATTCAAAAAGAGTTAATTTTGTCGCCGTTCATCCGATAGCAGGAACTGAATTCTCTGGACCTGAGGCAGCAATTTATAATTTGTTTGACGGAAAAGTAAATATCATCTGTGATCGTGAACTGAGTAGTAATGAGTCAATTGAAAAAACACTCGCTATTTTTGACGCTTTGAACATGAGAACCATTTTTATGGGAAGTGTAGAGCATGACAAACATATAGCCTATGTGTCTCACTTGTCTCATATAAGTTCTTTTATGTTAGGGAAAACAGTCTTGGAAATAGAGAAAGACGAGAAAAATATTTTTGACATGGCAGGGAGTGGATTTGAATCTACTGTTCGTTTGGCAAAAAGTTCTCCTAAAATGTGGTCTCCTATTTTTGTGGAAAACAAAAAAAATGTGTTGACCTCCTTAGATGAGTTTATCAAGAATATGAATCAATTTCGTGATTTTATTGCGAATGAGGATACAAATGAATTGGAAAGAGCAATGAAAGAAACCAATTACATTCGAGAAATTTTAAAAGGCATAAAAAAATAGTTGCAAATAAATAAAAGAGAATAAAAGAATAATAATTACAATAATGGAAAATACAAAAGAATTCAGAACTTGGTTAGACGACATGCAGTTGGACCACCCTTTGGTGATTGCTGGACCATGTAGTGCAGAAACAGAAGAGCAGGTGTTAAAAATTGCTCACGAATTGAAAGATACAGATGCAACTGTTTTTAGAGCAGGTGTATGGAAGCCAAGAACAAGACCAGGAGGTTTTGAAGGAGTTGGAGCTGTTGCTTTGCCATGGTTGCAAAGAGTAAGGAAAGAAACAGGAATGAAAATTGCTGTGGAGGTAGCTAACTTGGCACACGTAAAGTTGGCTTTAGAAGCAGATGTAGATATTCTTTGGTTGGGAGCAAGAACAACAGTAAATCCTTTTGCTGTGCAAGAAATTGCAGATGCCTTGAATGGAACAGATAAAATTGTTTTGGTAAAAAACCCAATCAATCCAGATTTAGCATTGTGGCTAGGTGGTGTTGAGCGTTTGTATACTGCAAATATTAAAAAATTAGGAGTAATCCATAGAGGATTTTCTTCTTACAAAAAAACAAGTTACAGAAACGTGCCACAATGGCAATTGCCAATTGCATTGAAGCAACGTTTCCCTGATTTGCCAATTATCAACGATCCTTCACATATTTGTGGAAACAGAACAGGAATTCAAGAAATTTCTCAAATTGCTTTGGATTTGAATTTTGAAGGTTTGATGATTGAAACACACGTAGATCCTGACAATGCATGGTCAGATGCCGCCCAGCAAATTACACCAGAACGTTTGGTGGAAATTATGAGTGATTTGAAAGTTCGTGAGCCGAAAGCAGAAGGAGAAGCCTTGGATCAGTTGACAGGTTTGAGAGCTGAAATTGATGTTATTGACAAGCATATTTTAGATACCTTGGCAGAAAGAATGAAAGTTGTAGAGCAAATAGGAGATATCAAGAAAGCAGATAATATTTCAATCTTACAAGATTCAAGATGGGCAGCTATCTTAGAATCTGTTAAAGAAGAAGGAAATGTAAGAGGCTTGAGTGAATCTTTTGTAGAATCTATATTCAAAGCCATTCACCAAGAATCTATCAACCATCAAGAAACGATTGTTAGCGGGAAGTAATTTTTGCAGACAATTGTTTTTATACAATGCCACAAAATACTCATTAATTGAGGGTTTTGTGGTATTTTTGTTTGTAGATTGCTTAGTGAGTAAATAGACAATATATGAATGGAGTTGTAATCAAATCAACGGGGAGTTGGTATCTTGTGAGAACCAAAGACAACACAATTTACAAATGTAGAATTCGTGGGAAATTTCGCATGCAAGGAATCAAAAGCACGAATCCTGTATCCGTAGGTGATCATGTCGACTTTGATTTAGAAAATCAAAAAGAAACAGGCGTGATTACAAACATTCATGAAAGGAAGAATTACATCGTTCGAAAATCTGTAAACCTCTCGAAACAGACCCATATCATTGCGTCAAATATTGATTTGGCATTTTTGATGGTTACCATTAACAACCCACCAACCTCCACAAGTTTTATCGATCGATTTTTAGTGGCAGCAGAAGGTTACCATATTCCAGTAGTTATTTTATTCAATAAAGTAGATACATTCAACGAAGAAACTTCCGAATTGCAAGAAGAACTCCGTGATATTTATGAGAACATAGGATACCACTGTATTGATATTTCGGCAAAAGAAGGATTGAATATCAAAGAAGTCAAAGAGTTGATGAAAAGTAGAGTGAGCCTTTTTTCAGGTCATTCAGGTGTTGGAAAATCAACATTGATAAACACGATAGAACCGGCTTTAAATTTGAAAACTTTGGCAATATCTGAACAACACAAGCAGGGCCAGCATACAACTACTTTTGCAGAAATGCATCCGCTTTCTTTTGGAGGTTATATCATTGATACTCCTGGGATCAAAGGTTTTGGAATGGTAGATTTTGAAGACCATGAAATTGCGGGGCTCTTTCCTGAGTTTTTTGAGCTGAAACAGGATTGCAAGTTTCACAATTGCCGACATATAGACGAGCCGAAATGTGCTGTGAAAGCAGGATTGGAAAATGACTTGATTGCTCCCTCAAGATATTTTAGTTATCTGCAAATTCTCAAAGGAGAAGAAGAGCATTTTCGTCAAGATATATACGGGAAATAATTGTTGAGGTGTCTGCTGAAAAAGCCATTTTTACGTGAGATACAAGAAGAGAATTTATGAGAATTGTACTGCAAAGAGTGTTGGAGGCTTCCGTTCAAATTGAAGGGAAGGTGTATGCAGAGATTGAGAAGGGATTGTTGATTTTTATAGGGATCGAAGTTACAGATAGCCAAGAAGACATTCAGTGGCTTTCAAACAAACTCTGTAACATGCGTATTTTCAATGATGAAAATAATATTATGAATCGTTCGGTAAAACAAATCAACGGTGAAATTTTAGTGGTTAGTCAATTTACCTTGCAAGCAAGTATAAAAAAAGGAAATCGCCCCTCCTATACAAAAGCAGCCAATCCTGAAATAGCACTTCCCTTATACGAGACATTTGTTGCCCAACTTCAAAAAGATTTGCAAGCGAATATTCGAACAGGTGTTTTCGGTGCCGACATGAAAATTTCGTTAGTAAACGACGGTCCTATTACCATTTGTATGGATTCAAAAAATAGGACTTGATTTCAAATCCTATAAGGTTCGAAACTTCCAAATCCGACATTGCTTAGATTGTAAAAAATGAGAGGTATTACCCAAAGGATTCCAATACCTTCATACAAAGAAATACAATACATTTCTCTATCTTTGCAGACTTAAATACATGCTAAAATGAAACGTGTTGTTGTGGGGCTTTCTGGAGGAGTAGATAGTAGTGTGGCTGCCTATCTCTTAAAAAAACAAGGTTATGAAGTGATCGGGCTTTTTATGAAAAACTGGCACGATGACTCTGTAACAATTTCTAATGATTGTCCTTGGTTAGAAGACAGCAATGATGCAATGATAGTTGCCGAAAAATTAGGAATTCCTTTCCAAGTAGTAGATTTGAGTGCAGAATACAAGGACCGTATTGTGGATTACATGTTTCGGGAATATGAGATGGGAAGAACACCGAATCCCGATGTTCTATGTAACAGAGAAATAAAATTTGATGTTTTTTTAAAAATAGCGTTGGATCTCGGTGCTGATTATGTGGCAACAGGGCATTATTGCAGAAAAGGAATCCTGAAAAAAGAAAATGTTTTTCAGCTTTTGTCCGGAAAAGACTCCAACAAAGATCAATCCTATTTTTTATGTCAGTTATCTCAAGAGCAGTTGTCAAAGGCGCTATTCCCCATTGGAGAATTGACCAAGCCAGAGGTGAGAGAAATTGCCAAAGCACAAGATCTGATTACAGCGGATAAAAAAGATTCCCAAGGATTATGCTTTATAGGGAAAGTTCGTTTGCCGGAATTTTTACAGCAAAAATTGCAACCGAAAGAAGGAGTCATTGTGTCTATTTCTAACAAATTCAATGGCTATCACAAAGAGATCCCTGAATTCCCCTCAAAAGAAGAGGAATTGGCATTCTATGCAACTAAATTTAAGTACAACCGTACAGAAGGAGAAGTGGTTGGAAAACATCAGGGAGCTCATTATTTTACTAAAGGGCAGCGAAAAGGATTGGCCGTCGGAGGAACAGTAGAACCTTTGTTCGTCATTGAAACAGATGTCAAGGAAAATATTATTTATGTGGGCGAAGGTAAGAACCACCCAGGTTTGTATCGCAATGTTCTGTTTGTTGCCAATGAAGAATTGCACTGGATACGAGAAGATTTGGCGATAGAAACTGGGACGACTTTAGAGGTTGATGCAAGAATTCGATACCGTCAGGTTTTGGAAAAAGCAACCCTTTATAAGGTAGACAAAGGGATGTATGTCGCTTTTGAAAATTCCCAGTCCGCGATTACTGAAGGACAATTTGTAGCCTGGTACCAACAAGATGATTTGTTAGGGTCTGGCGTGATCAGTTAAATAGAATAAAATGAAGAATTGGATACAAGCAGCACGATTGAGAACTTTGCCTTTGTCTCTGTCCGGGATTGTAGTGGGAAGCTTCTTGGCTGCCAGTCAAAATAAATTCAACGGGCTGATATTTGTGTTCGCTGTAGGGACCACAATAGGATTCCAAGTGCTTTCAAATTTTGCAAACGATTATGGTGACGGTGTCAAAGGAACAGACAATGAACAAAGGATAGGTCCTGCGCGTGCGCTGCAAAGTGGAGCCATCAGCCCTTCGCAAATGTTAAAAGGGATTTATACTACCATTATCCTGACCCTTTTCATGGCACTTGCGCTAATTTTTGTTTCTTTTGGAATTGAGAATTTGGGCTATTCGGTACTCTTTTTTATATTGGGGATTGCGAGTATTGTTGCGGCTGTAAAATATACCATGGGGAAAAATGCCTATGGCTACAGTGGTTTAGGAGATGTTTCTGTTTTCTTATTCTTTGGTTTACTGAGTGTTGTTGGTAGTGAGTTTCTATACACGCAACAATGGAATTCTTTTGCTTTTTTACCCGCCTGTTCTATCGGTTTTTTAAGTGCAGCAGTTTTAAATTTAAACAATATGCGAGACAGAGCATCAGACAGCACATCCAATAAAAACACATTGGTGGTCAAAATTGGAGTTCAAGCAGCCAAAAAATACCATTGTTTCCTCTTGTTATTTTCTTTGGTTTGTGCCTTGTTTTTTGTTCAGACCCAGTACCAATCACCATTTCAATATATATTTCTAATCGCCTTTCTTCCCATAGGAAAACATTTTGTAACTGTCTTGAAAAATAAAGAAGCAAAGAACTTAGATCTAGAATTGAAAAAACTGGCTTTGAGTACCTTTTTGTTTGCAATATTGTTTGGTTTGGGGATGTTGTGTTAAAAATTTTGTAGTTGAGATGAAAGTATTATTTTTGCAGCCAATTCAAACTTTATGAAAAAACAAGGGATTGCTTTCTTTTTTTATTTGCTGTACCTTATTGCAATGATGCGTCCTATTTTGCCTGTTTTGGAATATTATGGGAACTACGAATACATTGTGAATGTTTTGTGTGAGAATAGAGCAGTACCTGAGACGAGTTGTCAAGGAAAATGTCATCTTAAAAAGCAGCTTGAAAAATATGCGCAACCCACAAAGAAGGAGCAAAATAATACAGAAAAAGTTCCGGTCATAGACATTTCTAAATATCCCGTTTCTTTGGTTCCAACAGAGCGGAAGTATCTTCAAAATTTAGGATTTAAAACGAGCAATGTTTGGTGGGCTTTCGAAGGGAAACCCAAAACTGTGCAGAATGCTGTTTTCAAACCACCCTTATTCTTAGTAGTATAATTTTTACATTTTAAATGTATCAAAACTTCAGGCAAAGAAGTTTTTCAAATGGTTTGTACATCTTTCATGCGATGCAAGCACAGAAAGAGATATGGGCAAAAATTCTGAGAATAAAAACAATAAAAAATGAAACTTACAATAAAATTAGCAGCATTGGCAATGTTCGCCTTGCTGCAACAAAACCAAGCTCAGGGATTGAAAAAAGAGCAACAAACAACATCTGAGAACCAAGTGAACACAAACGATATCAAATGGACTTCCTCTCGAGCTGATGGTCATGCACCAATTGGACTTATGGGAGATCATGTTCACAAAAAAGGTGAATGGATGTTTTCATACCGATACATGTCTATGGATATGGATGGGAATTTGAAAGGAGCTGATGAAATTTCAAATTCAGATGTTTATGGAGAGCCTTATATGGTAGCCCCGCAGAATATGAAGATGAAAATGCACATGATTGGTACAATGTACGCTCCGTCAGATAAGTTGACTTTGTTGGTGATGACCCATATTTTACAAAATGACATGGAGTTGTTGAATGGGTCTATGCCCATGATGGCAGGCGTATCTTTTGATACAAGTTCAGAAGGTTTGGGAGATACCAAAATTGGCGGTTTGTATCAACTGTTCAATAAAAACAGACGTAGTATGCATTTGAATTTTGGTCTATCAATTCCTACAGGTAGTTTGAACGAAAGAGGAGTAACACCAATGTCTCGTATGAATAATCCTGATGGTGATATTCGTTTGGGATACAATATGCAGCTGGGAAGCGGTACTTGGGATGTGCAAGCAGGAACCACGTATTTAAAACAATACCAATCTTCTTCTTTTGGAGCACAAGCTAGTTATTTGTATCGATTGAATGAAAATAGTGAAGGGTACACCTTGGGAAACAAATTCAATGCAACTTTTTGGACGGCTTATGCGTTTTCTAAAACAGTGAGCGGTTCTTTGCGTTTGGACTTCCAAAACATAGAAAGATTGGATGGTAAAGATAAAACTTTCATGTCTCCTTATATGGCTCCTGTTTTTGATAATGCAAATTCAGGTAGAAAGCAATTGGATTTATTGCTAGGTGTAAACTTCGGAATTTTTGAGGGAGTTTTGAATGGCCTTCGTTTGGAAATAGAAGCAGGGCTTCCTGTTTATCAAAAAGTAACAGGGATTCAAATGAAAAACACCTTTGCTTTTACTGCAGGTATTCAATATGCTATTGGGCATTAAAAAAGTTTAATTTATTTTGTAAGAAACGGCTGTGTCAACTACAGCCGTTTTTTTGTTTTAATTTGGGTGTCGTTGTAAAGTTTTTTCTTATTTTTAAACGATCACAATCTCTAAAAATTCAAAAACATGTACAGCTCAAAAATTACAGGACTTGGTTTTTATGTTCCTGATAATATTGTTACCAACGACGATTTATCCAAAATAATGGAGACCAACGATGCTTGGATTCAAGAAAGAACAGGTATCGAAGAACGGCGATGGATCAAAAAAGGGTCAGATGATTCTACGTCAGTAATGGGAGCGAAAGCAGCGCGTATCGCAATTGAAAGAGCAGGTTTAGACAAATTTGATATTGATTTTATAGTTTTTGCTACTTTAAGCCCTGATATGTATTTCCCCGGAGGAGGAGTGGAAATACAGGAGATGTTGGGGATGGATACCATTGGAGCCTTGGACGTCCGGAATCAGTGCTCTGGTTTCGTATATGCGATGTCTGTTGCCGATCAATTTATAAAAACCGGGATGTATAAAAATATTTTGGTGATTGGTTCTGAATACCATTCGGGAGGATTGGATAAAACAACCCGAGGTAGAGGTGTTTCTGTGATTTTTGGGGATGGAGCAGGAGCTGTTGTATTGAGTAGGAGTGAAGAAAAGGGACGTGGTATTTTATCCACCCATTTGCATTCCGAAGGAAAGCACGCCAAAGAATTGGTTTTAGAAGGACCTAGTACAGCAAGGTGGGTGCCAGAAATAATCGAAGCAAACAATCCTGACGATGTTTCGTACTACCCTTACATGAACGGTCAATTTGTATTCAAACATGCCGTAACAAGGTTTTCTGAAGCGATCAACGAAGGCTTAGAGTACAATGGTCTCACAGCTGCAGAAATAGATTTGTTGGTTCCACACCAAGCGAATTTAAGAATAGCACAGTTCATACAACGAAAATTTAAATTGCGCGATGACCAAGTATATAACAACATTATGAAGTACGGAAATACGACAGCGGCATCTGTTGTAATCGCTTTGAGTGAAGCTTGGGAAAAAGGAAAGATAAATGACGGAGATTTGGTTGTTTTAGCTGCCTTTGGGAGTGGTTTTACTTGGGGTTCGGTCTTTATAAAGTGGTAATAGTTTGTAGAGAATGAAAAAGGAGAATTTTAATATTGTTTTGGTGCATCCACAAATACCAAACAACACAGGAAATATTGGGCGTTTGTGTGTGGGAAGTCAAAGTAAAATGCATTTGGTGAAACCCTTGGGGTTTGAGATAACCGACACACGCGTAAAAAGAGCTGGGTTGGATTATTGGCGGGATTTAGATTTAAAATACTATGATGATTTTGAAGCTTTGCTCAATTCAATACCCGATAAGTCCCGAATGTTCTTTTTTACCACACGTGCCACCAGTGATTATTACGATATCAATTTTAAAAAAGGAGATTGGTTGATTTTTGGAAGAGAATCCGATGGACTGCCTCCGGAAATTGTCGAACGCTTTTCAAAACAATGCGTAAAAATACCGTTTCCAGGAAAGGTGAGAAGTTTTAATTTGTCAAATGCGGTTGCAATAGCAATGGGAGAAGGCTTGCGTCAGTTTCGATAAGTGTTGATTATTTTTTTCTTTCTAGCAAGGCCATGTAAAACCCATCGTAACCACTTTTTGAGGGAGATACCTTTTTTTCTTTGACAAAGAGAAAATCATCATTTTTCTTTAGAAAGTTCATTACCTGTTTTTCATTTTCAGAAGGAAGCACGGAACAAGTAGCATAAACAAGCTGTCCTCCCTTTTTTACTAATTTAGAGTAGCTTTCTAAAATTTCACTTTGTGTTTGTTGGATCTTTTCAATGAATTCTGGTTGTAATTTCCATTTGGCATCTGGATTTCTTTTCAATACGCCCAATCCTGAACATGGAGCATCAATCAATACTCTGTCTGCACTTTCTTTCAGTTTTTTAATGGTTTTAGACGATTCGATAGGTCGGGTCGTAATGTTGTGTGCACCGGCTCGTTTTGCACGTCTTTTCAACTCTTTTAATTTTCCGCTATAAATATCCATGGCAATAATTTGCCCTTTGTTTTCCATCAAGGCCGCTAAATGCAACGTTTTTCCTCCAGCGCCAGCGCAGGTGTCGATCACACGCATCCCTGGTTTCACATCTAAATATTCTGCAACCAATTGTGAAGAAGCGTCTTGTACCTCAAACAGACCGCTTTTGAAAGCTTCTGTTTTGAAGACGTTTTTACGTTCTTTCAAGATCAACGCATCTTTGTATTTTGCATCTACAGTGGTTTCAATTTCGGATGCATTCAATGCTTTTTCTAATTGCAGACGACTCGCTCTTAAGGTATTTGCCCTCAAAACAACGGGTGCTTGTTTATTGAGTGCTGAAATTTCTTTGTCCCATTGTTTTCCTAGTTCAGCAACCCCGAGGTCGTCCATCCAATCAGGAATGGATTCTTTTATTTTTCGAATGCTCTGTGCTTGGTCAAACTTGCCTTTGATTCTTCGGATAGGACTGTTTTCAAAATATTTCCAATCCGGTAATTCAATACCTCTTAGAACCGCCCAAACAGCAAATATTTTCCACAAATTCTCACGAGAATAATGTTCTTTTGTTTCTGCTATTTCATTGTAAAGACGTCTCCATCTTACAATTTCATAGATAGTTTCTGCTACAAATTTTCGATCACGTGCACCCCATCTGGCATCTTTTTTCAATGCAGATTCTACCGCTTTGTCCGCATAAACGCCTTCATTAAAAATCAATTGTAAAGAATCGATGACTGTAAAAACTAAATTTCTATGTAAACGCATTTGTTGAAAATTTGGATTGCAAATGTACTCAAATTCAATCTAGTTAAAAAAATACCAGAAGATTACTTTTTGCCTTTTTTCAGTGAGTTGTAGGAGCAGAAATAAAGTGTTTCGTTTGTTGGTTGTAAAAGCATCTGTTTTTAGGAGGTTTGTTTTTATTATTCTCGTATTTTTGAAAGATCATTACAAAGTCATGTCAAAGGATAAAACAAACATTCCTATTTCCTACTTGAAAGGAGTCGGTGCGGCAAGAGCGGAACTTTTGGCGTCTGAGCTAAGTTTGCGAAGAACGAAGGATCTGTTTACTTTTTTCCCAAATCGATATATCGATCGAACAAAGTTTTATCAAATCAAGGAATTGCGTGAAGACACAAGCGATGTACAAATAATGGGTGTCATCACTTCCATTCGGTCGGTACAGCAAAAAAGAGGAAGCAGACTTGTGGCCGAGTTTGTAGATAAAACAGGAACTATGCAACTGGTGTGGTTCAAGGGTGCCAAATGGATCAAAGATTCTTTGAGGGCAAACGAACCCTGCGTTGTTTTTGGGAGGTTGACATTTTTCAATGGTTTGAAAACCATGGCCCATCCAGAAATGGAATTCTTAGCAGACTATAAAAAATCTCTAAAAGAAAGCATACAGCCTATTTATCCTTCTACAGAAAAATTGACAAACAAAGGGGTTTCAAATCGTGTTATGGTGAAAATTATGCAACACTTATTTCAGGTGCATTATCAAGAGATAGAGGAATCTTTGAACGACGAATTATTGGCCGAACATGTATTGATGTCAAAAAAAGACGCGTTGTTGAATATTCATTTTCCAAAAAATCAAGGATTGCTAGCCAAGGCAAAATTTCGATTGAAATTTGAAGAGTTCTTTTTTATTCAGTTGCAATTGTTGATGACAAAACAGCGGCGAATTGAAAATATAAAAGGCTATGCTTTCGAGAGGGTTGGAGAAAAGTTCAACTTTTTTTATCGAAATAACTTGAGTTTTGAATTGACGAATGCACAAAAAAAAGTTTTGAAAGAGATACGCAAAGATTTGGGGTCTAGTTTGCATATGAATCGTTTGCTACAAGGAGATGTGGGGTCGGGAAAAACAATTGTTGGGGTTTTGGCAATGCTCATGGCAATTGACAATGGTTTTCAAGCTGCTCTTATTGCGCCTACTGAAATATTGGCCACACAACATTTTACCTCTGTCTCAAGTTTGTTAGAGGGTGTTGGCGTAAAAGTGACTTTGTTGACAGGTTCAACAAAAGTAAGGGCTCGAAGAATCATTCACGAAGAATTGGAAAATGGAAGCTTGCATATTTTAGTGGGTACACACGCTATTTTAGAAGACAAGGTTCAGTTCCAGAATCTTGGGATTTCCATAATTGACGAGCAACATCGTTTTGGAGTGGCACAGCGAATGAAAATGTGGTTAAAAAACAAAAGACCACCCCATGTACTTGTGATGACAGCAACGCCAATTCCTCGAACATTGGCAATGAGTGTTTATGGAGATTTAGATGTTTCTGTAATCGATGAATTGCCTCCGGGAAGAAAGGCTGTGCAGACAGTACATCGCTATGATAAAAATAGGCTGCGTGTTTTCAAATTTATGAAAGATGAAATTGAAAAAGGAAGGCAAGTGTATGTGGTGTATCCTTTGATTCAGGAGTCGCAAGTCATGGATTACAAAGATTTAATGGACGGTTACGAGAGTATTTCTAGAGAATTTCCATTGCCGAAATACAAGTTGAGTATTGTTCATGGCCAAATGAAGCCAGCAGACAAAGAGTTTGAAATGAATCGATTTGTAAAAGGAGAAACCCAAATTATGGTTGCTACTACGGTGATCGAAGTTGGTGTAAATGTACCCAATGCGAGTGTTATGATTATAGAGAGTTCAGAGCGCTTTGGTTTGTCTCAATTGCACCAGTTGCGAGGAAGAGTTGGTAGAGGTGCAGAACAGAGTTATTGTATCTTAATGTCAAGTTTCAAACTTTCTAAAGAGGCGAAGACACGAATTGAAACAATGGTAACCACTACGGATGGTTTTGAAATAGCAGAAGTGGATCTAAAGTTGCGTGGGCCCGGGAACATTATGGGAACTCAACAAAGTGGTGTCTTGAATTTGAAAATAGGAGATTTGGTCAAAGATGGAAATTTACTGCAATTGGCAAGAGCCTCGGCAACGAAACTGTTAAAAGAGGATTCGAACTTGCTCTTAGAAAAGAATGTACGTATTGCAAAAGCATATCGTGAGATATCCGAAAAAACAAGTATTTGGTCTCATATTAGCTGATTGAAAGAAAAAAAAGTGATTATTAATCCTAAAAAAACGAGTACTTTCGCTGTTTGATAAGTTTCAAAATAGATGTTTTTTAGAATAAAGTCTTATTTGCGTTTTTTGGTGCGTGCTACAAATCAACACGGAGTGCATTCCCCTTTTGTGTATGATTTGTTAACCAATGCGATGTATCAAAAACCTTTGCAAGTGCAGCTTGATTTTTACAAGTTGTGTCAGATGCAGCTTTCAAAATTAAGAGCAAGCGAATTCAAGAATCAAAAAAATATACGAGTATTTGAAAAAAGTAGCTTGAGTAAAAAACGTGCTTTGTTGCTGATGCGCTTGTTAGTATATTTCCAGCCCACCACTGTTTTGGAAATTGAAAGCTTGTCAGGAATGGGGACTTCAATCATGGCGTTTGCTTCAAAAAACACAGAAGTAATTAGCTTGGAAAGCTGTGTTCAAAATTCGGAATATTTAGCATCTAATTTTGCGAGTCTTTCTCTAAAAAACATTGAATTGATTGCAGGAAGTTTTGAGAAGACTCTGCGGGCTGCAGTAGAAAATAAGAAGTATGATTTTGTTTTTTTCAACACAAGTCATGCAAAAAAAGATAGAATTGAAGAATTCTATTCAGCATTGAATTCGGTTCATAACGATTCAGTGTTTATCTTTGATGCAATCTATTTAGACAAAGAAATGGCGGGTATTTGGGAAAAAATAAAAAGCCACCCGAAAGTAAAAGTGACCCTAGATACCTATCGTTGGGGGGTTGTTTTTTTTCGAAAAGAACAAGTGAAAGAACATTTTATAATAAGAGTTTGATATGAAAATTTACACAAAAACTGGGGACACTGGAACTACTGCACTTTATGGAGGAACCCGCGTGTTAAAAAATGATTTACGAATTGAGGCCTATGGAACAGTAGATGAATTGAACTCTTATTTGGGGTTGATTCGTGACCAAAAAGAAGCAGCAAAGGAGCGCTTATTTTTGATAGAAATTCAAAAAAACTTATTCCATATTGGAGCGATTTTAGCAACTCCGTTAGAAAAAGCGGTATTGAAGAATGGCAAGCATCGACTCGATGTCACAAAAATGACGTCAGAGCAACTTTTAGAACAAGCCATGGATGAAATGAATGAATATCTCCCAGAGATGACCCATTTTGTGCTTCCTGGCGGACAGTCAATTGTTTCGTATTGTCACATCGCAAGATGTATTTGTAGAAGAGCCGAGCGTTTTATCGTTTCGTTGCATCAAGAAGAGGAGGTGGCGCCGACGGTTTTGAAGTACATCAACCGTTTGTCCGATTATTTATTTGTTTTGGCAAGAAAGTTTGCTTTTGAAAACGAGGTAGAGGAAATCAAATGGATTCCTTAAGTGTTTGAAAAAGTAGGGGTTTAATCCAGTTAAAAAATCAAAAAAAACTTGCATGTTAGCATAAAAAAATTATTTTTGCATGAAATATAAAATTTTCTAAAAAAATGTATTGGACATTAGAATTAGCATCGTATTTGGCAGACGCACCTTGGCCAGCAACTAAGGATGAGTTGATAGATTACGCAATTAGGACAGGAGCCCCTCTTGAAGTAGTTGAGAATTTGCAAAGCGTAGAAGATGAAGGAGATGCATACGATTCTATTGTAGAAATATGGCCAGATTATCCTACGGACGAAGATTATTTTTGGAACGAGGAAGAATACTAAATAAAAAACAACTCAAAATAATAAAAAGTCTCTACGGAGGCTTTTTTTTTATGTATTTTTGAGAAAAAATAAAAGTAAAAGTAAAATGAGCGTATTAAATTCGGTACTTAAAATTTTTGTGGGTGACAAACAGAAAAAGGACTTAAGATCTTTAAGACCAATTGTAGATAAAGTAAGGGCTTTTGAAGAAGAATTGAACCACCTTTCGAATGATGCGTTGAGAGAGCGATCGGAAAGCTTTAAGTCACAAATAAAAGAAGCAACAAAGCCTTTTGAAGACAAGATAGTGGCTCTGGAAAAAGAAGCAAAAGAAGCTCATGTAGATAGAAAAGAACAAATTTATACTGAGATTGACGGGTTGAAAGATGAATCCTACAATGCCTCGGAAGCAGTTTTAGCAGAGATAATGCCAGAAGCATTTGCTGTAGTGAAAGAAACAGCCAAAAGATTTACAGAAAATAAAACTTTGGAAGTAACGGCCAATGTTTTTGACAGAGAATTGTCTGCAAACAAAGAATATATTTCTTTAGAAGAAGAAAAAGCGATTTGGAAAAATACTTGGAATGCCTCTGGAACAGACGTGGTTTGGGACATGATTCATTACGATGTGCAATTGATTGGAGGTGCTGTGTTGCACAAAGGAAAAATTGCAGAGATGATGACTGGGGAAGGAAAAACACTTGTGGCTACGCTGCCCATATATCTCAACGCATTGACAGGAAAAGGAGTTCATGTGGTTACGGTCAATGACTATTTGGCCAAACGTGATGCTGCTTGGATGGGGCCAATTTGGGAATTTCATGGGTTGAGCGTAGACTGTATCGATTACCATCAGCCAAACTCAGAAGCGCGAAGAAAAGCCTATAATTCAGATATTACCTACGGAACCAACAACGAGTTTGGTTTTGATTATTTGAGGGACAATATGGCACACTCTGAAAAAGATTTGGTACAAAGAGCACCGAACTATGCAATTGTCGATGAAGTAGATTCTGTATTAATTGATGATGCACGTACACCTTTGATCATCTCAGGAGCAGTACCGGAAGGTGACCGACATGAGTTCAATGAATTGAAACCTAAAGTTTCGGAAATCGAGAAATTGCAAAGACAATACTTGGTAGGGGTGCTTGCAGAAGCTAAAAAATTAATCAAAGAAGGAAATACTGAGGAAGGTGCAGTTTTGTTGTTGCGGGTCTATAGAGGATTGCCGAAAAACAAAGCATTGATTAAGTTTTTGAGTCAAGAAGGAGTGAAGCAATTGCTTCAAAAGACCGAAAACACCTACATGGCGGACAACAATAGAGAAATGCCAAAAATTGACAAAGAACTGTACTTTGTCATTGAAGAAAAAAACAATTCTATAGAACTTACAGACAAAGGAATTGAACATCTTTCTATCGATGGAGATGCGAACTTTTTTGTACTTCCCGATATTGGTGTCAAAATCGGAGAAATTGACAATAGTGAAGTCTCTGTTGAAGAAAAGACAGCATCCAAAGAGGAGTTGTACAAGGAGTTTAGTGTAAAAAGTGAACGCATCCATACGCTCAATCAATTGCTAAAAGCGTATACTTTGTTTGAAAAAGACAAAGAGTATGTGGTGATGGACAACAAGGTGAAAATTGTAGACGAACAAACCGGACGTATTATGGACGGTAGACGTTACTCCGACGGTTTGCACCAGGCGATTGAGGCGAAAGAGAATGTAAAGATAGAGGCGGCGACACAGACATTTGCCACAGTAACTTTACAGAATTATTTTAGAATGTACCGCAAATTGAGTGGTATGACGGGAACTGCGATTACTGAAGAGGGTGAGTTTTGGGAAATCTACAAACTAGATGTTGTTGAAATTCCAACAAACAGACCTATGCAACGTGATGACAGGGAAGATTTGGTATACAAAACTACCCGTGAGAAATACAATGCAGTCATTGAAGAAATTGGAAAATTAGTGGCTGATGGAAGGCCTGTATTGGTAGGAACAACTTCCGTTGAAATTTCAGAATTGCTCTCAAGAATGCTTTCTATTCGTAAAATAAAGCACAACGTTTTGAATGCAAAATTGCATAAAAAAGAAGCTGAGATTGTCGCGGATGCTGGAGATGCAGGAATGGTAACCATTGCAACGAATATGGCCGGTCGTGGAACGGATATCAAATTGTCAAATGAGGTAAAAGCTTCAGGAGGATTGGCAATTATGGGTACGGAGCGTCACGATTCAAGACGTGTAGACAGACAGTTAAGAGGTCGTGCAGGACGTCAAGGAGATGTTGGCTCCTCTCAATTTTATGTTTCTTTGGAAGATCATTTGATGCGAATTTTTGGTTCTGACAGAATTGCAAAAATGATGGATCGCATGGGATTGGAAGAAGGAGAAGTAATTCAACACTCTATGATTTCAAAATCTATTGAGAGAGCGCAAAAAAAAGTAGAAGAAAACAATTTTGGTGTTCGGAAGCGATTGTTAGAGTATGACGATATTATGAATGCACAGCGCGAGGTTGTTTACAAACGAAGACGCCACGCATTGGACGGAAAGCGTTTGCAAATTGACATCGTCAATATGATTTATGATACCTGTGCAGTCATTGTTTCTGAAAACAAGGCAGTAAACGACGCTGCAAATTTTGAATTTGAATTGATTCGTTTTTCTGCAATGCCTTCTCCATTCACAGAAGAAGAGTTCAAGGAAAAACCAGAAGATCAATTGATAGACGAATTGTATGAAAAAGTTCAGAATTACTATCAAGAAAAAGTAGTGCGAAATGCAGAATTGGCGTATCCTGTTATTAAAAATGTTTTTGAGAACGAGGGTGACAAGTACGAGCGAATTGTGGTGCCATTTACCGATGGAATCAAAACATTGCAAGTGGTGACCAATTTAAAAGAAGCTTACGATTCTGAAGGGAAAGGACTGATCAATGATTTTGAAAAAAACATCACTTTGTCAATTATAGACGAAACTTGGAAAACCCATTTACGGAAAATGGACGAATTGAAACAATCCGTTCAAAATGCTTCTTACGAGCAAAAAGACCCTTTGTTGATTTATAAATTCGAAGCGTTTGAATTGTTCAAAGCAGTTTTGGATAAAATTAACAGAGATGTGCTATCCTTCTTATTCAAAGGAGAGCTTCCAAACCAAACAGTGAATCAGATTTCTGAAGCACGCGAGCAAAAGAGAGAAAAAGTGCAGCTCAGCAAAGAGGATGTTCAGAATTCTAGCCAACAACAAAATACACAGGCTTCAAAAATACCAGAAACCATTGTGCGTGAAGAACGTAAAATTGGTAGAAATGAACGTGTCACGATTAAAAATGTGATGAGCGGCGAAAACAAAGAGGTCAAATTCAAACAAGCGGAACCATTGCTTCAAAAAGGGGAGTGGGTTCTTGTTGAGGATTGATTTTTTTCGAATCTATCAAAAAAACAAAGCAAGCTTCAGGTCAAAATTATACAACAGTAATTTTTTATGTTTTTGAACGAAACATTTTTCGCATGATAAAAGCGTGTGGGAAAGTGATGGCTGCGATGATACAGAAAAAAGAGGAGCTGAGCTGTTTTTCGTCAGCAAAGTAATGATGCAGCACTAGTATGCCGATCACAGAAACCAGCCAATAAGGGAAAGCTTTTTTTGCGTACATCAGTATTTTTTTGGGACGAGCGTTTCCGTACAGGAAGACAATTTGGTCAAACAAGGATGGAATGCTGTGCCAAAAAATAAAATAGATAGCAAAGCCCCATATCAAGGATGATGCCCTGAAAATCACACTAAGAAGTCCTAAAAAAAACAATTCCTTCAATCCTTGTTTCAAAGTATTTGCGTCCCATTTATGGAGGTAAAAAAAGTAGGATAAAAAAGCACCGCCAAAAACAAAAAAGAGAGGGGTGGCATGCAGGTTGTTAATTTTTTTTTCAGTGATTTCGTAAACAATGCTTTTTACGGCGGCGTCATTATGTGAAAACAAGAGTATTAAAACTGCCATGCCGTAAAAGAAATAAAGCAGTGCAGGATGAATAGAACCTTTCTCTTTACAGTTCGCTTGCAAATGCTG
Organism: uncultured Flavobacteriaceae bacterium; assembly: GCA_905479475.1. GTDB lineage: Bacteria > Bacteroidota > Bacteroidia > Flavobacteriales > Flavobacteriaceae > Flavicella. Next base: position 45,687 of record CAJQMT010000029.1, read on the forward strand.
TTCTCCAAAATGATAGGCGCTGTAGGCCAGAAAACCGAGAAGTCCAATGGCAGGAAATAGGTAGAAGAAAATGGCGACACTTAAAATACTAAGCACATAGATTGTTAATTTCCTATACCATACTTTTTTATTGTAAGAAGGGAATCTATGAATGATCAGCAAATCATTTGCTCCATGTAATAGTCCAAATGTAAAAATCAAAAAGAAACCAAAAAACAACTCGTATTGGTCTGGTAAATAGGGGTGTGCCCACAAACCTATAAAACTAGCGACGATTGATATTTCTTGAATTTTTACCATTTATTACTTGTAAATATAAAAAGAAAAGGTAAAATAAATAGACAGATGTTGTATTTTAACTGAAATATGTACTATATTTAACCTAACTATAATTTTAAACCTTTAACTAAAATGAACTATTTACTATTATCAACGGTTCCTAAACTTGATCCAACGGATTATGTAGGATTCACATTCTTTGTAGGATGTATGGCTATGATGGCAGCTTCTGCCTTCTTTTTTCTATCTTTAAATCAATTTGACAAAAAATGGAGAACTTCTGTTTTGGTGTCTGGATTGATTACTTTTATTGCAGCAGTACACTATTTTTACATGCGCGACTATTGGGCAGCTCACTCTGAGTCTCCTACTTTTTTCCGTTATGTGGATTGGGTGTTGACTGTGCCTTTAATGTGTGTTGAATTTTATTTGATACTCAAAGTTGCAGGGGCAAAAAAATCTTTGATGTGGAAGATGATTGTATTGTCTGTTGTGATGTTAGTAACAGGATACCTTGGTGAAGCTGTATATACTGACAGTGCTCAAATTTGGGGATTGATTTCAGGTATTGCATACTTCGCTATTGTGTATGAAATATGGTTAGGAGACGCTTCAAAATTAGCAAAGGCTGCTGGTGGAGCTGTAGAAAGCTCACACAAAATTTTGTGTTGGTTTGTACTCGTAGGTTGGGCAATCTATCCGATAGGGTATATGGCAGGTACAGAAGGATGGTATTCAGGAATCTTTGGAGGAATGGATATGGATGTGCTTTATAACATTGCAGATGCAATCAACAAAATTGGATTTGGCTTGGTAATTTACAACTTAGCAGTTAAGAGTAGTTCTTAATATTTTAATTCAAAACAAAGAAAAACGCAACTTCACAGTTGCGTTTTTTTTTTTTTTAATATTATTTTTAAGAGAGGTAGTAATCTAAAGACTCTTTGATGAGTTCGATATCTACTTTGCAATCGATTTTAAATTGTTCGATATCTTCCAACAAGACAAAATTGATTTGTCCCCCTACATTTTTTTTATCGTGCTTCATGTAGTCTAAGACAGTCTCGTAGTCCTCTTTTTGTATTGGGACCGCTCCGAAAATGTTCAAAACATGATTTTTGATGTTTTTCATTTTTTCTTTGGGAAAGCCAAATAAATGATGAGAAATATAAACTTCGGTAATCATCCCAAGAGAAATTGCCTGACCGTGAGTCAAAGTTTTTTTCTGGTCAGATTCTAAAAAATACGATTCTACAGCATGTCCTATGGTATGTCCGAAGTTCAGAATTTTTCGCAAACTACTCTCTCGCTGATCTTCGAGAACAACTTCGTTCTTGATTTCAACAGAGCGATGAATCAAATAGTCAATATTTTTTAAACCGTTTGTTTTGACATCTTCCCAAATATGGTTGTCATAGATCAAACCGTGTTTGATGACTTCTGCAGTTCCCGAAATAATTTCCTCAGGTGGCACCGTTTCTAAAAAGTCAATATCAATAAGAACCATCTCTGGATCTGAAAAGAAACCAATTTGGTTTTTGAGTACACCCAAGTCAACTCCTGTTTTACCACCTACAGAGGCATCTACCATGCTTAGCAATGTGGTTGGAATGTTGATAAAACGAATCCCTCTTTTGTAAGCAGAAGC
>CAJQMT010000030.1 GCA_905479475.1 uncultured Flavobacteriaceae bacterium
AAAATATGATTTTTGTATTATGTATAGGTAATGATGTGTTTTTTAAGAAAATAAATACTACATAAATATTTGTTTTTATGTGATTTAGGGTTAATAATAGAGAAATTATTAATTTTTTGTAAGTAAAAACAACAGGCAATTGTCTCATTTTATCATGAAAAATAGCATGGTTTTTTGAGACATCTGCTTTTAAAAAGTTTTAGAGCCTTTTTTTGAAAAAGTGAAAGGGATTTCAAATAAAAAACCTATGCGGATGCATAGGTTTTTTGTATTCTGTGAAAAGTTTGTCGAATCATTTACAACTCCAAGGCTTTCTTGGGGTTGTTGTTCATGAGTATTTCAATTGGGTTTTCTATGGCTTCTTTGATAGCGACTAGAAATCCTACGGACTCTCTACCGTCAATGATCCGATGGTCGTAAGACAAGGCTACGTACATAATTGGTTGGATGACCACTTGTCCGTTGACTGCCATCGGACGCTCCACGATATTGTGCATGCCCAAAATCGCCGATTGAGGCGGGTTGATGATGGGTGTCGACAACATGGATCCAAAGACACCTCCGTTTGTAATGGTAAAGGTTCCTCCTGTCATTTCATCTACAGTAATTTGCCCGTCACGAGCTCTTAAGGCCAAGCGCTTCACTTCACTTTCTACTCCTCTAAAAGATAAATTCTCTGCATTTCTGATTACAGGAACCATCAATCCTTTTGGTCCAGATACGGCAATGGAAATGTCTGCAAAATCATGCTTTACTTGAAAGTCTCCGTCAATCATAGAATTGACATCTGGATACAATTTTAAGGCTCTGGTAACGGCCAAAGTAAAGAAAGACATGAATCCTAATCCAACGCCGTGTTTTGCTTTGAACGTTTCTTTGTATTGGTTTCTCAAATCAAATATGGGTTGCATGTTTACCTCGTTAAAGGTGGTCAACATGGCCGTTTCATTTTTTACAGAAACCAAACGCTGTGCGACTTTGCGTCGCAACATCGACATTTTTTTACGTTCTGTTCCACGGCTTCCGTTGGAAGTTCCCATCGCAGGAGCCGCGTTCAAGGCGTCTTCTTTGGTAATTCTTCCATCTTTTCCGGTTCCGGATACAGAGGCATTGTCAATTCCTTTTTCGTCCAAGATTTTTTGTGCAGCAGGAGCAGCAGTTCCACTGGCATAGGTAGTTGGTTCCGCAGTTTTTGGTGCTTCTGCAACGGGTGTAGGTTTTGGAGCTTCTTCTTTTGCTTTTACAGTCGGAGCCTCGGTATTGCCTTTGGGCTTTGTACCTTCCATGTCGATCAAACAAACTACAGCGCCCACCTCCACAGCATCGCCTTCTTCTGCTTTCAAGGTAATGATACCACTTTCTTCTGCAGGCAATTCCAAGGTTGCTTTGTCAGAATCTACTTCCGCAATGGGTTGGTCTTTTTTCACATAATCGCCATCTTCTACCAACCAAGATGCAATTTCTACTTCTGTAATTGATTCCCCAGGAGAGGGAACTTTCATTTCTAAAATCATTTGTATCTAATTTTATTTATATCCAATCTGTTTGCGCTCTTTTTGAACGTTTTCTTGTTTGTCTTTTTTTAATAAATAGTCCAAAGCCTCATAAATAGTAGAGAACTGTTTGTCGTATTTGTTTTTTAGCGCATCTAATTTTCCAATCAACTCAGCATTAGAAAGCGTAAACTGTCTTAATTTTATAAAAAATCTCATAATAGAGATATTTATCTCAATTGCAAGATCACTTCTCAAAACACTTGAGAGCATTGAAATACCTTGCTCTGTAAATACAAACGGAAGATATTTGCTGTGTCTTCCCTTATTATTTTTCTCTAAGGTCACAATTTGTGATCTTAGAGAGTTGTATTCTTCTCGTGTTAATTCAAACATAAAGTCGGTTGGAAACCTTTTAAGATTTCTTCGGACAGCCTGTTTTAGGGCTCTTGTTTCAACTTGATACAATTCTGCCAAATCAAAATCAAACATTACTTTTTGATTTCGAATTGTGTGAATCTTATCTTGAATCACTTTCTATTCATTCCTTTTCTTTTTCATTTAAAAATGCAATTTTGAGAAAGTAAAAAAGTTAGCAACACTTTTCGACCTTCTTGGATGTTAACTTTTCTTAGGATTAAAAACCATATCAATCACTGCTCGTTGTCTTCTTTTAAATCTAGCAGACGAACCAGCAGCAGGGACTGAGTAATATTTTCTCGATGCCACATTCAAATGAACGCTATTGAAACGTTGCAGCATAAAGCTCCAAGCACCCATGTTTTTTGGTTCTTCTTGAGCCCAAACATATTCTTTGGCATTTGGATATAGGTCAATGATCTTTTGGATTTTTTCTTCGTGCAGTGGGAACAATTGTTCCACTCGAATCAAAGCGATATCTTCTCTTTTTGTGCTGTCTCTTTCTTCCAAAAGTTCGTAATAAAATTTTCCAGTACAGAAGACCAATTTCGTTACTTTTTTCGGGGCAATCGTGTCATTGATCACTTCTTGGAAACTGCCTTTGGCAAAATCTTCTATTGGATTGACTGCTTTCGGATGACGTAACAAACTTTTAGGTGTAAATACAATCAAAGGCTTGCGATGTTTGCGTTTCATATGTCTTCGTAGCAAATGGTAAAAATTTGCGGGTGTACTGCAGTTCGCAACGGTCATATTATCTTCTGCACAGAGTTGTAAGAAACGTTCAATTCTCGCTGAGGAATGCTCCGATCCTTGTCCTTCGTATCCGTGTGGCAATAAGACCACAATTCCGTTTTGTAATTTCCATTTGTCTTCTGCTGCTGAAATGTATTGGTCAAACATAATTTGAGCGCCGTTGTTGAAGTCTCCAAATTGGGCTTCCCAGATCGTCAAGGTATTTGGGTTTGCCATGGCATAGCCATAGTCAAATCCAAGAACGCCGTATTCAGACAACAGGGAGTTGTAAATATACATTTGCCCCTTGTTGTTTGGGTTTGTGTTGATCAAGTTGATGCGTTCTTCCGTCACATCATCTCTCAAAATGGCATGTCGATGACTAAAGGTTCCACGTTCTACATCTTGTCCCGAAATACGAACGTCGTAACCTTCTTCGATCAATGAACCATAGGCCAAGGTTTCACCCATACCCCAGTCCAGTTTGTTGGCTTCAAAAACCATTTTATCTCTTCCTTTGATGATGCGTTCTGCTTTTCGAACAAATTTTACGCCATCGGGAACGGTAGAAACTACTTTGGCAATTCCTTGTAGTTTTTTCAAAGGATAGCCTGTTTCAATCGGAGACAACATCGCTTTCAATTTTTCGCGAACAAAATCTTTCCAAGTGTCTTCCATAAAAGGAATGACCTTTGAAGTGGTGTCTTCTTTTGATTTTTGGAATTCTTTTTCCAACATGGATTTGAATTCTTCTTTGATTTGTTTTGCGTAGGCCGCATCGATAGATCCCTCAGCAATCAGTTTTTCGATATAAATATCTTTTGGATTGCTGTGTTTGGAGATCGATTTGTAGAGCTTTGGTTGTGTGAATCGAGGTTCATCTCCTTCGTTGTGACCGTATTTACGGTATCCGAGAAGGTCGATAAAAATGTCTCGTTTGAATTTCATTCTAAATTCCAAGGCCAATTCTACTGCGTGACAGACAGCTTCCACATCGTCCGCATTTATGTGCAATACAGGCGACAGGGTTACTTTCGCGACATCTGTACAATAGGTACTGGAACGTGCGTCTAGGTAATTTGTGGTAAAACCAACCTGGTTGTTGACCACAATATGTAAGGTTCCTCCTGTTTTGTAACCTGGGAGTTTGCTCATTTGTGTCACTTCGTAAGCAATTCCTTGCCCCGCAATGGCCGCATCTCCGTGCACAATAATAGGCAATATTTTAGAATCGTCACCGTTGTATTTTCTGTCAATTTTTGCTCTCGCAATTCCCTCTGCAACAGGGGCAACCGTTTCGAGATGGGAAGGGTTTGGGACCAAATTCATCTTCATAACCTCTCCATCTCGGAAGGTTTTACTCAAGGTCAATCCCATATGGTATTTCACATCTCCATCAATGTGTTCGTCGTCGAAATCTTTTCCTTCAAATTCGGAAAACAAATCACGTACGGGTTTTTTAAAGATATTGGTCAAGGTATTCAAACGACCTCGGTGTGCCATCCCTAAAACACATTCTTTGACGCCGTACACTTCTGCAGCATTTCTCAGAGCTACGGCAATTGCAGGAATCAGAGCTTCTCCACCTTCTAGTGAAAATCGTTTTTGACCGACGTATTTTGTTTGTAAGAAATCTTCAAAACTTACCGCTTGGTTCAGTTTTGAAAGGATGTATTTTTTAGCATCCAAGTCATACGAAGGATGGTTGTTGTTTTTATTGAGTCTTTCTTGCCACCATTTGATTTCTTCTGGGTTTCGAATGTACATGTATTCTACTCCAATAGAATCACAGTACATCAACTCCAATGTTTCGATGATTTTAGAGAGTTTTGCAGGTTTAAGTCCGATAATTTCACTGGCACTGAAAACGGTATCCAAATCTGCTGTTGAAAGTTCAAAATTTTCAAGCGCAAGGGTGGGCTTGTATTGTCTTCTTTCTCGAACAGGGTTTGTTTTTGTAAAGAGGTGCCCACGAGAACGGTAACCGTTGATCAGCTGAATGACATGAAATTCTTTGTGAACTTGTTCGGGGATTTGGACATTGGTGTTTTCTTCACCGGTAACTGCATAGGATTCGTTCGCCAAATCATACCCTTGGAAAAAACTTTTCCAACTAGGTTCAACGGAATCGGGATTTGTCATATACTGGTCGTATAGATCGGCGATAAAGCCAGAATGTGTTGCGTTTAGGAACGAAAATTTATCCATATCTTTTATTGAATACTCGGTGTTTTAATGAAAACCTTAACAAAAGTACAATGTTTTCCATGAATGAGCGATTTTCTTTCTGCGATTTGTAAAAAATGCAATGAAATCTAACAGATTTTATTTTTTCTGTTAATTTCTTTCATTTAAATGAAAATCATGTAGCAGTTGTCTTTTTACATTTGAAGAGAATGTGCCATTTTTAGAAGGTTGAAAGGCTTTTTTGGTAAAATAATATTTTGAAAAGACTAGTTGTAAAAGATAAAATAAGTGCTATATTTGCACTCGCAAAACAAGTATGTTTTGTTGGAATAACTTCCTCCTTAGCTCAGTTGGTTAGAGCATCTGACTGTTAATCAGAGGGTCCTTGGTTCGAGCCCAAGAGGGGGAGCAAAAGGTCTACAGAGATGTAGGCCTTTTTTAGTTTAGAGTACTCAGGATAAAAATCTTTTCTGGTTCTTTGATTGGGTTGTCTTTTCTAGAATTTTATTGGGACTTTAAGTTAAAAGCAAATTTTTAGCTTTTAAAAGAGTACTTTTGTTTGAACAAAAAACTAAAAACGATGATTTACAAGAAACAAGACCGCCCAAAATGTGGCTGTGGAAATACCCAAGATCCCAATGGTTATTGTGATGGTTCGCATTCAAAATAATCAAAAATCAAAGCAGCCGTTGGGTTGCTTTTTTTTGAAACCTTTGTTTTGTAATATGTCTCTTAGCGTCCTAGAACTTCTATGCTTGTTTTTTTGGAATGAATACATTCTTTGTTTGTGTTGAACTGACTTTTCTTACCAAATTTTGTATGGGTAGTTTTTTGTATCTTGTAAAAAATGAATCAAGCTTTTTTTGGCTTTGAGATCCGTTTTGTTTAAAAACCCCTAAAAATCAAAAACCGTAGCAATGAAAATCAAATACTACGCATGGTCGTTTCTTTCTATTTTGTTTTTTTCTTGTGTTCAAGACAGCAATGTGAATACAATTGATGTAGCGATTCCTGTAACGTTAGATCTCGCAGAATTTCGAAACGCAGTCGATATCATGCCTCCGAGAGAGGTAGAAAAGTCGAACAAGATTTATGTTTATGACGACTATATTTTTGTGACAGACAATTCGGAAGGAGTCCATGTTATTGACAATTCGAATCCTTCAAATCCAGTTCCAAAAGCTTTTATAAATATTCCAGCAAATGAGGATATTTCGATAAAAGACGATTATTTGTTTGCGGACAGCGCTGTTGATTTGCTTGTCTTTGACATTGCTAATATTGATGCAATTCAGGCAGTAAACCGTTTGGAGAATGTTTTTGAAAGATACGATTATCGAATCCCTGAAGAAGTCGATCGAGTGAGATACGACGGGGTATACGATGAAAATAAAATTGTGGTTGGATGGGAAGTGGTGAAAGAAAAAGTGGATGCAGAAGAATGGTATTGGCTAGAAAGAGGAGGAGAGTTTGTGGACGATGCTGTTGTATTCGCTGAAAGCGGTTCGCAAGTAGGTGTAGGAGGTTCGTTGGCTCGTTTTCAGATTGTACAAGATTATTTGTACACCGTCGGAACGTATGAGATGGACGTGTTTGATATCAGTAATTTGTCGGCGCCAAAAGCAAAAGAGTCTTTTTATGTCGGTTGGAATATAGAAACCATGTTTTATGCAGATGATTACCTTTATTTAGGGAGTACGAACGGGATGTATATTTATAGTTTGGAAAATCCAGTCTTGCCTTCTTTTGTCTCAGAATTCACCCATTGGGAAGGTTGCGATCCTGTAGTGGTCGATGGGGATTATGCGTATTTGACATTGCGAGGCGGAAATTCTTGTGGACAATTGGAGAGTATTTTGGAGGTCATCGATATTCGTGACAAATCGAATCCAACATTAGCGGCAAGATATACGTTAGAAAACCCCTATGGTTTGGGGATACGTGGAAACAATTTATATGTCTGTGACGGGAGTGCAGGGCTCAAACTTTTTGACAAAACCATTCCAGATGATTTGAAATTTTTAAAATCTTTTGAAGACATGAATGCAAAGGACGTCATTCCATTGGAAGATAAATTGATTTTGATTGCCGAGAATGTGGTGTATCAATACCAATATTTAGAAAATGACTTGGACTTATTGAGTGTTTATCTTCTTGATTTTTAAGAAAAAATCGAAGAAAAGAGTACTTCTAAAAGCCCTCTGAGCAAGGGGGCTTTTCTTTTTGGAATATTTTAAAGATACTAGTTGTAAAAGATAAAATAAGTTTTATATTTGCACTCGCAAAACAGAAATGTTTTGCTGGAGTAACTTCCTCCTTAGCTCAGTTGGTTAGAGCATCTGACTGTTAATCAGAGGGTCCTTGGTTCGAGCCCAAGAGGGGGAGCAATAGACAAAGAAAGCCACACATTTGTGTGGCTTTTTTATTTTTTACCTTTTTTGTGTCGGAAATCTGTCTAAGGAAGGTTGAATTTAATAAAAGTATCTCCAGCAATAATAGCCTTTTACTCACAATAAAGTTTAAATAAGTCTTTCTTAAATTAAGACAAAGAACTTTGCTATATTAGCGGCAAATTTAAGGGGATGTAGCTCAGCTGGCTAGAGCGCTTGACTGGCAGTCAAGAGGTCGTGGGTTCGACTCCCATCTTCTCCACTTTGAAGCATAGTAAAGACTTGTCGAAAGGCAGGTCTTTTTTTGTGGGTTTTCCTCACGAAGCCAGCTGTTCATCACTTCAAAAGGGAGGTAACAATACAATTACAGATATCTTAAAGAACTACTCAAATATACGCAATTTCCCTCATTTTTGACAGACATTTGACAGACATTTTTTCAATGTCCCTTTTGAATTGATTCATCCGAATGTCTTGCAGACAATGGAAGGCTACGGGTCTACAGATTTGTAAATGCCCGTATTGAATTGATATTTTGACAGACATTTTTCCTTTTTTTAAAAAATGAGACAAGAATGGCACGAAAATCAGTTTATTTAAATTTTAAACATTGATTTACAATTGATTAAGATGATTTTCAATCTTATTTTATGACTAAATAATTAATTTTTGGTGCTTTAGGATATGTAGACATTAATTTTAATTCTTGATTACAGAAGTGTTTTTTTATATTTACAGAATATACAATTACATTAGATGAAAAGAATCGTAAATTCAAGGTTATTCGAAAGGTCTATTTTTATTCTTATAGTTATTAACCTCATAGCTATGATTGTTGAATCAGAACCGGATTTAAACTCCACGATTAAATATTTTCTATCAGTTTTTGAGACTTTTTCCATTGTTATTTTTTCCATTGAATATATTTTAAGAACTATAAATTCCGTTAAAGAAAGGGGAGGCTATAATTTGTCATTTTTCGGTGTTATAGATTTATTTTCAATTCTTCCATTTTACTTACAATCCCTAATGGGGTTTGACGGAAGATTTGTAAGGATATTTAGGCTTTTTAGAATATCAAGAATAATAAAACTTGGGAGATTTAGTAAATCTTTTAAATTGCTTTCTGATGGTATTAATAATGTTAAAACGGAATTGTACTTAACATTTTCTATTGCCTTTGTAATGTTGTTTTTCTCTGCATCAGGAATATACTTTATTGAAGGCGATGTGCAGCCTGAAGTTTTTCATAGCATTAGAGCTTCATTTTGGTGGTCGGTAGCCTCTCTTACGGGAGTTGGTTTTGAAGAAATCTATCCTGTTACATTAGGAGGTAAAATATTTGGCAGCATCATAGCCCTTATAGGTATTGGTGTGGTAGCTGTTCCCACAGGTATTGTAAGCGCATCATTTGTTGAATTAATTAATGAACATAAAAAAAACAAAAATGGACACAAAAATAATAACACAGGTAGTTAGGGAGATTAAACGTTCTCTCCAAAATTGGGATACACAAAAGGCAATCAAGATTACAAATGATGAGACTCAAACGAGAATCAACCTAATAAACCCTTTATTTGAGATATTGGGTTATGAGAGGTATGATGTAATTCACGAATTTCTAGCTGATATTAAAGGAAGTAGAGGTAGAAAAGTTGATATGGCAATTACACTTGGAAAGAAAAACCCCATAATTTTAGTGGAGTGTAAAAAAGCAACAAAACCGTTGACGCTTCATAATTTGAGGCAATTAAATGATTATTGTACATATACTCAATCAGTTAAAGTTGGGATTTTAACCAATGGTGTCACATATGAATTTTACACAAAAGATTCTTTAAATGGCACAGGTCTTAATGTAAAGCCGTTTTTTACGTTTGTTTTGGATGATTACACAGGGACAGATTTGGAAATGCTTGCTTTGTTCCATAGGCGGCTAATTGATATAAAGATAATAGAGGAAAAAGCAAATGAGGTCTATTTTCTTGATAAATTTGACGATGCACTTTACACCACTTTAAAAATGCCCACAAAAGGAGCTAAACCTACCGAGGGCAATAAAAAATTAATGGAAATTATTTTCAGAAATATGGGAGGGAAAAGATTTTCAGAAAATGCTTTAAATGAATTGTTACCATTAGTTAATTCAATATCATTAAGAGGTGTTCTCGATAGAATAATTAAAGAGGAGAATGTCAATTCGAATTCAGGTATTATAACTACTTCGGAAGAAATAAAAGCATATGATATTATTAAGACAATTCTTTCATTGAGTCAAAAGGTGAAAATTGACTTGGATAGAATTGATTATCGAGATTATAAAGATTCATTTAAGGTTTTAATAGATGACAATCAAAGAAAAAGTATCTGCTCTATTGATATTACCAAAACTAAAAAGTACTTGTGTGTTGGGAATGATAGATTTGAAATCGAGAATATAAGTGTGGTTGAGTTAACAAAATATAAAAAACAGATTGTTGAAGCTGCAATAAAGGCAGAGGCATAATTTATCAAGATAAACCCAATAAAGTTAGGATGGATTCTCGATATTGTTGATTCAATCAAGTTTAAAAATTAATTTAATGAGGGTGAACCTTAATTGAGTCAAATAAATATTATTTAAATGAAAAAACATATATTATTTTCAGTTATATTTTTACATATTTTCAATTTAGGTATTTCACAAAATGAAAAGTCCGCGGCTGTTGCTGCAGGAGCAATTGGGGCGATAGGTGCAATTGCTTCTTATGCAAATAGTATAAAACAATATGAGGAATCATTAGAGCTAATGGTCACCGAGCACATCTTAACAGAAAGAAATGATGTAAATAAATTTATCCTCAAAAATTTAAGTTTATCTAAAACAGTTGCTCGTGATGACCAATCCAATAGCAATTATATTCCATTTGGTCTTTCTGTCTATAAAGAAATTGGAGTAGGACCTCGAGAATTGGTGCTATTGAACTTGAGTAAGGGATGGGTAAATCAAAATGGCGTAGATTACAGTAAAGTTTCGGTTCATTATTTTACAAGAGAAGATGTCTTTAAGTTGTTATTGAGTTATATCAATCTTGCAGCTCCAATCCATATTTCTGGAGAGGGGTTTGAAATTCCAATTGTTAAACCCAAACTTAAAAAGAAAGATGTAGAAGCAGATTTTTCAAAAGTTCAGAAGTCAAATGGGGTGGTTTTTTATGTAAGTAACTCTACTTATTATTTGGCTGATTTAGTTTTTACACGAAAAGGATTGGATTATAAGAGAAATTATTCAGAGAGTTTAATGAATTTTAGAAGATTTGACGATGATTTTTATTCTGTAGCAAATTTTAATGAAGAATTCAAGGTGGTATACAATGAAAATTCTTTAGGGTTATTTAATATTGATAATGGAGAATTAACAAAGATTAATCGCTCTATGCTGAATACAATTTTAAAATTTTTTACGATTAATTGAGCATTTTAAATTAGAAATACAGGCGTTTGCCGCCACTCTATTTTTTTAATGATACAAGCATTCGATATAATGAAGTGCCAATTAAAGTTTGAATATGACGAGTGAGTTGCTCTATGGTAAGCGTGGGGTGCATCATAGAAAGTAGTCTTCGTGTAGTATCCAAAAAAACAAAACAGTATAAAGGTAAAATTTACAATCATTTCGGTTAAGAGTTCTGTAAATCAATTACTATTTGTAGAGGCACTTATTCATTTGAATACCGTTTACTTGGTATCTCATCTTATATTATTTTTTCTTTTCTTATATCATATTATCTACTCTGCTCTTATATATCTCATCTTATCATCATCTTCTCTCATCTCATCTTATCTCATAGCATAGCGAATGCAATGCGACCGCATAAAAAAAGGGGTAGCATAACACCACCCCAATTTTACTTAACAAGTATCTAACGATTAAAATTATAAGTCATTTATCCAATCTTTGTTTGTGGACTCCTCTTTCTCATTTGTTTTATTTGGTATCATTTGTTTGGACTTTTCTTTTTCCCATCTTTTATTGGCATTCTCTGAAGCTTTTTTTGATTTTTCTGTGATTTCATAAAGTTGAGTTGATACACGTTCGTTATAGATGTATCCGTTGTCAACGATAAAAAGACCAAAATTGTTTATTGTCGAGGAAACCAACTCTTCGTTTGTTGTGCCAAGAAAATTGCAAATCAATTCAATATCGTATTCTATTTCTCCGTTATTGCTCATTAAAAGTTCTACAATTTTAAAAAAGGCGGCATATCCTTCAAGTCCATTCCTGAATTCAAGTTTTCTGATTTTATTGTCGTTTGACGCATTCATATCATGTTTAAACCAATGATTTTCCAATCTGTTACTCATATTATATAATTATTTAATGTTAATATATGGACAAGGTATCATAATGTGTTCTCCGTGTAAAGTAGTAGTTATTAACAATTATGAGATGATATTGAAATTTTGTGAGACTCCAAAAGTTAAGTTTGTTCTGTGTCAGTTGGAGAAGTTGTCTTGAGAAGTGTTCAGGTGTATTTATGAGATGAGGTTTGTTTTTCGGGAGAGTTTAATATTTTTTTTAATTCAGCAAGGTTGTATTTTTTATTCTTATTTTGTCATTTCAATCAAAGTAATTTTAAAATATAAATGGATAGTTATGGCAAGATGTAAAAAATGTGAGAATAGTTTTGGAATATTTGAATTAAAAAATGGGGTATGTAAAAGTTGTTTTGAAAAAGAGAACCCAACTTGTCGCAGTTGCAAAATAGATTTGACACCCAGTCAGACTGAAGAAGGTTATTGTCCAGATTGCTATGAAGACAGAAAAGAAATAATAGAGAGAAAAAGACTCCAAGAACAACAAAGACAAGAAACCATTGAAAAAAATAAAAAGGAAAAACGCGCATTAATAAAATCAATAGAAGAGAATGAATTGGCGATAAAAAAGATAATTCTAACGACAGAAAGTCAAACTAATTTTAAGATTGAAAAACGAATTAATATCATTACGGCGGAGTGTGTGTTTGGGATGAATATTTTTAAAGACTTCTTTGCTGGTGTAAGAGATGTGGTGGG
>CAJQMT010000031.1 GCA_905479475.1 uncultured Flavobacteriaceae bacterium
TTCGTATCCGTTTTTTTTCAATTCCGAAATTTGCGCCACAAGATTTGCGATTCGTTTTTCATCTGGCAATCCAGACGAAAGCGTCAGTACATTGGAACCAATTTTGACTAAAATTCTTTTTGACAAACTCATGACGTTGCGGGATTCTACTTTCCACAAAAATACAAATTTGACTTGTAATGAAGAGGCTATTTTTTTAAAACAAAAAAACGCTGTCTGAAAAAGAACTTTTTCAGACAGCGTCTATTTTTATTTTGGAAAATTTTATTCCACTAGATTTCCTTCTAAATCGTAAAGTAAGAATTTTTCAGTGCCTTCACTATAATCCAAAACATAGCGTATGGTACCAATTTTTTCATTGTTTGAATTGAATAAATCTTGTTCGATGGCAAAGTCTTTTTCGTTTTCTTCAGCAGCAACAAAATCTTCATCATTCAATAACATTTCAAAGTGATAATCCATTTCATTCAATTCAAAACCCATATTGAATTTAAATGTTATCGGAAGGTCTTCTTCAAAAACTTCTTCTAAACTGTCATCGGGGCCTAAAGTCGCTTCCGCGGATATGTTCGTTCCGCTGCCTTCTAAAAGAAAAAATAAATTGTTGTCAAAGTCTAAGGTTCCTGTGAGTTCTCCTACGATTTTAAAAATGAAAGTACGCGAAGTTGGGCTATTGATTCTTAAGGTTTCTTCAAATTCGATCGTAGCGAATGTTGTGAGCTGAAAGTCTTCGCGTTTATCGATGGCATCTTCTTCTATAATGTACTTTATGCTGAAGGAAGAATTTTCTGTTTCGGCGTATAAATTATCGATATCACAATTGGTGATTTTGATTCCATCGATGGTAAAGTAGCGTTCCGTTACTTTATAAAAGTCATCTTCGGAAATAATGTATTCCTCAACTACTTCGTGTTCACAATCGACCGTTAGTCTGTTTTGAATCTCTTTTTTTAAAAAGGAATTTCCATCAAAAACTGATTTTTTCTTAGGAGTTTCTTTGAATTGATTGGAATCCTCTTCTGTGAGCGAAGAAATTTCCAAAGATTCTAATTTTTCACTGATAGCGGGTAAATTTTCATCAATGGCGGTTTCAGTTTCATCATTGGAACTACAAGATCCAATGATAATGGTCAGGGTAAGGGCACACATTAAGGCATAAAATTTTCTCATGGTGCTGTATTTAATTAATAAAGCCCCGAATATAGAACTTTTATTGAGGAGCGTCAAAATTTTAACAATTTTAACAAGCTTATATAAACAGGATAGTGATCACTATAACCATGGGTAAAAGTACCGTTGGCAAAACTGCGATAGGGGTAACCTTTGTATCTTCCCGATGCTAGTGTGAGGTATTGTGGATTGAAAATTTGGCTTTGAAAAAAACCAAGAGTTTCGAAGGATTTGCTTTCCGACAACAATCCGCCACTGATAAGAATTTGATCGAACAAATGTACTTTATCTCGATAAGCCAAAGTTCCCAGTCCTTTTTTATAAAAAAGTTCGAAGGGATTGTAGAATTCGTTTTTTGCTGTTTTGTTTTTTCTTTTTTTGGTGTTCAATATTTTTTTAAAACTTGAATTGGTGGGGTTGTCATTGAAATCTCCCATGATGACAATATTTGCTTGGGGGTTGTCTGCAAAAAGGCTGTCGCTTATTTTTTTATTTAAAAAAGCAGCGCGTTCTCGGAGGTGTCGACTTTTTTTTTCTCCGCCTCTACGAGAAGGCCAATGGTTGACAAGAATATGGAGCAACTCATTGTCCAAATACCCAGAAACGAGTAGTACATCTCGCGTATGTATGCGCATTCCTGTTTCGGTCCATAATTTCAGTGTATAGTTTTTGTAATATAAGGGAACAAATGCTGTTTTTTGATAAAGCAAAGCAACGTCAATACCCCTCATGTCGGGGGAATCAAAATGAATGAATCCGTAATTTTTTTCTTTCAATGGAGGTGTTTGTAAAAGGTCCTCTAAAACGGTACTGTTTTCAACTTCTGCAACGCCCACAAGGCTCGGAGCCTTTTTAGTTTTTTTAAAGCCTATTTCAGAAATAACCTGCGCTGTATTTTTCAATTTTTGAGCATAGACTTTCGAGCGGTTGTATTGAATTTTAAGTAGGGGACTCTCTTCGTCCAACTTGTCTGGATGATCGATGGTGTCAAACAGGTTTTCTAAATTGTAAAAAGCAAGGGTGTAAATTTTGTAAGCTTGTTTTTGCGAAAATATGTTCTGAAATGTAAAAAAAAGAAACAAGAGAGAGACAATCAATTTCATAATTTTTTATTTTAAAAGTAATGAAAATTCTAAACAAATAATTATTTATTTTTTTGTAACTTGTTATCGCTATGATATTTAACTGTTATGAAAAAGAAGAATGCTTTGTTTTCAAGGACGGTAGTTGCCGTTTGCTTTGTATTTGTTTTTATAGATTCTGAAGGACAAACAACAAATACAGAAGGATCGATTGTTTTTTTAGAAACGGAGGATTTTTTAGAAAACCTCCACGAGGCTTCCGTTAATTTAAATGGATTTTTAGAAGCAAATAAAGAGGTGTTTTTAAAGACAGCTGCTTTTAGCTTTGGGCAAGCACGTTTTAAAACTAGAGGATACAATTCCGAAGAAAATACGATTAGTATCAATGGGATTCGAATGAATAAGTTGTGGGATGGCAGGCCACAATGGAGCAATTGGGGAGGTTTGAATCATGTTCTGCGAAATCAATTGTTTTCCAATGGAATTGCCGCCAGTGAAACCAGTTTTGGAAGATTGGCAGGCACAAGAGACTATATTACACGAGCCTCCCAATATCGAAAAGGAAGTTTCATTTCTTTTGGAGCGACCAATGGCAGTTACCGAACGAGAATGATGGCATCTTATTTCTCAGGTTTGCAAAAAAAGGGTTGGGCAATTGCCGCTTCACTCTCAATTCGATCTGCCAAAGAAGGTTTTACAGAAGGGACACCCTACCGCGCATGGGCTGCTTTTCTCGCTGTTGAAAAAAAATGGGGTGTAAAACACAGTTTGAATCTTACTGCTTTTTACACTCCCAACCGGAGAGGTAAAAACGCCCCGATCACTGATGAGGTTTTTAAAATCAAAGGCAGGAGATACAATTCCTATTGGGGATTTCAAAACGGGACGATTAGAAATGCAAGGGTCAAGGAAGTTGCAGAGCCTGTTTTGATGTTGACACATTACTGGGATTTTTCGAAGCGATTGAGATTGCAAACCACTTTTTTTTCTCAGTTTGGAAAGATAACGAACAGTCGATTGGGCTACCAAAATACGGTGCATCCGGATCCTACGTATTATAAAAAAATGCCGAGTTATTTTCTGAGAAACACAGACAATCCCAATTTTGGAGATGCTTATTTGGCTCGAAAAGAGCTGCAAGAGAATGGGCAAATCAATTGGCGAGAATTGTATGAAGTTAATGTCAACAACCAAGAAGCACATTATTACCTCTATGAAGATGTTCGAAAAGAAAATTCATTTCAAATAAGAATGCAAATAGACTATCGTCTCAACCCGAAAACGACCTATTTGGGAGCGCTTTTTTTTCAAAAATCAAAGAGTCGAAATTTTGCGAGAATACAAGATGTTTTGGGAGGAGAAGGCTTGTTTGACTTGGACTATTTTGCAGAGGGTCCGCAAAGACAACCAAATTTATTGACTCCTGATAAATGGGTAGCTAAAGGAGCGATTGTTAAATACCACTACCTTTTGCTTTCGAATCTTGTTTCGCATTTTTCACAAGTCAATTATAAATCCTCGAAAATAGAAGGTTTTGCTGCTTTTTCCATGGAACAGGTAAGCTATCAAAGAATAGGAATTTTTCAGAACGGGCAGTTCCCTGAAAATTCCCATGGTACGGGAGTTCAAAATAAATTTTCCTCCGCGAGTTTGAAAGCAGGACTTTTGTACAAAATATCAGGCAATCATTTGTTGAATTTGAATGGGGGAATTTTTTCTCAAGTCCCATTTTTGAACAAAGTGTATTCCAATAGCAGAGTCAATCACAATTTTGTCCCCAACCTAGAAAATGAAAAAAAGATTGCGGGTGAACTTTCTTATTTGTTTCGAAATCCGAGAATAAACTCGAAATTCACCTTGTATGGTACGCATTTTTTCAAAAGCATAGAAAATTCCTTTGCCTATGCGGACGGTATTCGAGGCAAGGCTGATTTTGTGAGTATACTACTTACAAATATTGAGAAAAAACACATCGGTTTGGAATGGGGTTTGGAAGTTGAATTGTCAAATACGTTTCAATTGAATATGGTGGTTGCTCTGGGTAGATTTGCCTATGCCAATGCACCAAACATGTATGTAGAGTCCGATCAATTTACAGGAGAGAATCGTTTTATAGGCAAGAGTTTTTTGAAGAATTACAAGTTGGGAGGAACCCCTAAAAAAGCCTATTCTATTGGTTTCCAATACAACGATCCTAAGTATTGGTGGGTGGGGGTAAATGCAAATTACTTGACAGACAATTTTATCCAGATAAGCCCATTGTTGCGCACAAAAAATTTCTTCTTAGACAGCGATGGCGTTCCTTTTAACAGCGAGGTTACGGGAGTACAATTAACCAATGAAGAAATAGGGGGCTTGTTGCGGCAAGAAAAATTATCCGCTCCCTTTTTGGTAAATCTTGTAGGAGGAAAATCTTGGAAGTGGAACGAGGCTTATTTGGGGTTGTTTTTAAGTGCAAACAATTTGTTTGGAACGGTTTATAAAACAGGCGGTTTTGAGCAGGCAAGAAATGCTAATTATCCAAGTTTTTACGTCGATAAAAAATTAGAGACCGCTTTGTTCGGAAATAAATATTGGTACGGGAAGACAACCAGTTATTTTCTAATCCTATCCTATCGGTTTTAATGAAAATAAAAAATATGAAAAAGAGAAAAATGAAACAGTGGTTCGTGAACGGAAGTTTGTTCTTTGCATTGTGCGCATGTGCAAACGACACAAGTTTTTCAGTCCCAGAAATTTTATGTGATGACAATGCGCTGGAAACTACTCATACAATGGAACAAATCAAAGGAATGGCAGGTTTTGGAGTTCGAGAATTTACAGAGGACGTAGTCATTTCAGGATATGTAGTCTCTTCTGACCGCGATGGGAACTTTTACAAAACATTGATGCTACAGGACGCTTTAGAAAATCCTATGTCCGCTTTGCGGTTTGCTGTGGATCATACAGAATATCATGCGACATATGAGTTGGGGCGGAAGGTTTTTGTGAAATTAAAAGGTTTGGCAATCGGTTATCACTATGGACATTTGACTATTGGAGAATCCCGAGGGAATGCGTTGGAGAACATCTCATCATTTTTAATGGAACAGCATTTTTTGAAAAATTGTGAACGAGGAATGATGGTTCCCAAAACAAGTCGTTTTTCTCAGTTGAATGAAGAAGATACAGGGATGCTATTGGGATTTCCCGAAGTACAATTTCATCCGCAGGAACTGCAAAAAACCTATGCAAATACTGACAATACACAGACAGTCGAATTGAAACTACAGCAGTGGACTTCAAATTGTAGCGGACAGGAGGAAATAATTTTGAAGAACAGTGGTTTTACAAACTTTAAAAGCCAACAAATTCCTTCGAAAAAAGGAGAATTGACAGCTGTTTTAGAAAAACGATATGGGGACTATTATTTGGTAGTTCGAAGTACAAAGGATGTATTTTTTGAAGAAGTTCGTTGTGAAGAGAGCACATCACTAGAACCTACAATTACGATGACCGATTTGAGAGCGAAGTACGAGGGAAAATTGCTCGAATTTGGAGTTGATAAAAATTTTATTCTAGAAGGTTTCGTTATCTCTTCAGACGAAGAAGGCAATTTTAACAACGAGATTTTTTTACAAGATACAGCTGAAAACCCAACAGCAGGCATTCGTATTTTAATAGAGTTGGAAAACTATTTTGAAAAATACGCAATGGGTCAAAAAGTATATGTAAAACTCAATAAGTTATACATGGATCGGGTGAATGGAAAATTAACGGTGGGTATTTACAAGAAGGGTTCTGTAGGAGAAATTTCAGAAGGGCAATTGCACGAATTTTTGATAGGAACTTTGGAAAAATTGGATTTGGTCCCAATGGAAATAGCAAACCTTGCTGATTTTTCTCGAGAAAATGTGTTGGTTTCTTTGTTAGATGTGCAACTTTCCAAAGAGGAAAAAGGGAAAGCATTCACTTATTTTTCTGGGGAAGAAACAGCCATTCGATTTCTGGAAAGTTGTGGAGAATATCAAAAAATAGGTGTTTTTACACGAGAAACATCCAATTTCTCCGATCAAAAATTTCCGATAGGAAACGGCAAAATAACAGGTGTTTTTTACAAGCAAAATTCTTTGCCAATAGTGCAGTTACGGAATTTGGAGGATGTATCTTTTTCTCAGGAGTATGAAGATTGCCCTGTAATCATTCCTCAAATATTGATCACAGAAATAGCAGATCCTGACAATAGCACGGGTGCCCGCTTTGTAGAATTGTACAATGCTGGAAGTCATTCTATAGATGTGTCGGGCTGGCATCTGAAAAAATACATCAATGGATCTAAGTTCGCTTCAGGAGAAGGAGTGTTCTTAAATGGAGTTTTAGACGCCAAAGCATTTTATATTGTGGCAGGCGCTGCGTTTTCTTCTTTTTTTGAAACAACTGCAAATCTTACAGATTCCTACATTTCAGGAAATGGTGATGATGTTTATGAGCTTACAGATTCTTATGGAGAGCGACAAGATATTTATGGGATTATAGGAGAAGACGGTTCAGGAAAATCATGGGAATATACCGATGGTGGTGCTACTCGAAAAAAAACCATTGATACCCCTACTGGTGATTTTGATTTTGCCGAGTGGGAGGTGTTTTCTAAGACAAATGGCATGGCAAAAATAGCCCCACAAGATTTTAGTCCTGGTTTTCGATAAGAAAGTATTATTGCGTAGCTGTCTCTAAAATTTCAAAAACAAGGTATACAGGAAAATGATCGCTTGCGCCGCCCATATAATATTTTCCTCGGTACGTTCGAAAAGGTTCCCCTTTGAATTTCCCTAGCGGATTCAGTAAAAAGGAGGCATTGAAAACAGCGGCTTTTTTGTATTGTATTTTCGGGTGGCTTTGCAAAGATTTTGAAATCAAAATTTGATCAAAAAGCATCCATCTCCCATAAAATTTTGAAGAACCTTGGCCCGCTTCAAAAAGAGGAAGCATTGGATTGGAAAGGACTGTCTCCGTCAAGGTCGCCAAGCTTTCATCCGTGGGATTGTCGTTGAAATCGCCCATGACAAGTACGTTTGGACTTTTTTCGGGAATACCATTCACAGCACTTCGTAAAAATTGGGCAACGGCATTTCTTTTTGTTTTCGTCTCTTCGTGTCCGGTGCGTTTCGAAGGCCAATGGTTGACGTATACATGTATGGTTTCGCCGTGAAACAATCCCTTTATATACAAAATATCTCGTGTGTAGTCTCTCTTGCCCTGCTTGTCGAACAGGACTACTGGAAGAGGACTTGATTCAATTACCTGGAAATAATCTGTATGATACAACAGAGCAGTGTCCATGCCTCTTTCATCCTTAGAATTGAAGTGTACATAGGAATAAGAAAATTCTTGCAAAGGTTTTGATTGTGTCAAATCTTGTAAAACTTGGTCGTTTTCAACCTCCGCCAGCCCGATAAGAAGGGGAGGCAGTGCACAACAGTCTCCTCCAATTTTTGAAAGGGCATTCCCGATTTTGTTGATTTTGATTTGATACCGATATGGCCCCCATTTTTTTTTGCCTTTGGGCGTGTAATCTTTGTCTAAAGTGTACTTTCCATCTTCAGTGTCAAAGAGGTTTTCCACATTGTAAAAAGCAACAGAAAAATTTTTCACAGCCATTTTTTTTGAAATTACAACCAAGTTCAAGTTACAAAAAAGGATTCAGTCAACAAGGTATCGACCCGACAAAAATCGTACATTTGCAGCATGATAGACAAGAAAAAGGTAAGTTCGGAAAAAGCCGTTCTGATTGGGGTCATTACCCAGCATCAGAACGAGGACAAGTCGACTGAGTTTTTGGATGAGTTGGAGTTTTTGGTAACTACAGCAGGAGGAGTTTCCATCAAACGATATGTACAGAAATTAGAAAAGCCACATCCCAAAACGTTTATTGGGACAGGAAAGTTAGAGGAGGTAAAAAGATACATTGATACGCACAATGTAGGAACTGCTATTTTTGATGATGAATTGTCGCCTGCACAATTGCGAAATATTGAAAAAGTATTGGACTGTAAAATTTTAGACAGAACCAATTTGATATTGGACATTTTTGCCCAAAGAGCACAAACAAGCTATGCACGAACACAAGTAGCCTTGGCACAGTGTGAATATTTATTACCTCGATTGACCAAGCTATGGACACATCTTGACAAACAAAAAGGGGGAATTGGAATGAGAGGTCCTGGAGAAACAGAAATCGAGACAGACAGACGTATTGTTCGCGATCAGATTACCGTACTTCAGAAAAAATTAAAGGTCATTGACAAGCAAATGGCTGTACAGCGTAAAAATAGAGGAAAAATGGTGCGCGTGGCATTGGTGGGTTATACCAATGTTGGAAAATCAACTTTGATGAATGTGGTGAGTAAATCGGAAGTGTTTGCAGAAAACAAATTGTTTGCAACCTTGGACACGACCGTTCGGAAAGTGGTTGTAAAAAATATTCCATTTTTAATGACCGACACGGTAGGATTTATTCGGAAGTTACCGACCCAATTGGTGGAATCTTTCAAATCGACCTTAGACGAAGTTCGTGAAGCAGATCTTTTGTTGCATGTGGTGGATATTTCCCATAAAAACTTTGAAGATCATATTGAATCTGTGAATAAAATTTTACAAGAAATTGAGAGTGCAGACAAGCCTTCTATGATGATTTTCAACAAAATTGATGCATACACACACGAAACCATCGACGAAGATGATTTGGTGATGGAAAAAACAAAAGCACATTTTACGCTGGAAGAGTTGCAAAAAACATGGATGTCGAAAATGGAAAACAATTGCGTGTTTATTTCCGCCTTGAACAAAGAAAATTTAGACGATTTTAAAAACCGCGTCTATGAAGAGGTAAAGAAAATTCATATCAAACGATTTCCGTACAACAATTTTTTGTACGACGAATATTCAGAAGAAGTCTAAAAAAACCGAACAAGCTTTCCTTTGTTCGGTTTTTTTTAGACTTTTTAATATTTAAAAATCGTAATTTATACCCAAGCCAAAGACCTCTCTTACTTGCGCAGCGCTGATAGCATTGTCATCGTAAATGGTCTGAAAAGAAATGTTGGCGGATAGATAATTGTTGATGGTCATCACGACATTCAGGGTGTAGTCGATATCCACGTTTTGAGCATCTTCCAGGTAATTAGAATACAAGTTCAAGAGGTTTTCAAAAGAAACATTGGAAAGCACTTCATATTTAGCGTATAGATGGATGCTTGCGCCAAATTCAAAGCGACTCGTTTTTCCTTGATCTACTCCAAATGAAGGTCCCTCTTCCGTAAACTGTTTGTCAACCAAAACGAGTTTTCCTGTGGCCGGAGCAAAATTTATTTTGAAAATTTCAGAAGGTTTGTACAACATTCCCAAACCCGTTTGAAGATAGGCAGGGGAAAGTGCATGCGAAATGTAATTTCCTTCGTTGTCTTCTCCGCGAGCCATTTGACTTTTGAAATTTAAAACCCCAGAATAAAACCAATTTTCCCCTGCTTTTTTTCCGACAACAGATTGAAATTCAACTCGATCTTCGGATTTCGTTGCACTCTGGTCGTCAATCTTTGTCAATCCATAAGCAGCAGCCAGTCTATTGTCCCATGTCCAATCCTTATTCATGTAATTGAATTCATAGGTGAAATTTACGGTCCCCGCAATATTGGATGTTCCTCCGCCCAACCATTTTTTGTTAAAAGCAGATTGATTGAACAATAGGTTTAGGTTTCCTTTTCGCTTCCAATGAGAAGTATCTTGTTGGGAAAAAGTGGCCGTTGCTACAAAGAGAAACGCCATCGATAGCATTGTTTTCATAAGTATAATTGGTTTAATTGATTTCAAGGATGATTTTGAAAAATTAAAAGCTTACGATTTTTTCTTTTTAAAGAGCGGTACAGTAGAACAAGCTTCTCCAAAAGAGAGGCTGTTTACTAGCGGCCATAGCTTTTCAATAAGCTGTGTGTACGCACTTTCGGGGATGGGTTTGTTCGAGCAGCCTTTTATAATAACAGGGGTATCTCGGTAATCTTCTAGAGAGAACTGATGTATAATTTCTTGAAAAATAGTAGTTTCAAGCATCTTCAAATCTCCTACAATAATTTTTTTTGCATAAGGTGCAGCTTTGGTTGCAATAAGAAGGTATGCCCAGGAGGGAATGATGGCATCTGAGCTACAAGTCAAAGCGATGTACGTGTCTTTAAGAGTGCCCCAATCATAGGCGTCCATAGCGGCTCTGAAATCCTTTTCTTTTAGAATCAATTCTTGAAAGAGCCATGGTTTGATGTCGAAAATAACCCGTTTGCCCTCCGGGTAAAAATCTTCTAAATCGATTGTTTTTAGTTTGCTGTTGGCAACTCTATTTACAATTTCAGCCATAACTTTTTGTCAGTTTTTGATTCGTGGTTTTGAGTTTTTCGTTGAAAAAAATGTTTTTTCAATACTCAAAATTAAAGAAACCCAAGTTCTAACTTGGCTTCTTCGCTCATCATATCTTGCGTCCAAGTAGGATCAAAGGTGATTTCTACCTCTGCATTGTCAATCTCTTCCAATTCTTCAACTTTATCTTCAACTTCTTTCGGCAATGTTTCTGCAACAGGACAATTAGGAGAAGTCAAAGTCATTAAAATTTTGGCTTCTTTTTGATCGTTCACCATTACGTCGTAGATCAATCCCAATTCGTATATGTCTACCGGAATTTCAGGGTCAAAAATGGTTTTTAAAACCTGTACGATTTTTTCTCCAATATCTGTAATTTCTTGTTCTTGCATTTTCTTTTTATTTCGAATGATTCAAAGATACTATTTCTTTTTAAGCTATAGGAGCGTGTTGACGTTCTGGATGCTGTGCAAAGTTTTAGGACATTTTTGCATGAAAGCCTAAGGCATATAATTTTATTTGTTTGATCATAGACAACAGTCCGTTTGCACGTGTGGCAGACAAGTGTTCTTTCAGTCCGATTTTGTCGATAAAGTCCATTTCAGTATGGATGATATCCGAGGGTTTTTGACCGTTGAAAACACGCAAAAGTAACGCGACAATCCCTTTGGTTAAGATAGCGTCACTATCGGCTGAAAAAGCCAATTGGTCGTTTTCAATTTCAGCATGGAGCCAAACCTTTGATTGACAACCTTTGATCAAGTTCTCGTCCATTTTGAATCGTTCCTCTATAAGAGGTAAAGATTTTCCAAGGTCGATAAGGTGTTCGTAACGTTCCATCCAATCTTCAAAGAGGTCGAACTCGTCAATAATTTCTTCCTGTATTTCTTTGATAGTCATTTTTTAAACTTATTTTTGTATTGTGTTAAAAACACTGTTTTAATGATCACAAAAATACAGATAAAAGTTTGAATGCGAATAGCCAAAACTAGAAACTTCAAACCCTCCTGCCTATGGTAGGGCCAAAAACTTGAAATGAAATATGAGCAAATTATTGATTGTAGGTACCCTAGCATTTGATGCGATTGAAACCCCTTTTGGAAAAACAGACAAAATTTTAGGAGGAGCCGCAACTTACATCGGTCTTTCTGCTGCCAATTTTGGTATTCAATCTGGTATTGTGTCAGTTGTTGGGGGTGATTTTCCTGAAGAATATTTGAAAATGTTGAACGCTAAACAAGTAGATACCCAAGGGGTAGAAATTGTCAAGGACGGAAAAACATTTTTTTGGAGTGGGAGGTACCATAACGATATGAATTCCAGGGATACTTTGGTAACCGAATTGAACGTTTTAGAACAATTCAACCCAAAAGTACCTCAAGATTTTAAAGATGCAGGAATTGTTTTGTTGGGGAATTTACATCCGCTGGTTCAAAATGCAGTTTTAGAACAACTTGAAGTGACGCCGAAATTGGTGGTATTGGATACCATGAATTTTTGGATGGACATTGCTTTGCCAGAATTGAAAGAGGTGATTCAGAAAGTAGACGTTATTACAATCAATGATGAAGAAGCACGCCAGTTGAGTGGAGAGTACTCTTTGAGAGTGGCAGCGAGAAAAATTCAAGCGATGGGTCCAAAATATGTGGTTATCAAAAAAGGAGAACACGGAGCTTTGTTGTTTGGAGAAGATCAAATTTTCTTTGCACCCGCTTTGCCACTTGAGGAAGTTTTTGACCCCACAGGAGCAGGAGATACTTTTGCAGGAGGATTTGCAGGGTATTTGACAAAAACAAAAGACATTTCATTTGAAAATATGAAGAATGCCATTGTGTACGGTTCTAACATGGCTTCCTTTTGTGTGGAGAAATTTGGGACAGAACGCATGCAGAATTTGACGAAAGAAGAAATTTTTGACAGATTGGAGCAGTTCAAATCATTGACACAATATGAAATGTCTCTTTCAAAATAAATAAGGGTCTTAAAAAAAGACAATAAAAAATAGAGTTTAAATTTGTACTTACTAGAAATATTATGAGTGACGCTATCAAACATGAATGTGGTATTGCAATGGTCCGATTGCTAAAGCCTTTGGAATATTACAAAGAAAAATACGGTACTGCATTTTACGGAATTAACAAAATGTATTTGTTGATGGAAAAGCAGCACAATCGTGGTCAAGACGGTGCTGGTTTTGCAAGTTTGAAATTCAACGTGAGTCCTGGAACAAGGTATATCAGCAGAGTGCGTTCGAACAAGTCACAGCCTATTCAAGATATTTTTGCTCAAATCAATGAAAGATTGAGTCAAGGCTTGAATGACAATCCTGATAAGAAAGATGACATTGCATGGCAAGAAGAAAATTTGCCGTACATCGGAAATTTATTTTTGGGACATGTGCGTTATGGAACTTCGGGAGGAAATAGTATAGAAAACGTGCATCCTTTTTTGCGTCAAAGTAATTGGAGACATAAAAACTTAATTGTTGCTGGGAATTTTAACATGACCAATTCTTCTCAATTGTTGGAGGAATTGATTGAATTGGGACAACATCCAAAAGAAAATACCGACACGGTAACGGTCATGGAAAAAATAGGTCATTTTTTAGACGATCAGGTCGAAGGTTTGTATCAAGATCTGAAAGGATCTGTGAGTAAAAAAGATGCTTCGCCATTGATTGCTGAAAAAGTAGACGTGCAACAAATTTTGCAAAGAGCTGCAAGAAGTTTTGATGGAGGATATGCCATGGCAGGTTTGTTAGGGCATGGAGATGCATTTGTATTGAGAGATCCTGCAGGAATTCGACCTGCATTTTATTACCAAGATGACGAGGTATTGGTCGTTGCTTCTGAAAGACCAGTGATTCAAACGGTTTTTAATGTGCCTATTGAATCTGTGAAAGAATTGGAAAGAGGGCATGCCATCATTGCAAAAAAATCGGGAAAAATATCGGTAGAACCAGTGTTAGACCAATTGCCTAAAAAGTCTTGTTCGTTTGAACGAATTTATTTTTCCAGAGGGTCTGACGCCGATATTTATACAGAGCGTAAAAATTTGGGAAAAACAGTTTTTCCAGAAATTTTGAAGAAAATAGACAACGATATTACCAATACTGTTTTTTCTTACATCCCAAATACTGCTGAAACATCCTTTTATGGAATGAGCGAAGCAGCAGAAGATTTCTTGAATCAGCAAAAACTTCAAAAAATATTGAAGGGACGACGTGAGATTTCTGCGGCAGAGTTGAACAAAGTGCTTTCCGAAAGACCTCGAATTGAAAAAATCGCTGTCAAAGATGTGAAATTGAGAACGTTTATTGCAGATGACAATAGCCGTGATGACTTGGTGGAGCATGTATATGACATTACGTACGGGGTGGTAAAGCCAACAGACAATTTGGTGATTATTGATGATAGTATCGTAAGAGGAACGACGTTGAAGAAAAGTATCATAAAAATTCTTGATCGTTTGAGTCCTAAGAAAATCATTATTGTGTCTTCTGCTCCTCAGATTCGATATCCAGATTGCTATGGAATTGACATGGCAAAAATTGGAGATTTCATTGCTTTTCGAGCGGCCTTGGAATTGTTAAAAGATACAGATCAATATCATATTGTAACCGATGTCTATAAAAAATGTATCAAACAACGCGTCAAAGAAGATGCTGGGATTGAAAATTTTGTAAAAGAAATTTATGCGCCGTTTACAGCAGTTCAAGTTTCAGACAAAATTGCAGAAATGTTGAAAACAGCCGAAGTAAAGGCCGATGTAGAAGTAATTTTTCAGACAATTGAAGGCTTGCACGAAGCTTGTCCAGATCATATGGGAGATTGGTACTTTACAGGGAATTACCCAACTAATGGAGGAAAGCGCGTAGTGAATGAAGCATTTATTAACTTCTACGAAGGAAAGAATAAAAGAGCGTATTAATGCACATCCTACAAAATTATAAAAAAACCCTTCGAATCTGAGATACGAAGGGTTTATTGTGGTGACTTGTAAAGTAGGTTCAAAAAAAGGAAACCCGTTTGAAGTTCCCTTTTTTTTTGAAATGAAATTCTTATTTACCAGCGGCATAATTTGCTGAAACTTTTGCCCAGTCAATTACATTGAAAAATGCATTGATGTAATCTGGTCTTCTGTTTTGGTAGTTTAGGTAATAAGCGTGCTCCCAAACATCCAATCCTAAAATAGGTTGGTTTCCACAAGTAACACCTGGCATCAATGGGTTGTCTTGGTTTGGCGTAGAACACACATTTACTGCACCCCCTTTTGCCACGCACAACCAAGCCCATCCTGAACCAAATTGCGTAGCTGCAGCTTTTGAAAAAGCATCTTTGAAAGCTTCAAAAGAACCAAAAGAAGCGTTGATTGCCTCTGCCAACTCACCTGAGGGCTCTCCTCCTCCGTTTGGAGAAAGTACTTCCCAAAACAAACGGTGGTTGTAAAAACCTCCTCCGTTATTTCTAACAGCACCATTGCTCATGTCCAAATTGGCAAGAATGTCTTCAATAGAATTCCCTTCGGCATCCGATCCAGCAATAGCATTGTTCAAATTGTTTGTATATCCTTGGTGGTGCTTGCTATGGTGAATTTCCATAGTTTTTGCATCGATATGTGGTTCCAACGCATCGTATGCGTATGATAATTTTGGTAACTCAAAAGCCATAATATATTTTTTTAAAATTGAATACCAAAGGTACGGAAGAGAAAGCATTTATAGAAATTATTTCTTCTTATGATGCTATTGATAAATATTATTTAAGACTTAAGGGTCAGAAACGGCATCTCTTTCTTTTTCTAGTAGAGTCTCTCTGTCAAATCTTCGAAGTGCTCGTCGTTGGGCTCCCACAATTCAATTTTATTTCCGTCGAGGTCTAAAATCCAAGCAAATTTCCCATAACTGAAACTTTCAGAATTGCCAAGAATCACAACTCCTTCTTTTCGAAGATCTGCCAAGAGATGCTCTAAATTGGCAACCCGGTAGTTGAACATAAAATCCTTTTTAGAGGGCTCGAAATAATTGCTTTCTTCTTTGAAAGGACTCCATTGTGTCGTGGCATTTTGGTTGTGAATATTTTTCCACCAAAAGGTGCTTCCTTGTGAATCCATTTGAAATCCCAAATGTTTTTGATACCATTTCTTCGTTTTTTCAAGGTCTTTCGTTTTGAAAAAAACACCCCCGATACCGGTTACTTTCGGATTTAAAGAATTTTTATTTACTACGGGTTTTGTATGAATGTCAAAAAAGAGCGAAGCTATTTTTTCAACGCAGGTTTGTGCAAGTTTTTCTTTTGATTCCACTGTCCATCCCGCAATGTGTGGAGAGAGCAGTACTTGATCAGAATGAATAAGGTATTCGAAGGCAGCAGGTAGATTCTTATTTTCGAATAAATTTTCAAAAGAAGTTTTTTCATATTCCAACACATCTAAGCAAGCCCCTAATATTTTACCCCGTTCTATCCCTTCTACAAGGTGATTAGTTACCACAGCAGAACCTCTCGCGGTATTGATCAGATAAAAAGGTTTTTTGAAAAGACTGATCAAATCACGATTGATCATTTTATCCGACAATTCGTTCAAAGGAGTATGAATGCTCAATACATCTGCTTTTTCTTGTATTTCTGTAAGTGTTGTTTGTCGACAATTTGCATCCCCGATATTTTCTTTGATGTCATAGCACAAAACCTCTACATCAAAACCACGCAATTTTTTCGCAAAAGATTTTCCCATATTTCCATAGCCAATCAGTCCTATGGTTTTTCCGTCCAGTTCCAAACCTCGGTTTGCCTCACGTAGCCACTTTCCTTGTCGAATTTGCTCGTCAGCTTGTTTGAGTTTGTTAAATAAAGAGAGCAACATTCCCAAGGCATGTTCTCCAACGGCATTTCTGTTTCCTTCAGGAGTAGAAATCAAACGAACTCCCTTTTTTTTCGCATGAGCCACGTCAATACTTTCGACTCCAGCACCAACGCGAGCAATAAATTTTAGTTGGGTGGCTTTGTCCAAGAATTCTTTGTCAATTTTAAACCGAGATCGAATTACAATACCATCGTACAAATGAATTTTTGCTTCAATTTCTTCCTTGGAAGAAGAAAAATCTTCATCATTGAGGCAGCCCAATTTTTTCAAACCCTGTTCTAAAATAGGATGATTGTTATCAATGTGTAAAACCTTCATAATTTTTTGTTTGAAAGTGTGGTCTGTTTGGAGTAGGTATTTTAAAAGTTGGTGTAGTATCGAAATACGACACTAATATTGTTCTTGATTGTTTGGGAAATTTTGTGATTTGACATCTTTGCTGTATTGTTGGAAGGCATTGGACATGTCTTCAAACAAATTCAAATAACGGCGTAAAAATCTCGGATGGAATTCATGGGTCATGCCCACCATGTCGTGGGTTACCAAAACTTGACCATCAACTCCAGCACCTGCGCCAATACCAATGACAGGGATCTGTAATTCACAAGCTACTTGTGCTGCCAACTCTGCAGGAACTTTTTCCAAAACAATTGAAAAGCATCCTAACTTTTCTAGAGATTTTGCATCTTCTATTAATTTTTTGGCTTCGGCTTCTGCTTTTGCTCTCACCGTATAGGTTCCAAATTTATAGATGGACTGCGGTGTGAGTCCGAGGTGCCCCATCACTGGAATTCCTGCGCCTAAAATTTTTTTAATCGAATCTTTGATTTCTTTTCCTCCTTCAAGTTTTACAGCGTGTCCTCCCGATTCTTTCATGATTCGAATCGCGGAGCGTAAGGCAATCTTTGGGTCGGATTGATAGCTTCCAAAAGGCAAATCAACGACTACCAAACTTCGCTGAGAAGCTCTGACAACAGAACTCGCGTGGTAAATCATTTGATCCAACGTAATAGGCAGTGTGGTCTCATGACCCGCCATGACGTTGGAAGCAGAATCTCCCACAAGAATGACATCAATATTGGCAGCATCCACAATTTTTGCCATGGTATAATCGTACGCGGTTAACATGGATATTTTTTCACCATTTTTTTTCATCTCAATCAATGAATTCGTGGTGACGCGTTTGTATTGCTTTTTTGTTGATGACATTTTCGAACGATTAAAATTCAGGGTGTAAAAGTACGCAAATCTTTGCAGATTTCTAGATTTGAATAGGTTGAAACGAGAAATACAGTTCAAAAATAAAGTATGGATTCGTTACAGTAAGCACGGAAATTTCCTTATCTTCAACCTTTAAAAATGAGCTAAAATGAGAAAAAAAGGGAAACACACATTGCATCCCGACAAATGGATAGACCTATATGCAGATTACCTTTACAATTATACCATGGCAAGAGTAAGTAAGCCAGAAGTATCAAAAGATTTGGTACAAGAAACATTTTTTGCAGGCTTAAAATCAATGAAAAGTTTTGAAGGAAAAGCAAGTGAACGGACTTGGCTGGTTGCAATTCTAAAAAGAAAAATTATTGATTATTATCGTAAAATCAATTCGAACAAAGGAAGAGCAGAAGTGCGAATGAACTTTTACAGTGATGGTGACAATCAAGGAGACTGGTTGGAAGAGAGAGTTCCTCAAACTTGGGGGAGTGATGCGGATAAAAAAATGGAAAATGAAGAGCTAGGAGGTGTATTGAATGATTGTATTGAAAAGTTGCCAGAAAAATATGCGATGGTTTTTAAGATGAAGACTTTGCGAGATTTTAGCACGGAACAAATTTGTAAAGAGCTTAGTATTTCCTCGTCCAATTTATGGGTAATTGTTCACAGGGCAAGAACGCAATTGAGAAGATGTATGGAAGATAATTGGTTTGTAAAATAACAAAAACATGTTTAAATTTAAAATTACTTGTGACCAGGCAACGACAATTTGTGATAAATCGCAATACAGAAAGGCAACTTTATTGGAGATTCTTCGATTGAGAATTCATTTTATAAACTGCAAAATTTGTGCTTTGTACACAAAACAAAATAACAGAATGTCTCGTATTTTTAAAAAAAATATGAGAGAGGACGCTTTTTGCTCGATGACCAAAGAAGAGAAAGAGGCGATCCACACAGCCTTTCAAAAGAAAACTTCGATGAATTGACCCTAATAATGACCCCACAAAGAAGAGCAGATGGATTTTTTACCAGAAAAAATTGACGATTACGTAGTGGCCCACTCGCAGCAAGAACCTGAGATATTAAAGGAATTGAACCGTGAAACTTGGCAGAAGATATTGAATCCACGCATGTTAAGTGGTGATTTTCAGGGCAGAGTACTCTCTATGATATCCAAATTGATACAGCCTAAATTTGTTCTAGAAATTGGCACGTACACAGGGTATTCTGCACTGTCTATGGCAGAAGGAATGGCAACGGATGGCAGGTTACATACCATTGACAGAAATGAAGAGTTGTATGATTTTCAAAAAAAATATTTTGAGAAGTCGAAATATGGGGATATGATTCTGCAACATGTAGGCAATGCACTCGAAATCATACCGACACTTGAAGAAAAATTTGATCTTGTTTTTATCGATGCTGACAAGTCAAATTACAGCAACTATTTTAATTTAGTGATTGATAAAATGAATCCTGGAGGGGTCATTTTATCCGACAATGTTCTTTGGAGCGGAAAAGTAGTGGAAGAGTTGAATCCGAAAGATATCGATACGAAAGCTTTGTTGAAATACAACAAACTTGTGAATGAAGACGTAAGAGTCGAAACGGTATTGTTACCCATTCGTGACGGATTGACGATTAGCCGAGTAAAATAATTGAAACCTTTCTACTGGCTTGATTAAAAGAGAAAATCAACCAATTTAAAACTTTCTTTTGATAGGTCCCGTAGCCTCGTCGAGGTCTTCTTTTACAGCATCTACTTCTTTTTGAATGTCTTTGGTAATGTCCAAATCCACACTGTGTTTTTCAGCCGAATCATTGATTTCTCTTTTGATATCGTTCGTAGCATCTTTGATTTGACGCATCCCTTTTCCCAATCCTCGTGCAATTTCTGGAATTTTATCTGCACCAAAGAGCATTACGACAATCAATAGTACAATCATTACCTCAGGAGCTCCAATAAACAATACCATGCCAAAAAAATTATTTTTACAAAGATAGGGATTTGTGATGAATTCAAGATTTGTTTTGAAGAAATAGCTTTCAAATAAAAATTGCTGTCGGTCTTTGATATTTGTCTATTTTTGCCAAAGCATTAATCCAAAAGAGAGTTTTCCATGAATCCTAAAATTCAAGAATATATAAACCATACATTGAGTCAAATCGCCATCATAGAGGAGGCAGAAGAGGTGGGTTTTGAAGATATTAAAATTTACGATTTCAGAACCCATCATGAAAATGGTAAAGATTTTGTGCATCAAAATGGGGAAAATTATGGATTGGCTTATTTGGATGCGATTACAGAGGAAAGTGCTAAAAAGATTTCAAGAGAACTCAAAAAAAATAAGAATCTAACTGTCAAAACTTTGAAAGAGTTTGTTGAAAGACAGCGCTTGAAATGCTATGTAAAAGGAGGTTCCAAATCATTTTTGACTTGGGAAAAAGGAGATGTAGGAGTTCTTTATTTAGAATTCAACGATGAAAAAAAGACGGTGATTCCGCGATTTGTCAATGAAACTAAAGAGCGAAGTTAGATTTTGCACGCCGATCGTACATCACAATGCTCCCTGCAACGGCTACGTTCAAACTCATAGGAGTATCAAATTTCACGAGATGGTGTGATTTTTTGATGGCAATTTTGGAAAGTCCATGGTCTTCAGCTCCTAGTAAATAAACACAACGCTTCGGGTGTTCAAAAGTTTCCAAGGGAACTGCTTTTTCGTCCAATTCTACGCCAACTAGCATTGCTCCTTTTGGCAATTGTTGGTGGAAATCTTCGAAAGTTTTGTAATGAAAATAAGGCATGGCACCTACCGCTTTGTGCGTATCACAGGCTTGTTTTGCATAACGATTCCCAATGGTAAAAATATAACTAGCCCCCATGTTTTGGGCAGAACGCCAAAGCACTCCTAGATTTTCGGGAGTCTTTCCATTTTGAATACCGATGCCGAAAAAGCCTTGTGTGAGATTGTCAATCATACCTCGAGATTTGTTTTGTAGCATTTATTTGACAAGCCACCAATTATTTTTTTGTCAACATTCTTTTAATTTCGTTCAATTTCATGAGCGCTTCAATAGGTGTTAAAGAGTCTATATTGGTCGCTAGTATTTCTTCTTTGATATCCTCTAACAAAGGGTCGTCCAATTTGAAGAAACTCAATTGCAGGTCTTCTTCCTCTGTGACCGACTTTAATTTTTCTTTAATGCCCTCATGGGCGTGGGTTTTTTCTAGTTGTTTGAGCATCTTATTCGCTCTGTGAATGACTTGTGAGGGCATTCCTGCCAACTTGGCTACATGGATACCAAAACTGTGTTCACTTCCTCCAGCAACCAGCTTGCGCAAGAAAATTACATTGTCTTTCAATTCTTTGACAGAAACATTGAAGTTTTTAATCCGTTCAAAGGTGTTGGTCATGTCATTGAGTTCATGGTAATGCGTTGCAAACAAAGTTTTGGCGGCACTTGGATGTTCGTGCAGGTACTCTGCAATGGCCCAAGCAATGGAAATTCCATCATAAGTGCTCGTTCCTCGACCAATTTCGTCCAATAGGATCAAACTTCGTTCTGAAACATTGTTCAAGATACTAGCAGTCTCATTCATTTCTACCATAAAAGTAGATTCTCCCATCGAAATATTATCACTTGCACCGACACGGGTGAATATTTTATCTACAATTCCAATTTTTGCGTTTTGAGCGGGGACATAACTTCCCATTTGTGCTAGCAAAACAATCAAAGCAGTCTGTCTTAAGATGGCAGATTTACCAGACATATTGGGTCCAGTAATCATGATAATTTGTTGAGATGTTCGATTCAATACAACATCGTTGGCAATGTATTCTTCTCCAAAAGGGAGTTGTTTTTCAATAACTGGGTGCCGTCCATTTTTTATTTCTAAATCACTGCTTTCCTCCAATACCGGACGGACATAACTATTGTCAATCGCTGTTTTCGCAAAAGAGCCCAAGCAGTCTATTTGCCCTATGAGCTGTGCGTTTTGTTGCATGTCTTTGATACGAGTGGTCAGAAATTGAATGAGATTGCTATAAATTTCTTGCTCGAGTTTGCCAATTTTTTCTTCTGCTCCTAGAATTTTTGTTTCGTATTCTTTGAGTTCCTCGGTGATGTAGCGTTCCGCGTTTACAAGAGTTTGTTTGCGAATCCATTCTTCAGGTACTTTGTCTTTGTGGGTGTTTCGGACTTCGATATAATATCCAAAAACATTGTTGAAAGCAATTTTCAGAGAAGGAATTCCAGTTCGTTCCGACTCACGCTTCAACATACCATCTAAATAATCTTTTCCAGAGTTGGAGATGGCTCTTAAATCATCCAATTCTTGAGAGACTCCATGGGCGATACTATTTCCCTTTAAAATATTTACAGGAGCATCTTCAAAGAGTGTAGCTTCAATTTTTTCACGAAGCGAGAGGCAATCTTTCAATCGACTTCCGATATCTTTTAACGAGCGGTTGCTGCTTGTCTCAGCAGCTTCTTTGATAGGGAGAATGTCCTTCAGGGAATTTTTTAAAGAAATGACTTCGCGGGGGTGTATTTTTCCTGTAGCTACTTTGGAGACCAATCGCTCGATGTCACTTATTTGTTTGATTTGGTATTGTACGATGTCGAAAAAGTCAGGAGTGTCGATCAGATATTTTACAATGTTTTGTCTTTCGTTGATCTGATTTAGATCTTTCAAAGGCAAGGCCAGCCACCTGCGGAGCAAACGACCACCCATAGGGGAAATGGTATTGTCAATGACGTCTAATAACGTAACTGCATTGGCTTCTTTGGAAGCGTACAGTTCTAAATTTCGCAAGGTGAACCGATCCATCCAAACAAAATTATTTTCTTGAATTCGTTGGATAGAAGTGATATGTTGTATGCGGTTGTGTTGGGTTTCAGACAAATAATACAGAACGGCACCTGCGGAAACAATACCTTCCTTTAATTCATGAATTCCAAAACCTTTCAATGAATTGACATGGAAATGGTTCGTCAAACTTTCTTCGGAAAAATCTGTTTGAAAAACCCAATCATCCAAATAAAAAGCATGCAATTCTGTTCCAAATAAGGATGCAAACCGCTGTCGGTGTTGTTTTTGAACCAGCACTTCACTGGGACGGAAATTTTGCAATAATTTATCGATATAAGCATCTGTGCCTTGTGCGGTAAAAAATTCTCCTGTAGAGACATCTAAAAAAGAAACGCCCAATTGTTTTTTTCCAAAATGCACCGCCGCTAGAAAATTGTTTGCCTTCGATTGTAAAACTTCGTCATTGAAAGAGACACCAGGAGTTATCAATTCTGTGACGCCACGTTTGACAATTTTTTTGGTCATTTTAGGGTCTTCCAGTTGGTCGCAGATGGCAACACGCAGTCCTGCCTTGACCAATTTAGGCAAATACGTATTCAATGAATGATGCGGAAAACCTGCCAAGGCAGTTTCTGAGTCGCTTCCCGCACCTCGTTTGGTGAGGGTTATGTTTAGAATACGAGCACATTTGACGGCATCTTCTCCAAAAGTTTCGTAAAAATCACCCACTCTAAACAGCAACATCGCATCCGGATATTTTATTTTGATACCGTTGTATTGCTTCATCAAAGGGGTTTCTTTTTTCACTTTCGTTTTTGCCAAAATAATGTGTTTAATGCGTTGTTGCGAATTTACGTTTTTTGATTTTCAAGCGCAAGAGATAAAGTTTCTTGCTACTGAAACTTATCACATAGGAAAGGGAGAATTGAATATTTTAAAGCCAATTTTAGGGTTCAAATTAGCGTACAAATGGAACGTATTACTTTGACTCCATTAAAGCCCTCTTTCTTTTTTGATTTGCTCGTAGGCTTCTTGAATCTTTAAAAATTTTTCTTCCGCGCCTTTCAGATGTTCAACACCCAAATGTTTGACCTTGTCAGGATGGTGTTTTTTCACCATTTTTCGATAGGCAGTTTTGAGTTCTTTGTTAGTCGCTGTTTTTTCGATTTCTAATATTTTGTAGGCGCTTTCAGAATCGTTGTAGAACATCGCTTTGATGGAGTCAAAGTCGTAAGAATTGATATTGAGGTAGCCTGCTATTTTTTGCAGCATGTGCAATTCATCGGGAGTTACCACCTCGTCTGCTTTAGCCAAGGCAAAAAGATAGTGCATCAATTGCAATCGGGATGCATGTTGCATTTGTTGACGAATTTGCAAAGAAATTTGACGGACGGAAATGTCTTTGTTTTGCATGATGCCTTTGAACAATCGAAAAGCATGATTTGCTCTGTCTTTGCCGTACATTTTTACAAAATAAGCGCGGACAAAATCCAATTCACGAGGGTCTATTTTTCCATCTGCTTTGATTACAAAAGACGAAAGAACCAACAAACTTATTTCAAAATCTCCCGAATGTGTTGTTTTTGAATGATGATTCGCCTGCTGTTGAAAATCTTGAAGATCTTTTTTTGTAAACCCATCAATTACATTCCCAATCATATAACCCAATAAAGCACCAATAGGACCTCCAAAAGACCAACCCAACCCTGCACCGAGCCATTTTGTAAAACTTGCCATTTTTAATTTTTTAGGCTGCTAATATAGGTGTTCTGTTTTTCTTGTGAATTTGAATGAAGTTAAGAAAGTCTTAATTTCCCGTTGCAGACGAACGTTTGTTTCGAGAAAGACAGTTGTTTTCAAAAAGAAGGAGCTCTAGAATTTTAAATTTAGATCTCACAACTCAAAATTCTAATATTCTGAATGCAATGTGTATCTTTGCCATCTGAAATGTAACATTTAAAGATATAAAAATATGTATCCACAAGAATTAACAGCACCCATGGAAGCACAATTGGTTGCTGCAGGCTTTTCAGCATTGAAATCGTCTGAAGAAGTAGAAAACACATTAAAATTAGAAGGAACAGCTTTGGTCGTTGTGAATTCAGTATGCGGTTGCGCAGCAGGAACAGCGCGTCCAGGCGTCATTGCTTCCTTAGAAGGAGCAGCAAAGCCAACACATTTGGCAACAGTTTTTGCCGGTGTTGACGGTGATGCAGTGGCAAAGGCAAGAGAATTCATGATTCCTTTTCCTCCCTCTTCTCCAGCAGTGGCTTTGTTCAAAGATGGTCAGTTGGTGCACATGTTGGAACGCCATCATATTGAAGGACGTTCTGCTGAGATGATTGCGGATCATTTGAAAGAAGCTTATACATCTTATTGCAAATAAGGAGTTTTGAAAAACAAAAAAAGCGATTGAATTTTCAATCGCTTTTTTTTGTAATTACTTTTTTCTTTTAAAATCGTTTACCAACAGAAATACCTATTCTAGGAACCACCTCTTGAGACAAATTAGTATTGAATAGGTTCCTTCCAATACCTGCGTGAAAGTCAACCACAAATCCATTTTCGGAAAGGTACTTTCCTCCGAATCCAAGTCCTAAGGCAAAATCAGTATACGAATCAGGATCTCCTAATTCGTCGGGTTCCAAGTCCCCTGTGTTTATAGCCCCAAAAAGCTCCCCAAAGAAATTTACATTGTCTCTTTGAAATAAATGTTGTCTGTAATAAGGAGTGACCACTAGTTTTTGAGAGTATCGAAAACTGGCTGATTTTTTTTCAAAATTAGAAAGAACAGAGATTCCTATAGATGATTCGTCATTCATGATATATTCATAGGAAATGTCCAAGCTTTTCAATGCTAAGACATCAAAAATATCGAGTTTTATTTCTTTGTTGTTTTGTGCTGTGCCTACAAAGCTCATTGCAAGGACCACTAAAAAGAGAATTTTTTTCATGTTTTTAAGGAAATTGTTGAAGCAAATGTACCATTTATTACTGATATTCTAAACCTTCCCTAATGAAAACCAAATTTCTAAAATAAAACAGGTTAAAAATTGGCTCTTACCTGAATATTTCCGGTGTGTATGGCAATATTTTGATCGCTCTTTCTTCCAGAATAGTTGAGGTTTAAATACAGAATTTTGGTCAATTTTTTTTGAAATACGACATTCCAAACATAGTTGTTTCCCGGTTGCAATCCGTCGAGCATTTGATAAGAAGATGCCCGGTTTGGATCTCCCTTAAAATTGTTTTTGTAAAAATTAAAATCACTTACCAAAGCGCCTTTTTTCGGATGGGAGAATTGAAAAGAACTTCCCAACTTGTGTGCTGTTAAATGAGCGCCAAGCAGGTTTTCATTTTTAACCACGTAATCATAATTCAAAGTGAAATTTGTTGTTTGTGTCTGTTTAAAAGTTAGTTTAGAACGCAGGTCTTTGGTTTCAATTAGGTAGTTTCTTTCTTCAAAATTTTGCGATGTGTTCTGAAGAGAGGAAAGTGCTCCATGGAGGTCAATGAGCCAGTAAAATCCTATTTTATGTTGAAATAAAAGTTGATCACTGCGCAGCTTGTTTTCTTGAAGACCGAGTCCCAAATTGTTTTTGTTTTGCGTATTTGCATGCGTGTAAGTAGTAGAATAGTGCTGTTCTCCTCTTCTAAAAAACAAACTATTCCGAAAGTTGTATTGCAGGCCTAAATTGTTTCTATTTGAAAGGTCAAATGGGTTGAAGTGGAGGCCGTTTTTATTTCTCTTTTTTTGAAGGTCAATCAATACAAAAGATTGATTCTGGAAGGGGGAGAGGAATTGCAATAATTTCTTTTTTTTCGACAACATCCCAAAGTCTATATGTAAAGATTGACTCATTTTTGTGCGGTTTATTTTGGTGTATTGAATGCTGGGCAAGGCAACTCTCAAATAGGCCGCTTGGTCTGAAAATTTAGCAATTTCAAACTCATCGAATTCTTCTTGACCGTTGTTGTTGTAATCGATCCATGTATAATAGCCCTGACCTGCTTCTGTTTTGATATAGGTAAACTCCTGCCGTGGCAGTACTCCTGAGGAAGTTTCATAGAGTGTGCTGAAGTGAATGAAATTTTCAAACAATTGCTGTTGGTAATTGATTCTAGAATTGAAGTTGTTTTGGTTTTCAAAAAACAAGTTGTTTACCTCCCTATAGTTGGCGTAGAGTGCTAAATTACTCCGTTTGTTTTTGATCCATGTCGCCTGCAAGTAATAATTTTTAGAACGGTTGACTGTGGTCAAATTATGACTTCGGACACTGTCATTTGACCGAAGGTTGATTCCAATTTTTGTAAAAACTTTGGTACTATCCCCTACACCCAAATAGGTGTTTAAATCAACAAATTTTTGACTCAAAGGTTGGGTTTCGTTTGTTGTTTTGTTTTGGGTTTGGTAATTTTCGGAAGCCAATAAAGCACCCGTCCAAATTTTCTTGAAATGTTGTTTTATTTCAGTTTGAGTTTTGATAAAAGTAGTTTTTTCTGTCTCTGTTTCGTTGTTTAGGATACTCGTCCGGCTTCCTATTGTGGTATTTTTTATGCCCAAATCGGTTGAAAATAGATGTCGATTTCCATCGAAATGATCGCCGACGTTCAAGCGTTCCAAGCTATAATGAAAATGTTTGTTTTTTTTGTCAGAAAGGGTGAATGAGGAGCGCAAAAGCGTTTGGTCTCCTGACGTATTTTGTATTCCCCAATCTCGGGAAAATTCGATGTTGTAAACTCGCTGTACCGTTTCGAATCGATCTTGTAAAAAATCAAAATCTACGGCACTTTTTAGCAACCACAATTTATCTGCATAGACCTGCTCCCATGAAATTTTGCTGGCCAATCCTTTGTTTTCACTATCATCTATGTTGGAGAAGAGGTTTTTGTCATCATCACTGAAGGCAACTTCAGCGGCAATGGATGTTTTTTCAGAAGGTGTATATTTCATATCAGCTACGGCAACTTGTAATTTCGTGGGAGCGACTAACTGTATTTGTGGACGATAATCTCCTTGGTTTTTTCCACGGTACTCGTATATTTTTCCGAAGGGGTTGTTTTCTAAAAAAATATAATCACCCTGATTGGTTCCCGCAAATTGAAAGGCAACACGGTAATAGGTTTGGTTGGGGTTCTCAGTGTCTGCATACTCAAATACACCTGTTTCTGTTTTTGTGTATTGGACTTTATTTTCGTTGTAATTTTCTTCAATCCCTCCGCTTGAAACCATTTTGCTTGGGTCGTTTCCTGCCTCCTCTAGAATTTTTTTCTGTTCCGAGGTCAAATTCAATTGCAAAGGTTGATTTTTTGAGTCGTTTTCAAGGTAAAAATGACCTCCTATGCTAAATTTTTCACGGGTATGTTTGGCTTGGTTGTAGGTGACAAAGCGTGTGTAATTTCTGTCAGAATATTGAAATTCACAACGAATACGCATGTTGGCAGTGACTGGATACGTTGGGGTAAATGTGATTTCAGCCGTATTGTAGTCGATCGTATAATCGTTTTGAGCACCTCGTTTCAAAGGAATTCCATTGACGTAAACAGTCTCGCTATCCGATAGAATAATAAGAAACAATTCCCCATTAGGTCCTTGCAATTTATAAGGACCTTGGTTGCCTTCAATACCCGTAAACCTGTTTCTGGTAAAGCGTCCGCGAACCAGAGCTCCTGATGCCGAAATTTCGGTTGGTTTTTCTTTGGAAGACAAACGAGTATCTACGGAAATTCCCGATACTTTTTTGTCGAATTTTAAAAAATGACTTTCTTGATTTGACAATTGAATATCTCCTGCTTTCAAGCTCCAGAGATCGCTAAAGAGTTCAATGTAAACCCGGTCAAATTCTTCAATATTTTGAGAGTACCCATTTTTTTGAATGGGAATACTGCTGTCAGAAATAGCAGCGCGTAAAGTGACCTTTTCAGAAAGCTTTCCCGATATCTGAAGGTCTAAGGCCGCGTTTAAAACAGCATCTTGATTGCTGCCAATCTGAAATCCTCGGGACAAACTTCCTTGTGTATGCAATCCTTCAAGAGGAGGAGTGTTCTTTTTTTTCCAGGAATACAGTTGGCTGTTTTGAGTTCGGTACGGGACAATCAAATTTTCGTCCATATCCGTGTAGGGTGTTGTTAAAAAATCGGGATATGAAGTGTACACGATGGTAATTTCAGGGTTTTCTTTGGCGTTGAGGTAGACCATTCCTTTTGCAAAATCGACACGATAGCTGTCTTTTGATAAGGGGACTTGGTTTTTTAAAACCTGAAAATTGACAGGACTGATACTGACTTTTGAAAATTGGAGCGTGTCCGAAGTAGGGTGAAGAGTCGTTTTTTTTCTATTGGAAAATTTCGTCTGTGCAGAAAGTCCAAGGCAAAGAAAGAAAAAGAAAAAACAACCAAATTTGTTCATGGATACTATAACGTTTGTATCACAAAAATAGTTTGCTTTTTTTTTAGTTGACCACTTTCGTGAAAAAATCTTCTTTTCAAGGAAAACGGTTCTCCAAAAGCTTCAAATTTCAACAAAACCAACGCTTCGTAAAAAATACGTATTCAATCCCTAAAAAAGTCAGACACCAAAGACGGCTTTGGAATTTTCGGTGGTAATTTTCGCAATTTCTTCCCATGAGAGATCATAAATGACTGCCAGTTTTTGGGCAACATGAGTAAGGTAACTGCTCTCGTTTCTTTTTCCCCTAAACGGAGTAGGTGCCAGGTAAGGCGCGTCGGTTTCGAGAACGATTTCAGAAAGCGGGATTTCCTTTAAAAATTGATCTATTTTTCCGTTTTTGAACGTGACCACACCTCCAATTCCTAATTTCATGCCGTAGGAAATGGCTTTTTTTGCTTGCTCAAGTGTTCCCGTAAAACAGTGAAAAATTCCGAACAAGGCAGTACTTTTCTCTTTTTCTAAAATTTCAAAAACTTCTTCAAAAGCGTCTCTACAATGGATGTTTATCGGTAAATTCTTTTCCTTTGCCCATTGAATTTGAGTTTGAAAGGCGTATTGTTGTTCTTTGACAAAAGTCCGGTCCCAATACAAATCCATGCCAATTTCGCCGACTGCATAAAACTTCCGTTTGTCAAGCCATTCCTTCACCAAAGTCAATTCCTCTTCGACATTGTCTTTGACATGAGTGGGGTGCAAGCCCATCATCAAAAAGACATTTTCAGGATAGGCATCTTCTAAATCCAACATGCTCTGTGTATACTCACTGTCAATGGCAGGAATAAAAAAACGGGTTACTCCAGCTTTTATGGAACGCTCTATCACAGCAGCTCTGTCTGCTGTGAATTGTTCGCTGTATAGGTGTGTATGGGTATCGGTAAGAATCATTTTGTTGTGTTATCTTTGAGCAAAAATAGCATAAAATGGCAAGTCTCAAGAAAAGCTTCCTGAAAAAAGGATACCAAGTCATTCCCTTTAAGATTACGAACACAAATCATTTGGTCGTAAAGGTGAAATTGAATGGCAAGAAAGGACGATTTATTTTAGATACGGGTGCGTCCAATTCTTGTATTGGTTTTGAGACAGTCCCTTATTTTTCTGCAGAGACCATCCCTTCTGAGGTCACGGCATCCGGTGCTGGAGCCATGGGTATGAAAACCGAAAAGTC
This sequence comes from uncultured Flavobacteriaceae bacterium, assembly GCA_905479475.1. Classification (GTDB taxonomy): domain Bacteria; phylum Bacteroidota; class Bacteroidia; order Flavobacteriales; family Flavobacteriaceae; genus Flavicella. Next base: position 30,147 of record CAJQMT010000031.1, read on the forward strand.
CACTGGAAATACCTTGCGAATAGCGGGGTGGAAACATGAAAATTTCGATTTGGTCATATTTGATTTGTCACCTATAAACCAAGCATTGAAAGAACACGGCGCTAAAAAAATCAAAGGGATTGTAGGTGCAGATATTTTGATAAAAGCCGAGGCAGTCATTGATTATTCAAAGAAGTGCCTGTATTTGAAATAGCAATTGCGGTATTTTTAGTTGCGCTGTTTTAAATTTTGAGTTGAAAAAATAAATCGGAAGAAAGATTTAAAATTCTTTCAAGGATTTTCCTTCTGTATTTTGCAAAGCATCACTTTTTGCACTTCCAATAATTTGCGAAGAATAAATGCCGGTATTTCCAGAAAATAGATAAGCAGTTACGCAAGCAATGGCAATAAAAACACCCGCTTCTATGCCAAACAATTCAATGCCCATAAGCGTACACGCGATTGGAGTGTTTGTAGCTCCTGAAAAAACAGCAACAAAACCCATTCCAGCTAGCAAAGCCATTGGCAACGGCAAAAATAAGGACAAAACATTTCCTAGAGTGGCTCCAATAAAAAATAAGGGAGTGACTTCACCTCCTTTGAAACCAACGCCTATGGTAAAGGTGGTCAATAAAATTTTGATGGCAAAATCGTAATAGGGCAAAGGCTGTTCAAAAGCTTCCACAATGGTAGGAATTCCCAGTCCAATATATTTTGTAGTACCCATGAGAAAAACACAAATCGCGAGGATAGCTCCTCCTAAAAAAGGTCGTAAGGGAGGGTATTTTATTTTCGCCGCTAGGTTTTGAAACCCGTGAATCCCTTTCGAGAAAAAAGTACTCACTACGCCAAAAAAGATGCCGCTCACAATGGCAATTAAAAAACCGATGAGTGACATGTCGGGAACAATATCAATGCTGTAATGGGTGTGGGGAACCCCCCAAGCGGTACAGGTATAATCTGCTACAATGGCAGCTAAAAAACTAGGAATGATGGCGTCGTAGCGCATGCGGCCAATCACCATGACTTCTAGCGCAAAAATAGCCCCTGCCAGTGGCGTACCAAAAACAGATGCAAATCCAGCAGAAATTCCCATGACAATGAGAATTTTTCGATCGTTTTTGTGGAATTTTAAAATTTTAGAGAGTTGGTCGACAATAGCACCTCCCATTTGCACAGCAGTTCCCTCTCGTCCTGCGGATCCACCAAACAAATGTGTAATAACGGTTCCGATATAAATCAGAGGAGCCATTTTAAAAGGAATGATGTCTTTGGGTTTGTGCAATTCGTCAATGAGCTGGTTGTTTCCTTTGACCACATTTTTACCCCAATAATGGTACATCCATCCCACGGCGAATCCTCCGAAGGGGAGCAGCCAAATAATCCATTTGTTGGCCTCACGCGTATCGGTAGCCCAGAATAAAGAAACCAATAAAAGTGCTGAGGCTGAGCCTACCAGCAACCCTGAAGCAAGGGACAATGACAACCATTTTAGCAGGTATCTAGAAAGTTGAGGGTACTCTGAAAGAGCAATGCGTTTTTTAATGGCGTTCATGTAAAACATACTTTGACATTGCAAATATAGTCAAATGTATATTGTGGCTCGGTAAGAAAAAAAGTCACTTGAATTTTGTGTTTTTAAGAAAATAAAAAGCCCACGCAATTTTGCGTGGGCTTGATACATTTTTTTAAAATGAAAGTATTCTTATCTTTTAATCACTTTTGAAGTAGAAACACTTCCGTTTGCAATCACTCTGATAAAGTAAAGTCCACTTGGCAATTCAGAAAGATCGTTGCTGTTTTTCAACACCAATTGACCAGAAGTATTGTAAATATCTCCTGTAACATTGATCAATCCTGTGGTTGGGTTAGGGTGAATGAATGTCATAGGTATAACAGAGCCACCGACACTCAAGGTTCCTATATCTCCAAATTTGAAATTATCAATCTGAAAAATATCGTTGGAGGAGTCAGTGCTTGCATCTCCTTGTATATCTAGAAATAATACTATTTTATTCTTGTCAACAGAGCTGTCTGCTGAGAAATTATAGTTCAAGGTTTGCCATTCATTAGGAGTTGTATAGCTTGCGATTACTTCTGTAGCTGCACTACTTCCTCCTTCCGCTTTTAAATTTAGATTTATAGCTCTAGGTCCCTTTACTTGTAATTCAAATTCTTTACTAGCTGACGCAAAATCAATAGATGTCGTAGTTTCTATAAAAATGTGAGACCAATCTCCTGTATTTATCCCAGAAATTTCTCCTACATTGGCTCTACTATTTACTCCATTTGTAACCGTATTTGTTATGGATTCAGTCAAAGATGCGCCATCAGCTCCTATGAAACCTGAGCTTGTCTCGAAGTTTAAATTCAATGAAGCGGTACATGGGGCACAGGATGAGCCACCACAGTCTACTCCGGTCTCGTCTCCGTTCATCACACCATCATCACATGTTGGATTTGAACTTGTAAGTGTCATTGCTCCTCCAAATTGATTGTTTACTTCACTGTTTAAAAGCGGTATGCTGACTGTGAGCCCTTCACTTGCAGAGGTTATGATGTAATTATTGCCAGTAGAAGTATTACCAGTTTGAGCACCCCAACCAGACCATCCGTCGTCAGTTCCTGTCGCAGCTATTACAAATTGAAATTCAGTTCCTGAGGTAATCTCGAGATTACCCGTAAAAACTCCATCTGAGTCGTCGTCACTTAATTGTACTCCCCAGCCTTGCCATCCGTTCCACGAACCGTTGATAACCAAAACGGACTTACCACTTGTTGGGTATGCTCCGCTGTTTGAGTCAATGGCAAATGAGACTGTGACGTTTTGTGCATTTGCAGTCAAACTAAATGCAATAAAAGATAATAGAAATGTAATTTTTTTAATCATAATTTTTGGTTTTAAGTTAGGAATACAAGATAGACTGAAATCTTAGCTGAAGGGAATGTTTCGGTACTACAAAAACCATACATATGAAATAGACAAATGTCAATTGTGTATATTTTTGAGTTAAAATACTATCTATTGTGGAGAGCTGTATTGGGTGCGTTGAGGCTTGAAGGCTTTGAAATACAGGTTTTTTTATGGTTTTTTAACAGGTAAATGTGAAAGGTTTGTTGACCTTCACAGGTCAGGAATAAATTTTTTAAAAAAGCAATATAAAAATATGATTTTTGTATTATGTATAGGTAATGATGTGTTTTTTAAGAAAATAAATACTACATAAATATTTGTTTTTATGTGATTTAGGGTTAATAATAGAGAAATTATTAATTTTTTGTAAGTAAA
>CAJQMT010000032.1 GCA_905479475.1 uncultured Flavobacteriaceae bacterium
TCAATACAGGTCGTCTGGGCTTCTTAGCGACTGTTCAAAAAGGTGCCATTGAAAATGCGATTTTATCTTTGCAACAAAAGGAATATACCATTCAGGAAAGAGCTTTGTTAGAAATACATACCAACGACGACAAAAATCATTTCGGACAATTCAACTACGCCCTAAACGAAGTTACCATTGCTCGAAAGAATTCTACTTCAATGATTGGTATCGAATCGTATCTGAATGACGAAAGCTTGACCACTTATTGGGCAGATGGTTTGGTGATCGCAACTCCTACCGGCTCAACAGGGTATTCGTTGAGTTGCAATGGGCCCATTATTATCCCCGAATCAAATAATTTTGTCATCACGCCCATTGCACCTCATAATTTAAGTGCACGGCCTCTTGTGATTCCTGATAAAACAAATATTCGTTTGAAAATTGTCGGAAGAGAAAAAGAGTTTTTCCTCTCTTTGGATTCCCGAGTTTCTTCTGTTGCCTTTGAAACCGAAATCACCCTGCGCAAAGCGCCTTTTCAAATTCAAATCATTCAATTGAACCAGCAAACGTTTATCAAAACTTTGCGGAGTAAATTGTTCTGGGGAGAAGACAAAAGAAATTACAAATAACACCTCCTTTTTAGACCCAATTTATTGCTTAAAAAAAAAAGAAAAAGAGCAATAAAAAGAAACTTCTTCTGTTTACATAAGAGCGACTACAAATTTAACTTTTAGCTTTAACAAACAATTTGAAATCAGTATATTTGCTCGTTATTTTATTATGGTGAAAAAAAATATAATTTGGATATTTGTTGTTTTTTCTAGCCTGCTAAACGCTCAAGTAAATGAGGTGGGCATTTGGCTGGGAGGAAGCAATCTCATCGGTGACGTCGGTGCTACTCTTTTTATAAATCCAAAATCTGCCGCAGGCGGGCTCCTATACAAATACAACAAAAACCCTCGGATTGCGTATCGAATAGGATTGACAAATCTTACCCTAGATCTGAACGACGCAGAGGCAAGAAATGAAATACAACAATCGTTTCAAGTTGCTCTCCAAAAGACAATTACCGAACTATCCGTAGGAATTGAATTCAATTTCTTTGAGTACAATTTAGCCATTCGAAAACAACACCATACGCCTTATCTTTTTTTAGGACTTGCAGCACTTCAGTACAAGATAGCACAAAGCACTAGCGTACTTGTTTCTCAAGACAACAGGGTCAACTACGAAAATGAAAGGTCCTTAGCTATTCCCTTTGGGATTGGCTACAAAAGACAACTTTTTCGAAACATTGCTTTTGCTATAGAAACAAGATGGCAATACGCATTCAAAGACAATATAGACGACAGCAGTTTTATCGCAGAAAACCTCATTCCTAACACCTTTTCTGAGAAAGCGAAATTTAACAACAACACGACAAACGACTGGTATAATTTTACAGGAATTTCTTTGGTTTATACTTTCGGAAGACCGGCTTGTTACACAACCTCAAAACACTGATGGATCAAATAGCAAAAATCGACAAGAATAAAATTCCCGAACACGTGGCTATCATCATGGACGGAAACGGCAGATGGGCCAAACAACAAGGGATGAATCGGGTTTTTGGCCATAGAAACGCGCTTACCTCCGTACGAGAATCTGTAGAGGCCGCCTCAGAGATTGGAACAAAAGCCATCACGCTCTACGCTTTTTCTTCCGAAAACTGGAACCGCCCAAAATTAGAAGTTGATGCCTTGATGAACTTACTTATATCCTCTCTCAAAAAGGAATTGCCCGGGTTTCAAAAAAACAACATCCAAATCAGAGGGATTGGAAACCTGAAAAAACTTCCAAAAAAAGCACAAAAAGTACTACAGGAAGTCATAGATGCTACCAAAAACAACTCAAAAGTAATCCTAACATTTGCGCTGAGTTATGGTGCGCGCGAGGAAATTGTCAATGCTGTTAAAAATATTTCTAAAAAAGTTGTTAATAAAGAGCTTTCTTTGGAAGAAATTGATGAAAATATTATTAATAATCATTTATATACGTTTTCTTTGCCCGAAGTTGATTTATTGATTCGGACCAGTGGTGAAGAACGCATCAGTAACTTTTTGCTGTGGCAAATTGCATATGCAGAATTGCATTTCACCAATGTTCTTTGGCCAGATTTTAGAAAAAAGGACTTTTATGACGCCATCCTTTCTTATCAAAATCGAGAACGTCGCTTTGGAAAAACAAGCGAGCAAATGAAAAATTAAAATGACAAAATTTAAAATAAGCGCACTTTGCTTAGCGCTCTTTTCTTCAATGATTCTTTCTGCTCAAAAGAACGGAAACGACCAGATCAGCTACGAAGAAAATAAAAAATATGAACTGGGAGGAATTACGGTAGTCGGTGTAAAACAATTTAGCGAACAATCTGTAAAATTGTATGCTGGTTTAAAAACTGGACAGCTCCTAAAAATCCCAGGCGACAAACTTTCTAGCGCTATAAAAAAACTCTACAGCACCAAGCGTTTTAGCAAAGTAGATGTCTACATTTCCAAAATAGACGAAGAAATCATTTATCTCGAATTCAATGTAACAGAATTGCCTCAACTCAATAACGTTGCAATTTCTGGAGTAAGCAAATCGAAAGCGAAAACATTGCTGTCAGAAGCGGAGTTAAAAGCTGGCGAAATGCTTACCGAGAATCTTTTGGTAACAACCAAAAATTATTTCACAAAAAAATACACAGACAAAGGATACTTAAAAACCAAAGTCTCGCTTGACACAAAAAAAGACACTTCCCAAACAAACGCAGTCAACATGCGTGTTCATATTGACAAAGGCGACAAAATCAAGATAAAAAAAATACGGTTTCATGGAAATCAAAAAGTATCGGACAAAAAGCTTCGCAGCTATTTAAAAAACACCAAACAAAAATTTTGGGGACGTTTCTGGAAATACTCGAAATACATCGAGGAAGAGTACAAAGAAGATCTTGACAACTTGATTGACAAATACAGTGAGCAGGGTTTTCGAGACGCACGCATCATTTCAGACACCATCACCTGGAACGAAGATACCAAAACCATCGATCTTGATATTACCTTGGAAGAAGGGAAAAGATATTATTTTGGCGCTATCAAATTCTTAGGAAATGCAAATTACGGAACCGATCAGTTGCAACGCTTTTTAAAAATTCAAAAAGGAGATGTTTACAATTCCAAAATCTTAAACGAACGCGTTTCGGGCAGTGGAGCACCCGATTCAGATGATATTTCCTCTTTGTATCAAAACAACGGGTATTTGTTTTCGCAAGTAAATGCCGTTGAAACAAAAGTAGACAACGACTCTATCACTGTTGAAATCCGTATTCTTGAAGACGACCCAGCCACCATTAAGAAGGTTTCGGTCACCGGGAATGAAGTCACCAACGACCACGTAGTTTACCGCGAATTAAGAACTCGTCCAGGTCAATTGTACAGCAAAGAAAATATCATTCGTTCCATCCGTGAAATTTCACAATTGGGGTTTTTTGACCCAGAAAATGTCACCCCTGACTTGACTCCAAATTACGCAGATAAAACCGTAGACATTGACTATTCCGTTGTCAAGAAAGGATCGAGTCAAATTGAACTGCAAGGAGGTTATGGAGGTGGAGCTTTTATCGGTACTTTGGGCTTGTCTTTTAATAATTTTTCTGTACGAAATTTATTGAAAAAAGAGGAATACAAGCCGCTCCCAATGGGCGATGGCCAATCCCTGGCTTTGCGATTGCAATCAAGCCGATATTTTAGCACCTACAGCTTCTCGCTTACGGAGCCATGGCTCGGAGGAAAGAAACCAAAATCACTGTCAATCTCTATTTACAATTCTAGACAATACCAAGTCAATTACCAAAGCTATACCGTAGACAAAAGCAAACGCTTGAACATTTTAGGAGCTACGATCGGACTGGGACAACGACTCCAATGGCCTGATGATTATTTTACATTGAACCAATCCATTACCTACCGCCAATACAAAACCAATGACTATTTACTTGGGGGTGCCTTGGCCTTTGAAAACGGAACCGGAACTTCCAATAATTTATCCTATAGCATCACCTTAGGAAGAAACTCCTCTGGGCCAAGTCGAATTTTTCCAACTACGGGATCTGAATTTAGTTTGGGTGCAAAATTTACACTGCCACATTCTTTGTTGACCGGCAAAGACTATAGCAACCTAGAGGATCTAGACGAATTTAAAACTGCTCCAGACACCAATGGAAATGGGGTGTTAGACAACGAAGATATCGGCGTTGACTCTGAGGGCAATGATATCCGTATCATCAATACTGGAAAAATAAATCAAGAAAAATTTGAATGGTTGGAATATTACAAACTCACCTACAAAGCGAAATGGTACACCGCATTGATTGGCAAGTTGGTATTGATGACCAATACCGAATTGGGCTATTTGGGGGCATACAACTCAGAACTAGCAGACATTCCATTTGAACGTTATTTCGTAGGTGGAGACGGCCTTCAACAAGGACAATTTGATGGACGAGAAGTGGTAGGATTAAGAGGATATGAAAACTCAAGTCTTTCTGGAAATACTGGGGGGAAAATCTACAATAAATTCAGTGTAGAATTACGATATCCTATCACACTCAAACCTAGTGCCTCAATTTATGCACTCGGTTTTGCCGAGGCAGGAAACTCCTATGAGAACTTTGAAGTTTTCAACCCATTTGATGTTAAAAAGTCTGCGGGAGTTGGTATTCGAATTTTTATGCCTGCATTTGGGCTTCTTGGTATTGATTTTGCACATGGTTTTGACGCAACACCGTTTAGCTCTGAAAAATCTGGATGGCAAACGCATTTTATTATTGGACAACAATTCTAAATTATTATATTTGTTTCCTGACCTTGGAAGTATTTTTTAGCAAAAAATGAGATGAAGAAAATAATATACATCCTAACACTATTGACCGTTGGTTTTTTGAGCGCTCAGAAACCACAAAAGATTGCGTACATAGATATGGAGTATATTTTAGAAAGCATCCCTGCTTATAAAAAAGCACAAAAAAAATTAGATAATAAAGTGGCAGCTTGGCGAAAAGAAATTGACAAAGAAGCTTCAATTATTGCTGGGATGAAATCAGCATTGCACAATGAAAAAATATTGCTTACTGAGGATCTCATTTCTGAACAAAAAGAAAGTATTGAATTCAAAGAAATAGAACTTAACAAAAAGAAGGCAACCTATTTCGGAGAGGAAGGCAGTTTATTCATCTTGCGTCAACAATTGGTGAAACCGATACAAAATGACGTATACAATGCGATACAACGCATCGTAAAAAGAAAAAAATACGATTTTGTAATTGATCGATCGAGTGATTTGGTTTTGTTACATGCAAATCCGAAATACGACATCAGTAAAACTGTAATTGCTTACATTACAAAATCTATCAAAGAGCAAGAGATGGAAGAGGTCAAAGAAAAAAAGGCCAAAGCAAAAGAAGCACTCAAAAAAAGAATTAACGATCAACAAAAACGGAGAGTTCAAAAAGAAAAACGAATCATCCGAAGATAATCCCAACTAAAAAAGAAAAATTAATTTAAAAATAACAAAATGAAACAATTAAAAAATTTCCTAGTAGCCGCAATTTTAACTTTTGGAATTCAAAACGTTGCACAGGCACAAAAAGTGGCACATATCGATTTTGAAGAATTGGTAGCAAGCATGCCTGAAACTCTAAAAATGCAATCTGATTTAGAGAAATTAGGAAAAACATACGGAGAAGAAATTACGACTGCTCAAAAAAATCTGAAAGCGAAAATTGACAAGTACACAGCTGAAGAAGTTTCACAAACACAAGCTCAAAATGAAGCTCGTATCAAAGAGGTGCAAACAGACCAAGCGAAAATTCAACAACTGCAACAAGTAGCACAACAAGAAATCCAACAAAAAAGAAATACTGCTTTGGAACCTATCATCAAAAAAGCACAAGATGCCATTGATGAAGTTGCGAAAGCAAAAGGCATTTCTTACGTTTTAGATGCCAAAGCATTGATTGTAAAAGAGGGAGAAGACCTATCTGATACGGTTAAATCCAAATTAGGAATTGCTACAAAATAATCCACTTACGGCAATAAAAAAACTCGTTATCTAAAAAAGGATAACGAGTTTTTTTTATTTTTACACCTATGACAAAGCACGCCATCGGAATTTTTGATTCAGGAATCGGAGGACTTTCTATTTGGAAAGAAATCATACAAGTCCTGCCGTATCAAGAAACCATTTACTTAGCCGACAGCAAAAATGCTCCCTACGGACAAAAATCAAAAAAAGAAATCATAGCCCTGTGTAAAAAAAACACAGAATACCTGTTAGAAAAAGGATGTACGATCATTGTTGTTGCTTGCAACACAGCCACTACAAACGCCATTCAAGTGTTACGAGACAGCTATGACATTCCATTTATAGGTATAGAACCCGCTATCAAACCTGCTGCATTCAAAACAGAAACCAACACCATCGGCATCTTGGCGACCAAAGGAACTTTGAATAGTCGTTTGTTTGCCGAAACTTCAAAAAAATATATGGATGGGATTCACGTCATCGAACAAATAGGAGAAGGCCTGGTTCCTTTGATTGAAAGTGGAGAGATAACAAGTGATAAAACCACCGCCCTATTGAAGAAATACATCCGTCCAATGATTCTTAAAAACATAGACTGTCTTGTTTTGGGCTGCACCCACTACCCTTTTCTAATACCGCAAATAAAAAAGATTACAGGAGAATCTGTACAAATTATAGATTCTGGATTGGCTGTTGCCAAACAAACAAAAACTATTTTAAATCAGCAAGGTCTCTTAGACCAGGATGCCCCTATACAGCATTTGATAATTAGTAATGGAACATTAAAGCCTTTGAAAGAAGTGGTGCATGGAATTGCAAACACGCAAATCATACAGAACGATTTCTAAACCTTAAAGAGGTACGCTGCATTCAAAAGTACACAAGTATAGGAATTGATGTGAAACAAATAAACCCAAGTCTTGTTGTCTCCTTTTCTTAGAAAAGCTCCAAAAAACATGGAACACAACAGGGCTTAGGTTTTATAATAATTTTAAAAAGGCTTAACCATTCATCGAAATCAAAAACTCTTGGTTGTTTTTAGAGTACTTTACCTTATCATTGATAAACTCCATCGCTTCAATTGGGTTCATATCTGCAAGATACTTACGAAGAACCCACATACGCTGCACGGATTTGGGATCGAGTAACAAATCGTCTCTTCTTGTACTTGATTTTATCAAATCAATCGCTGGATAAATTCTTCTATTGGAAATATTTCTATCCAATTGCAACTCCATGTTTCCAGTCCCTTTAAATTCTTCAAAAATCACTTCATCCATTTTAGAACCTGTTTCTGTCAAAGCGGTCGCAATGATTGACAAAGATCCTCCTTTTTCAATATTTCTAGCAGCTCCAAAGAATCGTTTCGGTTTGTGCAATGCATTTGCATCGATACCCCCTGATAAAATTTTTCCTGAGGCTGGAGCAACGGTATTGTAAGCTCTTGCCAGACGTGTAATAGAATCTAGTAATATGACCACATCATGCCCACATTCTACCAAGCGTTTGGCTTTTTCTAAAACAATATTTGCGACACGTACATGCTTTTCTGCCGGCTCATCAAAGGTTGAAGCAACTACTTCTCCTTTTACGCTGCGTTGCATGTCTGTTACCTCTTCAGGTCTTTCATCAATAAGCAAAACGATTTGATATACTTCAGGATGGTTTTCAGCAATCGAATTTGCGATGTCTTTTAACAACATCGTTTTTCCGGTTTTTGGTTGTGCTACAATCATCCCTCTTTGTCCTTTTCCTATCGGAGCAAACAAATCCATAATTCGGGTAGATAGGGTGTTTTTTCGATCTACCAAATTGAATTTTTCATCTGGAAATAAAGGTGTCAAATGTTCAAAAGAGACACGATCTCTAACGACGTTTGGCTTCAATCCATTGATTCTTGACACACGTATCAAAGGAAAATATTTTTCTCCTTCTTTTGGAGGCCTTACATTTCCTAAAACCGTATCTCCTGTTTTCAATCCAAACAATTTAATTTGAGACTGCGAGACGTAGATATCATCTGGTGAAGACAAATAATTGTAATCTGAAGATCTTAAAAAACCATAACCATCAGGCATCATCTCTAAAACCCCTTCGCTTTCAATAATTCCATCAAATTCATAATCAGGATCGCGGTACTTATTGTTACTACGGTTGTGATTTTTATCCTTTGAATGATTCTTCTGAGCATTATTTTTATGACTCGGATGATTTGGATTGTTGCTATTTGCTTTTTGATTATTTTGCTGGCCACGATTCTGCGGCTTGTGTTGCGAATCGTTCTTAACCGTTTTCTCTTCTTTGGGAGATCCTTTCGAAAGGGTTTCTTCCTTCTGAGTATGTATAACTTTCTCGGTATTTTTATTATCTGCAACAGCTGCCCCAGAGGGAGTCTGTTGAATCTTTTCTTTAGCAGCACTGACTCTTTTTCTTTTCGATTTTGGCTCCTCAGATTTTCGAGAAGCTTCGTCTGCTTTTTGTTGTTCTGAGTACGTGGCAGCTTGCGCATCTAAAATTTGATAAACAAGTTCTAGTTTTTTGAGTTGGCTGGTTTTTTTCAAACCAATTTCTTTTGCAATCGCTTGTAACTCAACAAGTGTTTTTTCTTTGAGTTGTGAAATTTCAAACATCAGTTGTATAATTAAGTTGTATTCCTACTTTGTATTGTGAAGTAATAAGAATGGGTTGTATGAATTGTCGAATGTTTTCTGAAGAGAAAACATGTTCTGTAGTGTTAATAAGCACAAATATATGTTTTATTTTTTTAATAATATTCATTTTGTTTCTGAAAATAAAAACATACTTTTGTGTAGCTACTAGCGTCACTTAAAATTAGAAATGTTACAACGCATCCAAACCATTTATCTTGTTGCTGCTGCACTCTTGTCGGGAGCCTTGGTTTTTCTTTGTAGTTTTTGGACTCTTGATGAGATCAAAACTGTTGGAATCCTAGAAACATTGATGGATGATCGTTTTTTAATAAAATCAATAGGAATTTCCTTTGGTATTTCTTGTTTACTTTCTATAACTGCAGTATTCCTGTTTAAAAATAGAGAGCAACAATTTGTATTGGGGAGAATTAATATTCTTATCAACTTCTATTTATTAGGCGTATTGCTAACTCAATCTCTAAATTTATCTGGAGAGATGCACATCTCTGAGAAAGGTATTGGGATTTTCATACCTATTTGTGTCATTGTATTGCTTGTCATGGCAAACAAAGCCATCAAAAAGGATGAAGATCTTGTGAAATCTGTAGATCGATTGCGATAAACCTAACATCTTAGTTTATTTATGCGAATTAAATCCGGAAGAGTTTCTCTTTCGGATTTTTTTTTAGAAAAGCTTGAGAGCGTATGTGTTATTTTCTATTCGTCGAAGGTGACTAAAAAAAACACACACTTACTGGATACGTAAGATAACAATAGAGGAAGTGACTGAATCGCACATGAATCAAAGCGTCGTAGGAACCGTTTTTAGAGGAATGAAAAAACAACCGAACGCTTGTCATGAACGTTTTATTCTAATAAAAACAGACCTCTAAAAGCAGATTTGATTCCCTTGTAAGCAAAAAAAAAGGCGATTGTTACAAACGCCTTTTTTAAATTTATCTTAAAATTCTCTAGTACATCAAAGCTCTGTGATCTTCCACAGTGGATGTTTCTTCAAGCGCTTTGTAAATTTTTGTACTAACCGCGTTTTGATTCGCAGTTGACAAACTGTTTCTAGCTCCTTCGTAACTGGATAGCACTACAGGCTCTTCTTTCGAATTTACCACAAAAGCAAAAACTCCTTTCTTACCTATCACATCTTTTTGAAGCTTTCCCGTTTCTGTTGCGTACATGGCACCCACTACACCTGGTTCGATTCCTACTCCTGAAATAGTAGGCGCTCCTAGGGTTATATTTGCAAATGACTGTAAATCTGTATCGTTTGATTTTGCAATAGACGCCAAATCATCTCCTTCCATCTTTTGCACTAAAAGAGCTGCCTTCTTTTCGTTGACCAAAATCGGCTTGACTTTGCTTGACGCTTTGACTGCTGACATCAAACCTTCTTCTGTTTCGTTTGTCAACACCACCACAGCATACCCTTTTTCTAGATCAAATCGTTTCACATCATTGACACTTCTATCCGTATCAAATGCCCAACGAACAATGCTTCTGTTTTTACCTAAACCAGCAATGTCTTCGTCCAATTCAGACAAACCAAACAGAGGACGCACATTGTAATTGTTCTCCTTTTTCAATTCTTCAAGGTTCTTACCCGACGATAGATTGTAGGCCAATGTTTCTGCGCTCTCAAAAATTGCGTTTTCTGTCGCTTCTGAAGCGTCTATTTTTCTTGCTATTGTAGACAATTGGACTGCCTTCTGAATATTCTTTTGATTATTTATTTTTACAATATGGAATCCAAAAATTGTTTGCACTACTCCGATAGCTCCTTTTTTATTAAGGAAAGCATAGTCTCTAAATTCAGGAACCATTCTCGTGTATGTAAACCAATCTAAGTCACCTCCTTTGTCGGCATTGGACTTATCAGAAGAGAATTTTTTGGCCAAAGATGAAAATTTGGACTTTCTTTTTTTCACGGCATTTAAAATACTATCTGCCAATTTTTTTGCTTCGGCTTCTGTTCGAGTCACAGTCGCATCAGCTGCTCTTGATCCCACAAAAGAAACCAGAATATGACTTGCCTTTACAGAATCTGGCATTTTAATGATATCTTCAATTTTAGAAATTCGCAGATGATTTTGAAATTTGTAAGGCCCAACTACGGCTCCTTTCTTCGCAGAAAAAATAACATCCGCTACCTGCGTTGGCAAATTATTTTTATGAGCGTATTTGGTGTCTACTGGAATATCTGTTCCATTTTCAGAGGCGTATTCTGCACTGTTTTTGGCTGCCTTGAAGGGCTCAATTTCGAACTTCAATTCGTTTTTCAATTCTTCTTCATCTTCTGGTGATGCAACGATGTCGAATTTTACAAATTTGATATCTCTACTCGCATCTACTTCAAATTCTTTGGAATGCTCACTCACGTAGGACTCTATTTCCGACGAGCTCACTGCAATTTCTTTGGTATCTACTGTCTCAAATGGCAAATAAACGAAAGACCCGCTCATTTTAGTTTGGCTCTCTGTGTATGTATTTTGACCTTCTTTCAAGGAGGCTCCGACACCTAATTTTATCAATTGATTGTAAGCCTGTTTTTCTAAATTTGTTTTGATGTTTTTTTCATTCGCCAGCCAGTTTGCCCATGCATTGTTCGATGCTTCTTTTGAGCTCTCTTTCAAGTTGGAGAGGTATTCTTTGAACTTGTCTTCGTCAAACGAACCAATTTCATTTTTAAAAATAGCTGCATTTTGAATATTTGGATTGTTTACAATAGCATCCCAAACATCTTTTTCCCCCACTACAATTCCAGCTTTAGACAACTGATCTTTGTAAATTCTTTCACTCAGTACAGCATTCCAAATAGTATTAACGGCTTGCATCTCTGAAGTTGTAGCGCCAGCATTGGATTTATAAGCTTCCACTTTCGCTGCAAAATCTGCTCTACTTATTGATTCTCCATTCACTTCTCCTACGGCATTCACTTTACTCGAATTGAAGAAATCTAAAATATCTTTAGGACTCGCAACAAAAGCAAATAGCGCCAAACCAATGATTACAATTAAAAACATTGAACGCTCTCTAATTTCCGATAATATTGCCATTTTTTGTGTATTATTTTAATTGATAGTGTGCGAAAATACAATTTCCTCTTTAATAAT
>CAJQMT010000033.1 GCA_905479475.1 uncultured Flavobacteriaceae bacterium
ACTTTTTATTTTTGCAAGAGATTTACTGCTCACATGTGTGTAAATCTCTGTTGTTTTTGAACTTCCATGACCCAATAACTGTTGAATATAGCGCAAGTCTAAACCTTGCTCCAACAAGTGTGTTGCAAAAGAATGTCTCAGCATATGTGCTGTAATCACCCTCTGAATATTTGCCTTTTTAGCTGCATTTGACAGAACCCTGCCAACACTAGTAGGGCTGTATTTATGTCTACCAACCCCTTCAATTAACCAATAATTGGGCTTGTATTCATTGAGGTAAACCCCTAACAACTTTTTCAAATGACTAGATAAAACGGTAGTTCTGTCTTTTTTACCTTTTCCACCTCTCACAAAGATAAGATTTTTATCAAATACGATATCCTCTTTCCTCAGAGAAAGGAGCTCTCCTTTTCTAAGGCCAGAAGAATAAAGAGCACATATAATAAGTTTATGCTTCAAGTTGTCGGTGAACTGAATCATCCGAATAATTTCTTTTTCTGTCAAAACCTTGGGAAGTCGTTTCTCTTTTCGGGGTCTCTCTATACGCATTGAGAACTTTTGCCAGCCTAAAATATTCTCATAGTAACATTTCAACGCATTAATGGCCTGGTTTTGTGTACTTGCAGCAACTTTCTTTACAGAAACGAGGTAGTTAACATAAGAAATAATATCGTCAAAGCAAGCTTTATTTAGTGCTAAAGGATCAATAAATTCTTGAAATTCAATAATAAAAGACGAATAAGTTTTCACCGTATTTGGACTATACCTTCGTCTTTTTAAGAAATCATTGAAACTTTTGGGAACCATTGCTTTATTCCCTCCAAATTTGGATAACGATTTCAAGTTGTTCTTGGAGTTCTTTTTTAAAGGCAATTGAGAAGTGTCAATTTCAGCAATTCCTTTGAGTTCTTGAAACAGCAATTTTAGGTTTTTAAGATGATTTTCAACTATCCATCCTCGTTCTGTTTTTGACCATACTGAAGAGAACTTTTCTTTTAAAATCAATCTAATCTGGTTGTTATACCTAAACTTTAGAAGCAAACAGTTTATTCCTTCTCGATTTTTTTGTAGCACAATTATTACAGGCAAATTTGATTTTTTCATAGCCCTCTAAAATTAATAAAACGAATCAACCCATCCAAATTCGAGTGAATGAATAATCTACTCGCGGATTTATATAGGATTATTCCAGAAAATCATAAATGAAATCTCTCAAAAATAAATCGTTTGATTCGAAGATACGTCCATGAAGAGTACAAAACCCGCAACATGTGTTGTGGGTTTTTTTAGTTTAAGAACAAAATTTATAGCAAAAAAAAAGCGCCTTGTGAAAGGCGCTTTTTTTGTATTTGCAAAACATGCTATCTGTTTTTTACACTGTCAGAAGCCGCCATTACTTTGGCTTTCAAACTTTCTTTGTAAGCAATGATTCTGTCCAAGACTTCCGGATGTGAGGCACCAATAATCTGTGCGGCTAAAATACCCGCATTTTTAGCCCCGTCCAAAGCCACGGTTGCTACAGGGACTCCTCCGGGCATTTGTAAAATAGACAATACCGAATCCCATCCATCAATCGAATTTCTTGATTTCACCGGAACACCAATCACCGGCAAAGGACTCATGGAAGCCACCATTCCGGGCAAATGTGCCGCACCTCCGGCACCTGCAATAATCACTGAAAACCCCTTTTTATGCGCAGAAGTAGAAAAATCAACCAATTTTTCAGGGGTACGATGCGCTGATACAATATCTACTTCCAAGGCTATTTTAAATTCTTTTAAAATAGCTATGGCCTCTTGCATGATTGGAAGGTCTGAATCGCTTCCCATGATAATTGCTACTTTCATCTTTGTATGTTTTTGTTTGACTGCTAATTTAAAAAAATCTTAGTGAGCAATCACTTTAATGGTGTTTTTTACTTTTTCTGCAACGACTCTGGCCACTTCTAAGTTTTGATCTACAATGGTGACGTGTCCCATTTTTCGGAAAGGTCTTGTTTGTTTTTTACCGTAAACATGTGGCGTCACGCCATTCATGTCTAAAATTTCTTCCATTCCTTGATACACGACATCTCCAGAAAAATTTTCGGCGCCTACCAAATTCACCATCACGCCAGCACATTTGCTGTCTGTCGCTCCTAGTGGCAAGTTCAATACGGTTCGCAAGTGTTGTTCAAACTGATTCGTTACAGAGGCTTCTATGCTGTAATGACCACTGTTGTGGGTTCTTGGCGCCACTTCATTGACCAGAATTTCATCGGCTTCTGTTTGAAACATTTCCACAGCTAACAAACCTACATGTTCAAAAGATTCGGCTACTTTCAAAGCAATGGCATTGGCTTTTTCTGCCACGACTGGTGCGATTCTGGCCGGGCAAATTACATATTCTACTTGATTGGCTTCTGGATGAAACTCCATTTCCACCACAGGGTAGGTTTTTACATCTCCTGAGGCATTTCTCGCCACAATGACTGCCAATTCATTTTTAAAGGGAATCAAAGCCTCCACAATGCTCTCCGTATCCACTAGATTATTCAGATCTTCTTGATTTCGCACAATTTTTACACCGGTTCCGTCGTACCCGAATTGTGCCGATTTCCATACAAAAGGATACGCCAAATTGGCCTGAATCAAGGCTTCTTTTGTGTCAAATCGTTGATGCGGCGAAGTAGGAATTTTATGAGTCACATAAAAATCTTTTTGTTTGCCCTTGTGTTGAATGCGCTCGATGACATTTGGCTGAGGATACACCTTCACACCTTCCGACTCTAGTTTGTAAAGCGCTTCAATATTTACGTGTTCTATTTCAATCGTTAAAACGTCCACCTTTTTTCCAAAGTTATAGACGGTTTCAAAATCCAACAAATCTCCTTGTGCAAACTCATGACAATGGGGCGCACAGGGAGCCTCGGAAGAGGGATCTAAAATACAGGTATATACATCAAATTTTTGCGTTTCTGCCAAGAGCATTTTTCCAAGCTGTCCGCCCCCTAAAACGCCGAGTTTAAAATCTGAAGAAAAGTATGTTTTCATGGGTTGTTTCTTTGTCGCAAAAATAAGCATCTATTTTCAAATAGCCGCCGTTAAAAGTTTCTTATTTGCAAGGTACTATTGTCTATCAAAACAGCGCTGTATTCTTGCATTTCATAGGTTTCTCCTAAATAATTTGCATAGGGGGTGAACACAGAATACCGAACATCTTCTTCACCACAATAACTGATTATGTAGGGCCAATCGGATTCATAATCCATGGGGTCACCGCAAAGCGAGGACGGCAAATGAGGAGCCGCCAAATCAAACGCTAAAAAATGAGTGCCATTGCTGTTGTACACCAATATCCCTCGAAAACCCAAATCTTGAAAAACAGCGTACCCTCCTGGCGTCTGTAATCCGCTTGCTTCTGGCAGGACCAAACTTTTCGTCACGTTGAAAATTTGCCTAGGAATGAAATTGTTTTGTTGCACGGGGTCGTCTGTACAACCTACAAACATCATTAGAAAAAATAAAAATTGATAGTGAAATGATTTCATAGGAAAGCCTTCTTTTGACAAGCAATTTACAAATATTTTGTATATTTGTATGTCTCACTGAACATTTGTTACGGTGGGATTTTGTTTTTCTAAATTAGTAATGTTATGAGTGAAGTATCTTATTATTCTGAAGAAGGTTTGAAAAAACTAAAGCAAGAATTGGAGCATTTGGAACAAGTAGAACGGCCAAGAGTTTCTCAAGAAATTTCTGACGCCCGTGACAAAGGAGATTTGAGTGAAAATGCAGAATACCATGCTGCAAAGGAAGAGCAATCTCTGCTGGAATTGAAAATCGCAAAATTAAAAAATGTGGTTGCCAACGCACGTATTCTAGACGAGTCACAATTGGATTTGTCTAAAATATTGATCCATTCAGTGGTAAAAATCCGGAATACAACCAATAAAATGGAATTTTCCTACACCTTGGTCGCGGATTCTGAAACAGATATTAAAAATGGGAAATTGTCCGTCAATTCTCCTATAGGAAAAGGTTTGCTTGGAAAAAAGGTAGGCGACATTGCTGAAATCCAAGTCCCGAGTGGCATCATGAAATTTGAAATTTTAGAAATTTCAAGATAGCAATCGTCTCCGTTTGACAAACCAACGGAAACACCATCCAAAAAAGAGAATTCTCTTTGGAGATCTAAGAAACCGACCTTACAAATAAAAAAAGTTTATGGATTCCGTTTTTACCAAAATCATCAAAGGAGAAATTCCTTCATACAAAATCGCTGAAAACGAAAATTATTTTGCTTTTTTAGACATTCAACCTAATGTAAAAGGACACAGCTTGGTGATCCCCAAAAAGCAAGTTGACAAATTATTTGATTTGGATGAAGAGAGTTATCAAGGCCTGTTTTCTTTTGCAAAAAAAGTAGCTACCGGTATTGAAAAATCAATTCCCTGCGATCGGGTTGGCCTAAGTGTTATTGGCTTGGAGGTTCCACATGCACATGTGCATTTGATTCCACTGAACCACATGGAAGATGCGAATTTTTCAAATTCAAAAATCCAAATGACTTCAGAGGCCTTTACAGAATTGGCAAAGACCATCTCAAAAAACATTGTTCTTTAAATTTTCGGCAACAAAATTTCAAAAACGGTTCCTTCTCCGAGAACCGATTTTTTTACGTAAATTTTTCCCTTGTGGTAATCTTCTACAATTCTCTTTGACAGTGACAAGCCTAACCCCCAACCTCTTTTTCGAGTGGTATACCCTGGAATAAAAACTTTTTTAAATTGCTTTCTGCTCATTCCTTTTCCTGTATCACTCACTTGTATTTTTACACTTTTAGGACCTCTTACAATAGCAATGGTCAAAGTCCCCCTTCCAGCCATGGCATCAATTCCGTTTTTTATCAAGTTTTCAAAAACCCAACTAAAAAGCTGTTCGTTGGCACAAATCATTACTTCCTCTTTTGTTCCTTGGCTATCAAAAACAACGTTTTTTGAACTTCTCGCCTCAAAATATAACATAATCTTCTGAACAAGCGCTGTCAAATTTACATCCGACATTGCTGGTACTGAACCTATCTGGGAAAATCGTTCTGCAATAATGTTCAAACGTTCCACATCTTTTTCTACTTCTGAAGAAATTTCGGGAGCTACTTTCTGCATTTTCATCAATTCTACCCACCCCATCAAAGACGACAGCGGTGTTCCTATTTGATGTGCTGTCTCTTTCGCCATCCCAGACCACAATTTGTTTTGCTCTGCTATTTTATTCGATCGAAAAACCAAATAAGCAACACCCGAAAATAAAAATAAAATCAAAATCAGTGTGAGCGGATAATATTTCAAACGCACCAACAAATTAGAATCTCTGTAATAAATCGTATACTTTTTATCTTCCAGATAATTGATTTCAATGGAAGTGTCTTCTTCTTTCATCAATGCCAGTTCCTCATCCAAGTAATTCTGTTGCTCTGGGTTTTTGGAATTCAAATTACGATGCATGACAATCGCTCCCAACTCATCTGTGACAATCATAGGAATCTCATAATTGCTCTTAATAATTTTCATCTCGAGGGTGACATCATCTTCCAAATTTGTTTCTGAAATTCGATCGTATGCCTCTGCCAACAATTCCATCTTTACACGTTCGTTTCTCTTAAACTTTTTGGAAAAATCATAAGCACTCCAAAGAATAGCACTCACAATGCAGAATAAAATAACGACGATACAGTTTTTAGGGTTGATGGATCTCATGTGGTTTTAATATATACATAGTAAAGTCTTTTTCAAACGATCGTAAAAATTCTTTTCTGGCTTCGAATTCTATTTTTGAAAGATACATATTCTTTGAGAAACAAGATACACTCCTCGTCATTCATTCATTTCAAACGAACAAAAAGAAGAAATCGTATTCGGGAAAATCAACTTACAAATGTTGATAAGTTTCTAGAAACCACCGTTAAAAAAACAATTGGGAATGAGAATAATTTTTAAATTTGTAGAACCCTCGCAAGGTTTTTATACATTAATCATAACTCAATAAAAAATGCAAGTAACAGGAAAAGTTAAATTGATAAACGCTACGCAAACATTTGGAAGTAACGGATTTAGAAAAAGAGAATTGGTAGTCACTACCGACGAGCAGTACCCTCAAATGATTTTGGTAGAGTTTATACAAGATAAATGTGACCTATTGGACAGCTATAGTGTTGGACAAGATGTGACCGTATCCATCAATTTACGTGGTAGAGAGTGGGTAAATCCACAGGGAGAAACAAAGTATTTTAACTCTATTCAAGGATGGAGAATTGAGGCAAGTCAAGCTTCAGCAGGTTCGGACACACCTCCTGCTTTTGAAACGACAAACGCTCCGATTTCAAGTGACAACGAACCGGATGATTTGCCATTTTAATTCGTTCACACAAAAAAAAGCTGTCTTTCTAGACAGCTTTTTTTTTGGGGTTGAAATTCTCAAGTATCCTAAATATCTTTTCACAAAGAATATCAAAATAACTATATTTGCACAACCTAAAAAATAGACATGCAATACAAAAGAATATTACTAAAATTAAGCGGAGAATCTTTGATGGGTGCCAATCAATATGGAATAGACCCTGCAAGATTGGCCGAGTATGCTGAAGAAATCAAAGCAATTGTCAATACCGGTATTGAAGTTGCGATTGTCATTGGTGGTGGTAATATTTTTAGAGGAGTAGCGGGTGCTAGTAATGGTATGGACAGGGTACAAGGCGATTATATGGGGATGCTCGCAACCTGTATCAATGGACTGGCCTTGCAAAGTGCTATTGAAACTACCGGAGTAAAAACACGCTTGTTGACCGCTATCAAAATGGAGCAAGTAGCAGAGCCTTTTATCAAAAGAAGAGCCGTTCGTCATTTGGAAAAAGGACGCGTAGTTATTTTTGGAGCAGGAACTGGAAACCCCTATTTCACCACAGATACTGCAGCTGTACTGAGAGCTATTGAAATATCTGCGGATGTTATTCTAAAAGGAACTCGTGTGGATGGCATCTATTCCGCAGATCCTGAAAAAGACAAAAATGCCGTGAAATTTGACGAAATAACCTACAAAAGCGTCCTTGAAAAAGGCTTGAAAATCATGGATTTAACCGCTTTTACACTGAGCGAGGAAAACAACTTGCCGATTGTCGTTTTTGACATGGACACCAGAGGCAATCTTCAAAAATTACTCAGCGGTGAAAACATTGGAACTGTAGTTTCAGACAAATAAAAATCTTTTTAAAATCTCATTTTTATGAACGAAGAAATTGAATTTATTACGGACAGTTCTCAGGAACAAATGCAGCAAGGTATTGAACACCTTCAAAAGGAATTTAGAAATATTCGTGCTGGAAAAGCGAGTCCAACCATGTTGGGAGGTGTAATGGTTGATTATTACGGAGCGCAAACACCATTGAGTCAAGTTGCCAATATCAACACACCAGATGCACGTACGATTTCTGTGCAACCATGGGAAAAGCAACTCATTCCAGAAATAGAAAAAGGTATTTTAATTGCCAATTTAGGCTTCAACCCAATGAACAATGGAGAAAGTATTATTATCAATGTTCCAGTACTTACTGAAGAAAGACGTAAAGAACTTTCTAAAATCGCAAAAGCAGCAGCAGAACACGCAAAAGTAAGCGTTCGAAATGCTCGGAAGGAGGCCAACAACGAGATAAAAAAATTAGAAATTTCTGACGATGAGAAAAAAATCGCAGAGGAGGATATTCAGAATCTTACCAACAGTTTTATCAAAAAAATTGACGACGCTTATGCCGTAAAAGATACTGAAATCATGAAAGTTTAATTTTCCAACACATACAAGTCCCAAAGAGTTCTTTCTTTGGGCTTTCAAAAACCCAAAACCATTTTAAAAAGAATGGTCTAAAAACAAAAAGCTTTGTTGCTTTTTAAGCTTCTATAGAATATGACATTTTGGAATAAAACTTCCCGGTTTATTTTAAAAAACCAAATCACGGTACTGCTTTCAATTTCTCTCATTACTGTGCTTTTGGGTAGTCAAATGAAATATATTAAATTTTCTTATACCGAAGCCAATTTATTGCCAGAGGATCACATTGAAAATCTAAAATACGACAAGTTTTTAAATATCTTTGGAGAGGAGGGTACCCTAATTCTCCTAGCCGTTGGAGACAGTACCATTTACCATCCTGAGAAATTTAACAACTGGAACCAACTTGCCAAGGATTTGGATCGTTTTGATGAAATTGATTTTTCAATTTCTATTGGAGATCTAAAAGAACTAAAAAAAGACAAAAAAAATAAGCGCTTTCAGCTTGTACCACTCAGTTCTGAACCAATTGTTTCACAAGCAGATGTCAATCGCTTGAAAAAAAGGTTGTTTACGGAATTTCCTTTTTACAACAACCTTCTTTTCAACAAAGAAACGCAAACTGTTCAAACAGGACTCTATCTCAAGAGTGATATCGTAAACACCAAAATTCGTAAAGATTTTATTTTCCAACAGCTCAATCCAATTATTGAGCAATTTGAAAAAGCCAACAACATCGATGTTCGGGTCTCTGGTATGCCATACGTCAGAACCATGAATTCTGAAAACATCAAAGCAGAAATGGGCATGTTCGTAGGACTTGCCTTAGGAATTACTGCATTGATTTTCTTTTTCTTTTTTCGCTCTTTTCGTGCAACATTCATCACACTACTTGTGGTGAGTATTGGGGTCATTTGGGCTTTCGGTTTTATCGGCTGGTTCCGTTATGAAATCACAATCTTGACAGCTTTGATTCCTCCGTTGATTATTGTCATTGGTGTACCCAACGCTATCTTTATTATCAACAAATACCAACAAGAAGTAAAAAAACACGGCAACAAAACAAAATCGTTGCAACGGGTAATTTCCAAAGTCGGGAATGCTACTTTGATGACCAATATTACAACCTCTGCTGGGTTTGCAACTTTTGTTTTTACCAACAGCCAACTGCTCAATGAATTTGGAATCATTGCATCGATCAATATTATGGCCATTTTTGTATTGTCGTTGTTGATCATTCCGAGTCTTTACAGTTTTATGCCACCCCCCAAAAAGAAGCATTTGAAACACTTGGACAAATTGTGGATTTCAAACATTGTAACTTGGATGGTGTCTATGGTACGTCACAAAAAACTCACTATTTACACCATCGCTTTTTTTGTTATTATCAGTAGCATTATCGGCGTTTATAAAATACGTGTTTCTGGAAGTTTGATCGAAGACATGCCGAAAGACAAAACATTCTTTAAAGACATTGTTTTCTTTGAGAAAGAGTTCGGTGGAATTATGCCCTTGGAAATCATGATTGACACCAAAAAAGAAAATGGAGTCATGAAGTTAGCAACGCTTAAAAAAATTGAAAAATTAAACGAGGCGATTGAACTCATTCCTGATCTTTCACAACCAATTTCGATCAATAATTTGGTCAAATATTCCAAACAAGCTTTTTACAACGGAAATCCCAAATATTTCCAACTGCCCACCTCGCAAGAAAAAGCTTTTTTATTGAAGTATCTTAAAAATTCAGGAAGTAGCACTAATTCCCTTAAAAATATTGTGGATGACACAGGCAGGTACGCGAGAATAACGACCTATATGAAAGATGTAGGCACGGATAAAATGGAACGCATTCAAGAACGATTACAAGCCGTAATTGACAAAGAGTTCAAATCCAACGCTTACGAGGTTACCTTAACGGGTAAAGCATTGGTTTTTCTGAGAGGAACGACCTATTTGATCAACAATTTGGTGATTTCTCTTTCACTTGCCATATTATTGATTTCACTCTTTATGGGGTGGATGTTCCGATCTATCAGAATGATTTTAGTTTCTCTCATTCCAAACCTTTTGCCTCTTTTGGTAACTGCTGGCCTAATGGGATATTTAGGAATCCCAATCAAACCTTCTACCATTTTAGTTTTTAGTATCGCGTTTGGAATTTCGGTAGATGACACTATCCATTTTTTGGCGAAATACCGACAAGAACTTATTGCCAACAATTGGAAAGTACGAAAATCCGTCTACAAAGCCTTGCGTGAAACGGGTGTCAGTATGTTTTATACTTCCATCGTCTTGTTCTTTGGGTTTTTGGTATTCGTAATTTCTAGCTTTGGAGGAACAAAAGCTTTGGGTGGTTTGGTTTCTGTAACCTTGCTATTCGCGATGGTTTCCAACTTATTGCTACTGCCTGCTTTGCTCCTCTCTTTGGAAAGAAGAATTGCCAACAAGAAAACATTTAAGAAACCTAAAATGCAGATCATTCCGAAACCTGAGGACGAAGAATGAAACCTCTAGAAAAAGGTATAGAGCAAAGAAACCATCAAAAACAAACGGAAAAATTCCACGTATTTCGTTTTCAAACCTTCGAGCATTCTCCCGACAGCGATCAAAGAAACGAGTAAAAATAGCCCTGTCAGTGAAAGTTGCAATGCATCGAATAAATTCAAGTAAAACGCAAAAGCGAGCAATACTGAAAAAAGAAAAGCGACATTAAACACGATGTAAATTTTCTTCCAAACCGTATAATTTCCATAATGATAACTTCCTTTTGGGATGTAAAGTGGCGAGTCCTCTAAAGGCCCCGATATAGGAACCCAATCAGGACCCTTCACCAATAAAAGCCCTTTTTCTTTCCATGTCGAAAGTTGTTTCATTTTAAAAATTAAGTTCTTGTAATAATGAAAAACAGACATTAAAAAATCTCTCGTATTAATGTCTTTCGTAATTCCGTAAGAGACTGCTTCTTCCTCTTCTTGAAAAGTCCGAAAAATACGGTCCCAGACAATCAATACACCTCCGTAATTCTTGTCCAAATATTGTGTATTACTACCATGATGCACTCTGTGATGTGAAGGAGTCACAAATATTTTTTCTATCCAACCTAACTTCGGAATGAGTGTGGTGTGTAATAAAAATTGATAAAGCCCAATCACCAAATGGGTTGCCAAAACCGTTTCTGCAGCAAAACCAAGAATTGGCATCGACGACCAAAATAAAACACGGATAATGACTTGAAAAGGAGTTAGGTTCAGTGCCACGGAATAATTATAATCTTCACTTTGATGATGAATGATATGTGCCCCCCAAAACAAATTGATTCGATGCCCTGCTCTATGATAGAAATACCAAATAAAATCGGAAACTACCACAGAAAAAAGAAAGGTCATCCAAGTTTCAGGAATGGAAAATAAAGCCATATTTTCATAGAGATATTCGTAGTAAATATAAATAAGAGGTGCCATAAAAACACCTGCGATCCTATCAAAAATTCCCATCAATAAATTAGAAATTGTGTTTTGAAAACGAAAAATTCTTTTTCCCTCCGATCTGGCATATAAGTATTCCATACCAATGATAAATAAGACAGCTGCCGCAGCAATCCATAGATATTTATTTTCTCTCATCATTCAATGTTTTTTCTTTCAAAAATATAAAAACAATGAAAAAACAGCTTTTTATAAATGTTAAAATTTAAAACCCAAGAGTAGTTTTGATTCTAAAAAAAGTATATTTGTGAGGTATCAAAGCTACTTTTCAATGCATAAAACAACGGTCAAAAAGCTACTTCATTCGAAAGCTAACAATCAAAAAGTCGCCTTGAAAGGATGGGTCAAAACATTTCGAGCAAATCGATTTATTGCAGTCAATGATGGATCTTGTTTGGCCAATATTCAGTGTGTCCTTGATTTTGAAAAGATGGATGAAACAGTCCTTAAAAAAATTCAAACAGGCGCTGCGCTTTCCTTGCAAGGTATGCTTGTCGAGAGTCAGGGAAAAGGACAAACCGTAGAAATTCAAATTCAACAGATCGCTATTCTAGGAGAATCCAATCCAGACGAATACCCAATACAGGCAAAGAAACACAGTCTTGAATTTCTAAGAGAAAATGCCCACCTGAGAATACGAACGAACACCTTTGGAGCCATAATGAGAGTGCGCTCTGCCTTGTCTTTTGCCGTTCACAAATATTTTCAAGAACAAGGGTTCAATTATGTACATACGCCAATCATTACCGGTTCTGATGCAGAAGGGGCGGGAGAAATGTTTCGTGTCACTACTTTGGATCCAGAAAATATTCCTCGCACAGAATCAGGCACCGTAGCGCATCGAGAAGACTTTTTTGGAAAAGAAACACACCTAACAGTTTCTGGACAATTGGAAGCAGAAACCTACGCAATGGCGCTCGGAAAAGTCTATACTTTTGGACCAACCTTTAGAGCAGAGAACTCAAATACCTCACGACATCTTGCCGAGTTTTGGATGATTGAACCCGAAGTAGCTTTCAATGACCTCATAGACAATATGGATCTTGCAGAAGACTTTATTAAACACACCTTGCAAGCTATATTAGACAACTGTCAAGAAGATCTAGAATTTCTAGAACAACGTTTGATTTCAGAAGACAAAAGCAAGCCTGCCGCAGCGCGTAATGAAATGACTCTCATCGAGAAATTGAATTTTGTTGTCAAAAATGAATTCAAACGAATTAGCTATACGGAAGCCTTCGAAATTTTAAAAAACTCAAAACCCAATAAAAAGAAAAAATTCAAATACGTATTGGACGAATGGGGAGCAGACTTGCAAAGCGAACACGAACGTTATTTGGTTGAAAAACATTTCAACGCACCTGTTATATTATTCGACTACCCTGCAAACATCAAAGCTTTTTATATGCGCTTGAATGAGGATGGAAAAACGGTACGAGCTATGGATGTCCTCTTTCCTGGTATTGGAGAAATTGTAGGAGGCTCACAACGTGAAGAAAGGATAGAAGTTTTGAAAGAAAAGATAAAAAATTTAAACATTGATGAGAAAGACTTGTGGTGGTATTTAGACACGCGTAAATTTGGAACGGCTGTGCATAGTGGTTTTGGACTTGGCTTCGAAAGATTGGTTCTTTTTGCTACAGGCATGAGCAATATTCGAGATGTCATACCGTTTCCAAGGACTCCGCAAAATGCCTCATTTTGATCCAATTTCAATCAGGAAGTTGTTTACCAATACACTTGTTCAAAGCCTATTCCAAAAACAACGATAGAAAAAATTGTGTCTCAATCCTCGTTAAAAACCTCTTAAAGTTCGCAATTGGTCGAAAAAATTGAACAAAAAATCTTGAGAATTGATATCTTTGTAATACATGTTAAAACAGCAATTTCAACTTAAATTATTACAAAAACTCTCTCCGCAACAAATTCAATTGATGAAATTGATTCAGTTGCCTACACAAGCATTCGAGCAGAGAATAAAGCAGGAAATTGAGGAGAACCCTGCTTTGAGCAGCGAAAAGGAGGCTGAAGAAAATGACAACAGTGAATACGATGATTTAGGAGGTGAATCCAATGAAACAGAAGACTTTGATATCGATGCGTATCTAAGTGACGACGAAATTCCTTCCTACAAATTACAAACAAACAATTACAGTAGTGATGATGATGAACATCGAATCCCCTATGCAGGAGGAATCAGCTTTCACCAATCCCTAGAAAATCAGTTGCACACCTATACACTTTCAAACGAACATTTACTCATTGCTGAATTTTTAGTCGGCAGTATCGATGAGAGTGGTTATATTCGAAGAGAGCTTATAGATTTAGTAGACGATCTCGCCTTCACGCAAAATCTTTTTACTACAGAAGAAAATATCGCACTTGTTCTCACATCTGTCGTTCAAAAACTGGAACCAGTTGGGGTAGGCGCAAGAAATTTAAAAGAATGTTTGACGCTACAACTCAAAGCAAAAGACCCCACCAAAAGTGTTTCATTGGCCTCAACTATTTTAGAGAATAGCTTTGATCCATTTGTAAACAAGCACTACAAAAAACTCCTCGAAAAACACCACTTATCAGAGGATGACCTCAAACAAGCCATCCGTGAAATCGAAAAATTAAACCCAAAACCTGGGGGAGGATTCAGCAACAATAACAAGCATACCCAACAAATTGTTCCTGATTTCACCATCTCCATCAACGAAGGAGCATTGGAACTAACCCTGAACTCTAGAAATGCTCCCGAACTGCATATCTCCAGGGAGTACAATAATATGCTGAAAGGATATCAAGAATCCAAACAAAAAAACAAAGCACAAAAAGATGCCGTTCTTTTCATCAAACAAAAGCTAGATGCTGCCAAATGGTTTATCGACGCCATCAAACAACGACAACAAACCTTGTATGTAACCATGTATGAAATCATGCAACAACAACAGGAATATTTTATCAGCGGAGACGAAAGAAAACTAAAACCGATGATTTTGAAAGATATTGCTGATAAAATAGAAATGGATATTTCTACCGTATCTAGAGTTGCGAATAGCAAATATGTTTCCACTCCCTACGGTACAAAATTGATCAAGGAGTTCTTTTCTGAATCGATGAAAAATGACCAAGGTGAAGATATTTCAACCAAAGAAATAAAAAAAATACTAGAAAATATCATTATAGTAGAAGACAAAAAGAAACCACTCACAGACGACAAACTTGTTGCCAAACTAAAGGAAAAAGGATATTTGATTGCACGAAGAACAGTGGCCAAATACAGAGAACAATTAGACATTCCAGTGGCTCGATTGCGAAAACAATTGTAAGTCAACAGAAACGTACCCGCCCCTCATTTTCCTTCAAAGCTATTCTGTGATTGCAATTCAATAAATTGGCCAAAAAAAGAAGGTCCAATGCCCAATTAGTAACAGTTTTACAACATGTAAAATATCAAGCCTAAACGCAATGGTTTCATCTCAATCACCTCATCGGCATCGTTTACTACACCTTCTTTGTAAAGTGAAGTGAGCGAGTAATTCGCATAAAAATTCCAAGTATTGTAGCCCATAGAAAGCGTCACACCGTATTGTAATTTTTCTATTTCTTTAAGATTGCGCAAAACTTCTGTTTTCTGTTCCGCTCTATACTTGGAGCGATTTTGCAAAATATAAGAAACCGTAATACCACTGTACACTCTCCAAAACTTAAATTTGTCATATGTAGAAGTTCTCCAACGCAATTCAAAAGGTATCTCTAAACTACTATAACTAAAAAAATTACTCCTGTAGTCGTCACTTACTTCAAAAGAGTTTTTGTCGTATAACAAATTGTGATTGTGTCGATGGTAAGCATATCCCACACCAACGGCCACCCCGAGATTCCTTCTTTTATTAAAAGGAATATCTTTGATAAATCCCAGAGAAAGTCCGTAAGAAAATCCATTTTGCTGAAATTGATTCGGCGTATCCATAAGGGAAGTGTAACCCAAACTAAAAAACAATTGATCTTCCAAATACGCTGTATCCTGATCCGCTCCCCCTTGGGCAAAGAAGACCATAGGTAAACATAAAAAAATCTTAAAAAGCCAAGTATTTGTATTCATCTGTAAAAGTTCTCGAAACAAAAATACACAAAAAAACACCTGTCAAATGACAGGTGTTTGAAAAATTTTGCAAGAAGCAATCCTTATTTTGTATTGAGACCGATATCACCACTTCGTGTTGAATAACTTACCTTCAACGCATTGATATCTCTCAACTCCATCCGAATATCGTGGATGGTTCCTACGCTTGCTTTTACATCCGATTTGATAGAAGTCGTCATATACGGTACTTCCTCTGGATTGTGTTTTTCTTGTTCAGAATAAATAAAACTCGCAATATCATTGACACTTGCGATCTTGTCATTCAACTGAATTTTGTCTCCAGAGCCAAACTTTACTTGGTCCTTCGCTTTTCCGACATAAATTGTACTCACCAAACTTTTATGCTCTAACTTTTTCACCTCAGTAGCATTTGGTAATTGGGGAGCCTTGATAACCAACTCTGTTTCTCTCATGGTCGTTGTTACCATAAAAAAGAACAAAAGCATGAATACAATATCAGGCAAAGCCGCAGTATTTACCGCTGGCAACCCTTTTTTCTTTTTTGCAAATTTAGACATTTCGTATTTTATTTAGTAGGTTCAGCATCTGAGATAATCTGAGGGTAGGCCTCTTTGACCTCTCTGATCACAGCTTTCAAATCTTTATTCTCTTTGTCATTTGACGACAACAACAACAAATCATCATAGCTTTTGCCAGCATACTTGCCTTTGAGATGGTTTTTAGCATAACGATTTCTCAGTTCTGTATAAGCGGACAACAATTGGTTTTGCACAGTAATGTACATTCCGTAGGAAGTTCCTCGATCACTTTGTACAGATATAATGGCTTTGTTTGGATGGTCTGAAGATTTTTCAGACTTATTCCCATTGCAATAAGCACATGCGGTACCAGCGACACCATCTACTTCTTTTCCTATACCTCCTCCATTGTCAAGAAAATCAATTGCAATTTGTTTTACGTCTGCAATTTGCTTGATTTCATCTTCAATCAACATTTCATCATTTCTGTTCAAGTTGATTTCCAAAATGTTTTTCATCTTGATAATCGGCGGTTCGTAGTTCTCAGGCGGTTTTTCAGATAATTTACGCGAAATTCCTGAATCAACATCCATAGTTGTTGTCACCAAGAAAAATATCAGTAACAAAAAGGCGATATCCGCCATTGATCCCGCGTTAATTTCGGAGTTTTCTCTTCTAGCCATAGATGAATTATTTTACGATTGATTTTACACCACCTAAAACAATAGCAACAATCGCACCAGCTCCTAACAATACAGTGTACCAAATACCTGTACTCACCCATCTAGAAGGTGAACCTGCCTCTCCTCCTTCTAATACTTGCCCTGTAACATCAGTCACTGCGGTATCCGAAGACACGCCGTAAGAGATGAGCAATAAAACTAAAAGAGCAGCAATACCAATCAAGGATTTCTTCAAAGCTTCTGGTTTTTTTAGCAAACTTAAAACGGAAAAAACAACAGCAACACTTGCTACTATAATCAGCAATGCAATAGCAAAAGACACCAACGGCCCTACAATTCCTAAGGTCCCTTGTCCCTCTAAGATAGCATCATCACCCGTACTTACTATCATGATAAAAAAGTAAGCGGCAATAATCGCAATCAAGGCGACAAGTCCTTTTAATATTTTAGAAAATTTCGTATTCATAAGAATTCTTATTTTTTAGCTCTAACCAAAAGGTCAATTAATGAAATTGATGCGTCTTCCATGTCGTTTACAATTCCATCTACTTTTGAGATGATGTAGTTGTAAAATACCTGTAGAATGATAGCTACTACCAAACCAAATACAGTCGTCAACAAGGCTACTTTAATACCTCCTGCTACCACCGTTGGAGAGATGTCTCCTGCAGCTTGAATCGAGTCAAATGCCCCAATCATACCAATTACAGTTCCCATAAACCCAAGCATTGGTGCCAAAGCAATAAACAAAGACAACCATGAAATGTTTTTTTCTAACAATCCCATTTGAACACCTCCGTAACCGACAACCGCTTTTTCAGCTGATTCAATTCCTTCCTCTGCTCTATCTAATCCTTGGTAAAAAATAGATGCCACAGGTCCTTTTGTGTTTCTACAAACTTCTTTCGCAGCTTCTACTCCACCAGAAGACAAAGCTTCATCTACACTCGAAACTAATTTTTTAGTGTTCGTTGTAGCCATATTCAAATAAATAATTCTTTCGATAGCAATCGCCAATCCTAAGATCAACGCTACCAATACAATTCCCATAAAAAAGGGTCCCCCTTCAATAAAACGTTGTTTTAATATTTGGTGGAAAGTTTCTGATTCTGCTGCTTCTGCTGCTCCTTGAAATGCATATGAATTCTGAGTTGCTCCAAAAAACAATAAGCCTGTTGTTGCAAGGATTGTAAATACTTTTTTCATTGTGATAAAATTAATTTATTATAAATAGTTAAAGGTTGTACGTTCTTTAAACACGAAAAACATGCGGAGAGAAAGGGATTCGAACCCCCGTTACAATTTCTTGTAAACACGCTTTCCAAGCGTGCGCCTTAAGCCACTCGGCCACCTCTCCGTTAAGCAATCGCTATTAAGGGTCAGCAAGTAACAAAAAAATGTTCGTTTTTTAAAAAATTTGGACAGTTATTTATATTAAAATCCTACAGAAATAAAGAATTTTGTCAATAATGAATGAAAACCCAATATTTGTTGAACTTTAACTACCAGAAACTAGCAAAAGGTCTTTTTTTAAAATAAAGTCTTCTTGTTTGCTCTTCAAAAACCATTTCCCTTTCTAATTTGAGCAACTCTTTTTTTTATTCAAAAAATTCCTGTAAAAAAAAGAGCAACTCAATTGTTGCTCTTTTTTTATTTCTATTTTGTGCTCTCTTTTTAAGATTGCATCTCAAAATCTTCCATGAATTTCGTTGTGTAATTTCCAGAAACATAATCTGGATGGTCCATCAATTGTCTATGGAATGGAATCGTTGTTTTCACGCCTTCTATGACAAATTCATCCAAAGCTCGCTTCATTTTATGAATGGCTTCTTCACGCGTTTGAGCAGTCGTAATCAACTTTGCCACCATAGAATCATAATTTGGTGGGATTGTATACCCTGCATACACATGTGTATCTAAACGAACTCCGTGCCCACCTGGCGCGTGGAAAATTGTTATTTTTCCAGGAGCTGGTCGGAAACCTTTGTGCGGATCTTCTGCATTGATACGACATTCAATCGAATGCATTTTTGGCAAATAGTGCTTTCCTGAAATTGGCACTCCAGCGGCCACTAAAATTTGCTCGCGAATCAAATCAAAATTAACTACTTCTTCGGTAATAGGGTGTTCTACTTGGATACGCGTATTCATCTCCATAAAGTAGAAATTGCGGTCTTTATCTACTAAAAATTCAACCGTTCCTGCTCCTTCATATTTGATAAACTCAGCTGCTTTCACTGCAGCTACTCCCATTTCATAACGCAGTTCGTCAGTCATAAATGGCGACGGCGTTTCTTCTGTTAATTTCTGGTGACGCCTTTGAACAGAGCAATCTCTTTCTGAAAGGTGACAGGCTTTCCCAAAAGAATCTCCTACAATTTGAATTTCTATATGGCGTGGCTCTTGGATTAATTTTTCCAAGTACATATCGTTGTTCCCAAAAGCAGCGAGCGATTCTTGACGTGCAGAATCCCAAGCATCTTTCAATTCTTCTTTCGCCCAAACAGCACGCATTCCTTTACCTCCACCTCCAGCAGAAGCTTTCAACATCACAGGATATCCGGCTTCCGTTGCTAATTTTTCACATTGTTCAAAATCTTCGATCACACCTTCACTACCTGGAACACAAGGAACACCCGCAGCAATCATGGTAGACTTGGCATTGGCTTTGTCTCCCATTCTATCAATCATTTCGGCACTTGCTCCAATAAATTTGATCGCGTGTTCTTCACACAACTTTGAGAACTTGGAATTTTCTGACAAGAATCCATAACCTGGGTGTATGGCATCCGCATTTGTAATTTCCGCTGCTGCCAAGATGTTCGACATTTTCAAATAAGAATCTGCACTTGCTGCAGGTCCAATACAAACAGCTTCATCTGCAAACTTCACATGCAAACTTTCTGCATCTGCAGTAGAGTAGACCGCTACAGTTTTAATCCCCATTTCTTTACAGGTCCTGATAACGCGTAATGCAATTTCGCCTCGATTGGCTATCAATATTTTTTTAAACATAATATATCTGTTTTTTTAGTTCAACTGCATTTGAAAAAAGCGGATATTCACTCCTCTCAAAAACAAATTCACCATTATGTTTCTTTTATGAAGGATCTACTAAAAATAGTGGTTGTCCAAATTCAACTGGCGAAGAATCCTCTACCAAAATTTTCACAATTTTACCAGATACTTCCGACTCAATTTCGTTGAACAGTTTCATTGCTTCAATGACACAAACAATAGAATCGTCATTTACGACATCTCCTACCTCCACAAACATCGGTTTGTCTGGAGATGGTTTTCTGTAAAATGTTCCAATGATCGGAGAAGTAATGGTTAGGTATTTTGATTCATCGTCTGCAGGTGCTGGCTCTTCTTTCGCCGGTGCAGGAGCTGAAGGTGCTTCAGCCGGTGTAATTGCCTGAGCTGTTACTGGAATCTGAGCGGTAGGAATCGCTTGCTGTACAATCGTTGTTTCTGTTTTTTCAGAACCTGTTTTGACAGTAATTTTGATGTCTTCCATCTCTAATTTCACTTCACTTGCACCCGATTTGGCTACAAATTTTATCAAATTTTGAATGTCCTTTAAATCCATACTAAAGAGGTTGTTTTTGTTATTAAGTTATGTTGTTAAGAATTGTATGCCCATTTGAGATAGGCTGCGCCCCAAGTAAATCCGCCGCCAAAGGCAGCAAATACTATGTTATCTCCTTTTTTTAATTGGTCTTCGTAATCTGCCAAAAGCAAAGGCAATGTAGCAGAAGTTGTGTTTCCGTAATGCTCTATATTCACCATCACTTTTTCCATATCCAAGTTTACTCTTCTAGCTGTAGCTTCAATAATTCGACTGTTGGCTTGGTGGGGTGCTAACCAATCAATATCGTCGTTGGTCAAATGATTTCTTTTCAGAATTTTCTCACTGGCATCCGCCATGTTGGAAACCGCGTATTTAAAAACGGTTTTCCCTTCTTGTTTGATGTAATGCTTTCTATTTTTCAAGGTTTCTTCAGAAGTAGGCATCAGTGATCCTCCGGCCTCTATTCTTAAAAATTCACGGCCAATACCGTCACTTCTCAAGTATTCGTCTTGCAGCCCCAAACCTTCTTCGTTCGGTTCAAAAAGAGCTGCTCCTGCACCGTCTCCAAAAATAATACAAGTTGCACGATCCGTGTAATCGACAATCGAAGACATCTTATCTGCTCCAATTACCAATACCTTTTTGTACTTTCCAGACTCTATATAAACAGAAGCTGTTGACATTGCGTATAGAAAACTTGAACACGCAGCTTGCAAATCATACCCAAAGGCATTTACAGCGCCTATTTCACTTGCAACATAAACTGCCGTGGAAGCTACGTTCATATCTGGTGTAGCAGTTCCAATAATTACCATGTCTATATCTGTGGGGTCAAGATCTCTTTTTTTGATAAGATCTTTTGCAGCTTGAATTGCCAAATAAGAAGTGGCTTTGTCTGCATCTTTTAAGATTCTCCTTTCCTTGATTCCTGTTCGTGTATAAATCCACTCGTCATTGGTATCAACCAAAGTTTCTAGCTCTTTATTGGTGAGAGCATAGTCAGGAACATATTTCCCTACCGCTGTGATGGCTGCAGTTATTTTACTCATATCCTAAAAATTTACTCGCTTCAATTCTGTCCTGTTTTGGAAAAAAAAGAATGCCCAAAGTAATGAAAATTATTCCACTTTGTGACTAAAAAGAAGCAATAATTACTGTTTTTGACCTTCAAACAAGAAAAAACCCTCTGAAAACGAGGGTTTTAAAATTTTGAACTTTCTTAAAGTTTACGCTTCTACTTCTACAGAATCGATTACAATTTGTCCTTTGTAATACAACTTTCCTTCATGCCAGTGCGCTCTGTGGTACAAGTGTGCTTCTCCAGTTGTTGGGTCTACAGCTACTTGAGGAGCAACGGCTTTGTAATGCGTTCTTCTTTTGTCTCTTCTTTGTTTAGATATCTTTCTCTTTGGATGTGCCATTGTGCTGATTTTTATCTATTAATAATTCTTTCAACTTTCCCCATCTAGGGTCCGCTATTTCGTTTGGTGTTTCTTTTATTTTTAATTCTTCTAACTTATCGAGTATTGCAGCATTTCTTTCTTTGTCTTGCGCAATAGGACTTATTCTTTTTGAGGGAACTCCCAACGCAACCATTTCATAAATGTATTGTGCCACGTTTATTCGGTGCTCTGAATAAGGGATGACTAAAATTTCTTCATTTTCATCATTGAATTCTTCTCCAAATTTTACAATCAAAGAAAGATTCCCTTTTGTTTTCAAGTCAAACAATTCTCCCGTCAAGTCACAAGGTACTTCTACTGTGCCCTGATAAGAGAAATTCAACTCTAACATGGTAGTCTTTTTAACAAAGACCAAATCTACAATTATCGATGCTTTCTCATACTCGTCGTAGTTGAAAGCGTCAAAGAACGTACTATCAATCTGATACTCAAACCGATGTTCTCCTTCTTTCAAGCCTATAAAAGAAATAACAAATTCCTTGAATTCTTTCATTCTGAACACTAATTTGAGCGTGCAAAGATATAAAAATTCATTCTAAAAAAAGGAAAGAATGTGATTTTTATACCATTAACGCGTTTTTTTGACTTTTAACCTATTTTCCGAAAGTCTTTTGTAACGACTTCGTGTTTTGAAAATCTCCAAACCTGTAAAAAGCGCCTCCTTGAATGAAGAAGGATTTGCAGCTCCTTTTCCTGCGATTTCAAAGGCAGTTCCGTGATCTGGTGACGTTCTTATCCCTGACAAACCTGCCGTGAAATTCACCCCACTTCCAAAAGCGATGGTTTTAAACGCAACCAATCCTTGATCGTGATACATCGCCAACACGCCATCAAACTTTTGGTAATTTTTCGACCCAAAAAATCCATCCGCTGCATAGGGGCCGTAGACCAATTTGCCTTTTTCTTGAATTTCAAGCAAGGTCGGTCGAATCAATTCTTCATCTTCGTTCCCAATCACTCCGTTGTCTCCACAATGAGGATTGAGTCCTAAAACAGCAATTTTTGGTTTCGATATCCCAAAATCCTGAACCAAAGTCCGGTGCATGATTTCCACTTTTTTAAGAATCAATTCTTTGGTGATGGTCTCTGCTACTTTTGAAACCGGAACGTGCCCGGTTACCAGACCTAAACGAAGTCCTTCTGTCATCAAAATCATCAAACTCTCTCCCGCTAATTTTGACTCCAAAAATTCGGTATGTCCTGCAAAATTGAACGTCTCAGACTGTATATTGTCCTTACTTATAGGTGCAGTGATCAACAGGTCTATATTGCCATCTCTCAAGGCATCTGTAGCTAACACTAAAGATTGCAAAGCATAGGAACCAGACTCCTCTGTGGGTGTTCCTAAGTTCATCGCAACTTCTTCTTCCCAAACATTCAAAACATTCATTTTGTTTGGATTTATTTTACCCAAATGACTGATTGCAAAGGATTGCAATTCAGATTGTGCAAATTTATTATGATACGAAACTACTTTTGAACTCCCAAAAACAACAGGTGTGCAAAAATCCAACATGCGCTTGTCTTCAAAAGTTTTTAAGACGACTTCTAAACCAATCCCATTCAAATCTCCGACTGAAATCCCTACAATTATTTTCTTTTCTTTATCCATTCAAGTCTTTATATTATTCTTATTTTTGAGAACTCAAAAGTAATCAATTAAATTGAGATAATATGTTTACAGGCATTATAGAAGTACTCGGAATTGTCAAAGATATTCAGAAAGAAAACAACAACTTGCATTTGCAAATTGAGAGTCCATTTACTTCGGAGTTAAAGATTGATCAAAGCGTTGCTCACAATGGGGTTTGTTTGACAGTTGTTAAAATTGAAGGGAATGTTTACACGGTAACTGCTATCAAAGAAACTCTCGAAAAAACCAATTTAAACTCGGTTGGCATCGGAGACCCTGTCAATTTAGAGAGAGGGATGAAATTGGGAGATCGTCTGGACGGACATATTGTACAAGGGCATGTAGATCAAACAGCTATTTGCCAATCCATCACCAATGAAAATGGCAGTTGGATTTTTACTTTTGAATACGATCCTAAAGAAAACAACATCACGATTGAAAAAGGTTCTATTACCGTAAATGGAACAAGTTTGACCGTCGTGAATTCAAAAAAAAATAGTTTCAGCGTAGCGATCATACCTTATACCTATGAACACACTGTTTTTCATACATTCGAACAAGGCACGATTGTAAATCTAGAATTTGATGTGATTGGAAAATACGTGACTCGCTTGATGCGCAATTGAACCATTTCTCCTCTTTTCAATATTTTAAGGACACTGCGGTGGACCGGCAATTGTTTTGCGGTATGTCCTGTTTTTCTAGAAATATTTTTTTCGCAACCAAAAAGAAACCCTTACCAACAATATCAAAGCCGGCACCTCTACCAACGGACCAATCACACCCGCAAAAGCTTGACCGGAATTCAATCCGAACACTGCAATAGCGACTGCAATGGCAAGTTCAAAATTATTTCCAGAAGCTGTAAAAGCAATGGACGCTGTTTTGTCATAGGAAGCTCCCATGGCTTTGCTCAAGAAAAAACCAACAACAAACATCAGCGTAAAATAAAGCAACAAGGGAATGGCAATGAGCACGACATCCATAGGAATGGCCACAATCAATTCTCCTTTCAACGAAAACATGATGACAATGGTAAACAAGAGTGCTACCAGCGTCATCGGTGCAATCGTCGGAATGAATTTATGAGCATACCATTCCGTCCCGTTGAGTTTAACCAAAATCAAACGACTCGCAATCCCTAACAAAAATGGGATTCCTAGATAAATAGCTACACTCTCCGCAATGGTCCCTATAGAAATATCCACAATTGCTCCTTCAAAACCAAAATACGGAGGCAGTACCGTAATAAAGAGCCACGCATAGAAACTGTATGCAAAAACCTGAAAGATGCTATTTAAGGCCACCAAACCGGCACCATATTCACTGCTTCCCTCTGCAAGATCGTTCCATACCAATACCATAGCAATACAACGTGCAAGACCAATCAAAATAAGCCCAACCATATACTCAGGGTTATCTCTCAAGAAAATAATCGCCAAAGCAAACATCAAAACAGGGCCAATGATCCAATTCAACAACAATGAAACAGATACAATTTTTGTGTCTCGGAAAACTTTTGGCAACAAGGCGTAATTCACTTTTGCCAACGGCGGATACATCATTAAAATCAACCCAATAGCAATGGGAATATTTGTTGTTCCACTGCGAAATGAATGCATAGTATTGGGGAAATCTGGAAAGAAATACCCAATTCCTACCCCCAACAACATGGCTGCAAAAATCCATAAAGTTAGATTTCTATCTAAGAAATTTAATTTTTTTGATGCCTTCATTATGTTAAGAATTTAATTGAGAAAATACATGGTACAATTCCGCTGCTATTTGCAAACTTCTTTCTTGATATTTGACGGTTTGTTGTGGTGTGTTGTCAAATGCTTTTGGATCTTCAAAAGTAATCGGGATGCGTGTTTCAGCTCCTACAACTAGTGGGCAAGCTTCGTTCGCAGAATCACAAGTCATGACAGCGGCAAACTTTGATTTTGGATTGAAATCATCGTCTAATTTCTTTGAAAAACCTATAATTGGACGCGCATTCTTACCAAATTTAATACTGTAAATTGGATTTTCAGCATGAGAAATACGCTGAATTTGAAATCCAGATTCTTGCAAGGTTTCTGCTACTTTAGGGAAAAGCGCGGTTGTTTCTGTTCCTCCCGAATAACAAGAAACATTTTTTACTCCGAAATAAGAGGCCATTGTTTGGGCCCAAATTTGTGACAAATGGCTTCTTCTAGAATTGTGAGTACAAA
Organism: uncultured Flavobacteriaceae bacterium; assembly: GCA_905479475.1. Lineage (GTDB taxonomy): Bacteria > Bacteroidota > Bacteroidia > Flavobacteriales > Flavobacteriaceae > Flavicella. Next base: position 25,465 of record CAJQMT010000033.1, read on the forward strand.
TAAAATTGATTCTTATTTCTTCATTTTTCGAAACCTTTGACTGCACATAAGCTACCAAAGGTTGCAAAACTTCTTTGCGATCTTTCGGGATCGAAAATTCCTTTACATTTTCGATTGTATTTTTTATCTCTAGAAATTGTTGGGGTTGATTTGTCATTATTTTTCTTCATTTTTTTATTGTTTTTCAACAACAATCTGCATCTACTATATCTTGCTCTAAAAATTGAAAAAACACATGCTTCATCCTTGCCCAATTCTCAGGGTTTATACAATAGCAAACACGTGTCCCTTCTACCGTTCCTTTAATAAGTCCCAAATACTTCAACTCTTTAAGATGTTGTGAAATAGTTGGCTGCGCGAGTCGGATTTCACTCACTAAGTCACCACAAACACAGGTGTTTATTTTGAACAAATGCTGTAAAATGGCTATCCGTGCAGGATGACCAAAAACTTTTGCAAAAAGCGCAATCTCATTCTGTTCGTCCGAAAAAATTTCAGTTTTTACTAAACCCATATCAATTGTTTCATTGCAATATTACGATTAATAATTGATTTTGAAAAG
>CAJQMT010000034.1 GCA_905479475.1 uncultured Flavobacteriaceae bacterium
AATAGGATTAAGGTCAATAATCGCAATTTTTGTAAATGTTTCATAGTATTTAAAATTTAGTGTTTCTATTCTTATTTCATGTTTTTTCGGGGGTTTTTAATTATTATTTGTCATTTTATAAACGTTCATCAATAACTTGCTTTGTTAAAACAAAACAAGCATGCAAACATTTATGAATATACTAAGTAGGGCAAATCTTAAATTTTAGAAATATTTTTCTTTTTCATGTTTTAAGAATCATAACACTGTAACAATTTGATACAAGGTTACTTAATTTTTATTCTTTCTCAAAGAAAAAACAAAACTTTAACATTTGTTAATAATGTGTTTTGTGCATCTGCATTTTTGCTAACGGTTTTGTATAAGATTAGTGTGGGAGGTAGACAATGATTATATTGTCAGCCGAGCCACAAGCTTATACTTATTTTGTGTTTTTATCTTGTCGACCTAAAAATACTCAAATAAGTAAAAGCGATACAATAAAGAAAGACAAAACTTTGGGCTAAACCCTAAAACCCCACATTAATTTTATACGATGTTAGCAAATGTTTTTGTTGTGAATATGTAATTAAATCTATTGCTATTAATTTCGGATTTAGAAAGGTTGCCGTTATCGTCAATAAAATATTTACTATAATTAAGGTCGTTTAATAAAGTGTGAATTTTTCTTGTATTAGTATTTGGTTCTTCCTCATTAAGTATTTCAATAAGTATTGTTGGTTTGTATCTTATTAATGTGGCTCGCATACCCTTTAATGCTGAATACTCAAAACCTTCAATATCAATTTTAATTAAATCAATATGGCTAAGATATTTGTTTTGTAAATATGAATCTATGGAGACTATTTTGACTTGTTCCTTTGACGAGTTTTCTATATTCTTTGTAGAAACCATCCCTAAATTATTTTCTCGTTCATCATAGTATAAATTGATGTTACCATTTTTTTCTCCTATTGCAAGTTTCTCTGTTTGCACATTTTGAAGATTATTTATGGTAATGTTATCCATCAGAGATTTATAATTTTTAGAAAATGGTTCAAAGGAAATTATATTGCCTTTTTTGCCTATTAGTCTAGATGCATTAAGCGTATATAATCCGAAATTTGCACCTAAATCAATGAATGTACTATCCTTTTTTAAAAACAGCTGAATTGTTTTTAATTCGGGTTTCTCATATTCTCCTAAGAAATAAATATTTTGTTGTATCCAATCCTCAATGTGCAATATGAGTTGTAATTGATTATATTTTATTTCCATAGTTATTCCTTTGAATAGATTCAAGGGTTTAAAAATTCTTTTGTAAATTCCGAAAAAACTGCTGTTTTTTAGGATGTCTTTTTTAAATAAAAATCTAAAAATTATTGCTATAATTATTCTCATATTAATGTTTGCTAACGGTTTTGTATAAGATTAGTGTGGGAGGTAGACAATGATTAAATTGTCAGCCGAGCCACAAGCTTATACTTATTTAGTGTTTTTTCTTTGTCGAACTAAAAATAATTAAATAAGAATAAGCGACACAATAAAGAAACCAAAATTTTGGGCTAAACCATAAAAACCCACATTAATTTTATACGGTGTTGTAAAACGTTTTTTATTTATTCAATTCGGATTAATTGCTTTTCCACAGATTTTGAGTTTCCGTATTTTTCGTTGAACTTCTTAACCGTATTTTCATAATTGTCAGTTAGGTCAACTTGAATTTTATTTCCATTTTTTTCTGCGTCCGATACTGCTCCGACAACACCAGTATTTCCAACATCATTTTTATTGATATTCCAGTTAAAAGTTAAATCTCCGATATAATATATTTTGTTAGGTTCTAAATCTACAGTTAAATAATTGTCAGGAATATTTTTTCGATATTCATTGTATTGAAGTAGAGAGATAAAATGTTTCCCTTTTGGTAATTTCATAAATACATATCCGTCTTTTTCAACCCAAATGGCATTTTTCCCCCAGAGTCTTTCATCCCAGAGAAAATTCCATTTTGTATTTATATTTTCTCCATTATTTTTTATAAACGCCCGAGCAATTATGATGGCTTCATCATTCTCGATTTCTGTAGTTTTTAGTTGTCCGCTTGCACAACCAATTAGCAATCCTAAAACAGGAATTATTAAATATTTTAATCTTGTTTTCATTTTTTTTGTCAAATGTTTTACAACTTGTTACTAAACTTCAGTTGTGTTTATTTTTACTTTCTATTTCATTTTTTAAGCCGCTTTAAATCAGTGCTTTTACCTTTTAAAAAGGTATCTAAAGAACTTTTTATTTTTGCAAGAGATTTACTGCTAACATGTGTGTAAATCTCTGTTGTTTTTGAACTTCCATCACCCAATAATTGTTGAATATACCGCAAGTCTAAACCTTGCTCCAACAAGTGTGTTGCAAAAGAATGTCTCAGCATATTTGCTGTAATCACCCTCTGAATATTCGCTTTTTTAGCTGCATTTGATAGAACTCTGCCAACACTGGTAGGACTGTATTTGTTTCTACAAACACCTTCAATTAACCAATATAATTGGGCTTGTATTCATTGAGGTAAACTCCTAACATTTTTTTCAAATGACTAGATAAAACGGTAGTTCTGTCTTTTTTACCTTTTCCTCCTCTAACAAATATAAGATTTTTGTCAAATACGATATCCTCTTTCCTCAGAGAAAGGAGCTCTCCTTTTCTTTGCTAAAAGAATATAACGCACATATACTTAGTTTATTCTTAAAGCTGTCTAACAATTTAATTACACCTCTTGAACAAGCACTACCCCACTCAATTTCGAATTCTTACCTTGATCGATTTGCTCGCAGGGGTATTACTTTTTCTGGCTGTTTGGGATATTGGAATCAAAGGATTACATTCGGGGAAATAGGCAGCAACACATCCTTGAGGAATGTCATAAGGAACAATGGTGAACTCCTTAACTTCTCTCCTTATGTGGAGGTACTCATTGTATATTGTCACTGTCGAATCCAAATTCAAACCTAAGTGTTTGATGTCCATAGAATTCATCAACACCACTTTTCGAATCCCATAAATCCCACGATAACGATCATCCATACCGTAAATGGTTGTATTGAATTGATCGTGACTTCGAATGGTCATCATTAACAATTCGTCTTTTTCGAGTTGATGATTTGAGAGTGCATTGGTCGTAAATCGTGCTTTTCCAATGTCATTGGTAAAAACACCTTCTCTCGGACCATTTGGCAACTCAAAAATCTTTTCGTTTTTCAATTTTTCATTAAACGACTCAAATCCTTTGATTGATTTTGAAATCAAGTCACGAATGCGATCGTAATTGTCAATCAAACTTGTCCAGTCCACAATCTTATTTCCCACAGTTTTCGCAGCGATCTGTGCAATTATATGCGGTTCACTCAATAAAAATTTAGATCTAGGCTCCATATTTCCTCGAGTACTATGCACAATTCCCATGGAATTTTCAACCGTTAATTTTTGTTCACCCGACGCTTCTACAATTTTATCCGTCCGCCCCAAACAAGGCAAAATCAAACCTATTTCCCCATGATGCAGATGGGAACGATTTAATTTCGTCGATACGTGGACTGTCATCTGACAATTCTCCATGGCATCTTTTGTCAATGAGGTATCAGGTGCCGCTGCTAAAAAATTTCCACCCATTGATACAAACACTTTTCCTTGCTGAGCATGCATTAATTTGATTGCTGCTACAACATCTACTCCTTCTTTCGTTGGAGGCTTGAAATGAAAGGTATTGGCCAAGGTGTCTAAGAATTCTTGACTCGGTTTTTCATGAATCCCCATCGTCCGGTCACCTTGCACATTGCTATGTCCTCGAACGGGACAAGTCCCTGCACCGGGCTTTCCAATACTCCCCTTTAACAGCAGTAAATTGACAACTTCTTGAATGGCATCCACGCCGTTTACATGCTGTGTAAGACCCATAGCCCAACATGCTATTATCTTTTTACGAGACACTAATAACTGAACAAAATCTTCAATCTCGGAATCCTGCAATCCCGTTCTAGCAATCAATTCCTTACTATTTGTTTTATCAAGTTCTTTTTGAAACTCTTGATAGCCTTCCGTCTTTTCTTCGATAAAAGCGCCATCCAAAATATCAGGTTCGACTTCAGACAACTCTAGTAAACGCTTTAGAACAACTTTTAACAAAGAAACATCTTCATTGATTTTTATTTGCAAATAGAGATCTGCAATGTCAACACCCTTCCCTAGAACACCACTCACTTTTTGAGGGTTGTTAAAATGAAGCAATCCCGCCTCTTTCAAAGGATTTATGACCACTACTTTCGCTCCATTTGCTTTCGCTTTTTCAAGAGCAGATAGCATTCGAGGATGATTTGTTCCTGGATTCTGACCAAAAATTAAAATGAGTTCTGACTTGTAAAAATCTTCAAGGTTTACAGATCCTTTGCCAATACCTAGAGTATGATTCAATGCTACACCGCTCGACTCATGACACATGTTTGAACAATCTGGCAAATTATTGGTTCCAAAAATTCGAACAAACAATTGATACAAGAATGCGGCCTCGTTACTTGTTCTACCCGAGGTGTAAAAAATGGCTTCGTCTGGAGTTGGCAGTGATTTTAATTGCGATGCAACCATGTTAAATGCCTCTTCCCAAGGGATTGGTTTGTAATGCGTTTCCCCTTTTCGAACAAGCATCGGCTGTGTGAGTCGTCCTTGCAAACCTAACCAATAGTCCGTTTGTTTTTTGAGACTGCTGAGGGCGTACTTCGAGAAAAATTCGGCATCGCAATTGGCATTCATCGCTTCCTCCGCAATGGCCTTGGCGCCGTTTTCACAAAACTCCCCTAATTTAGAACGATGGTTTGGATCGGGCCATGCGCAACCGGGACAATCTGTCCCTCCTTTCTGATTCAAGTTTTTTAGCAATTCAAATACTTTGAAAGGTGAACCAATCCGTCTGGTCATTTTCAAAGCATGAAAAATACCCTTAGCTCCTGCCGCGCTTTCAGCTTGCTTGGTCAATTTCATAAATGGTAGGATCAAATGATGAACCTCAAAGATAGTGCATGAGAATGTAAATACATGTAAAAGAGTCAAATTCTATAAAAAAATGAAACCCCAAGAATAAGAATTTTTATCGATTAAGAGGATACAAGCACAGGTTTATGAATAGTTTCAAAATCTTAAAAAATATCTATATTTCTGGGATTTTCATATTTTAACCCTAAAAATATTATGTATTTTAAACGGGGCTATCTCAATGATTTTCTTAATTTTGTTTTGTTAATTTTTTAAGTCAAAAGATATGAGTAAGTATGATGTAGCTGTGATTGGATCTGGACCCGGTGGATATGTAGCAGCCATTCGCTGTGCGCAATTGGGATTAAAAACTGTAATCATAGAAAAATATGCCACTTTAGGAGGTACCTGTTTGAACGTGGGTTGTATCCCTTCCAAAGCCTTATTAGACTCATCTCATCACTACTACGATGCCACAAAACATTTTGAAACACATGGTATTGGTGTCTCTGGATTGACGTTAGATTTTGAAAAAATGATTGCGCGAAAAGCAGAGGTTGTTAATCAAACTTCAGGAGGAATCAACTATTTGATGGACAAAAACAATATTGACTTGTTCGAAGGTACAGGTACATTCTTTGACACAACTCACATCAATATTTCGAAGTCAGATGGTTCCGTGGAAAAAATTGAAGCCGCAAAAACAATTATTGCAACAGGATCAAAACCTGGATCATTGCCATTTATTAAGCTTGATAAAAAACGCATTATTACTTCTACAGAAGCTTTGAGCTTAAAAGAGGTGCCAAAACATTTGATCATCATCGGTGGTGGTGTTATTGGACTAGAGTTAGGTCAAGTTTATGCTCGTTTGGGAGCACAAGTTTCTGTCATCGAGTACATGCCTAAAATAATTCCTGGAATGGACAACATGCTTTCAAAAGAATTGCAAAAATCATTGAAAAAACAAGGACTGAAATTTTACACCAGTCATAAAGTAACTTCCGTAACCAAAACAGGCGATGAAGTTGTCGTAAGGGCCGATGATAAAAAAGGGAAGTCTGTAGAATTCAAAGGAGATTATTCCTTGGTATCTGTGGGAAGACGTCCGTATACAGAAGGTCTAGGCTTGAACGCGATTGGTATCAAAGTCACAGAAAGTGGACAAATTGAAACCAACGAGCATTTACAAACAAATATTTCAAATATTTTTGCAATCGGTGATGTGGTAAAGGGAGCAATGTTAGCCCATAAAGCTGAAGAAGAAGGCACACTTGTTGCAGAAGTTATAGCAGGAGAAAAACCTCATATCAATTACAATCTTATACCAGGAGTAGTCTATACTTGGCCGGAAGTTGCAGCTGTTGGGAAAACAGAAGAACAATTAAAAGAAAAAGGAATTGCATACAAGTCTGGTAGCTTCTCTATGCGGGCACTTGGAAGAGCCCGTGCAAGTATGAACACTGATGGACAGGTAAAAGTATTAGCAGACGCTACTACTGATGAAATATTAGGAGTTCATATAATTGGAGCACGAGCTGCAGACATGATTTCCGAAGCTGTAGTAGCTATGGAGTTTAGAGCTTCTGCTGAGGATGTTTCTCGAATGTCACATGCACATCCAACCTATACGGAAGCAATCAAAGAGGCGTGTTTGGCAGCTACTGCAGATCGAGCGCTGCATGTTTGATAAATTATCAAAAACCAGAAGTAATCCTATTACGGTTATAAATTTTAGTGCCCATGGAAAAGCCAGTCCCTACCCCGAAAGCATGTCTGTTAATAAAAGACAAAGCGTATGCTTACTGTACTTGTAATAAATCTCTAGAACTGCCTTTTTGTGATGGAAACCACAAAAAACTGAAAGAAGATTTCAAACCGCTGCTCTTCAAAGTCCCAAAAAACATGAAAGCATTTTTATGCACTTGCGGAAACAGCAAAAATGCACCTTACTGCGACGGATCGCATTAAAAAAAGGTGACATCACAATTGGAAAAATCGTCCCCTACCCCTAAAGAATTAAAATCCTCGCAATTGCTTTTTGCCACCTTTTCACAAATTTATTATTTCATACCAGAGAAACAGACCAAGACCTTTACTTCAATATTAAAAAACATTTTCCCTAAAAAACATCTTTCAATCACTATAACCAACAATCCGATAGTCTATTTACTCTATTTTATAGGTATGACAAATTTCTTTTTCATAAATTTAATTTGCTCTTGACAAATGTAGTAGAGAGTCTTGTAGATAAAAAATAAAAAGTGTCTCAATACAGGAATTGAGACTTATTTGCTAGACTATCTGCTTTATTTCAGCAACTTATGACTAAAGATGTCTCAAGTGATAAAACGTTTATTGAGACAAAAGTTAGCCAAAATTACTCTGTTGAAAGATAATCAGAAGGTGTTTGGCGCGTCACTTTTTTAAACACTCTGTAAAAAGAGGCTCTGCTATTAAAACCAGACTCCAATCCTATTCCTTCCATTGTTAATTTTTTGGAATTGTGCGTCAACTTCTTTTTTGCCTCCTCTACTCTTAGCTCGTTTATCATAGTCAAGAAGGATTTATTGAGCTTGGTATTGATAACCATTGACAAGGTGCGGTGATTGCAATTGAGTTCTTTCGCCAAATCAAAAATGGTGATAGCAGGATTTAAATACAACTTTTCTTCTCTAAGTTTCTCATATATCTCATCCATTGCTAATTTGGGATTTTCATGAATTTCTGATGTAGGTACTGCCTTTTTAAGAAGTTTCATATCTATCAAATAAGATTGATAACTTTTTTTATCAAACAATGCCTTTTGTTCCAATGTAAAGAACAAAAGAATGCTAAATGCAATCATTGCTTTCGAAGGGAATACAAGAAATTGAATCTGAGAAGTTGGAAGCACGAACAAAAAAATCATGAAAACCAAATTCAACATCCACACAAACGAGACAAATTTAAAAGCAAAATCATTCCTTGTTCGACTTCTGGTAGAAAACACATTTTTCAAGACTTTTCTAACCTTACGAACTTGAATCCATAAGAACGAAAAGTAAAGCTGCTGTAGTCCTACACGCCAACAATAAAAAAGAAACATTTGTTCTGGGAAATTCATTTCACTCTGCAGATCGGCAATGTATTTTTGTTTGGCTACTTGCGGAAGATTCAAATAGGAATATCCTTGAAACAACACATATAACAAAACAAATGAGCTCAGCAAAAACAATGGATTCAAAATTGTAATCTTTTTCCCAGATATCAAATTGATATAATAATAGATTACAGGAGCAAGAAAAAGACTGGCACCTTGGCTTATAAAAAAAAGTGCGTTTAGACGCCCGTTCAGAACACCGGATAGAACCAAGCTATTCCCCAATAAGATGACTCCTAAAAGTAGTAGCAACAATGCCAATAATTTGTTTAGCAAATTTTGATTGCTGTGCTTGTAGATAAACCATGAGAAAAGTACAGTTTGGAAAGCACCGATTGTGTTGATATAGATCATTTCAATTCAGATTTAGGAAAACTTATGAATTTTTGAAATTAACCATATTTTATCAAAAAAATATGACCAGTTATACCAACAAACGTAACAGTTATTTATTTTTAAAAGATTTTCGAAGCAAATAAACTCTCCATTTTTGCTTTGATTCTATCCAATCCTAAGTTTCCAACAGAACCGATGTGAGTATGATTTACTTTCAAACTTGGTTTGAATTCTCCTTTTTGAATTTTCTCCCCTACAACTTTGTACGCATCCCTGAAAGGAGTCCCTGATTGAACCATGGTGTTTACTTCTTCCACACTGAAAATATATTTGTACTTGTCGTCCGCTACGATATTCTCAGTAATACGGATATTCTCTATAGAAAATACCATCATGTCCAAACAAGACTTCAACGTAGATACAGAAGGGATCAAACCTTCTTTTACCAGTTGTAAATCACGGTGATATCCACTAGGTAAGTTATTAGTGATCAAAGTCAATTCATAAGGCAATGCTTGCAACTTATTGCACTTTCCTCGAATCAGCTCAAACACATCTGGATTTTTTTTATGCGGCATAATACTTGAACCCGTGGTCAATTCATCGGGAAAAGAAACAAAACCGAAATTCTGACTCATGTACAAACAAATATCCATACTCATTTTAGAAAGTGTGGCTGACAAACTTGCCATGGCAAATGAAATCGATTTTTCTAATTTTCCACGCCCCATTTGAGCAGCAACTGAATTGACTTTCAAAGTATCAAAACCTAGTAATTCTGTTGTCATTTCTCTGTCTATGGGAAAGGAACTTCCATAGCCCGCTGCAGAACCCAATGGATTTTGATCTGCAATTTTATAAGCGGCGTCTAAAAAATATACATCGTCAATAAGACTCTCGGCATAAGCTGAAAACCACATCCCAAAAGAAGAAGGCATCGCCACTTGCAAATGTGTGTATCCTGGCAACAAATGATTTTTGTATTTATCCGCCAAATCTAGCAACAAATCAAATAATTTTTTCACCCATTCTTTCATTTCCAAAATCGAATCCTTTGCATACAAGTGAACATCTAAAAGAACTTGATCGTTTCGAGACCGTGCCGTATGAATTTTTTTTCCTGCATCCCCTAGTTTTTCTGTCAATAGCCATTCTACCTTCGAATGCACGTCTTCAAACGAATCTTCAATCGTAAAAGTCCCTTCTTCTATTGTTTTTAAAATTGCATTCAACTCAATGACCAAACCGTCCAACTCTTCATCAGAAATCGTTCCAATTGAATTCAACATTTTTGTTTGAGCGATATTGCCCAATACATCATATTTTGCCAACTGCAAATCCAGTTCTCGATCATTACCAACTGTAAATAAATCTATTTTTTTATCTGTGGCATAGCCTTTGTCCCAAAGTTTCATTTCTTGTATATTTTTCTGTTCAATATGCTATCTTTTCAATTGAAAAACCAAAGATAGTATTTATTTATAGCTCGAAAAAGCCTCTATATAAAGGCTTCTATTCAAATGACTCAAACCACTTCCTCTAACAATTCGATGTAAAATTGCACTCCATCTTTCACCTCTTGCAGGTAGATGAATTCATCTGCTGAATGAGACCGCAAAGAATCTCCTGGGCCTAATTTCAATGATGGGCATGTCAACCTACATTGATCGGAAAGCGTTGGTGACCCATAAGTTTTTTTTCCAAACTTCAATCCTGCTTTGACAATCTCATGGTTTGGATCTATAGATGAAGAATTCAATCGAAGAGAACGCGGTTTGACATCGCACTCGGTTTGTTTCATAATAATCTCTGCAATTTCTTCGTTTGTGTAAGCATCCGTTACCCGGCAGTCTACCACAAAATTCAATGCTGCAGGAACCACATTGTGTTGTTTCCCTGCATTGATTTGAGAAACCGTCATTTTCACTTCTCCCAAAGCTTCCGAAACTTTTGGAAATTGGTAATTTTGAAACCATTCCAAATCTTTCAATGCTTTGAAAATTGGATTGTCTTCATTTTTTATATGTGCAGCATGTCCAGGAGTTCCCAAAACTATGCCGTCAAATACAACCAATCCTTTTTCAGCGATTGCCAAATCTAACAAAGTTGGCTCTCCTACAATGGCAAAGTCAATTGCTGGTAAAATAGGTTGCATGTAGGCAATGCCATTTTCTCCCGAAATCTCTTCTTCAGCAGTCGCAGCAATGACAAAATTGTAATTTAAATTTTCCTTTTCATAGAAATATACAAAAGCGGCAATCAAGCCTACCAAACAACCTCCTGCATCGTTCGAACCCAAACCAAACAGCTTGCCTTCTTCCTCCTTTGCTTCAAAAGGATTTCTTGTATAGGCTATATTGGGTTTCACCGTGTCGTGATGTGAATTCAGAAGAATGGTCGGTTTGCTGTCATCAAAATATTTGTTTACTGCCCAAACATTGTTCAAATTTCTTCTTACAGGAATCCCTTTTTTCTCGAACCAAAGAGACAATAAATCAGCTGTAAGCTGCTCCTCTTTGGAAAAAGATTGTGTTTCAATAAGTGTTTTTAAAAGCTCAATAGCTTCTTTTTGTAATGTGGCTATCATGGTTTTCTCCTTTAAACTTTGCTCGATAAATTTTCTTTATTGCTATAAATCGAATAGACTCCTACAACGAAATGGACTAAATCTTTGTAGAATCAAGCACTTCCTGACAACTAATTACAACCTCAAAGTTGTAAAAAGTTGTTCTTTATTTTTTATAACTGTCGGATTTCCTACAATCACTTCTGAAACTCCTTTCTTTAGGGCGTCAAAACAATTTTCCATTTTTGGCAACATGCCATCGGCAATGACACCTTCTTTTTTCAACCCATCGTATTTATTCAAATCGATATCGGTTATCACAGAATTCTCATCTTCTATGGATCGCAATACTCCATTTTTCTCAAAAGTATATATCAAAGAGACTTGGTACAAGGCTGACATTCCAACTGCAATTGTACTCGCTATAGTATCTGCATTGGTATTTAACAATTGACCCTGAGTGTCATGTGTAATGGCACAAAAAACAGGGGTCATTTGACCTTCGATGAAAGTAGAGATATTTTCTGCATTGATCCCATCTACATCTCCAGCATAACCGTAATCAACGTCGGTTACTTTTCTTTTATGCGCTTGTATGGAATCTCCATCTGCACCAGAAAGCCCCAAAGCATTGCAATTGAATTTTTGCAAAGAAGCTGTGATATTTTTATTAAGCAAGCCAGCATATACCATGGTAACAATTTCCAAGGTGGCGCTATCTGTCACGCGACGGCCATTGATCATGGTGGCCTCCAACCCTAGGTCTTCTGCCAATTTCGTGGCCCGTTTTCCTCCTCCGTGTACAAGTATTTTATGACCTTTCAAGGCAGCAAAATCCACTAAGAATTCCTCCAATGCTTTCGCATCGTTGATGACATTTCCCCCTACTTTGACAATTGTTAGTCTTTCCATTTTTCTATGTTCAACTCTTTGTTATTCTAGATTTAGATTCCCTTTTCTATTCGATTCATATCTGACTATACCTCTTTTGCTAAAATTTAGGACAATGCATCTAAAATTTTCTTCAAAACTATTTGTGCGGAATAAGTTCTGTTGTTGGCTTGTGCTATCACAATTGAATTTTCAGAATCGATCACCTCATCCGCTACCACTACATTTCTACGCACGGGCAAACAATGCATGAATTTTGCGTCGTTGGTAACAGCCATTTTTTCTTTGTCAACCGTCCAAGAACTGTCCTTACAAGCTACCTTTCCATAATCTTTGTAAGAAGACCAATTTTTTGTGTAAATAATGTCTGCTCCTTCAAAAGCCCTCTTTTGATCGTATTCTAGGATGGCTCCTTTGGTTTTCTTTGGATCGAGTTCGTATCCTTTTGGATGGGTGATCACAAATTCAAAATCATCCTCATGCGCCAAAGCCATTTCAGCAAAAGAATTCCCAACAGCGTGTGGCAAAGCACGAGGGTGCGGTGCCCATGAGAGTACTACTTTCAGTTTCTCTTTGGAAGGCTTGTGCTCTTCAATAGTAATCGCATCCGCCAAGGCTTGCAACGGATGTCCAACAGACGATTCCATATTTAAAATTGGCACCGATGCATGCTTGACAAAAGCAGACAAAACTTGTTCCGCTTCGTCTTTTTGTTTGTCCTCCAATCCTGCAAAGGCTCTGATTGCAATCACGTCACAATATTGAGAAATAACCTGTGCAGCTTCTTTGACATGTTCGGATTTTCCTTGGTCCATGATACGGCCATCTTCAAATTCTAGCTGCCATCCTTCGGCACCAAAATTCATCACGATGGGTTCCATTCCTAAATTCAGGGCTGCTTTTTGTGTACTCAAACGGGTACGCAAGCTATTGTTAAAGAAAAGCAAACCAATGGTTTTGTTTTTTCCTAAATGCTGGTACTGCAAAGGATTTTTCTTCAACTCAATTGCTTCCGATACCGTTGCTTTGATACTTGGCAGATCTTTGATGGCTAAATAGTGTTTCATCTTATATTAGAATTGTAAAATACGGACTGCTTTTATAACAGTTAGCTGTTTGTAAAGCTTTTGTCTTTCCCTAAATTGTTTTTTTCAATGCTTGTACAAACAAATCAATGTCTTGTTTGGTCACATTTAACGGAGGTAATATTCTTAGTAATTTTTTATTCATCGCACCTCCTGTGAATATTTTTTCGTCGTAAATCAATTTTTTACGCAGGTCTCCCACTTCAAAATCAAATTCCAATCCTAGCATCAAACCTTTTCCTTTGACTTTTTTAACTCCTGGCAAGTTTGCAACTTCCTTCTTAAAATATTCAGAAATTTCAACGACATTGTCCATCAAATTCTCCTTTCGAATGACATCCAATACAGCTATTCCAGCTGCACACGCCAAATGAGAACCTCCAAAAGTTGTTCCCAACATTCCGTGCCAAGATTCAATATGTTTCGAAATGAGGACCCCACCTATTGGGAAACCATTCCCCATTCCTTTTGCCATCGGAATAATATCTGCTTTGATTCCATGAAACTGGTGTGCAAAAAACTTCCCGCTTCTTCCAAAACCAGTTTGTACTTCGTCTAAGATGAGACACACGTTTTTCTCTTCTGTGATTCTTCTTATTTCTTTTAGAAATTCAGTGGTAGGCTCATCCAAACCTCCCACTCCTTGAATTGGTTCTACAATAACAGCCGTCACATCTCCTTTTTCAATCTCTTTTCTTACTGCTTCTGCATCGTTTAAAGGCAGGATAGTTACTGGATTGTGTGCGTTGACAGGTGCAATAATTTTTTTGTTATCTGTGACAGAAACGGCCGCAGATGTACGTCCATGAAAGCCATTTTTGAAAGCGATAACTCTTGACTTTTTGTTGTAAAAAGAAGCGACCTTAATCGCATTCTCATTCGCTTCTGCTCCAGTAGAGCATAAAAACAACTCAAAGTCATTTCCACATCCTGAAAGCGCCCCTAATTTATCCGACAATTCTTGCTGCAAAGGATTTTGGATAGCATTTGAATAAAATGCAATATTATTGAGCTGCTCTTCAATCGCCGCTTTGAAATGTGGATGCGTATGTCCAATGGAAATGACAGCATGTCCACCGTACAAATCTAAATATTTTTCGTTTTGATCATCCCAAACATAACAGCCCTCCGCCTTTACTGGAGTTACGTTGTACAATGGGTATACGTCGAATAGTTTCATGTTCTTTTGGTATTGCGTACTGTTTCTGACTTTATTTTTATTCTAAAAACCTGTTCCTTTCAAATGCAAGCCTTCTGTTTCTTCATAACCAAACATCAAATTCATATTTTGAATAGCTTGCCCTGAAGCACCTTTTAGCAGGTTGTCAATGGCTGAATAAATCAGCAGTTGATCACCGTGCTTTACCAACGAGATTGCACATTTGTTTGTATTGACAACTTGTTTCATATTGACAGGTGCATCGGTAAGGTGTACAAACGGGGCTCCTGCGTAAAAATGTTGATACAAAGCTTTTGCCTCTTCTAAAGATCCTTCGAATTTCGTATAAATTGAAGCAAAAATTCCACGACTGAAATTTCCTCTATTGGGTATGAACAACAAATTTCCTGGGGTATTACCTTGCAATGTTTCCAAAGTTTCTCCTATTTCTCCCAAATGCTGATGAGTAAAAGGTTTGTACACCGAAAAATTATTGTCTCTCCATGGGAAATGCGACGTTCCTGAAGGGGAAACACCGGCTCCGGTAGCTCCCGTTGTTGCATTGATATGAATGTCATTTTCTAGTTTTTTGGCTTTTGCCAAAGGCAACAAACCAAACTGGATACAGGTGGCAAAACAACCTGGGTTGGCAATATAATTTGCTTTTTTGATAGCTTCTTTCGAAACTTCTGGCAAACCATATACAAACTCCTTCCCTTGAAAAATCATGTCAGCGTTCAATCGAAAGTCGTTTGACAAATCCACAATTTTTGTATGGGTCGAAAAAGTGTTTTTTTCTAAAAAAGCTGTCGAATTCCCATGACCCAAACACAAAAATAACACATCCACTTCTGGATTGATATTGCTGGTAAAGGATTGTTCTGTATCACCTAACAAATCGGCATGTACAGCATACAACTTATTTCCTGCATTAGAAGTACTGTACACAAAATCCAAAGTCACTTTTGCGTGATTCAAAATCAATCTAATCAGTTCCCCTGCAGTATACCCTGCTCCTCCTACTATTCCTGCTTTTATCATCTTTTTTAACTTTTGGCCACTACCTCTTGGCTTGTAGCAATTACAAATCTCATAACGAATAACTTCACGTCCACGACATATTTAGGCGTCTAACAAATCTTTGTTTACGTGGTAGAAAATTTTATTTTGCATCCCATAAATTTTAATAAATCCTTTGGCATCCTCTGCACTCCATGCATTGTTTTCTTCTCCATAATCCGCAAATCCTGAAGCCATCAAATCAAATTTAGAATCAATTCCAGTAACCATGAAGTGATAGGGACGCAGCGTCACAAACACATCGCCATTTACTGTTTTTTGTGAGTCTTCTAAGAATTTTTCAATATTCCGCATCAAAGGCTCCAAATATTGCCCATCATGAAAATAGGTTCCATAGGTATTGGCCAAAGGCTCTTTTATTAGTTGTTGTGCTTTGGACAACGTATGTTTTTCTAACAAATGATGCGCTTTGATAATCACCGTTGCTGCCGCTGCTTCAAAACCTACACGTCCTTTGATTCCTACAATAGTATCTCCCACATGCGTATCTCTACCAATCGCAAATTCAGAGGCAATCGCTTCCAATTTCAAAATATTATTTACTGGAGTGTCTTTTTCACCATTGAATGCCACAAATTCTCCCTTTTCAAATGTAAGGGTCACTTCGGCTTCATCGTTTCTTTTCAACTGACTAGGATAAGCCGTTTCTGGCAATGTCTTTTGTGAAGAAAGTGTTTCCACACCTCCAACTGAAGTACCCCAAATACCCTTGTTTATAGAATATTTCGATTTTTCCCAGTTCATATCCACACCATGTTTCACCAAATAGTCAATTTCTGTTTGACGTGACAATTTCAAATCGCGAATTGGTGTAATGATTTCTATTTCTGGGGCAATGGTTTGAAAAATCATGTCAAAACGAACTTGGTCATTTCCAGCACCTGTACTCCCGTGCGCAATATAGGTTGCATCAAGAGTCTTTGCAAATTTCACAACTTCAATCGACTGAAAAACACGCTCTGCACTTACCGAAAGTGGATAGGTGTTGTTTTTCAAAACGTTCCCAAAAACCATGTATTTTATGGCTTTTGTATAGTAATCCTCTAAAATATTTTTACTCGTATGAGAAGTAACACCCATTTCGTACGCTTTTTGTTCAACGACTTTCAATTCCTCTTCAGAAAACCCACCGGTATTGACCAAAATACTATGTACTTCTAATTTCAATTCATTGATCAGATATTTTACACAGTACGATGTGTCTAATCCTCCACTATAAGCTAATACTACTTTTTTCATCTTTATTTTCTTTTCTCCCTTTGCTCAGTGTCCGGGCTTTACTGGTTATTTTTCTTTTTTAAGAACAGTGCTTGTTTGATTTTTTTCAATCTTGTCAAGACTTTTTTATTAAATATATTCTCTTCAGATACCGCCTTTGGGTCGTGCAACATTCCCGTACACAGACACATTTTTCGATCGTTTCTTTCAAGAATATCATAATTTCGACAAGCTTTACAACCATTCCAAAAAGCGTCATCATCTGTCAACTCTGAGAACGTCACGGGCTTGTATCCCAAATCGGCGTTTATTTTCATCACGGCCAAACCTGTGGTAATTCCAAATATTTTTGCGTTTGGAAATTTCACTTTGGAATGCTCAAATATTTTTTTCTTGATTTTTTTTGCCAGCCCTAATTTTCTAAAATCGGGATGTACTATCAAACCAGAATGCACTACGTAGGTTTTGTTACTCCATGTTTCTATATAACAGAATCCTGCAAATTTATCCCCTTCTAAAGCGATGACCGCATTCCCACTTTCAATTTTGGAAACGATGTATTCTGGTGACCTCTTTGCAATCCCTGTTCCCCTGTCTTTGGCGGAATCTTCAATGGTTTTGCAAATGGCATCTGCATATTTGCTATGTGAACTGTTTGTCGTTACTATTCTCAATGTTCCTATTTTATCGTAATTATTCTATTCTTTTGCCTTTTTTTAGGCGACTGTATTCTTCAATCATTCTATCCAAAGCCCCAAAGGGCGCTCTCTGAAACGAAGTAGAACGGCTACGAAATCAGTAGCAAAGATAGGCTGAAATTTGTTGTTAAAAAAACGCGAAAGGCTAGGCATTTTGATTTGGATAAAAAATATAAATAAAACTTGGAATTGTTCTTTTGCTGTTTTTATTCTGCTAAAAAAGAAATTAGCACATACAGCGAAAGCGCTCGAAAAATCGAGTATTTCTGTTAGTTTTATTTGAAATAACTTTTATCATGGCTACAAAGATACGGATTAATTATAAAACACGTATTTGAAATAGGGAAGTCTGCATTTTCCTTTCTATCATAGAG
Source organism: uncultured Flavobacteriaceae bacterium (assembly GCA_905479475.1). Taxonomy (GTDB): domain Bacteria; phylum Bacteroidota; class Bacteroidia; order Flavobacteriales; family Flavobacteriaceae; genus Flavicella. The sequence goes on from CAJQMT010000034.1 coordinate 17,548, forward strand.
GTTGTTTTGAAATCTATTTTACGCCATATGAAATAAACAGTGAGAAGGAGCTGTAAACTCTACAAAAACGCCTTACATTTACACAAAAACTTATGGATTTTTCGAAAATAAAATTGATTGTTAGTGACATGGACGGCACTTTGCTAGACTCAAATCACACCGTAAGCGATTATTTTTTTGAATTGTTCCGAAAACTTCAAAAAAAAAATATTCACTTTGCAGCTGCGAGTGGACGTCAATACCAAAGTATTGTTGAAAAATTGAACACCATTCAAAATGACATCACGATCATTTCTGAGAACGGAGGATTTGGGAAATATGGGAAGGAAAATTTGTTTGTTTTTGACCTTCCTAAAAATCAAATAAACATACCCATTCAGCTCCTAAGAGAATTGGAAAATCCCTACATCGTTCTGTGTGGTAAAAAAGCGGCATATGTCGAGTCTAATGATGAAAATTTCATCACAACTTTTAGTCAATTTTACAGCTGTTTTCAGGTGGTAGAAGATTTGACAAAAATTACAGATGACACTATTTTTAAAATTGCGGTATACCACAAAGAATGCTCCGAAACATACATTTTACCCTTGCTAAAAAACCTGCCCAAAGATTTTCAAATATTGATTTCAGGGAAAAATTGGCTCGATATCTCACACCACAACGCGAACAAAGGAAAAGCTTTGACAATTCTTCAAAAAAAATTAGGAGTTTCCAAAGAAGAAACCATGGTTTTCGGAGATTACAACAACGACCTAAAAATGTTGACCGAAGCTAAATTCAGTTATGCAATGGCAAACGCGCACCCGAATGTAAAAAAAGTGGCCCATTTCGAAACCAAAAGCAACGATGAAAACGGGGTAGAAATTGTTTTAGAACAGGTCTTGAATTCAAGAAAGTAATTTACTACTTTTCAAAATCCAAGCTATGCAGAGACAATCCTGAGGCAGGAGCTAGTTCTTTCAGCGTTTCCGAACTTGGTTTTCTCAATGTATCATCAATGAAATTCAGCTCAATCTCCCCTTTCCCTAATTGAAATAGCACGCCCATCATCAAACGAATTTGATAACGTAAAAAACCATTGCCTTGTACTTTGAGTACATAGGTCTTTTCCGGAAAAAAACTAGCAGTTAGCTCGGTATTTTCTGTAATTTCAGAAAGAAAAATTTCCCTTTCAAAAACTGTTTTTTCAGAAGGCTTGTAGGCATACCTCTGAAAATTGTGCCGACCCTCAAATAGTTTTGCTCCTTTCTGCATCAGAGAGATGTCTAAATTCTCTTGGACACCTGTCAGATATGGAGCACAAAAAGGGTGTGTTTTTTCACCATAAGAAAACAAGTAACGATATTCTTTCCTTTTGCTATCTTGAATGATATTGAAATTAGCCCCTGCTTTTTCAATGGTCAAGGCTCGTATATCATTTGGCAAGCTTTTATTGAACTGTCCAAGAAAGGATTTAACTTCCAACTCTTCTTCTAAAAACAATTCAAATGCGGCAGCATTCGCGGAAACCATCATATCCGTTCTACTGGCTCCTAAAATTTTAAAATTGGAGTGTTTCAACACAAAGGCTAGTGTACGTTCTACCATCTTCTGAACCGTTTTGACCTGCGGCTGCACTTGCCAACCGTGGTAACGAAATCCGAGGTATTGAATTTTTATGAGATAGGCATATTTTTTGTTCATCTTCTAGCACATACTTATTCAGCGATTCAAAAATCGACTATCTAATGGAATTCATCTTTCGTTTCACAACTTCCTCAACAGGCACAGCCTGGATATTCGATTCGAGCCACGATATGATGTCCAAATATAAAAAAGCTCTTTTTTCATACGGATGATTCTCAAACTCTTTTAATTCTGCATGCAGTTTGCGAAAAGCTTCTTTCAATTCATGTGGATACAACTCTGAAAGATTTCTCAAAAACTTGATCATTTTACGCTGAACGTCGTAGAGGTTATCCATTTTTAGTAAAAACTTATAGGTCGATTTTACCAATTCGTCAATGTTTTCATCCAAACCAGATTCATAATGTGCTACTAAATTCAAAACCCGAGTGTAACACAGCAAGTCTTCTCGCATTTTTAAGTCTTTGTTTTGAATGATTTTATTCAGATAAAAAATACATTTTTCATAATCACTAGCACCGAAGTATAGACAGCCTATTTTATAATAAAACAGCATGACATGGTGTTGGTCTATTTTTTTTCCAAAAGCCGAAATTTGCTCTAAAATTTCCGGAACAAATGAAGTTCCTTTTTTAAACTCGCCTTCTAAATAGTATAAATTTATTTTGTGCTGGTACAAATAAAGATTTGACAGCAGCTGTGTATTCTCATTTACAAAAAAGCGTTGGTATTCGATAGAATCTTCTAAGGAAATAAGTGTTTCGTTGAACTTATAGGTTTGCTGCAAATAAAACAAGGACTCCAAAGAATAATTGACAGCTTTTAGATAAAATACAGGATGCAATTGTTTCATATCAGCATACTCGTCAAAAAGCGCTACTAGTTTTTGGGAATAACGATAGCATGACAAAAAATCTTGTGTGATAAAACCGTACCAGAGCTTCGATTGAAACAAAAACATTTTCCCTGTGAATCCGAGACTCGCAAAATCATACTTTGGCAATCGAGCCTCGTAATAATCATTCACAATATTGTAGTCTTTGTCACTTCGAACATAGCCATATTTCAAAAACCAGCTGTACAATTGTAAAGAAAGATTCGACAACTTACTCAATGCCACATTTTTTTGACTGATGTTCTTCGCTTCAACAGCCAAGACATCTGCGCGATCACTCATACTCCGGGTAATGTATTGTGATTCAATGACTTTTTCCAATTCTATCAATTCGTGCGCTAAAGTGTACTCTTCCTTCTCAATCGCTAAAACTTTTGCTTTTTCAAGAATTTTCAAACTCTGCTTGTACAAACCCTTGTTGTACAAAATAGTAGCAAAATCAAATTGCTCACGCAGATGTGTTCGCGTATTTTGATGAATGGGACTTAGTCTCAAACTCACCAGTATTTGTTTGTATAGGTGGGCCTTCGTATTGGATATTTGTTGCTTTTTAATATTGGTTTTTTTCAAAACCAACTGCTCATTGTAGGCACTTACCTTGTCTAACAGATTGAACAAGGACATAAAATTGGCATCGGCATTCCCTCCAAGTCTTCCTACATACAATTTGAATTGTCTCTTTTCAGATTTCGAAAGAGACTTTATCAAAGTAAACAACGCATCTTTTTGCTCGACTGGCATTTTCTTTTTTTAAGTTAGAAGGAGTAAAAATAGCAATTTTTATGTTCCTTTTTTACAGATTCCCTGTTTAGATACGCACTGCTTGAAAAACCGATACCTCGAAAATTTAATAAATGATATAGCCATCGTAACATGATAAGACTTAAAATACTGTTATATAGCCTTTTAAACCTTTACCGATCGAGTTTGATATAGTAAAACTTTTCTCCAAAAGAAGAAAACAAAACAATCGAAATCTTATTTTTGATTTTCGAATGTGATAAATAGATCTAAAGATGAGTGATAATACAATTCAAATTTTTGACACAACCCTTAGAGATGGAGAGCAAGTTCCTGGTTGTAAACTAAATACCGGTCAAAAATTAGTCATTGCAGAACGTTTGGATCTTTTGGGAGTTGACATCATCGAAGCAGGTTTTCCTGTTTCCAGTCCAGGAGATTTTCAATCGGTAGAGGAAATTTCGAAACTCGTAAAAAACGCCACTGTTTGTGGTTTGACAAGAGCTCATGAAAATGACATCAAAGTCGCTGCAGAAGCTTTAAAATACGCAAAAACACCCAGAATTCACACGGGTATTGGAACCTCAGAATCACACATCAAATTCAAATTCAATTCCACGCCAGAGAAGATTATTGAACGTGCACAAGCAGCAGTCAAATACGCAAAAGGTTTTGTGGAGGATATCGAATTTTATGCAGAAGATGCTGGTAGAACAGACAACGAATACCTAGCACGTGTTTGTGAAGCTGTCATAAAATCAGGTGCGACTGTATTGAACATTCCGGATACAACAGGTTATTGTTTACCAGAAGAATACGGCGCAAAAATCAAGTATTTAAAAGAAAACGTAAAAGGGATTGAAAATGTCATCCTTTCATGTCACTGTCACAACGATTTAGGATTGGCTACAGCAAACGCAGTAGCAGGTGCTATTAATGGCGCTAGACAAATTGAATGTACCATCAACGGAATTGGAGAACGTGCAGGAAACACTGCTTTGGAAGAAGTTGTCATGATTTTCAAACAACACCCCGACTTAGGATTGCACACCAATGTAAATTCTCGATTGCTCTTTAGCACAAGTCAAATGGTTCAAGAACATATGGGAATGTATGTGCAACCAAACAAAGCGGTAGTTGGAGACAACGCTTTTGCACACAGTTCGGGAATTCACCAAGACGGTGTCATCAAAAACCGGGAGACATATGAAATCATGGACCCCGCAGATGTAGGAGTAAACGAATCTTCTATCGTGTTGACCGCAAGAAGCGGAAGAGCTGCCTTGGCATACCGATTGAAGAACAACGGATATGAGTTGACAAAGCTAGAGCTAGATGCAACCTATCCAGAATTCTTGAAATTTGCAGACACAAAAAAAGAAATCAACGACGAAGATTTGCATATCCTCATGGAAAAATGCAATATAAAAGCCTAAGCTCTTACGCTATATATTCAAAAAGCCTCTCTAAAATTTCAGAGAGGCTTTTTTTATTTAGAAACGAATTTCTTTCCTCAAAGATTGTAAAAAATAAAAAATAGTACCTTTGTTTTACATTCTATTTTTAGACATTTGAAAAATGAATCAAAGCATCACAAAACAGAGTCGTTTCTTACTTCACAAATTTTCTTTGTTGGATTGTTACTGCTGTCTCTAAAAATACCGTACTTTTATTTCAATTTTTTCATTAACATTACAACACTATAATCATGACAAAAGATCTGATTATCCAAAATATTGGTTCCTTAAAAAAGCACAAATCGATCAATTATGGAATCAAAACAAAAACAGAAAAATTTACTGAAAAACTGTTTTACACCTTGTTCGATAGTAATGCCGAACTCGCAAAAAGTATTGACGAGCTCGAAAAGCAATTCAAAGAAATTGCCACCATCGCTTGCAATAAGCCTGAAGACTTGTGCGATGCTGTTTGGGAAGATTTTGTATCCAAACTACCTTCCATCCTGAAAATGCTCAATCACGATGCGGAATACATCCTAGAAAACGACCCCGCTTCTAAAAGTATTGAAGAAGTTTATTTGACCTATCCCGGGTTTTATGCCATTGCCATCTACCGTCTCAGTCATGAATTGTATCTATTAGATATGTTGCTTTTCTCAAGACTCATGAGTGAATATGCACATCGTATTACAGGAACCGACATACATGCTGGAGCGACGATTGCATCGCCTTTTTTTATTGACCATGCTACAGGAATTGTCATCGGAGAAACAACAATTATTCACCCATATGTAAAAGTATACCAAGGAGTTACTTTAGGTGCCCTGAGTGTCAGCAAAGACATGAAAGATGCTAAAAGACATCCTACAGTGGAAGAAAAAGTATGCATTTATGCGAATGCGACCATTCTCGGTGGCGATACTGCGATTGGAAAAAACAGCATTGTTGGAGGGAACTCATGGATAACACGTTCCGTTCCTGAAAATTCAGTCGTCATGAACACGACCACGACAGAGGTCCGGATTAAAGAAAAAAAGTAAAGACCGGTTGCCTAATTGAGTACGTCGTTTTGAATTCTAACGACCTCAACTTGTAACTTAAAACTGCGAAACTATGAAATTTAACAAGCTGGTTGACCTGATTGGAAATACGCCTCTTGTGGAAGCACAAAATTTGGTTCCCAATAAAAATGTAAAATTATTACTAAAGCTGGAAGGGAACAATCCTGGTGGAAGCGTAAAAGACAGAGCTGCCTACAATATGATCGCTTCTGCTTTGGAAAGTGGAGCTATCAAAAAAGGAGATAAATTAATTGAAGCCACGAGTGGAAATACGGGTATTGCCTTGGCAATGATCGCACAGGTTTTGAATATAGATATTGAATTGGTATTGCCTGAAAACTCAACCAAAGAGCGCACGCAAACCATGCGGGCCTATGGCGCAAAAGTAATTTTGACCCCTGCCGAAGATGGCATCATTGGCTCTCGAGATTTCGCGGATAAAAGGGTGGAAGAAGGAGGCTATGTAATGCTCAATCAATTCGCTAATGACGACAATTGGAAGGCACATTACAAAACTACAGGACCTGAAATATGGAGAGATACTGAGGGAAAAATTACGCATTTTGTAGCTGCCATGGGAACAACAGGAACCATTATGGGAACTTCTACCTACTTGAAAGAAAAAAACCCCGCCATCGAGATTGTAGGTGCCCATCCGAGTGATGGATCTAAAATTCCAGGGATTCGAAAGTGGCCAGAAGAATATTTGCCGAAAATATTTGACCGCTCCAAAGTAGATACTGTTTTAGAGGTAAGCGAAAAAGAAGCGAGAGCTATGACCAAACGCCTTGCAAAAGAGGAAGGTGTTTTTGCAGGTATGAGCAGTGGAGGCTCCATTGCTACCGCTGTAAAAATTGCCAATTCTTTAGAGTCCGGTATCGTAGTTGCTATTATTTGTGATCGCGGAGACCGCTACCTATCCTCTGATCTTTTTGATTAGAAAATACGAGGATTTACCGCGCTTTGAACACCAAATGATCCTTCAACTTTCGTACATGTTTCTCATTGAGAAGCATCGGCACATAAAACCCTTCGACGTATCTCTTCGCCTGATCTTTGTAATGTTTGCTAAATGGATTTCCTGATTGACCTGTCGGTAAAATAGCACGGCTATTTTCAATGTCTGAAAAATCAATAACTCTTCTTGTCGAAGCTCCTCCTTTCACATTATAAACTCCTGTGGAATCAATTTGACATTGCAGATTGTTCAATACTTCATTGCCTCCATCAACTTCAAAAGGGCCGATATTGAAAAACTTTCTCAAAACAGCCACCTCTCCCATCGGATGCTTATGTTCAAGTTGGTGTACCCTCCCCCATTTCCACTCAGAAATATTTTTCCCCAATTGTCCCTCTAAATCAGAAATCGCTTGAGAAAAAACTGCTTTTAAAATTTCATCACGAGTTTCAATTTCCGCTGTATCGATATCATCCCACCAAATAGAGGTCTCATTAGATATTAAAAAATTGACTGCTCTCTTTTGCAAATGCGTATTTAAAAATTGATTGAAGTAAGCTGTTCCTATTTCATCTTTCATCGTTTTGTCTAAAAACAAATAAACCATTTTAGAATAAATTGTGGGCGCTAAAGATTCTTTTACAAAATCGCCTTTCCATCTCTTCAATTCTCCTGCAGCTCTGCCCATATTTGGAGTCAACAAAGCTTTTTCAATTTTGTCAAGCTCAAAGTATTTCAAAAATGCAAGCGCGGTACTAGAAGTCACATCCAATGCCATTTCTTCCATTTCTTTTGCAGTGAATTGTTCTTTAGCGTCAAGTATCTTTAAAATTCGTTTGGCTCTATCTTCAGGCAAATAATATCCTGGATATCCTTTTTTTAGAAGAACTCCGTTTTCCTTCACCTGAGCAAAAGACTGATTGTTGGCAGAGTACACATATCCTTTCTCTGGGTTTATCGCTTTTGGATTTTCAGAAAACTCTACAAAATCCAACTGGTCCTCTATCCCAGAAGTTCCGTCTAAAACAAACTTTGGATTCGCTTCAATGTTTCTATTGTAAAGTTTTGCTGCTGCCCACCATGCTATATTACCCTCAGCATCTCCATACATAATATTCAACCCAGGCGCATGAATCAAACGAACAGCACGCTCAAATTCTTTCAAAGAATTCGCGTGTGACATACCGTAACAGAATTGGAGTAACTTATTTTCCAACCTTGTATAAATCCAACTCATCGCAAGAGGCCTTTCCGAAGTTCGCGTTTCTAAAACGGAATTTAAGATAGGACCATGGATGGATTTTTTAACACGCAATTGAACATCTTCCGCATCTTTTACTTTGATTCTTTTTTCCACATAACAAAAGTCCATTACTGTGTCTTTGTAAATGTATTTTTCGTTGTTTTCAGGATATTCTTTTTCGTAATAAAAATCGATATCGTCATTTTCAAACATCGTAATTCCATAAGCATAATCTCGGTTATGTCCCAAGAGAGGAAAAGGAGTCAAGCCCAAGTAAAATCCGTAATTTTCATAATTTGGTGTTTTGATATGCGCTTGATACCAAACGGAAGGTTGCGCAAAACCGATATGAGGGTCATTTTCAAAAAGCACTTTTCCGCTGATCGATTTTTTTGGACCCAACACCCATGAATTGCTGCCGATAAAAAGTGGGACTGGAATTTTCTCAAAAACTGCTGCAAGAGAACCACTGACGCTTGAAGTGCTCGCCAAAATAGCATTTCCTTGGATACTGGTAGCTACAGTATCCAAATCGATAGGCAAATCTTTCAGATATTTGAAACCCAGTTTTGTTTTTAACGCTGATAACAGGGGATCGGTCTTATGCGCCATCGCAAAACTGAAAGCCATGTATCCAAATACATTGTACACGTCTTTCAATTGAAAATTCTCTTTTTCCAAGCCAAGTAAGTGATATTCGATAGGAGTAGTTCCTTCATTGATGAATTGATTGATGCCTCCCAAATAAGCTTGACTTAATTGGTAGTACTCCGTATCTTTCGTCAATCCCTCAAGGGTTTCTTCAGTTGCTTCTTCAATACCCAAGCTCTTAAAAAAACGATCCACTGCTATGGTTTTTTTCCCGAAAAGCTCAGACAACCTTCCTGCTGCAATACGCCTAAGCAACTCCATTTGCCAAAGTCGATCTTGTGCGTGCACATACCCTAGCGCCCTGTAAGCATCTTTCTTTGAAGAAGCATAGATATGAGGAACGCCCAATTCGTCAAAATAGACATCCACATTTTCTACTATGTCTGGGAGATACTGGTGACCATTGTATTTTGGCTTTTGGAGAGAAAAGAGAATAAAAAAAAGAAGGAGACATGTTCCCACAAAACTCAATAAAATTTTAGTTCGTACGTTTCTCATATTGGGCTGGAAGTTGAACAACTAAAGATAGTCGAAAATCCTTAATAATAACAATTCGATAATCCGTATTTTTGTGATTCCCAGAAAAGCAGAAACTCATGAAAAAGCTTCAAATGGTTGACTTGAAAGGTCAATATGAAAAAATCCAAAACAAGGTCAACAAAGCAATTACTGACGTGATCGAATCTTCTGCATTTATAAATGGCCCAGAAGTAAAAGGGTTTCAAGAGGATTTAGAGTCTTATCTGGATGTCAAACACGTAATTCCCTGTGGTAATGGAACCGATGCATTGCAAATTTCTATGATGGCATTGGGTTTGGAGCAAGGTAACGAAATTATCACCGTAGACTTCACCTTTGCTGCGACCGTGGAAGTAATTGCTCTTTTAAAACTGACACCCGTTTTGGTAGATGTTGATTCCGCCTCTTTTAACATGGATATAGAAGCTTTGAAGAGAGCCATCACCTCAAAAACCAAAGCCATTGTTCCGGTTCATTTATTTGGACAGTGCGCAAATATGGAAGCTATCTTAGAAGTTGCCAAAGCACATGACTTGTATGTTATTGAAGACACCGCACAGGCGATAGGTGCTGAGTATACTTTTAGAGATGGCACTAAAAAGAAAGCAGGAACAATTGGTACAGTCGGAACCACTTCTTTTTTCCCATCTAAAAACTTAGGCTGCTATGGAGATGGTGGTGCTATTTTTACGAATGACGATGATTTAGCACAGACCATTCGAGGCATTGTAAACCATGGTATGTATAAAAAATACTACCACGATGTTATTGGCGTAAACTCGCGGTTAGACAGTATTCAAGCTGCTATTTTACGCATCAAACTCGACTTACTAGACTCCTACTGTGATACTCGAAGGAAAGCAGCAGCTTATTATTCTGCTGGATTTGCACATTCAGATCGAATCATTACTCCCACTACCTCAGATTTTACAACACATGTTTTCCATCAATACACTCTTCAAATAATCGGTGCTGATAGAAACGCTTTGCACGAGCATTTGAATGCAAACAACATTCCAAATGCCATTTATTACCCCGTACCTTTGCACAATCAAAAAGCGTACATGAATTCAAGATACAATGAAAACGACTTCAAAGTGACCAACCAATTGATAAGATCTGTGATTTCCTTACCAATGCATACGGAATTAGAAACAGCACAGCAAGATCATATCATTCACTCAATTCTAAATTTTTTAAATGCTTAAGTTATGACAAGAATATTGGTTACTGGTGGATTGGGATTTATCGGATCTCACACGGTTGTTGAACTTCAAAATAGAGGATATGAGGTCGTCATAATCGACAACCTATCGAATACAACGCTAGAGGTATTGCACAATATCAAGGCAATTACAGGAATACAACCTATTTTTATCAATATTGATTTGAGAAATCAAAAAGAGGTAAACACCTTTTTCAACGAACACGCAATTGACGGCGTCATACATTTTGCGGCCTACAAAGCCGTCGGTGAAAGCGTTTCAAAACCGTTGGCGTATTACCAAAACAATTTGAACAGTTTGGTGTATCTATTGCAAGAATTGACCGAACGTGGTATTGGTAATTTTATTTTCAGCTCTTCTTGTACTGTTTACGGACAAGCTGATGAGTTGCCTATCACAGAAAAAGCACCGATAAAACCGGCAGAGTCTCCTTACGGCTACTCCAAGCAAGCCGGCGAAATCATTATCAAAGACACTTGCAAAGCTGTAGGTTTGAATGCCATTGCTTTGCGTTATTTCAATCCTATTGGAGCGCATCCGAGTATAAAAATTGGTGAATTACCACTAGGTGTTCCTCAGAATTTGATTCCATATATTACGCAAACTGCTGCAGGAATTCGAAAAGAATTGTCTGTTTTCGGAAATGACTATCCAACCGAAGATGGAACTGCGATACGAGATTATATCCATGTCGTTGATTTGGCAAAAGCACATACTGCTGCCTTACGTCGATTGATTGAAAAGAAAAACAAAGAAAATTTCGAAGTTTTCAATATTGGCACAGGCAAAGGTTCTTCCGTATTGGAAGTAATCAAAGCTTTTGAAAAAGTAACAAAAAAGCCGTTGAACTATAAGATTGTAGGAAAGCGAGAGGGAGATGTCACTGCTGCGTATGCAGACACCAGCATGGCAAACAGAGAGTTGAATTGGAAAACAGAAATTTCTTTGGAAACAGCCTTAAAATCTGCTTGGCAGTGGCAACAAGCTCAAAAAAAATCTTGAAAGATATATTTTTAGTTTGACAAGAAGGCTTGTTCTTCTCATCTGACAGTATAAAAAAAGGAGAAGTTCCAACGAACTTCTCCTTTTTATGTACTCTATCTAAAAATCTTTTATGAAATAGCTGCGCTACTTCTCGCAACAGATCTATCTATTTTGGCAAACAGTCCTTGCAATACTTTCCCGGGACCTACTTCAACAACCTCTGTGGCTCCATCGGAAATCATAGCCTGTGCGCATTGAGTCCATTTTACTGCACCAGTCAATTGAGCGATCAAATTTTCTTTGATCTCTTCTGGATTTGTAACTGCTTTTGCCACCACATTTTGATAGACTGGACAGGAAGGCATATGAAACTGTGTGGCTTCAATAGCTGCTGCCAATTCTTCTCTTGCCGGTGCCATTAGTGGTGAATGAAAAGCTCCTCCAACTGGCAATAAAAGTGCTCTTCTTGCTCCTTTTTCAGTAGCCAATTCACAAGCACCCTTCACAGCTGCTACAGCACCTGAAATCACCAACTGTCCTGGACAATTGTAGTTTGCTGCGACCACATCTCCTTCTGTAGTTTTACAAATTTCTTCTACTACTGCATCTTCCAGTCCTAATACTGCAGCCATAGTTCCTGACTGCAATTCACATGCTTTTTGCATGGCATCGGCTCTTTTTGCTACTAATCTTAAACCATCTTCAAAAAGCAAAGTTCCGTTGGCGACCAACGCCGACAATTCACCCAATGAATGTCCCGCAACCATATCTGGCTTAAAATCGTCGCCCAATACTTTTGCCAAAACAACAGAATGCAAAAATATTGCAGGCTGTGTTACGTTGGTTTGTTTCAAATCGTCTGCAGAACCTTCGAACATTATTTTTGTAATATCAAATCCTAAAATCTCATTGGCTTTGTGAAATAGTTCTTTTGCCAATTCTGACGCTTCGTATAAATCAAGTCCCATCCCTGTAAACTGGGCTCCTTGACCAGGAAAAACATATGCTTTCATCTTATCTAATTTTCAAATTGAGTTGCAAAAATAAACATTTTTTTTTGGTGACAAAGTATGTTCCGAAAGGCTTTAAAGCTGCATAGAAAGCATCTGATCGATGTTTCAAAATAGGATACGCTACCAAATAATTTCAATATCTTCGTAACAAATAACTACCGCATGCTACTAAAGGAGAAACTTCTCGCTTCACAGATCTATTTAATTCTAACAGCCTTGTTCGTCACTTCTTTGGTCGTTTCTAATCTTATTTTTCAAAAATTCTTTTTTTGGAATCCCTTTGGGTGGTTCCCTTTTGAACTTTCGGTTGGTTTGCTGCCCTATCCCATCACTTTTTTGATTACGGATGTTATTTCTGAGATCTATGGTAAAAAAAAAGCAAATCAGATAGTCGTCACAGGAATATTCGCCTCTATTTTTTCGATTCTTATTGTTCTTGTCGCAAATTACACCACAGCAACTGCTTGGTCTCCTGTTGACAACTTGTTGTATACCAAAGTTTTTGGCTTGTCTCCATTGGCTGTATTGGCCTCCATGCTTGCCTATTTGTTTGCGCAGTTTATCGACATTCGGATATATCATTTTTGGAAACAAAAAACAAAAGGAAACCATCTGTGGCTGCGCAATAACCTTTCTACTTTTTCCTCGCAATTCATCGATACTTTTGTGGTAGTACTCTTACTGTCCTTATTCAATGTGTTGCCTTGGAACGTTTTCGGAAAGCTTATTTTGAGTGGCTTTTTATTCAAAGTTTTGATAGCTGCTTTGGACACACCGGTGTTGTACCTTATTGTTTTCTTTTTTAGAAAAAAATTTCACCTGAAAAAAGGGGAAGAACTTAGCCTTGATTAAAAATCCAATGAACTTCTAAAAATCTCCACAAGAAAAATACTTCTTTCTAATTCATCCTAGTGTCGAAGGGGGCTGTAACCCAATGAAACAATGGCATTCTTGCCATAAAGCACAAAGCAAAAAAAAATGCCTAACTTTGATACGAGGCAGTGATGTCAACACATCACAAACTCTTATAAAATGGTCATACTACCTAATTTAAAGGTATACAGAAGTTAATTGAAAACATTCAAGATAGAATTCACATGAATGCAATACATACCCTTTATCAGATTTTCCTCTCTGAGCAAACAAAAAAGAAAATTGAAAAAACGACACTCTATGTCGCCCTAACTGGATTTTCAATTCACTTGATTTTAATTTACTTATCTAAATTTAGTATCATTCACTTCCTGTCAGATGCAGCCTTATTTAAAAATCCGATCTCTGCAATTTACACTCCGTTTTCATTCATCCTTATCTACGAAGTCTATTTACTCATCTATTATCTGCAAAGATCCTTTACTACCTATATCACAAAACAATACGAAATCATCACATTGATTATTATCCGAAAATTGTTCAAAGATTTATCTGTCATTGAGCTCTCCTCGAACTGGTTCGAAATAAAAGATGATTTGCAATTTACCTATGATATTTTGGCCTCCATTCTTCTTTTCTACCTCATCTATCAATTTCAAAAAGAAGGAAAACGCAAGGCTCCGCTAGAACAGAACAATCCAAAAATTGAACAATTTGTTCGCCAGAAAAAAATGATTGCTTTGGTTATGGTACCCGTATTTTTCATCATGGCTTCCATCACACTTATTAATTGGTTGTCAGAGTTTTCTTTTGATTCAAATGGATTGAATAGCTTTGAAGCTGTAAACAATTTATTCTTTGATGAATTTTTTACAGTACTTATTTTAGTGGATGTAATTCTACTTTTAATTTCCTTCTTCTACACGGATAAATTCCATAAAATCATTCGAAACTCTGGATTTGTCGTTTCCACAATTTTGTTACGCATGTATTTTGGCGCAAGTGGACTCACAAGCACTTTTTTGATTGTAGGAGCTACCCTTTTTGGATTGGCAATCATTCACATTCACAACAAATACGAAATGAGTTCGTTACCCGAAAAAAATTAATTTCAATACCCCCGATCAATGAGGTTCAAAAAAACTTCTCTTTGAACACAATGACAAAACAAGGCATTCATTAAATACCATTTTTGAGCAAAATATTCTTATTTTTGTTTCACTTGTTCATCGCAGCACGAAAGCCTAATTTTCTTTTTATGAAAAAAATAACTATCAAAGACATCGCTCGTAAATTCAATGTCTCAATTTCTACCGTGTCAAAAGCATTGAACGACAGCTATGAAATCAGTGATCAAACAAAAGAAAAGATTCAAAAATATGCCAAGAAAAAGAATTACAAACCCAATTTCAATGCACTGAGTTTGAAAAAAAGACGTACCAAAACGATTGGTATGGTCATTCCAAACATGTTAAGCTATTTTTTTGCGCAAATTTTCAAAGGGGTGGAAAAAGCTGCCAATGATAATGGTTACAAAGTGATTACTTGTATATCAAACGAATCCTACACCAAGGAATTAGAAACCATGGAAATGTTATCCAACGGAAGTATCGATGGATTTATCATTTCAATCGCGAAAGAAACCGAGCTGAAAAACAATTACAAACATTTCGAAATGTCAATAAGAGAAGGAACTCCCATTGTCATGTTTGATCGAGTTGCGGAAAATGTTGCTTGCGATAAAGTGATTATCGACGATTACAAAGCTGCGAAAAAAACCGTAAAACATTTGGCCAATACTGGCTTTAAGAACATTGCTTTTATTTCTTCTACAAGCGAACTGAATTCGGGAAAATCTCGTTACAGAGGCTACTTGAAGGGGTTGGAAAAGCTAGGAATCCCTTTTAACAAAGACCTTGTTCTTAATATTTTTGAAGAAGATTACAAAAAATACGAAGCCCTTATCCGTCCTTTGTTCGAAAATAACGATATTGATAGTGTCATTGCAACCAATGAAAAAACTGCGGTTGCTGCGCTTAAAATCGCACAAGAAAAAGGATTCAAAGTCCCTGAAAACTTTTCTGTTATTGGCTTTTCTAACGGTGTTTTGGCGAGACATTCTACACCTACTCTCACAACCATGAGTCAACACGGAGAACTGATGGGAGAAGCGGCGGCAAAAATGTTGATTGAGAAATTAGAGAGCAAAGACATCAATCGTGAGGTAGCTACAAAAATCATCAAAAGTAATCTGGTAGAAAGACATTCCACCAAACGGTTTTTAGAGCTCTCCAAACCAAAGGCTTAGTTCACCTCCAAAGACACGACTAGACCTTCATTGTTCCGAACATTGAACACAGTCCCGTCCTCAAAAATAAGGTACTGCCCTTTGACACCTTTTAGAACTCCTTTGTAAGATTGTTCCTTTATCAAATTCAAGCTTTTAACTTTTGTAGGAAATTGAATTACAGGGTATTCTAGCTCGTAGACCTCTTCGTTTCCTTCCAAGAAATAAGGCTGAACTTCTACCGGAAGATGCACTTTTAGAGCATGTATTTCAGACACTAAATCCGCCTCTGTAACGTCATTTTTAAGCATTTTTTGCCAACTCGTTTTGTCTGCTACATACGCTTTCAAAGCTACCTCTGTAATTCCTGCCAAATATCGGTTGGGGACTTCCACAATGGCCAGGGCTTTGCTAGCACCTTGATCGATCCATCGGGTCGGTACTTGAGTTTTCCTAGTAACCCCTACCTTAACTTCACTCGACAAGGCCAAATAAACAATATGAGGCTGTAATTGAACGGATTTTTCATAAGTCAAATCTCTGTCTTCAATTCCCAAATGCGCTTGACTTAACTCTGGCTTCATAATCCAATCTCCAACGGATGGCTGCTCGTAAAAACAGTCGTAACAATAGCCCTGTCTAAATATTTTTTTCTGCTTGCTACAGGACAAACATTGATAATTTTCAAAAGAAATTTCAAGCTGACGATCTAATAATTGATTCATATTTAAAAAATCATTCTCCATCTCCAAATAATATTGAATGGTCTCAGAAAATTCTGTCGGCATCTTTTTTAATACTCCTTGATACGTCATTTGATTTGTTTTGATTTGTATATCATCTTTTTCAAACTGCTCTTTTCGCAAATGAGGCCAAACAGTCGTCGAAACTACGATACTCTTTTGGCAGCCAAAATAAAATGAGTAAATTGAACTTCCTAAAGATAGAAATGGTTTTTACTCTAGACAAATATACGCTGAAATAAGATTACTCATATGGCTTTTTTATTCGTAAATTCAATTCTTTCTTGGTTTCTTAAAAAAAGAAAACACCAACTCGACTTGTTTCTAAAATATCCCATCGAAGTTCAAAATGAATTGCTTCTCAATTTATTAAAAACGGCAAGCAATACAGAGATTGGCCAAAAATATGATTTTAAAAACATTGACACCTACGACAAATTCGCGCAGTCAGTTCCCATTCAGAAATACGAATCGATCGAACCTTTGCTTGAAAGAACCCGCAGAGGAGAACACAATGTTTTCTGGCCTTCTCAAATCAAATGGTTTGCAAAGTCTAGTGGCACCACACACTCCAAAAGTAAATTTATCCCAGTTAGTGACGAAGCGATTGCCTATTGTCATTTCAATGCCGGTAAAGACATGCTTTGCCTCTTTTTTAACAACAATCCTGAAGCAGATTTGTTCTCAGGAAAAAGCCTACGTTTAGGAGGTAGCAGTGCTATCTATGAAGACAACAATACTTATTTTGGTGACTTATCGGCAATAATTATTGAGAACATGCCTTTTTGGGCAGATTTCAGCAGCGCGCCCAAACAAGAAATTGCGCTCATGACTGAATGGGAAACCAAAATGGATGCCATTGTAGCGGAAACAATTCACAAAGATATCACGAGCCTTGCAGGGGTCCCTTCGTGGATGCTCGTTCTGCTGAACAAGGTTTTAGAAACTACGGGGAAAAACAATATTCTAGAGGTATGGCCTAACTTGGAAGTATACTTCCACGGCGGTGTCAACTTCACCCCTTACAAAGAACAATACAAAAGATTAATTCCCAGTGCATCCTTCAAATACTGCGAAACCTACAATGCTTCTGAAGGTTTTTTTGCCATTCAAGATCAAAACAATTCAGACGAACTTCTTTTGATGCTCGATTATGGGATTTTTTATGAGTTCATCCCAATGGAACTATTTGACGGTGAAAATTCTAGGGCGATTTCGTTAGAAAATGTACAATTAAACACCAACTACGCCCTTGTGATTTCTACCAATTCAGGTTTGTGGCGTTATTTGATTGGCGATACGATTAAGTTTACATCCTTGTCACCTCATCGTATAAAAATCACAGGGAGAACCAAACATTTCATCAATGTCTTTGGGGAAGAACTCATCATCGAAAATACCGAAAACGCCTTGCAAATTGCCTGTCAAAAATGCAAAGTAGAAATTTTAGAATACACCGTAGCTCCAGTTTTCATGGAGGGCAAAGAAAAAGGCGCTCACGAGTGGATGATTGAATTTAAAAAAGCGCCAAAATCCCTGGAGGATTTTTCGATACACCTAGACAATGTACTGCAACAAATCAATTCTGATTACGAGGCAAAGCGCTATAAAAATATGACCTTAGATTTTCCAAAAATTCACCAGTCGAGAAAAAACTTATTTTACGATTGGCTCAAATCTGAGAGAAAATTGGGAGGACAACACAAAGTTCCTAGACTTTCAAATCATCGAAATTTTATGGAAACCTTGTTGTTGCTAAACGAAAAACCTTCTCAACAATCGTAAATTACTTTTTACGATCCACGACATAATCAATCATCGTCAATAAAGAAGTTTTGTAATCCGATTCGGGATAGGCATCTAAGATAGTCAATGCTTTTTCTTTGTAATCTTGCATTTTCTGAACCGTATATTCAATACCTCCGCTATCTTTTACAAAAGCGATGACCTCTTTGACTCTTTTTTTATTGGTATTGTATTTTTTTACTGAATTGATAAGCCACTTTCTATCTTTTTCCGAACAGGTGTTCAAGGTATGAATTAGTGGTAGTGTCATTTTCTGCTCTTTGATATCAATACCTGTAGGTTTTCCAATATTGGAGTCGGTATAATCAAACAAATCGTCTTTTATTTGAAAAGCAATACCTATGAGCTCTCCAAATTTGTGCATTTTGTTAATTTCATCTTCAGTGGCGCCAACCGAAGCTGCTCCAATGGCACAACAAGCAGCAATGAGAGTTGCTGTTTTCTGTCGAATAATTTCAAAATATACGTCTTCTGTAATATCCAAACGACGGGCTTTTTCGATTTGCAACAACTCGCCTTCACTCATTTCTCGTACCGCTACAGAAATCAATTGTAAAATATCAAAATCTCCGTGATCAATAGAAAGCAGCAAACCTTTTGACAAGAGAAAATCTCCAACCAAAACGGCTATTTTATTTTTCCACAGCGCATTTATTGAAAAGAAACCTCTTCTTTGATTGCTATCATCTACAACGTCATCATGCACCAAAGTGGCCGTATGAATCAATTCTATAACAGAAGCCCCTCGATAAGTTCGATCGTCAAAACCTCCCTTGGAAACCATTTTAGCCACTAAAAACACAAACATTGGACGCATTTGTTTGCCTTTCCTTTTTACAATATAATAAGTGATTCTATTCAGCAAAGGAACCTTCGTCAACATAGACTCTTTGAATTTGTCTTCAAAGAGCTCCATCTCCAAATTTATCGGATATTTTATTTGCTCGATTGCTTTCATAGGTCGTTAAAAATAAGTTTTTTTTCTAATGTAATCGCATCAAAGAACTGCCTTTCTACAAAGAGACCAAATTTATGGCCTACTTTGTACTAATTTCTTTATTTGCCAATTGACCGCAAGCGGCATCAATATCCTTACCTCTACTCCTCCGAACGTTTACCGTTATGTCATTCATTTCTAAAACACTCACGTAATCTGAAATAGCTTTTTTACTGGCCTGTTGAAACGCACCATCATCAATAGGGTTGTACTCGATGATGTTTACTTTTGACGGAATGTATTTGCAAAATTTCACCAATGCACGAATGGCTTCCTTCGTATCGTTGATTCCTTGCCAAACTACATATTCGTAGGTAACTGCCCTGTTGGTTTTCGCATACCAATATTCTAAAGATTCACGCAAGTCTGACAACGGAAAGTTCACGTTGAACGGCATGATTTGAGTTCGAACCTCATCAATTGCCGAATGCAAAGACACGGCTAAATTAAATTTAACGGCGTCGTCTGCCAATTTTTTAATCATTTTTGGAACTCCTGAAGTGGAAACTGTAATCCGTTTTGGAGACATTCCTAAGCCTTCTGGAGAGGTGATTTTTTCAATAGACGCCAATACGTTTTTATAGTTCATCAAAGGCTCTCCCATACCCATAAAAACGATGTTCGACAACTTGTGGTTGTAATACAACAAACTTTCTTGATTGATAGCAGCTACCTGATCATAAATCTCATCAGGATTTAAATTTCGCATGCGTTTCAAGCGTGCAGTAGCACAAAACTTGCAATCCAAACTACATCCTACTTGACTCGACACGCAGGCCGTCGTTCTCGTGTCCGTTGGAATTAAGACGGACTCCACTACCAATCCATCGTGTAACTTCACAGCATTTTTTACCGTACCATCAGTACTTCGCTGCATGTCATCTACTTTGATGTGATTGATAACAAAATGTGTTTCTAACATTTCACGCGTTTGGAGAGAAAGATTGGTCATCGCATCAAAAGAATGTGCTGATTTACTCCACAACCATTCATACACTTGATTCCCGCGAAAAGATTTGTCTCCATTTTCTGTGAAAAAAGTTCTCAATTGCTCTTTGGTCAACGCACGTATGTCTCTCTTTTTTGATGTCATTCTAGTAGGTTAAAGCAAGGTATCTATAAAAATTAAAAATCCCGACACTATACTTTATAGAACCGGGATATGGTATTGAATTCTATTTGCGAACTCGTTTCAATTATTTATTTCTCTAATTTACAAAATTAACATGGCATCGCCATAAGAATAAAACTTGTAACCTTCTTTTACAGCTTCGTCGTAAGCTTTCATTAAAAAGTCGTATCCTGCAAAAGCAGCTGTCATCATCATTAAAGTTGACTTCGGCGTATGAAAATTTGTCACCATACAGTTGGCTATGCTAAATTTGTAAGGGGGGAAAATAAATTTGTGTGTCCAACCATCAAATGGGTTCAACCTTGCATTTGCAGAAACCGAAGATTCAACAGCTCTCATCACAGTGGTTCCTACCGCACAAACTCTTCTTTGACCATCGAGCACCTTGTTCACTTTTTCAGCCGCATCTGGTGTAATCAAAGCTTGCTCTGAATCCATCTTATGTTTTGACAGATCTTCCACCTCTACTGGACTAAATGTTCCCAATCCTACATGCAGTGTCAGCGCTTCAAAATCTACTCCTTTAATTTCCAAACGCTTCATCAAATGTTTTGAAAAATGCAATCCTGCAGTAGGTGCTGCTACAGCTCCTTCATTTTTTGCATAGATCGTTTGGTAACGTTCTGCATCCATTTCTTCTACATCTCTACTGATGTATTTTGGGATCGGCGTTTCTCCCAAAGCTGTCAATTTCTCTCTGAACTCTTCATAAGACCCATCGAATAAAAAACGCAACGTACGCCCTCTAGAGGTTGTGTTGTCAATAACTTCTGCAACCAAACTCTCATCTTCACCAAAAAACAATTTGTTCCCGATTCTTATTTTACGAGCCGGGTCTACCAATACATCCCACAGCCTATTTTCTGCATTCAATTCTCTCAATAAGAATACTTCAATTCTAGCACCCGTTTTTTCTTTGTTTCCAAACAAACGTGCAGGAAATACTTTGGTGTCATTGACCAACATCAAATCTCCATCATCAAAATAGTCGATCAAATCTTTGAACATTTTGTGCTCAATGGTTTGCTCTTTCCGATTCAATACCATCAAACGAGATTCATCTCTGTTTTCTGCTGGGTATTCTGCCAATAATTCACTCGGTAAATCGAAGTTAAATGCTGATAATTTCATTCTTTCGTGTCTGATTTTAAAGTCTCTTCTTTGTTGAAGACACTGTGTAATTGTTTGCTATTCAAATTTTCAAAAACAAAGACATCGCTTTTGTAAAATTTGAAAAGAAGGCAAATATACAACATCGAAATAGCGGTTGTCAAGTGTTTGCCTATTTATTTTGTATTTGGGACATATCCGAAGGAAAACACATTGAAAAGGTTTCAGAAAAATCCTATTGAAAATTCGAAAAGTCTTCCCAAAAAGTAGGATACGATTTGGACACCACATTCGCTTCCTCAATGCGCAATGAAGTTTTTAGCAACAAAGGAGCAAAAGCCATTGCCATTCTGTGATCTTGGTAAGTAGCAATCGATACATCACTTTTTATTTTCCTGGAAGCTTTTAAATGCAAGGTTTCGTTGGTTACCTCAATTTCCGCACCTAGTTTTGTCAGTTCGTTTTCCAAGGCCACCAATCGATCTGTTTCCTTTATCTTTAAAGTATGCAATCCTGACAAATCACAAGAAATTCCCATTCCAAAGCAAGTGACCGCAATCGTTTGGGCAATATCCGGAGCTTTGATCAAGTCAAAAGCAACGGTGGTAGGATTTTCAAAATCTTTACGCTTTTCCAGTTGGATACTGTGTTCTGAAAAAGTGGTTTTCACGCCAAAACTTTTGTAAATCTCAGCCAGAACAGAATCTCCCTGCAAGCTTTTTTGTTTGTAGGAATTCAAAATTATTTTTCCTCCCTCACTCAAAGCTACCAAACTGTAGTAATAGGAAGCCGAACTCCAGTCCGACTCCACTGTAACTGTCGTGTCTTGAATCTTATCTTTCGAGGCTACTGTAATTTTTTGACCCGAAAAAGAGGTGGGTATGCCCAATTCCTCCAAAAGACTCAACGTCATTTTTATATAGGGCACAGAGGTGATGGCTCCGTCAAATTCAATTTCAATTCCTTTCGCCAAACTCGGAGCAATAAGTAACAGCGATGAAATGTACTGACTGCTCACATTTCCGTCAATTCTAACCTTACCTCCTTCTAATTTTTTTCCTTTGATCAACAGGGGGGCAAATCCTTCATTTTCGGTGTAGGAAATATCGGCTCCCAAAGTTCTTAGGGCATTCACCAAAATTTGAATGGGGCGTTCTTTCATACGTCCCGAACCTGTTAAGATTACTTCTTTTCCTTCTTGAATGGACAATAAGCTGGTTAAAAATCGCATGGTGGTTCCTGCATGCCCAATATTGATTTCGGCACCTTTGTTTGCCAAAGCTTTGAGCATCAAATTTGTATCGTCTGAATTCGATAAATTCAACACTTTCAAATTGGGATATAGTTGCTGTAAAATTAACAGACGATTGGATTCACTTTTGGATCCTGTGATTTGTATTTCATCGTCTATTTGCCCTGAAAAATGCTTTAATCGTAGAGAATTCATCTGCTTATTTTTTGATTTGTTGCCTTGCTTTTTTTCTTGAAAAATAAGCCATTGCCGAACCGTAAACGATGGCTATAGCAATACGGATAAGAACAAATTTCAACCACGAACCATCTTGTAAGCTAGTAGAGATCGCATTGAAATTCCCGTCTTTAAAATAAGTCGCTGTACTCAACACGATGGTGAGTAAGACTAGAAAACTAATACTAAAACGCACTGATACTTTCCAAAAAGGAGTTTCTGTAATATTTTGAGCCATTATTTTAATTTTTGATTGTTGTGATGACGGTCATGATCTCTTTTGGTTTTTACATCCATTTTTTTATCAAACGATGCTTGCAAATCAATTCCTGTTTGGTTTGCCAAACAAAGTACCACAAAAACAACATCGGCCAACTCTTCGCCTAAATCTTTGTTTTTATCACTTTCTTTTTCACTTTGTTCTCCATACCTTCTTGCTATGATACGCGCTACTTCACCGACTTCCTCCGTCAGTTGTGCCATATTGGTAAGTTCGTTGAAATAACGTACGCCGTGTTCTTTGATCCAAGAATCTACAGCTAATTGTGCATTTTTAATATCCATTGGCTCCGTATTTAAGCGTAGCAAATATAAGCAAGTCTACAGAAAAATCGTGTCTGAATTTTGAAAGTTATTGTTTGATGATTTTGGTGGTTACAAAAGTTTTACCCGTTTGAACTCTGAGCAAGTACAGACCTTTTGAAAAACTTTCAAGATGCAATACTCGGTCCTTTCCTTCGTACAATTTTTTCCCTGTTATCGTATAGAGTGCTAGCTTCTCGAAACGCCCTTTTACGCGCACAACTCCTTGTGTTGGATTGGGAGTAATTTGTATGTCATCTTTAGGAGGTTTGTTTGTCACTGACAAACTCATGGCATCGTAATCAAAATCATCTATATATGCAATTACTGGATCTGTGTTGTTCTCTGAATTCACTTGCAATACAATGCGATTGAAATCAGTTCTCGAAGTAGGCGTTGCAGGGTTATTCTGGTTTACAAAAGTGTCATTCGCAAAATCAAATTCCACTTCTTGCCACTGGTCCAATACAATTGGCTTGATAATTTCACTTTGGGTAGTCCAAGAATTAGCTCCTAAGGTACCGTCTTGCAATTTCAACGATATTTGATTGGGCTGATTTCCGGTGATACTGCTCGAAGGCACATAAATTTTCAATGCAAACGAACTGTTCGATGACAAATCGAAATTATCGGACGTATCAAAACGAACATTGGCATACTGCCCTCCAGTATCTTCATATTTTAATACAGTCGCTGAAGTATTGATTCCTTCGGCGTGAGGGTTTGCAAAATTTGTATCCATACTCGATTGATCTTCCGCCCAAGTAGTAATCGTTCCATTTCCTTCAAAATCGTCGTAAACGTTTTCAGCAGGATTAGAACCCGATCCTCCTCCACCATTGCTGTCAGTTGGAGTAGCTTCGTAAACACGGACATAATCTATATCCATCGCACTTTGTGTGAAACTAGAAGAAATACTCGGTTGAATAGCTACATTCAACAAAAAATATTGAGGTGCGTCAAAAGGCCATGTACTGGCATCTTTGACTGTAGGATTGTAGGTGTAATGTGTGACTCCATCCACGCTAAAAATCATGCGATCTGCATTCCAGTCCAACTCATATACATGAAACTCGCTAGATGCGGTAGGAATGGTTTGCCCACCATGATTTATAGTTCCTCCGTAGCTAGAAGGAGTATGCATCGCACTTTGCACAAAATTTTGATTACTTCCCCAATGCTCCATGATGTCTATTTCGCCACAGTTGGGCCATGGGGTTGTTCCGTAGGTATCTGTCCAATACCCTCCTGCTTCGGTAATATTTTTTCCCAACATCCAAATAGCAGGCCATGTTCCAACACCTATTGGTAATTTCGCGCGCACCTCTACACGTCCGTATTGGAAAGCGTATTTAGAATTCAGTCTTGCAGAGGTATATTGTTTGTTGTATCCTTGATCTGTAAAATCTTCTTTTTTTGCAACGATACTCAACACGCCATTACTCACATAAGAATTGTCGATACGATTTGTATAATGTTGCACCTCGCTATTGTACCAACTTCCTCCGGCAGGAATTTGTGTTTGATGAAACCATTTTCCATCGTCGATTGCTCCATCTGTATCAAATTCATCAGACCAAAGTAACACGTTGGAATTTGTTTTTTGAGCCGTTTGAATCTTTTTGGTGTTGTTGTTTTGTGAGAATCCGTGGAAAGTTAACAAGAATAAACAAACAAAGGATGTATGCAATCTTAACATGAGTTTAATTTTAGTTTAGTTGCGATAAAATTAAATTATTAATCCCATTTTTGATCTTTTTTAAACTATACACGTACTCTACAAGCTAATTTTTCAAAAAATTTAAAAATTGACCTCTCGGAATTTCTTCTGCCCCTAAACTTGCCAGATGGTCGTTGTAAACCTGGCAATCTAACAACTTGTAATCTTCGCTTTTCAATTTTTCAACAAGATACACAAAGGCTACCTTAGAAGCGTTGCTGACTTTGCTAAACATGCTTTCTCCACAAAAAATAGTTCCCAAATCAATGCCATATAAACCGCCTACCAATTGCTTGTCTTGCCAAACTTCTATTGACTTGGCTTTCCCTTTTTTATGAAGATTTACATAGGCCTCTTCCATCTCATCTGTAATCCAAGTACCTAAATTGTCTGTTCTTTGAATCGACTTGCAATTGTAAATGACCTCTTCGAAATTTTGATTGAACGTGATTGTAAACTCCTGATCTTTTAAAATTTTACGAAGACTTTTCGAAATTTTTAGTTTTTCAAAAAACAACACCATTCGAGGATTTGGACAATACCAGACAATAGGTTCACCTTCTGAAAACCATGGAAAAATTCCATTCTTATAGGCATGTATCAATCTTTCGGTCGACAAATCTCCTCCCAAAGCCAAGACTCCATCTTCATTTGCGTTTTCTATATCTGGAAAATCTATGTTTTTATCTGAAAGCCAAATCATCGCGCAAAAATATGGAAAGAAATAATTATTTTCACATCAAGCCTCGAATATTTGTACTAAATTAGACATTCTCTTGAAAAGAAATTTGAATATGCGACAAGATCTCAAAACACATTACGGACACCTCTTTGAAAACGAGTTATTAGAGGAAATCAATAATGTAAGCACCCTCAAAAATATTCCTGAAGGAACTCAAATTATAGACGTAGGACAAACCCTGACAAAAATGCCTTTACTTTTGGAAGGGGCCATAAAAATTTTAAGAGACGACGACAATGGAGACGAACTGTTACTCTATTTTTTAGAAAAAGGAGATACCTGTGCAATGACTTTGACTTGCTGTACTGGAAGTGCCAAAAGCGAAATCAAAGCCATTACCGAAATCGACACTAAACTGATCATGGTTCCTGTTTTTTATATGGAAGTTTGGATGGGTAAATACAAATCCTGGAGAGACTTTGTTTTAGAAAGCTACCAAACTCGAATGTTAGAACTTTTGGACACAATTGATAAAATTGCTTTTTTAAAAATGGACGAACGTCTTTTAAACTATTTAAAAGACAAAGCCATGATCAATGGAAATACAAAAATCAAAACAACGCATCAAGAAATAGCCTACGAATTGCATACTTCACGGGTGGTCATTTCGAGACTTCTCAAAAAACTAGAATTGCAAAAAGCAATTGTGCTTCATAGAAATTCCCTCGAATTACTCACACTCTAAGACCCGTGTAACAAATGTTACTGTAAACACGTCTCTTCTCTTCTATTTTTGCTGCAAACGAAAATAGATGTTTAAAAATATATTCCCTTTTTTAGGCTGGCTCCCTTCCTACAACGGCGATAGCTTCAAAAAAGACCTAATTGCAGGTACAACTGTAGGTGTTTTGTTAATTCCGCAAGGAATGGCTTATGCTTTTATCGCTGGACTTCCACCTGAATTTGGGCTGTATGCAGCATTGACACCACAGATAGTCTATGCTTTTCTGGGTACTTCAAGACAATTGGCTGTAGGACCCGTTGCCTTGGACTCTCTAATTGTTGCATCTGGTCTTGGGGCCTTGACGATTAGCGGTATCGAAAATTACATTTCCATGGCTATTTTTTTAGCGCTATTTATGGGTGTTTTGCAAATCCTAATGGGATTTTTAAAATTTGGTTTTGTCGTCAATTTTCTTTCCAAACCTATCATAAGTGCTTTTACTTCGGCAGCGGCAGTCCTCATTGGACTCAGTCAATTTAAAAATCTAACGGGAATTTCTGTTCCTAATTCTGAAAGTACTGTTTCCAAATTGATTTCCATTTTTTATCATCTTTCAGATATCAATTGGTCAATTACGCTTCTTGGACTTTTTTGTATCTCAAGTATTGTTTTGTTAGACAAATACTTTGAAAAAATTCCTTCCGGTATATTTATCGTAATCACCTCCATTTTATTTTCCTATGTGTTCAACTTTTCTGACCTCAATATCGTACTCATAGAGACCGTCCCAAACGGATTGCCAAGTTTTGCCCTTCCTCATGTCACCGCAGACACTATTTCTACTCTATTTCCAATAGCACTTACTTTGTCTTTGGTAAGTTTCATGGAGGCAACAGCCATTTCAAAATCATTGGAAGAAAAACAAAACGAATACCGAATTGACAACAACAAAGAGCTAGTAGCGCTCGGATTTTCGAATGCCATTGGAGCTTTTTTTCAAGCTTATCCTACCACAGGAGGTTTTTCACGCTCAGCGGTAAACGCACAAGCTGGAGCAAAAACGACAGTTGCCTTGTTGATAAGTGCCGCTATGATTGGACTCACACTCCTTTTCCTAACCCCCTTATTTTATTACCTTCCAAAAACGGTATTGGCTGCCATTGTATTGGTCGCCATTTCAAAACTAATTGATTTTAAATTTCCAAAACAATTATTTCAAAACAGGAAGGATGAATTTACTTTATATGGAGTCACATTTTTGACGACACTCCTAATAGGCATTACAGAGGGAATCCTATTGGGCATATTACTCTCTCTGATTTTAATGATTTACAGAACTTCAAAACCTCATATTGCTATACTTGGCAATCTAAAAGGCAGTGATTATTATAAAAATATCAATCGATTTGAAGCAGATGTAATGGAAAGAGAAGATTTACTGATTGTCCGTTTTGATGCGCAATTGTATTTTGGAAACAAAGATTATTTTTACGAAAATATGATGCAATTGATTCGTAAAAAAAAGAATCTCAAAGGTATCATCATCAATGCAGAGGCCATTCACTATATCGATAGTAGTGCAAATTTCATGTTGTTGAAATTCATCAAAGAACTGCAAGAAAAAGACATCAAGGTAATTCTATCGGGAGCGATTGGCCCTACAAGAGACATTCTATTTACGGAAGGAATTGCTAAACTAATTGGCAAAGAACACCTATTTGTTCGAACATTTGAAGCGGTTTGCTATTTTGATTTCAAATGCACACCTTCCAGTATGCAACAAAAAATAGCTCAGCAAACGAAATAGTGCATTGTTTCGTAACAAAAGTTACAAATAACGCTTTTACCTTCCACTAACTTTGTACGCGTAAATAAAAACATATGAAAATTCAACAAATTTATACTGGCTGTTTGGCGCAAGGCGCATACTATATAGAAAGTGATGGAGAAGTCGCTATCATTGATCCTCTGAGAGAAATACAGCCTTATATAGACAAGGCTGCTAAAAATAATTCAAATATAAAATATGTTTTTGAAACACATTTTCATGCCGACTTTGTAAGTGGACATGTTACCTTGGCTGAAAAATCAGGTGCTACCATCATTTATGGCCCTTTGGCCAATCCTTCTTTCAAAGCGACCATTGCGAAGGACAACCAAACATTCAAGCTTGGAAGCATCACAATAAAAGTGTTGCATACACCGGGTCACACAATGGAGAGCACCTGCTATTTGCTCATTGATGAAACAGGAAAAAACCACGCCCTATTCACTGGAGATACATTATTTTTGGGAGACGTTGGAAGGCCTGATTTGGCACAAAAAGCAGCCCACATGACTCAAGAAGATTTGGCTGCGACTTTATTTGACAGTCTAAGGAATAAGATCATGCCCTTACAGGATGACTTGATCATTTATCCGGGACATGGAGCGGGTTCTGCTTGCGGAAAAAATTTAAGCAACGAAAGTTCAGGAATACTCGGCGAACAAAAGAAAACCAATTATGCCTTGAGAGAAGGCATGACCAAAGAAGAATTTGTCAAAGAGGTCATAGATGGTTTGTTACCTCCTCCTCAATATTTCCCTTTGAATGTAAAAATGAACAAACAAGGCTACAAGGATATTGCTGAAGTTCTAAAATCAGGAACACATTCCATGAACTCCGAAGCCTTTGAAAAAACTGCCAACAACATGGGCGCTTTGGTATTAGACGTACGTTCAAAAGAAGAATTTGCAACAGGTCATATTCCGAATTCAATTTTTATAGGAATTGATGGAGGTTTTGCTCCTTGGTTAGGCACTTTGATAGGAGACACCATGCACCCCATTCTATTAATCATACCTAAGGGAAGAGAAATAGAAACAATTACTAGAATGGCTAGAGTTGGTTTTGACAATACTTTGGGTTATTTAGAAGGTAGTTTTACAGCATGGAAACAAGCAGGAAAAGAATACGACACTGTAAACTCTATCACTGCCAAAGAACTAGAAATGAAAATAGAAAATGTTCCCCTTTTCGATGTACGAAAAAATTCAGAATTTTTGTCTGAAAGAATCCCAACGGCTACAAATGCTCCTTTAACAGCAATCAATAAACATTTCAACAGTTTTCCTAAAGACAAACATTTCTTCATACATTGTGCAGGAGGATACAGAAGTATGATTGCAGCTTCTATCTTAAAAAGTAGAGGTGTTCATAATTTTACCGATATTCGCAATGGCTTTACCGCCATTAAAGAGACGAGTATTCTTACAACAGATTACAGATGTCCATCAACCTTATAAAAATATAATATGGAATTAATTTGCGGCCCTTGGCCATGGTATACCAGCGGAATACTGATCGCTTTTGTCATGTTTTTGCTATTGATGAATGGAAAATATTTCGGAGTTTCTTCAAACCTAAGAACACTTTGTACTATCTGTGGTGCAGGAAATAAAATTGACTTTTTTAAATTTGATTGGAAAGCACAAAAATGGAATTTATTTCTAATAACAGGTGCGGCAATTGGAGGCTTTATCGCTGTAAATTTCCTAAGTGCCGATACAAATATCGCATTGAACCCAAAAACGATTGAAACCCTAGACGTGCTTGGATTTAAAGATGCAGGAGCCAATTATTTACCTACTGAATTGTTCAGATTTGACTCCGTAAAAAGTGTTTTATTGCTCGCTCTAGGTGGATTATTTATTGGATTTGGAACGAGATATGCGGGAGGATGCACATCTGGGCATGCGATATCTGGACTCAGTAATTTACAACTTCCCTCATTGATTGCAGTCCTTGGCTTTTTTGCTGGAGGCCTTGCAATGATTCATTTAGTATTCCCTTTAATTTTTTAAACTATGAAATCAATCTCTTATTTAACCATCGGAATATTATTTGGAGTAACCATGCTAAAATCTGAAGCTGCATCTTGGTTTCGCATTTATGAAATGTTTCAATTTCAATCTTTTCACATGTACGGAATTATAGGGATTTCTGTTCTTTTAGGAACTCTTATTATAGCGCTCATTAAAAAATTCAATATCAAAGCATTTGATGGAAGCCCTATTGTATTTCACAAGAAAGACATCAGTTTTAAAAGATACTTTTTTGGGGGGCTTATTTTTGGTCTTGGCTGGGCATTGGCTGGAGCTTGTCCTGGTCCGATGTTCACACTCGTAGGGGCTGGTTTTTTCCCTATTTTGATTGTAATTGTATTTGCCGTTTTTGGCACTTATTTGTATGGTCGATTCAAAGACAAACTTCCCCACTAAAAATGATTGCAGTAACTTTTGATAGCGCACAAACGTCTCTTAGATAGAACGTTTGTTAGAAATAACATTCACAAAAAAAGCTGTTTGGGAAACCAAACAGCTTTCAATATTCTTTAAAAGAAAATCATTACCCGAGTGCAACTCTTGAAAAGTTTACTACAGAAACGTCGCCTAATGCTTGCACATACTGGGCAACTGTTTTCTTTTCATCTTTGATAAAGTTTTGATCCAAAAGACACAATTCTTGGTCCAAAGTTGTATTGTCAGAAATGAATCTTTCCAATTTTCCAGGCAAAATTCGATCCCAAATTTTCTCTGGTTTCCCTTCTGCTTTCAATTCTTCTTGCAACTTCACTTTTGCTGCTTCTATAATCTCATCCGTCAACTGTGATTTAGAAATAAAGGTAGGTACATTTTTCAATGTTTTCCCCAATCTTCCCAACTCGATGTTTTCCTTTTCGATTACAGCGATACGAGCTTCTGTCTCAGCCGCTACAAATTCAGCATCTAAATCTTTGTACGACAAGGTTTTTGCGCCCATTGCTGCAGCTTGCATTGCCAAATCTTTCGCAACTACATCAGCTCCTTTAACATTTGAAGACAAACCAACCAAAGAAGCAATTTTATTTCCTGCATGGATATAATATCCAACGTAAGGTGCTTCTACTTTTGAAAAATCGTTCAAATCAATTTTTTCACCAATTACTCCAGTTTGCTCGATCAACTTTTCAGCCACGGTCATTCCTCCAAAGTCAGAAGCCAAAAACTCTTCTTTTGTAGCGTATGCCAATGCCTTTTCCGCCAACTCTGTCGCCAAAGCTACAAAGCTTTCATTTTTTCCAACAAAATCTGTTTCACATCCTAAAACAATCGAAACACCTGCTGTGTTCTCTGCATTTACTCTTGCAATTGCAGCTCCTTCAGTAGATTCTCTGTCAGCTCTTTTTGCGGCAACTTTTTGTCCTTTTTTACGAAGAACTTCAATTGCTTTGTCAAAATCACCTTCAGCTTCTACCAAAGCTTTTTTACAATCCATCATTCCAGACCCGGTTGCTTTACGCAACTTCATAACGTCTGCAGCTTTAATTTCTGCCATGATTTATTTACTTTTTTAATGCTGTGATTGTAACGACACCTTTTCAATAGAAAAGAAACACCTCCCAATCACGGAACAGTTTATTAAATTATTTTTCTTCTTTTACTTCTGGTGCAGCTACTACTTTCTCTTTTTTAGCTGCTACAGGAGCTTCTGGAGCTACTTCTACTTCCTCTTTAGAGGCTGCAGGAGCTGCTTCCGTTTTGTCAGCTTTGTCTTTAGAAGCTTTTCTGTTGCTCAAACCATTTGCAATCGATTCGATTACATACGTCATTACTTTGTCAATTGACTTTGACGCATCGTCATTTGCAGGAATTACAAAATCTACCGCTCTTGGGTCAGAGTTTGTATCTACCAAAGCAAATACTGGAATGTTTAATTTTTGAGCTTCAGAAACAGCAATGTGCTCTTTCTTTACATCTACTACAAACAAAGCACCTGGCAAACGAGTCATATCAGCTATAGAACCTAAGTTCTTTTCTAGTTTTGCTCTTTGACGATCTATTTGCAACTGCTCTCTTTTTGACAATGCCGCAAAAGAACCGTCTTGTTTCATTCTATCAATCTGAGCCATTTTTTTAACAGCTTTTCTGATTGTAACGAAGTTTGTCAACATTCCTCCAGGCCATCTTTCTGTGATGTAAGGCATGTTTACAGAAGCTGCTTTGTCAGCAACACTGTCTTTTGCTTGTTTTTTTGTTGCAACAAATAATATTTTTCTTCCTGAAGCAGCGATTTTCTCTAAGGCCGCTGAAGCTTCTTCTATTTTTGCTGCTGTTTTGTATAAATCGATGATATGAACTCCATTACGCTCCGTGTAAATAAAAGGAGCCATATTTGGATTCCATTTTCTTGTCAAGTGTCCAAAGTGTACACCTGCATCTAACAATTCTTTAATTTCGATGTTTGCCATTTTTGTTTTTGTTTACGTTCTCTCGTATAGCAATGGATAAGTAGCGCTTTGCGGTCTTCCCCATTTAGATGCTAAACAAGCCCTGATTGAACAGGGCTTCGATAACTTGATTATAATTATATTTTGTCCACAACGGACGTTGTATAAAAATCCAATGAAACGGATTAACGTTTCGAGAATTGGAATTTTTTTCTTGCTTTCTTTTGTCCGAATTTCTTACGTTCAACCATTCTTGGGTCTCTTGTAAGCAATCCTTCAGGTTTCAAAATCGCTCTGTTTTCAGCATCAATTTCGCACAAAGCTCTAGAGATTGCCAAACGAATCGCCTCTGCCTGACCTGTAACACCACCACCAAAAACATTTACTTTGATATCAAATGCTTCTGCATTTTCAGTCAACACTAATGGTTGCTGTACTTTATATCGCAACGTAGAGGTTGTAAAGTAGTTGTCCAACTCTCTTTTATTAATTGTGATATTTCCTTTTCCTTCTGATAGGTAAACACGCGCAACGGCTGTTTTTCTTCTTCCTATTTTGTGAACTATATCCATATGAATTATCTTAGGTCGTTTAAGTTAAATGCTTTTGGTTCTTGAGCAGTTTGTTTGTGCTCTCCTCCTGCATATACATACAAGTTTCTATAAATGGCTGCTCCTAATTTGTTTTTAGGCAACATCCCTTTTACTGCTTTCTCGACTAAACGAGTAGGATCTTTTTCGAACATTTCTGTTGCTGTTAAAGATCTTTGACCTCCTGGATACCCTGTGTGGCGAATGTACGATTTGTCATTCCACTTGTTTCCAGTTAAAATAATTTTCTCTGCATTGATAACTACAATATTGTCACCACAATCAACGTGAGGTGTGTAGTTTGTTTTGTACTTCCCTCGCAGCAACATTGCTACTTTAGAAGCAAAACGACCCAATGTCTGTCCGTCCGCATCTACAACCAACCACTCTTTATTGACAGTGTTTTTGTTTGCAGATACTGTTTTGTAACTTAATGTGTTCATACACTATTAGTTTTTGTATTGATGAATAAATAAATTTTCCCTGTTTAAAGGGCTGCAAATATAGCACTAATTATTCTATTGAACAACAGCTGTATAAAAATAAAAAAAACGGCATGTTTTGTTTTCTGAAATCATTCTCAACCCCCTCATAAATCGCTCTTTTATAGAAGCTTGACAATCCTTACAAATACAAGATTTTTCGAATTTATAGCGGGTGCGATTTGAACATCGAAAAACTGTTTTCTTTCAGCTCAATCGATAAGAGAAATTTGAATTTCTTCGGAGGCTTCTGAGAGTCGAAAAGAGCAGTCTTTGAAGGTAGGTTTTGAAAACCTTGGTTTGAAATTATTACTAAAACCAAAGGGTTCTTTTGGATACCCTACAATTGTCTTGTCGAGTTTTTGATTCTCATTGACATCCTGATATAAAGCTATCGCATAGACTCCATTGGGGATGTCAAACACGACTTCCGTGTATGGAATTGTCGGTTTTATCTTTTTAATTTTCAATTCTTTTCCTTTTTCGGGAAAACTATCGGCCTTGTCGTAAATGGTAACATACACAAACCCTTCTGTATTGTTTGTGTTTTCAATTTTTACAAGCAATGTGGATGTCTTCTCTTTTTTCAAAGAAAGTCCCAACAAAGTGAACAGCAAAACCAAAAAACTTATTTTTCGAATTATCTTTTTCATTGCTCTAGAAATCAATGTGCTTGCAACCAATTTTCACCAACGCCAACTTCTACATCAAGAGGAACTTCTAACTGAAATGCTCTCTCCATTTCATTTTTAATCATCGGCTCCAACACTGCTCTTTCTTCTTTGTGCATGTCGAACACCAATTCATCGTGTACCTGTAACAACATTTTAGATTTCCAATCGCTTTCTTCCAATTTTCTTTGAATATTGATCATGGCAATTTTAATGATATCTGCAGCAGATCCTTGGATAGGAGCATTGACAGCATTTCGTTCGTCTCCAGAGCGCACCATTCCATTTTGAGAGTTGATATTTTTCAAATACCGTTTTCTCCCTAAAACAGTTGCTACATAGCCATTGTCTCTCGCAAAATCTACTTGTTTCGCCATGTAAGATTTCAATGTGGGATAGGTTTCGTAATAAGTTTGAATCAATGCTTTCGCTTCTTTTCGCGTCATTCCTGTTTGGTCTGCCAAGGTAAAAGCTCCTTGTCCATATAAAATCCCAAAATTGACAGCTTTTGCATTGCTTCTTTGTGTTCGTGTTACTTCCTCCAGCGGCACGTTGAACACTTTAGCCGCAGTTGTTGCGTGAATATCTTGTCCGTCCTTGAAGGCTTGGATCATATTTTGTTCTTTACTAATCGCTGCAATGATGCGCAATTCTATCTGTGAATAATCGGCTGCAAAAAGGATGTGATTTTCATCACGTGGCACAAAGGCCTTCCTTACTTGTCGCCCTCTTTCTGTACGAATCGGAATATTTTGCAAATTTGGATTGTTCGAACTCAATCTTCCAGTTGCCGCAACGGTTTGACCATAAGTCGTGTGTATTTTTTTCGTTTTTGGATTGACCTCCGCTGGCAAAGCATCAATATACGTACTTTTCAGTTTCACCAAACCTCTCCACTCTAATATTTGCTGAACAATCTCGTGTTCGCTTGCTAATTTTGAAAGCACGTCTTCGTTGGTGGCGTATTGTCCTGTTTTTGTTTTTTTAGGCTTTTCAACCAAATTCATTTTTTCAAACAAGACAACCCCTAATTGCTTTGGGGATGCCAAATTAAAATCTTCCCCTGCAACTGCATAAATATTTTTTTCGAGTACTTCAATGTCCTTTGTTATTTCTACAGACAGCTGCTGAAGATAAGAAGTGTTTAAATTGATTCCTTCAATCTCCATTTTCGCAAGCACTCTCAGCAATGGGATTTCGATGGTCGTATACAATTCCATTAAATTATTTTCTTTGAGTTCTTTTTCAAAAACTCTCTTCAACTGCCATACTAGATCTACTTCTTCTATGGAAAAATCTGCTTGCTTTTTGAGATCAGCTTCTTGAAATTCTATTTGAGATTTTCCTTTTCCTACAATGCTTTCTTTCTTTATCGTTTGGTAATTCAAATAGGTTTCTGCCAAGACATTTAACTGGTGTCGCATGTCTGGATTTAGCAAATAATGTGCCAGTTGCGTATCAAACAAAACACCGTGAACTTGCAGGCTAAATTGCCCCAAAACCTTAAGATCTCTTTTTAAATTGTGTCCTATTTTTTCAATTTTTTCGTCTTCAAAAAACAATCTAAATTGCTGTAAAATAGCTTCTTTTGCTCTTTCTTCTTTTGGGAAAGCCAAATAATATCCTTTGCCTTTTTCATAGGAAAAAGAAATCCCTGCAATAGTCAACCCCAAAGTATCTGTTTCGATACCAAAACAAACAGAATCCTGTTTGCACAATTGTTTTAGCAACAACTTTTGTGCTAAAGGAGTATTTACATATTGGTACACATTTTCTGAAGTTGTGACATTTTGAAAACCTGTATGCACAGGCTTTTCTTCTATCAATGGACTGGCAAACAAATCAAGTTGAGAGGTCACCGCTTGTGATTTCTTTTCTTGAGAAGTCTCTTCTTTTTTTACAATTTCTTGGACTCCTTTTTCTACTTCAGGACTTTTGAAGAGTTTTTGCACCGTTTCAAAAGACCGCCTGAATTCCAATTCCTGAAATACATCGCTCACTTTTTGGAAATCGGGAGACGACAGCAAATAATCCTCAGCATTGAAGGCTACGGGACAATCTAATAATATGGTTGCCAATTTTTTTGAAAGCAAGCCCAATTCTTGATTGGCCTCTACTTTTTCTTTCATCTTACCTTTCAACTCATGGGTGTTTTCAAACAAGCCTTCCATACTGCCATAGGCTTTTAGGAATTTCTTAGCGGTTTTATCCCCTACTCCTGGCAAGCCGGGTATGTTGTCCACGGCATCACCCATCATTCCCAAATAATCAATTACTTGTAATGGGTTTTCAATTTCAAATTTCTCTTTTACTTTTTCAACATCCCAAATCTCTATTCCATTTCCCATACGGGCTGGACGATACATAAATATATTTTCTGAAACCAACTGTGCGTAATCCTTGTCGGGAGTAACCATATACACTTGGAACCCTTCTTTTTCTGCTTGTTTGGAAAGTGTCCCAATCAAATCGTCTGCTTCAATCCCTTCTCTTTCAATGATTGGGATATTCATCGCTTCTAAAATTTTATGAATGTAAGGCACCGCAATTTTTATAGCTTCTGGAGTTTCTTGTCTATTGGCTTTGTATTCTGAAAAAGCCTCTTTTCTAACAGAGGAACCTCCTTTGTCAAATGCAACGGCTAGCAGGTCTGGTTTTTCTCTTCGGATAACGTCCAATAAGGAATTGGTAAAACCTAAAATAGCCGAAGTATCCATTCCCTTAGAGTTGATTCTGGGGTTTTTAATCAATGCGTAATACCCTCTAAAAATCAATGCAAAAGCATCTAGTAAAAACACCCTCTTTTGAGCTGCCATAAAATAAAAAATTAATGAAAAGTAAATGTACAGAAATAAGTTTGAAAAATGCAGGCCACCAATGCAAGCTTTTGAAACCTCCAACGAAAAAACGGAGGGTTGACTTGCAATAGGAAACCTAAAGCAAACTTAAAATTTCCAAGACCACCTCTTTTTTAGTTTTGTGGTCCGTCACAACTTGGTGCGCTGCTTTGCTGTAATAAG
Source organism: uncultured Flavobacteriaceae bacterium (assembly GCA_905479475.1). GTDB lineage: Bacteria > Bacteroidota > Bacteroidia > Flavobacteriales > Flavobacteriaceae > Flavicella. The sequence continues at coordinate 55,060 of CAJQMT010000034.1, forward strand.
GAGAACGTTCAAACAAATGTTTTCCAATAAATTCAGCCAAGGCTTCTTTTGTCTGAATATTGGCTATGAGTGGACGTTTGCTCTTTTTCAAAATCAATTTGTCTGCCAAACTTTTAACAGAAGATTTCAAATAAATACTTTTTGTGTTTTTGGCTTCCAAAACATACTGCATATTGTCTCCAAAGCAAGGAGTTCCTCCTCCTAAAGACAGAATGGTATCCTCCTGAAGCGTCAAGAGTTCTTTCAAATACTCTTCTTCTTTTTTTCTAAAATAAATTTCCCCTTTGGCATCGAATATTTCTTTGACACTCGCCTTTTCTTTTTCCACAATGAAATCGTCCAAATCGATCAAATTACATCTTAGTTTTCTTGACAATTTCTTCCCAATAGAAGATTTCCCAGAGCCCATGTATCCTATTAAAACAATGATCATATTTTTATTTTTATTTCGATTCATTCACTGCAAAAGAACGAAATTTTATGACCGATTCCAATTTTTGTAAGTATGTCCTTTCAGTGCAAAAAATAAAATGAGGGCATAGCACGGAATTAAAACCCAATAACTACTCTGAGCGGCACTTGCAGTTGCTTCTAGTTGTTCGACTCCTTCCAAAATCAACGCGTGTTTTTGAGCATCTACTAATCTGCCGTAGAGCGGAGGAATCATGGCGCCTCCTGAAATGGCCATAATCAACAAAGCAGAAGCTGTTTTTGTAAATTTTCCCAAACCTTCCAAGGTCAATGGCCAAACAGCTGGCCAGACCAAAGCGTTTGAAATTCCTAAGGCAGCTACAAACAAAACGGAAGTAAAACCATTTGTGATCAAAATACAGATGCTAAAAAGGATTCCCAAAGCAGCACTTATTTTAAGAGCCGTTCCTTGTTTTATATATTTCGGTATCAACACCACGCCTAAGGCATAGGTCACCACCATTGCCAATAGTGTAAATGTGGTAAAAAATTTGGCTTCTTCTGCGGCAATTCCTAAAGAAATTCCATAGGCTATGATAGTATCTCCAGCGATTACTTCCGCACCTACATACACAAATAACGTCAACACTCCCAACCAAAGGTGTGGGAACTGGAAAATATTGGTTTTGGTGGTCTCTCCTCCCTCCGTTTGTTCTGCAGGAGTTACCTCTACTTCTGGTAGCGGTGCTTTTCTTATCAAGAGACCTAGTACGGTTAGCATTCCTGCCATCACCAAATAAGGCACAAAAACACTGTCTGCCATCCCGTCCAATAGGTTCGCTTTTTCTGTTTGAGACACGGTGGTTAGCTTTTCTTTGACCTCATCGATCCCATTTAACAAAAGCGCGCCAAATAGCAAGGAACCTAGTGCTCCGGCTGTTTTATTTGCAATTCCCATAATGGCGATGCGTTTGGCGCCACTTTCAATCGGACCTAAAATCGTGATATAAGGGTTTGCCGCGGTTTGTAAAAGGGTCATTCCTACTCCTTGGATAAAAATACCTATTAAAAAAAAACAATAAGTTCTGGCTTCAGCGGCTGGTATAAATACCAAAGCACCTATTGCCATAATCATGAGACCCAAAGACATTCCTTTTCGGTAACCTATTTTGGTTAAAATTTTTGAAGCTGGCAACGCCATAACCACAAAACTTATATAAGAGGCCGAAGCTACCAAATAGGACTGTGCTTCGGTCAACTCATTGATTGTCTTCATAAAAGGGATCAACGCTCCATTGATCCAGGTAACGAATCCAAATATAAAAAACACTCCCGCAATAATGGAGATTGCAACCCAATTGCCTTGTATACTCTGTTCTTTTTGTGCCATCTATTCTTATTTACTACTATTATTTTGAACTGCGTTTTCTCGGAAAAAAATTTAAATAATAATTGCGAGCTCTTTCCGTTAAAGGGTTTAAAGATATTGTAATTTTTATGAAAACCAAGCTCTATTGACTGGGCTCTTAATGGAAGAATTTGCTGCCTTGAAGAGAGACACAAACTGCGCCAAAGCTGCTCCTTCAATTAAATTTTCATAAACAACATAAATACAGTATATTGCAAAGGCGGTTTTGGGTTTTTTGAAATCTGAAATTTAATTTTAAAAAAAAAAAGCTTACGAATTATGACAAAATTTGGAGAACTTATCAATTTAGACATTCCTGTTTTGATTGATTTTTATTTTGAATGGGATCAAACAGGAGAAAACCCTCACGAAGTCCTGCGCGATGTTGTTGCTGCATTGGGAGACAAAGCAAAAGTGATCAAAATTGATATTGAAAAAAATGAAGTATTGGCAGATGCTTTGAAAGTGAAAGCCAATCCTACTTTTATCATCTATAAAAAGGGCATCATGAAATGGCGTCAGTCTGGAGATTTGGATGCAAACACCCTTATTGGATTGGTAGAGCAATACGGTTAACCAACCGGAATACTCTTGAATACAAAGCCTTTTCCTGAGAAATATTGTAAAACTTTTGGAAGCGCATATTGCATATTTTCCGAGGCTTTTTGGCTGTCGTGGAACACAACAATTGAACCTGAAGTTGTGTTTTTCAACACATTTTGAAGACTTTTTTCTGGATTTGTTTTTTTGTCGAAATCAGCGCTCAACACCTCCCACATGACAATTTTATATCCTTTTTGAATCAAGGCCTTTGCTTGCGCCGGTTTTATTTTCCCATAGGGGGGGCGAAACAAGTTAGAGCAACTTCCAATTACTTGATCAAAAACCTGCTGTGTTTGCTCAGTTTCTTCGATATATTTTTTAGTACTTGAAGACCATCCGTTGACATGATTGAAAGTATGATTTCCCAAGGTATGTCCTCTTTTTTTCAATTCTTTGACAATCTCAGGATGCTGTATCATGTTATTCCCAATGCAAAAAAAAGTCGCTTTTGCTTGGTATTTGTCTAATTCTTGAAGCACCCAATCTGTGATTTCTGGAGTTGGTCCATCGTCAAAAGTCAAATATATTTCTTTTTTTGGAGTCTCTATGCTCCAAACCAAACGGGGTATTTGTTTTTGAAGCCATTTTGGTATTTTAATGAACAATGCATGCATCTCTTCTCCTGTATCTTAATTGCTATTCCTCTCCCATCAAATATTCAAATTGTTGGATGCTCTCTACAAATTCTGCCTGAAGCGTGGCCAAATAAGTTTGATCTTCCTCAAACCGATCTGCATCTCCCAATACGCTTCTATACATATTTAAATTGCGTTCAATCCCTTCAAAAATAGCCTCCAAATAGTTTTCATTGAAAGCCGCATAGTACCGAAGTTTTTCATCGAAAACACGGATCAATTTTTTCGAGACATTTCTTGCTTTTTCGACCTTCCCCAAACGGTAATACAATTCTGGATAACTCAAACAAATGCCGTAATGTCCGTACTTTTCGATGGGCATTTTTTCGAGACTCATGTCTAAAATTTCTTCGGCACGGCTGGTATCTTTTTCTTGAATCAATTGTTTTGCCAAACGGAACATATTGTTTCTAAAAGAAATGGAATTTTTTCTGGACTCTACATCGAGGTAAATTCGATCACTGTCTATTTTGTCCCAAGACCAATTTTTGATGGTTTTGTAAAGTGCCTCAGAATCGATTCTTCCTAGTTCAAAAATTCCATGGTCATTCGGCGTTCGAATGGGTACAAATTTATAGGCCAAACCATCCAACTGCAGGTAATCTTTCAACCAAATGTATTCTTCTGCTGCATTGGCTCCTCCTGTAAAATAAAGAGCTTGTTTCCAATTGTTGTTTGCCAAGATGTCGAGCATTAAAATTCTATTTTTTGTCAAGCCCTGTTCGTCAATATCGATGTCGATATAGGGCACAATGGCTGCTGAGTCTTTCAATGCTACCAGACCACTTTCTAGCACCGCTTTTTTATCAACTTGCAAGCGTAGTTTGTTGGTCGGATAAAATTTTTCTTTGTGCTCATTTTCTGTTTCAAAATAGGTTCTTTCGTCTGCTGATGCCAACCAAGTCATGAAATTTTTAATATCCCATCGGGCTTCTGTTTGCGGAAAATGGTAGGCAACATCAAGGGTTCCGTGCTTGTACTGGTCATGCGTCAGTTGGGACGGAATGGGGGCTGCCTCGTAGGTTTTTCGTTTCATTTGATCAATGTACCAATCTGTTGCAAACAGGCTGGTATTGACCAGCTTGATATCGGTTCGGTAGTTTTCTACTTCTTGCAAATACCAGAGTGGAAAGGTGTCATTGTCTCCAATCGTAAACATAATGGCGTCTTTTTGACAGGAATCCAAATAGGCTTTTGCATTGAAGTGTGCCGTGTATTTTCCCGAACGGTCGTGATCGTCCCAATTTTCTGAGGCCATCAAAGTAGGTACTGCCAAAAGAGCGAGTCCTGAAATCCCGATGGCTCTTGTTTTCGCATTCAAAAACCCTTTTGAGTATTCGTACAAAGCATAGACGCCAAAACCAATCCAAATGGCAAAAACATAAAAAGATCCTACTACGGCATAATCTCTTTCTCTCGGCTCAAAAGGTTTTGGGTTGGTGTAAAAAATAATGGCGAACCCGGTAAATACAAAAAACAAAAAGAGGGTATAAAAATTATTTTGGTCTTTTTTCAATTGAAAAATTAGTCCGATGATTCCTAAGATAAACGGCAAAAAGTAATAGGTATTTCTCCCTTTATTTTCCTTTGCATCTGTTGGCAAATTGTGCTGAGGCCCCAATCGCATTTCGTCTAAAAACCCGATGCCACTGAGCCAATTTCCGTTTTCAATGTCCAAGTTCCCTTGTACGTCATTTTGCCTTCCTACAAAATTCCACATCAAATATCTACCATACATATAGCCAAATTGATAGGTGATCATGAAATAGATGTTTTGAGAAAACGAGGGTCGTTCTTTGCTATTGGGATGAATCCCTGCAATGGATTTGTAATTTTCGATGACTGCCGGATTTGGCATTCGGGGAATGAATCCTTTGTGTGTATTGGTATACACAGGCAATGCGTTTTTGTAATTGTTTACAATCACATATTTCCCTGTGCGGTCGTCTTTTTCGTATTTGGGTTTGTCATTTTTGTAAAGAGGAATACCGTTGGCATCTGTTTTTTGTGTTCGATCGTAGCTAAAAGAATAGTAGGTGTCATAAAAAACATTGGCATCGCCATACTGTTCACGGTTGTAATAGGCCAAAAGTTCTCTGGCACTCGACGGGTTGTTTTCATTGATGGTTGTATTGGCATTGGCTCGAATAGGCAACATGAGCCAACAAGAAAAACCAATCATGATAAACAGTACAGCTAAAATAAGCGTGTTTGCTAAAAATTGTCTTTTTTGTCTTGTGTACTTCAATCCAAAATAGAAACCAACGACCAACACCAAAGCTGCCACAATACTTCCTGAATTGAATGGCAATCCGATGGTATTCACAAAGAACAGTTCGGAAACACTAAAAAAACGCAAGGTGAAAGGAAACAAAAATTTAAAAACAAAAGCCAAGACCAAAACGGCAGCAACATTGGCGAAAACAAATTGCTTGGGCGTCAATGTGGGGTGATTTTTATAGATATAAACGAAAACAATGGCCGGGATTACCAACAGGGATAGAATGTGGACGCCAAAAGACAATCCAACTACAAAACAAATCAACAAAAGCCATTTGTTTCCTCTGGGCTTGTCCATTTCATTTTCCCATTTCAAGGCCAGCCAGAACAAGAGTGCCATTAAAAAAGAGGACATGGCATAAACTTCTGCTTCTACTGCACTGAACCAAAAACTATCGGAAAAAGCATAGGTCAAAGAACCGACCAAACCGCTTCCCAAAACAGCAATGGCTTTGCTTTCCGAAAAATCCCCTGATTTCAAGGATAATTTTTTGGCAAGATTTGTAACGGTCCAAAACATGAATAATATGGTAAATGCACTCGCCAAACCGGACATAAAATTCACCATTTTTGCAATTTCGGTCAACTCCGAGGTAAACATCGCAAAGAAGGCTCCTAACATTTGAAACAAAGGAGCTCCGGGCGGATGCCCTACTTCCAATTTTACCGCGGTTGAAATGTATTCTCCGCAATCCCAATAACTCACCGTAGGCTCGAGTGTCAAAGTGTAGGTAACTAGGGCAATGGCAAACACAAACCACCCCAATACAATATTTGCTTTTTTGTAATTCTCTAAAAACATAGTCTTTCTGAAAAAATATCTTGTTGCGAATTTAACAATTTCAACGGACCTGACTTCTTAATTTTCCTGAAATCCCTGCTCGGAGAAAAGTCTTGTTTTTCAAACGGGATTGCCAGCCCTTTGAATCTGTCTTCTGAAATCAAAAAAATACTTGTAAAAAAACAAAAAAATGTTTGTATGATTGAAACTTTCCCTTAAATTTGCACCCGCAAATGGAAGTATTTTACTTTCAATTGTTGAATTGGCAGCATTGCTAATTTGAATGACCCATGGTGTAATGGTAGCACTCCGGTTTTTGGTATCGTCAGTCAAGGTTCGAGTCCTTGTGGGTCAACAAAAAAAGAGAAGTTTTTCAACTTCTCTTTTTTTTT
>CAJQMT010000035.1 GCA_905479475.1 uncultured Flavobacteriaceae bacterium
AGGATCAAGAGACAGGCGCCTCGTTTTTAGTGAATACTGCTTCAAAAACCGTGCGTAAAAACTATCAAGTGAACTATCAAAATAAGGTTGGCTATTTTTCTGAAAGCTTCAAAAAATCAGGTGCAGGGGCGCTCGATTGCAGAATAGATGAAAGTTATGTGAAAAAATTATTAGGGTATTTTAAACAACGTGGATAAGCAATACATGAAATTACAAAAAACCATAAAACGTCGTGCTTCTCAAAACTTGCTTTTGAGTATGTGTTGCACTTTCATTTCTCTTTTAGGCTATGGTCAAATTTCCTCAAGTATTGACTCAACAGCTATAAAAATTGGCGCTGAGTTGTTGTATAAAATCGAGGTAAAAACCGACTCCTCCACACTTGTGGTGTTTTCTGAAGAGCAAACGTTTCTACCCCTTGAAATGATCAATAGTTATGCCGTTGATACCACTAAAAAAGACGGGTATTATCAATTCACAAAAACCTATGGCCTTACCCAATTTGATTCGGGAGTTTATACTATTCCAAGGCAAAAAATCAATCTTGGAGGTAAGCTATTTTATACAGACTCTTTAGAGGTTCAGGTAAACCCTGTTCTGGTTGATACCACCAAACAAAAACTTTTTGACATCAAACCCTTAACAGAAGTTGAAAAAAGTCCTTCTGGTTTTTGGGGCGGATTTGCGCTTTTTATGTTGATTTTCTTGAGTGTTAGTGGCCTATTGTACTGGTTTGTTTGGCGAAAAAAACCACTCTCAGAAGCTGAAAAAATTGCAGCCCTTAAGCCCTATGAGCGTGCAAAATTAGCGCTTGAAAAACTGGATGAGGAACAGTACTTTCAAAATGAAGAAATCAAAACCTACTACTCAGATCTCACATTGATTCTGAGACAATATCTCGATGAAAAAGTATATGAGCAATCGTTAGAAAGCACAACAGACGAATTGGTATTGCGCCTTAAAACACTCAAAGAGGCAAATCAGATTACACTAAGTCCAGAAACCATTCGGAATATTGAAACGATTTTGAAACGTGCCGATTTGGTAAAATTTGCGAAATCTAAACCCGATTTTCAGCTCGCAAGATTTGACAAAAGCACTATCGAGCTCGAAATTGACCACGTAAAAGAAGGGCTTCCAGAGCCAACAGAAGAAGAGTTGCTACAAGATTTGGCTTATCGTGAGGCACTTGCAAAAGCACAAAAACGCAAAAAAACAAAACAAGCCATAGCCATTGCTGTTGGTGTGCTCTTAATCGCTTTGACAGGGTTTGTCATACATTCAGGATTTACTAACGTGAAAGACACTGTGCTTAGAAATCCTGGCAAAATTTTATTAGAAAAAACCCCTTGGGTTAGGAGTGAATATGGCGCGCCAGGAGTCACAATTTCAACACCTGTAGTGCTTGAGCGCCAAAAGGTGGAGCTTGCAGAAGAGATGAAAGGAAAGGCTCAAGTGGTCTCCTTCGCCTATGCAGAGGTTGACACGCCCGTAGATATAATTGTAAACAGTTCTAAATTTGCTGCACAAGCTGGAGAAGATGGCAAAGCAAAAGACGTCCCAATAGATGTCTTAAAGGTGGCTGAAGGCGTTTTAGATCGTTTTGAAAAAAGTGGCGCTAAAAACATCATCACACGTAACGAACAATTTATAACCCCAAACGGTCAAGAAGGAGTTAAAACGTTCGGAACAGGAGAATTTCTTGTCGGCGAGAACCTTGTAAAAAGCGAATACATCATTTTAGGGTTTTCGACTCCTAATATATTACAACAGGTTATTTTGACTTGGACTGCGAACGACATTTATGCCGACCAAATTGTGGAGCGTATTTTAAATTCTATTGAGCTTATTAAACTTAAAGACGACGAAAAGTAATGTTTGAAGGAATCAATTTTACTCAGAAAGAATTTTTATGGCTACTTGTATTAGTGCCTCTTTTGGTGGTTTGGTATGTGTTTAAGCACAAAAAACAAACCGCTCAGTTAAGCATTTCGAGCGTGCAAGGATTTCAAAAAAACACGATTTGGACGGTGCTCAAGCACTGTTTATTTGGGTTCAGAATGCTTGCAGTGGTGCTTGTCGTGCTTGCGCTTGCGCGTCCTCAAACTGTTGAGGTGTCGTCCAAAACCAAAACAACTCGTGGTATCGATATTGTAATGGCTATTGATGTTTCGGCTAGTATGTTGGCAAAAGACTTAAAACCAAATCGACTTGAAGCTCTGAAAAATGTCGCTGGTGATTTTATTAAGGGCCGTCCAAATGACCGTATCGGTCTGGTAGAATATGCCGGAGAAAGTTATACCAAAACCCCAATCACAAGCGATAAGGGTATTGTACTTCAGTCTTTGAAAAGCATCAAATACAATACAGTGATTACGGGAGGAACCGCAATAGGAATGGGGCTGGCAACGGCAGTTAACCGCATCAAAGACAGTAAGGCAAAAAGTAAAATTATTATTCTTTTGACCGACGGCGTGAATAACGCCGGGTTTATTGACCCACAAACCGCAAGCGAATTGGCTGTAGAGTACGGCATTAAAACCTACACTATTGGACTGGGCACAAATGGTATGGCATTATCGCCTGTTGCCATAAGAAACGGTGTGTTTCAATATGGAAAAATTCAGGTAGAGATTGATGAAAAGCTCCTAAAAGAAATTGCCGAAGTCACAGGAGGAAAATACTTTAGAGCGACTAACAACCGTAAACTAAAAGAAATCTACAAAGAAATAGACGCGCTCGAAAAAACAGAAATAGAGGAGTTTAAGTTTTATAATTATGAAGAAAAATTTAGGCCCTTGATATGGATTGCATTAGGATTGTTGGTATTTGAGTTTTTAATGCGATTTACAATTTTTAGAAGTTTTATTTAGATGTATCAACTTGAAGAAAAAATATGGTTTTGGTTACTCTTGATACTGCCCGTCATGGTTGTAGTATTTCTCTGGACACTGCTCTGGAAAAAAAGAGTGCAAAAAAAGTTTGGGAATAC
>CAJQMT010000036.1 GCA_905479475.1 uncultured Flavobacteriaceae bacterium
AACATAGTGTAAATTATAGGACAAAATAATATGATTTCTATCTTTCCTAAATTATACGACCCCTCATTTTTGATTTATACTCCTATTGGCCATTGATCTTGTTGAGAAAACAATTGTTTATTCCAAATTTGTATTTCTGCCTCTGTGAGTATACAATCTTCCAATTCAGATATCATTTTTTCTTTATTTAGATGTTGTCCAATAAAGACGAGTTCTATTTTTCGGTCACCAAATAAGGAATCCCAATCGGATTCTATTTCATCTTTATTTTCAATAAAAGAAGGATTGTTTATGCGTTCACTATGAGTCATAGAACCCCACCATACACCCACGGGATCCGCCTTACAAGAGCCTCCTGCAGAACTCCACGTCAATGCTTGATGCGATCTTGACGCCAACCAAAACAATCCTTTACTTCGAATAATATTTTGAGGAAAACGCTCATTTAAATAGGTTAGAAATCGCTCTGGGTGAAATGGCTTCTTACTCCTGAAAACAAAAGAACTTATCCCGTATTCCTCCGTTTCAGGCACATGTTCATTTTCTAATTCTTTGAGCCATCCGGCTGAAGCTTCCGCTTTTTCGTAATCAAATAAACTTGTGTTCAGCACGTTTTCTAATGCGACATTATCATGTTTTCAAATTTGATTTTGTTGTTATATTTAAAGATTTATTTTTTGTGGCGATTTCTGAAAAACAACCACCATGTTCTATAAGGATCGTAAAGGGGTTTTTGTGCTTGTTTATAAATCATTACCCAATGGTTTGAATGTGCACTTTATCTTTCATTTGTAGCGCATTTAGTGGTATTGTATTGGCAATATTTCTTGTTGTAGAAATGCAATACGATCAATGCTACTGCTGAAAAATATAATAAGTTTTCATGTAAAGGGATCCATGCAATTTTTTCATTCAGTGCAATTACGAACATAAGGAACCAGCACAACCATAAGGAATGTTTCATCCAATTGTGAAGCGTCTTTTGTGTAGCACGATAAATCGCCAAAAAAGAAATTATCAAGAAAAAAAAGTCTACACATCCCCACCATAGAGGAGTCGCATCACAACACCTAGCTGAACCAACCTGAGCAATACCAAATGCAATAGCTGTTCGGCAAATAAGCACAACGATCTTCACCCGCATTTTCAATGTTTAGATTGCGGAAAGGTGGATTGTATAGCCGTTCGTATTAGGCTTCCAAAAATACCGAATAGAAAAATAGAGGTTTCTCAATTATTAATACAAGGAAAATGCGAAGATTGTTATGTATAAAAATGGCAACAGTCTTCAGAAAACATTTTTAATTACTGATCTTCAAACTGATGCTCTTGAGAGGCTTTCTCCTATCTCCAACTCCTCGAAAAATAAACGGTATAATTTGGAATTCATAACAGAATAGCTTAAAATCGCATTCCAAAGAAAACTATCGTACAATCAATGAAAATGTTGTTAAAAAACCTTGGTCCCGGGCTGTTATTTGCGAGTATGGCTATTGGAACCTCTCATTTGGTTTTATCCACAAAAGCAGGAGCGCAATACGGTCTGCTCATGATCATTCCTATCCTATTGGCCAATATTTTCAAATATCCTTTTTTTGAGTTTGGAGTGCGCTATACAAATGTGACAGGAAATAGTATTATCGAAGGTTATCGAAACAGAGGAAAGCGATCTTTGTGGTTGTATGCTTTTATCACTTTGGCAACTTCTATGGCAACCCCCGCAGCACTTTGCGCAATTACGGCAGGACTTTTTATAAACATTTTCGGAATTCAAAATGTTTCTATCGCGATTATTGCCGCTGGTATTTTTGTGTTCAACAGTGTTGTGCTGATTTTTGGCAAATACAAATTGATGGAAACCGTATTGAAATTTGTGGTGCCTATTTTGTTTGTAGTGGTGTTGGCTACCACTGTTTTGGTTGTCCATAAAGGGGTATCGACTCCAGTTTCAACCTTTACAGCACCTGTTTTTTCAGGACAAGCAGGCCTCCTATTTCTGATCACTCTTGTAGGATGGATGCCAACGGCTGTGGAAGCCAGTGGTTGGCTCAGTCTGTGGAGTGCAGAAAAGTACCGAATCAACAAGGAAAGGCCTGCGCTTCGTGTCGCATTGCAAGAATTCAATTTCGGTTATTTTATCACGGCGGTCCTCGCTGTCTTTTTTTTATTGATTGGCTATACCACACTTTATGGTTCTGGCGAAGCATTGAGTAGCAATGCCATTGTATTTGCAGATCAAGTAGTGCAACTGTGTACCACCCATATAGGAGATTGGGCCTACGCACTCATTGCTGTGGCTGCATTTGCAACCATGTACAGTACCTGTCTTACCAGTCATGATGTCATTGCAAGAGTCAGCTTGGAAGTTCTTGACAAGCCTAAAAGTAATATTGTCACCAAATATTATACGATAAGTGTTCTGTTACTCGCGGTTCTAAGTATTCTTGTAATCACAGTTTTGGGTGCAGATATGGGGCTTATCATTGCCATTGCAACAGGGGTTTCTTTTCTCTTAGCTCCGATTGTAGGGTATATGAATCTTAAAAATGTGGTGAGCGATGACCTTCCGAAAGAATATCGTCCTAAAAAGGGCTTGCAACTATTGACGTACGCTGGAATCTGCTTTCTTTCCTTGCTGGCCTTGTATTATGGGTATGTATTAGTGGCATAGTATCTAGAAGACGTTCGGTCTTATTTGAATCAATGCCTTCAGTAACTCTTAGTAACTAAAAACAAACCTCGATAAAAAGTACAGGTCGTTCCCTAGTTGTTTTTAAAAAAACATTTGAGGCCCATGCGTTTGAGCATCTTTTTTTCCATATTCCAAAAAAAACGAAATTGTCCTACGCAAAAACCGACGATAGGCAACGTAGCTTGATATACCGCAAAAACCAAAAGGACACGCAAAGGCCAAAAAATCCACCAAGAAGTCGTTTCTGGGTCCAAGCCGACAGCTTCGGTCAATGGACGTGCAATGTATGCCGCGAACGAACCGTTGATAGCAAATCCGATAAGGATCAAGACAATTTGAAAATTTGATGTTATTCCCCAACGTTCTTTCAATGTGCTCATGTAAAAAATTTTGTGCAAAAATACATTTTTATGTGGAACTTCAATCTGTTCCGATGCTTTTTTAAAAAGATCAATATTTGATAAAGCAGTGCAAGAAGTTCACTATCGTTTCATGTCAAGAAATATCAAAGCGATTTGGCCTTATTTTTTAGCAAAGAAACAATTACATACAAAAATACAACCAAAGGAACTGCTATAAATTTTAGCGTGCTTAATAGCAATAAAGAAACCGTCAAAAATACGTATTTGGATGCGTTTTCTTTCCAAGAAAAAGTTTGAAATTTTAGTGCAAACAAACGTATTTCTGCATTTAACAAATACGCACTTAGGAAGGTTAACCCCAGTAAAACATAATTATTTTGCAACAAATCTTTCAAAAATTCTACTTCGCTATGTTCTAAAATTAAAGGCAATGAAACAATCCACAAGGTGTTTGCAGGAACCGGCAAACCAATAAAAGATTCGGATTGTCTCGTGTCAATATTGAATTTTGCCAAACGGTATGCAGAAGCCAAAGCAATCAACAAACCTACAAATGGAAGTGGTTCGAAATTTTCTTGAGTAAAAACCTTCGGCAAATCACTGTTCGAATTTGCTTGCAATAGCAACTGAAACATGACAATTCCAGGTACCACCCCAGAGGTTACCATATCCGCCAAAGAATCCAATTGTTTTCCTAGTCCTCCCTGTACCTTGAGTAAACGCGCTGTAAACCCATCAAAAAAGTCCAAACCGATTCCGATGCTTACAAACAGGGCGACCATCGTAAAATCGCCGAATACAGCATAAAATACAGCAATGATTCCCGAAAATAAATTTCCGAGGGTAATCATGTTTGGGAGGTGTTTTTTTAAATTCATTGGGTTCTTCTTTGGAGGAAATAATGAAAGTACAAATATTGTACGTTTCACAGAATCAATTGTTCAGTGCGTATGTGTAATTGAAACCTATGATATTGACCTTCCCTGGAAGAGAAGTGTTCAGTTCCTTCTCCATACGATAGTACAGATTAATTTCACCCGCCTTTTTTAGATTGTAACTCGTTCCAAAGGTAAGTCGGTATTTGCTAAATCCATTGGTACCGCCTTCGTGAGATTTGTTGAAAATCTCGGCAGAAACCTTAGGATCCAATTTCCACTTTCTGACATTGTAACCAATCGAGGTTTTCAAACGGAAATTCTTTTTTGCAAAATCTCCTTCTTCCTCAGAAACACCGAGTTCGTTCTTGTTTTGAAAACGCAAGCGATGATTCAGGCTAAACCTTTCAATTTTATGCTTATAACCCAAATCAAAATGATAACGAATATGCTTTTCAAACCCTTGAATCTTACCTTGCGTGTCGTTTCGTTTGATATAACGCAACCCCGCTCCTAAGGAAAGATTTTTTGTAAGCTTGTATCTCGTAGTTAACTGAGTAAAATACTGATCTGTAACAGAACTGTTCTCTTTCAATCGAAGTTGTTCCTGCAATTCAAATGCCCATTTTTTACTTGCTTTGTAACGCAGTCGAACGCTCGTCCATGTTTCTAAATCGTCTGAGTTACTCGTATTTTGACCGAAAGCAAAACCAACGGACAGGATGCCAACGAATAAGGCTATGTATGTTTTTTTCATCTTTAAATTTGGTTTAAGAGTTTCCATTTTCGTAGCGAATTGTAATCTCTGCGGTATCTTTTAAAAAGTCTACATCACCGATATTTATTTGTTGAATCTCCACACCTATTCTTTCTTCTAAATCGGCTTTTAGAAGATCATAGTTCTCCGGTTTTATATTTTCGATTACTTCGTAAATGACTACTTTACTGACCAAGTGCTTCAATGTCCAAAACCATTCTGTCAAATACAAAGCTATGACCACAACGGAATTCGCGGTGAGGATTTCGGCATAACTCATTTTTTTATTTGCAAGCGAATTGATCACCGATACTCCAATGATCACAAATAAATAGGTCATTTCTTTGATCTCAATAGAATTTGTACGGTACCTGAGAATTCCAAAAATAGCAAAGAGACCTAAGGCCATTCCCAAATCCAACTCAAATTTTTTCAAGGTAAAACAAAGAAAAAACACAATGACACCAATCATATAATAGGTGAAAAAATACTCTTTATTTCGCGCATTTTTATAGTAAAGGTAACGAATGATAAGGGTTAAAAAAGAAATGTTTATTCCAAAACGGAAAATCATTTTGTAAAAATCGTTGTCAAAAAGAGCAACATCAAATAGTTCCATAATTAAGCTGATAGTTTGTTTAGTTTGGTTAATTTTTGTTTGAATCGATTGTATTTCAATGCTTTGTACAACCCTAACATTCCGATACAATATTTACTCATACTATAGGGATGGTATTGCATTTTTCTCAATGCTTTTATAATGGTAGATTTTCGGTTGAGTCTTTCCTGTTTTACTTCAACAATGACAATTTTCTCGTAACCTTTGACCTTCTTTCCTTTGGTAAAAGACAAGTTGAAATCAATAGTTACCCGTTCTTGGTCGGCAATATTGGCCAAAGTAATCCTTGTAAAATCATTGACCAAGGTAGGTTTCAAAATCCAATTTTCTTTCGTTACTTTGAAAACAAAATCGGCTGATTTTGGAGACAGGGTTTCTTCGAAGTCGTCAATAGAAATTCTAGACTTGTTGGTTTCGCCCTTTCCATTTTTTTGTTTGATTTCTAAAAAACAAATATCCGACTCCACGTATTTTCGCATGCGAATTTTGGTGCGATTTACCTTTCTATTGTGGTGGTCTAGATAAAATTTATTTGCTGGCGTGTCAAAATACACGGAGGAATAGGTCATCATTCGATTTCCATCAATTTCCAATACACGGTATACATCTTTGATTTCTTCGAGCAACTGCCCTAGTTGATGTAGTGGCAATATAAATTTCGTATCTGTTCGCTTCATCAAAGCAACAGCTCCTATTTCTTTTAATGAGATAGAAGAAAATGTGTCTGTAATCTCTTTAATTCTCATGTTCGTATAATATACATTCTTCCCTTTTCTAACCTAAACAAAAAAATACAACAAACCTTGTTGTACTTTACATTGAATTTACACGTTGTAAATATAAACTTAATAAAGAAATATCCATGAATTTAAAGGCTAATTATGCATTTATTGAATAATTTTCACGTATATTATTTTTATTTGCTTTGAAAAAATGGACATATGCCAATTATAATCTCTCATTTCAGGACATCTTATTTTTTTAAGAACAAACATGTCAACACGGTGTACCGTACCCTTTTTACAAGGCCTAAGGTATCCTACACACGACAAAGAATTCCTACAGACAACCAGGATTTTATCGACTTGGATATTTCAAGCGTGTCCTCGAAAAAGGCAGCTCTATTGATTCATGGTCTCGAGGGGAGTTCCCAATCAAAATATATTTTGGCATCCGCTCGAGATTTCAATAACAATGGAATCGATGTTGTTGTTTTCAATTTACGCGGTTGCAGTGGAGATCCTAACAAACGTTTTGAGAGTTATCACAGTGGTGAAACTAAAGATTTGGATTTTGTCATTCGATATGTACTAAAAAATTATTTATACAACAACATTTCTTTGGTTGGATTTTCTCTAGGAGGAAATATGTTGTTAAAATATTTAGGAGAAAAAAGTGGGAATGTCTTAAAACAGATAACATCTGCCATAGCCGTTTCTGCTCCTGTTGACTTAAAAGGTTCTTCCATGGAATTGGCAAAAAAACACAATGCTATTTATATGAAACGTTTTTTAAATACGTTGGTAAAGAATGCAATTCAAAAGAGCGAGATGTATCCAGAAAAAAGTTTAAATCCAGGAAGTATAAAAAATTGTCAAAATTTTTATGATTTTGACACTTGTTTTACTGCGCCTTCTTTTGGGTTTGAAAGTGCTGAAGATTATTGGGAAAAGGCCAGTGCTTTGAAATGGCTAACTTCAATCCAACTCCCCACCTACTTTGTCACAGCAAAAGACGATCCATTTTTATCAGATAGCTGTTACCCTGTAGCAATCGCAAAAGAACACCCTCATCTTTTCTTAGAAGTAACAGAAAAAGGGGGGCATATTGGATTTATTCAAAACTTTCACAAAAAAGACTGGCTTGAGAAAAAAATGACAAATTTTATGCACAAGTCTTTCGGGTCACCAAAAAAAAACTAAAATAAAGTATCTTTGCTATTTCAAACTCAAATTGTATTGAAGAAAATTGTTCTCATATCCTTTGCTATTTTTTCCGCACAAGTTGCTTACAGTCAGTCACGCAACTATTCGAACGAATTTTTGAACATCGGAGTCGATGCAGCAGCTTTTGGAATGAGCAAATCTGTTACGGCGACAACGAGTGATGTCAACGCCATTTATTGGAACCCTGCTGGATTGGCAGACGTTCAAATAGACCAAGCTGCATTGATGCATACTGAACATTTTGCAGGCATTGCAAAATACGATTATGTAGCGGCGGCTTTTGCTCCAAAGGAACCGAACGGAGCTGCCTTTGCCGTAGCTTTGATTCGTTTTGGTGTAGATGATATTTTAAACACGACTGCATTGATCAATAGCAATGGAGATATCAACTATGACAATATCTCTCTCTTTTCTGCCGCAGACTACGGGCTGAATGTAGCTTTTGCAAAAAGAATGGCAACGTTGAATAATTTACAAGTGGGAATCAACGCCAAAGTCATTCGACGAGTAATTGGCGATTTTGCATCTTCTTGGGGTTTTGGGATTGATGCCGGAATCCAATACCAATCAGGCCCATGGAAATGGGGACTCATGCTACGTGACATTACCACAACTTTCAATTCTTGGACCTTTGATGCAGAGAGCCTAAAAGCCATTCAAAATGCCATTCCCAATCAGAATCAAGAAGCACCCGAAAGCAATGAAATCACATTGCCCAAAGCACAAATCGGTGTAGCGAGATCTTTTGAATTCAAAAACAAAAAATTCCAGCTGCTATCAGCAATCGATTTGCATGTCCGATTTACAGAGACCAATGATGTATTCTCATCCAGCAAAATCAGCGGAACACCATCCATTGGATTTCAATTGGATTATGATAAAATTGTATTTTTAAGAGGTGGTGTTGGAAATTTTCAAAATCTAGACACCTTCAATGATGGAGACAGTTCTTTATCTTTTGATCCCAACCTAGGGATTGGCTTCCGCTACCACGGTGTTCAAGTTGATTATGCTTTGTCAAACATAGCTAGTTCTGGAAATGCACTGTACTCAAACACCTTTTCTATCAAAGTAGATTTTAACTTCTTGAACAAATGATAAAAAACTTTCTTTTGGCCCTAACGAGCGGTCTTTTATTCGCACTTTCTTGGCCAACATATGGCATTTCTTTATTCCTTTTTGTCGCTTTTGTTCCTTTGTTAATTTCCGAATGGAATTTGAGGAAAGCGAACGAAAGACATGTGCGAAAAAAAGTTTTTTTCAACACCTATGTTTCGTTTTTTATTTTCAACCTAAGCACAACTTGGTGGCTTTATTTTGCCACTCCTTTTGGAATGTGGTTTGCTGTACTGACAAATGCGCTTTTGATGAGTTCGGTATTTTTCATATACCATTTGATTGCTCAAAAAACAGATTTTAAAACGAGTATCATCTGCTTGGTAACCTTGTGGATTGGTTTTGAGAAAATTCATTTGAATTGGGAGTTATCTTGGCCTTGGTTGAATTTGGGGAATGGATTTTCAGGTAGTCACAAATGGATTCAATGGTATGAATATACTGGCGTTTTTGGCGGTACTTTGTGGATTTGGATCGTGAATATTTTGCTGTTTAGAGCTTTTGTTTTGTTTCAGCAAAACAAGAATAAAATCCGTTTCGTAAGGCAACTTATACTCGCAGGAAGTGTTGTAGCGATCGGTGTTTTTTATTCCTTGTATATCTACCACACAACCTATGAATCAGCATCAAAAGTAGGGGTTATAGTACTGCAACCCAATCTAGACCCCTATACAGAAAAATACGAACACTCAAATCAAAAAATGGCCGAAGATTTGGTTTACATGGCTACGCAGAAAATAGACAGTGCTGTTTCCTTTGTGATTGCACCAGAAACAACCTTGCCGAGACCTCGTTTGATAAGTACCTTCGAAAATACACCTGAATACAAAACCATTCAGAATTTTGTGGACACGCACCAGATTGCCTTTCTCTCTGGAATTACATTTTACAATCAATTTAAGGCACATGAAACACCCAATAAAACAGCGAACTTTTACAAAAACAGCAAACAGTGGTACAACAGTTTCAATTCTTCGTTTTTCACAACACCCGGACGCTCTTTTGAAACCTATCACAAATCCAAATTGGTGGTTGGTGTAGAGCATACCCCCTACCGTTCTTTTTTAAATCCCTTACTAGGAAGTTTTATGATTGATTTGGGAGGATTGGTTTCAACACTTAGCACCCAAAAAGAGCGCGCAGTATTTACAAACGGAAACGAGTCCGTAGGACCGATCATATGCTACGAGTCTGTATACGGTGCCTACGTTACAGAATATGTACAAAAAGGAGCTACCTTTTTAGCGATACTTACAAACGATGGTTGGTGGAACAATAGCCAAGGTCACAAACAACATTTGAGTATAGCCCGTTTAAGAGCTATTGAAAATAGGAGAGCTATTGCCCGTTCTGCCAATACAGGTGTGTCTGCTTTTATCAATTCCAAAGGAGATATCATACAAAGTTTGGAGTACAATCAAAAAGGAAGTATCCAAATAGCACTGCCAACAAACACAAAAATTACCTACTACACCAAACACGGAGATTTTATTTATCGAATTGCGATGTTGACCCTTGTACTTGTGCTTTTCGGAACATTTACCAAGAAAAGAAAAAGATCTTCATAGTAGGAATTTTTACTTTGAAGATATCCATTTTTTTAAGTGGAAAAATGAATCAATTGAAAGATAAACCTTAAATTTGTTCGTTTTGAAAAAAGAAATAATATTAAAAAAGTATACTATTTATGCCATCCATATCAAAAAAAGGAGTTTTAGCGCCAGAGTCACCTATCAGAAAACTGATGCCGTACGCCGACGCTGCTTCTAAAAAAGGAACGCATATCTATCACCTCAATATAGGTCAACCAGATATTAGAACACCCAAAGTAGCTTTAGATGCGGTCAAAAACAATACTATTGAAGTTTTAGGCTACACAACATCTAATGGCTCGGAATCGTATCGAGAAAAACTATCAGAATATTATAGGAGAAACCTTATAAAAGTGAGTAAAGACGACATATTGGTCACTACAGGAGCTTCTGAAGCCTTGCTTTTTACTATTGCCTGTATCACCGATCCTCATGACGAAATTATCATTCCAGAACCTTTTTATGCAAACTATAATAGTTTTGCCATTGCAGAAGGTGTAAATGTAGTTCCCATTACAACTACCTTGGAAGAAAAATTTGCGTTGCCAGCCATTTCGAAATTTGAAGAGTTAATCACTTCAAAAACCAAGGCAATCGTTATTTGCAATCCGGGCAATCCAACGGGAGTCGTCTATTCAAAAAAGGAAATTCAGCAACTGAAAGAATTGGTGGTGAAACACGATCTATTTTTGATAGCCGATGAAGTCTATCGAGAATTTGTGTACGACGGAGAAAGGCATCATTCTATTTTATTGGAAAAAGGTATGGAAGCAAATGCCATTATGATAGACTCTATTTCGAAGCGTTTCAGTATGTGCGGCGCGCGCATTGGTTGTGTCGTTTCAAAAAATCAAGAATTTTTGTTTACCATTATGAAAATGGCACAATCACGATTGAGTCCTCCTACCTATGCGCAAATTGCAGCAGAAGCAGCTTTGGACACTCCTCCATCCTATTTTGACGAAGTTGTCCAAGAATACAAGGAGCGACGTAATCTGTTAGTGCAAAAATTAAAAGAAATTGAAGGGGTCACTGTCTTCAAGCCCAAAGGTGCATTTTACTGTATCGCTTCACTTCCGGTGGAAGATACCGATGTTTTTGCACAATGGTTGTTGGAAGAATTTAGCGATCAAAATGAAACGGTTATGGTGGCACCTGCTAGTGGTTTTTATACCACCGAAAGTATTGGAAAAAAACAAATTAGAATCGCCTATGTATTGAATCAGAAGGACTTGATTCGTTCAGTATCACTTTTGAAAAAAGCATTGGCCATTTACAAATTAAAATAAAGAGATCTATGGAACTGTTAGTTATCGGTGGTGGAAATATGGGTTTTACCTATGCCAAATCAATTTTAGATTCAGGAGAAATAGCCTCAGGAAGTATTTCTATTTTGGAGACACATCCTCCAAGAATTGAAGAACTGAAAGAATATTCCGACTTCACAATTTACGATTCTATTGCATGCACTTCTTCAGCAGACATTGTTTTTTTGGCAACCAAACCACAGCAATGCAAAGAATTATTTGAGAATATAAAACACCTTGTAAAGCCCAACCAGCTATTCATTTCTGTAATGGCTGGAGTTACGATTGCAAGTATTCAAGAAGGATTGGGAACAAAAAAAGTAGCGCGCGCAATGCCTAATTTACCTGCGCAACTTGGAAAAGGAATGACTGGATTTACAGGGGCGAAGGAATTGACCGAAAAGGAACTCAAGCAAGTTCAAAAATTATTGGAGACTACAGGGAAAGCGATGAGGGTATCTTCGGAAACTTCCATTGATGCCGTTACTGGGATTTCAGGAAGTGGTCCAGCCTATGTTTTTTATTTTATGCAAGGAATGATAGACGCTGCGCTCCAAATGGGATTTAATGAAGCAGAGGCCAAAGAAATGGTAAGTCAAACTTTTGAAGGTGCAGTAGCCCAATTCAAGGAATCGAATGACAGCTTACTTACCTGGATGAATCGAGTGGCTTCTAAAGGTGGTACAACCAGAGCTGCTTTGGACTCGTTTGACGAAAATAACCTAAACAAACTTATTCAAGAAGGTGCTTTTGCTGCTCAAAATAGAGCTATCGAATTGGGAAAAAAATAAGAACCGACTCTTTTTACCATGTCAAACATCCAATACCAAATATCTCTAAAACCATACAATACCTTTGGAATCGAAGTATTTGCAGATCGATTTATCGCTATACATTCAGAAAAAGAATTGAGCAAAGTTTTGGAAAGCGAGAAAGACATATTCGTCTTAGGTGGAGGGAGCAATCTACTATTGACCCAAAACATTGAGAAACTTGTTGTTTTGATCCGTAATAAAGGAAAAAAAATAACACCGGTTGGCAAAAATAAAGTATTGGTCACCTGTGAAGCCGGCGAAGACTGGCATCAATTTGTGTTGTGGTGCATTGAAAATAATTTCGGTGGATTGGAGAACTTATCGCTTATTCCGGGAAATGTAGGCTCCTGCCCTATCCAGAATATAGGTGCCTACGGTGTTGAAGTTAAGGACACCATTACTCAAGTAGAAGCTTTGGAAATTGCAACCGGTAAAGCGCACGTGTTTCAAAAAGAGGCTTGCAATTTTGGGTATCGAAATTCTAATTTCAAACACGAATGGAAAGGAAAGTACATCATTACTCGTGTCACCTTTGCACTAACGTCTGACAATCACCGTCTCAACACCTTTTACGGAGCCATACAGGATGTTTTAAAAAGAAAAGGCGTCCTACCCTGCATCAAAGAAATTAGTGATGCCGTTATAGAAATTAGAAACAGTAAACTCCCCAATCCAAGCGATATTGGAAATAGCGGTAGTTTTTTCAAAAACCCCGTGATTTCAAAAAAAGATTTTTCAGCCCTCATACAAAAGCACAAAGACATTCCTCACTATGTCGTTTCGGAAAATCAAATTAAAATTCCTGCGGGATGGTTGATCGAGCAATGCGGTTTTAAAGGAAAGCGAATCGGAAATACAGGATCTCATGAGAAACAAGCACTTGTATTGGTGAATTACGGAGGTGCCACAGGTACCGAAATTTTAGATTTGGCCAAAAATATACAAACTACGGTTGCTACTACATTTTCAATACAACTTGAAATGGAGGTCAACGCAATCTAGACGGTACAAAAAAACCTCTCAGAATTCTCTAAGAGGTTTGTTTCTAATTATTCTATAAAAATTTGAAATCAGTTTGTTTCAAAATTCCAAATTTGACCAACAGTTTCACCTCCATTGTTGTCCTTGACTACAACCTTCCAATAGTAACTTTCAGAAGATAGCGTATTGACCGTTTTCGTCGTACTGCTACTGTTTTCTTCAATTTTACTCGTAGGGTTGTTAGAAGTTCCAAAATACACATCGTAGAGAAGTGTATCCTCGTTATCTGGGTCACTTGCTGACCATTCTAAGACAACTACACCTGAATCGACTATTGCACCTAATTCTGGACTAGATGCTATGGGTGCAAATGGCAAATGATTTTGAACGGCTGTCCCTTCTGTATAAAAACGAAATATCGGAGAATATTCGCTAACTTCTTGACCATCTGTGGCCTGAACACGCCAGTAATAAGCGATCTCATTTTCAAGAACCAAGGTTTGAAGTGTTCCGCTTCCAGAATACTCATAGACCATTTGTGCAAACTCAGGGTCTGTCGCAACTTCTAAATTGTACGTGATAGCATCACCATTTTCATCAGAAGCTTCATCCCATCTCACATTTACTTGTTTTTCTAAGCATATCAAATTATCTGTGGGATAACTCAAATTTGGTGTCGTTGGTGCTTTGTTTGTCAAGGTATCTTCCCCACAAGCCACAGATAGTATGGCTACGATGGTGATATAAATATATTTTTTCATGTCTATTGTTTTATAATTTTTAATGCAATTGCCTTGTCTAAATGAATTCTAATGAAATAAATTCCAGCAGGATAACTTGACAAGTCTAGTTGTGTTTTTCCATCAGCAATGGCTTTTTTAACGGTTGACACCAATTGAGAATACACTGTAAAAACTTCAAATAAAATTTCCTCTTCTGAATTTGGCAATCGAATTTCTACCGATCCTTTTGTTGGGTTTGGATAGACACCAATGTCAGCATACAAATCAATTGTTTTTTGAAAAACACCTTCACAAGCTACATCTGTATAAACTTCCAACACATCGCCGTTTTTTATCGGCGTGCTAAACGATTTATTCTCCGTAGAAAAAACCTTTTTCCCGTTGATATACACATCGAAAGGAGCGGTTCCTTCTTCAATTTCAATGGACGCACTTTTGATAGTCTCAGTAGACTTGGCAGCAATATTTACCCCTGACTCTATCTCCAAACTGTAACATTGTTGGTAATTCTGACCGACAACTTCGATACACAGCTCGTAATCACCAGCTTCTAAATTTTCCATAGATACGTTCTTATTGACAAACGGATAAGATGCATCTCCTAATTTCGCAATGTAATTGTAATCTTCCAAAGCGCTGATAGATACAGAACCATTTGATTTGTTGATACAGGTTTCACCATTTACCTCAATCGTAAAATTATTGGCATCTAATGAAAAACCATTATTGGAAACACATCCTACAGCATCCACAAAAGTATTTGAAGGTGTATTTGGACATTCATCCAACTCATTTGAGACCCCATCGTTGTCATCATCCAACTGACTGTCTGCGCAGCCATTTGAGTTGACAGCGCTATTTGTAGGTGAATTTGGACAGGTGTCCTCCTTATCGATGACACCGTCTCCGTCGGAATCAGCTGGTTCACAACCATCCCCAACTACATATGAAAAGTACTTCGAAGCCACCAAACCACCAGCATACGCAAATTTCACCGCATATTGAATAGTTTCTCCAGTTGTAACACCCGCAATGGTCTTCGAAAAAGTTCTTCCTGAAACAAAATCCATTTGTGACTCTTCAAAAGGAGATTTTTTCCATAAATAGGCAACCAAACCCGGTTTGTCCGTATCCAACAATTCAAAACTTATAGAAACATTTTCTCCGATAGTTTCAAAGGTGGCGGTCACCCCTTTTGACAGAGATCCCTGTTGTGCTTGCTTTGAGGTTTCTGTACATATTTTTACTTCGTCTACTCGTACATTTATAACATCTGAAAGGCTCGTAGCACCATTGTCATCTGTTACTTTGGCTGACAAGGTATGATTTCCAGCACTCGCTCCTGTCCAGTCAAAACTGTAAGGTGCACTCGTATCTTCACCTAATTTTGTTTCTCCATCGAAAAATTCAACACGAGTAACCTGTCCGTCCAAATCGCTTGCTGTTGCAGTAATGGGAATACTGGTTCCTTCTCTATAAACACTGTTGTTGTAGGGAGTATTGATGACTACTGCTGGCTCTGTATTTCCATTCTCTGAAACAATTACCAAAACATCACTTAAAGATGTGTAGCTATCGTATCCGACAGTCAATGAAAATTTGTACACCCCTTTTTCCAAGTTGGAAATGGAAGGAGTTGGACTGTTTGTGTCTGATAATGATATTGCCGAGGGTCCATAAACTTGTTCCCAAGTATAAGACAATGTCTGATTGTCAGGTCCTGTACTCGCTGTTCCATCTAACGAAGCGGTTGTTTCAGGCAATACCACAGTTACATTTTCACCTGCGTCTGCAAAAGGTGGTTCGTATCCCAAAGAACCTGCGTAAGCAAACGTCAATTTTCCCAAATTAAATTCTCCATGGTCAAAGCCTATACGGAGGACTTGTTTTCCTTTGTTAAAAGGGATATTAGAAACTGTCCTTGTTCTAAATGTCGACCAATTTTGAGTGCTGGTTCTACTCACAGAAATAGCATCGCTGATCTTCTTCCCGTCCACTTCTAAGAAAAAAGGGCCACCTCCACTTGCATTTGCTGAGGCGTAGTTAAAAGTCAAGTCGTAATTACCTGCATTCGCAACATTGATGGTATATTCCACCCATTCTCCTGAAGAAATCCAACCGATGGTGGCTCCTTGTCCGTTTACAGTTTCAGAATCGACAGCCTCTTCGGTTCGAAAATCTCCTTCGTTATGTGTAGAAAGGTCTACATAGGCGATTTCTTGTCCTTTCCCTCCTTCAAATTTGTCGTAATGTCCAGCTTCAAAAGTTCCTGGTATCGCAATAGGACTTCCTGAGTAAGGGATTTGCTCTCCAACACGCACAGTTACGGTATTGGTAACATTGAAACGGTCTCCAGAATACACTTTCGCCGACATGCCATGTGTTCCCAAAGAGAGACTGGCAGCTTTAATTTGATATGGAGCGGATGTATCTTCTCCTAAGAGTGTGCTTCCTTTGTAAAATTCGATTTTTGTAATATCACTTCCAATGGGCTCCACGAATAAATTCACGCTTCCGTTGGTATAAGCTTGTTGAAAATCAGTTGTCAACACCCCATTTACGTCAGTATCTTTATTTGTCGCCATTTTGTAAGCGTCCACGGTGAGTTCAAAACCATCTGAAAAAGTAACGGTACGCGCAGTGTTTGAATAGTTGTGTACGACATAGGTATTTTCTCCATCCTTTTCAAAAACAGCAGTAATTGGATAATTTGCGGTGATTTCAGGTTTTAGCTTACCAAGGGCATTCATGGCATGAAGCCAATGATAAGTTTGAGCATCAGAAACACCAAATTTCATCACACGGTCTGGATACGAGTTGTACAATTCAATAGCTCTTTCTGGATCTAAAAATGACAAGTACTTCCAAAAGGTATCGTGCCATAAGTTTGGATTGGTGTCAGAAGTACTTAATATTCCTGTATTGGACTGCAATTCTCCCCATATTTTTTGAAGATATGCTTGGTTTTGACCCAGATAAAGGGATCCTCCATGTATCGGATACATTTCAATTCCGTAGGAAGCCGTAATATCGGCCGTCCAGAAAGTACCATTGTCATAGGAATTCCCCCAAACTCTGGAAACCATTCCGTATTGTTGGTTGTCTTTAAAATTTCGTTCGTGCATGTCAAACCAATACTCCTCAACTGCCGATTGTTCTGTGGTATATAAATACACACCCAAGTCGCGAATTTCGTCGTTTCCTGTGATAGCACCCCAATGAATCAAAGAAGAGTTGAATTGCATACTTTCTGAGGTTGATTCTTGATCATTTCCTTGTGGAAAGGAAGCAAAACCATTGGCCCAGCAATGTCCTGCATAGGGACTAAAGTTTCGTAAAAAAGGAAATTTCGAATCGTCCCTGTTTGGCGAAGCGGCATCTCTTACCAAATAATTGATAAAATCACCCCATTGGTTTGCCCAGCCTGGTTCAAATTGTTCCATAAAAGCTGCAGCATGTATAAAATAACCCCAATGAAAATGGTGGTCATTGATATTGTTGTCTTGGCCATGTCCTGCAGGGTATCCTAACAAGGCTGACCAATTTTGATTGTAGTAGAATAAAAATGCTTTTTCTCCTGACTGATAGGTCAACCAGTCTTCCAAGCGTTCTTTCACGGTTCCAATCATTTTATCACGAGCTTCGATATCACCTGTTTGATCTGCAATTCGAGCCGTTTGGATCAAACGATTCATTACTTGACCTTCGTTGTAAGAATCCGTCCAAGTTGCCAAGCCATCATTTTTTATTTGACTGATTTTATTAGACATGTCTGCGGGACTAAATCCTTCACTGTAATTTGCCAAATAAGGCATGGTTGGTAAAATACCGCTGTAAGTATTTACGACAGAAAAGGCATTGCCATCCAAGGTTTTTATTTCACCTCTTACAGAATTATAGTTGTGCTCTTGAGGGCTTGCCGAAGTTGTTGATAAATTACTCCATTGGTGTGGCAACAATCCTAACAACATATTGGCATGACTCCCCTCTTTTACTTCAGTAGTCACAGTGAAATCGGTTTGAACAACTCCATTATTTTCATTGTAAGACCAGTCCGTTTCTGTGTTTGCAGGAAACACATAGGCATATTTTTTGTACTCATTGGCAATTGCTGTTACAGAACCTCCTTCTAAAGGAAGCATTGCCATAGACCAATAAGTTTTGTTGTTCAATGAGGAAGTGTACGTGTTTCCAGATTTTGTCCAAGTACTACCTACAGGTGCATAAAACACAAAATCAGCCCCATGACTGGCATTTTCAACAATGAGTAACTCCGCCGCAATAGTCGCGTTTCCTGAATTGATTTGAATAGCTACTTGGTCGTCGCTTTCTTTTTCAAAATATAAAAAAGGCATCGCGATTCCTGATGTCACCGTCATTTCCTCCGAACTATCTTTCCAATTCATGCTTACCGTCCAATCCGAATAATCAGACACGGTTGTTTTTGACGTGCTCAAACCAGTCAATCCCACTTTTATCGGCTGTGAATCTCCGATTACACCCCAAGGAATGTAGGTTACAATAAGCCCTGTATTGGTTGTTTTTAGGGTCATTGGGTAATTGAATAAATTGTCAGCGTGGTCTTCTTTTACTACTTTAGACCACCAGTCGTTTGTAGGCACAGGTTTTCCCTGAGCATTTCCACTTAACTGTGGACTTCCAGAAGGGAATCCATTTCTTCCGGCCTCATCGGTACCAGGAAAATTTGTTGTGTAGCTTCCATTCCCAACAGACACAGTTTGTGCACTGCTAGAAAATGACAACAATAATAGGAATATTGAAACACAGAGTTTCAAAATAAATGTTCTTACAGATTTCATGTAATTTTTTTTTAGTTTGATAAAGTTTAGAATATCAAATTTAGTTTTTTGCTTCCGTAAAGTATCAAAAAAAAACTATACAAATACCAAACATATAATTATTTCCATGAAATAAGTTTTAGAATGTAGTTTTTGATCATTAAAAGCCGTTTTTTTGGTGATTTTAAAGAGAAAACATACATAATTGGGCTCTTTTTGACAAAAAAAGTATTTTAAATAAATCTCAATGTAGTGGTAATGTTAAATAAAAAATAGCGTTTTGATTGCATTGGCAAGTGTGTGTTGTGAAAATTCTTTTGTTATTATTGCTTTTTTTCGAGTTTAAAAATGTTTGGTATATCTATTGTTTTGGGATTGTATCTTTGATAGAAAAATGTACAAGCAATTATTCTACTGTTTGTTCGTGGAATTTTAATTTCTAAAATATGGCAAAAAAAAAGGTTGTCCAACCTTGGACAACCTCTGTAACTCTATTTCTTAAGATATTTACGATTCTTTGTATACACCCATGTTTTCATATTTATGCATTCTTGCTTCGATCATCTTCTCCAAGGGCATGCCGCGCAAGGCTTTCAATTCATCCACAACTGTTTTTCGAACGATTTCAAAAGTGGCTTCTCTATCTGAATGTGCACCTCCCAATGGTTCGCGTATCACGCCGTCCACTAAATTGAGTCCTTCCATGTCTTTCGATGTCAGTTTCAAAGCAGAGGCTGCTTCTATTTTGTAATCCCAACTTCTCCATAAAATAGAGGAACAGTTTTCAGGTGAAATCACAGAATACCAGGAATTTTCCATCATCATCACACGGTCTCCGACACCAATACCCAAGGCACCTCCTGAGGCGCCTTCCCCAATAATAATGGTAATGATCGGCACTTTTAAAACACACATTTCAAAAATATTACGTGCAATGGCCTCTCCTTGTCCTCGCTCTTCTGCTTCTAAACCTGGATAGGCTCCTGGGGTATCGACAAATGTCAATACAGGAATATCAAACTTTTCGGCCATACGCATCAAACGCAAGGCTTTTCGATATCCTTCTGGATTCGCCATTCCAAAGTTTCGGTATTGTCGCGTTTTTGTATTGTAACCTTTCTGTTGGCCAATAAACATAAAAGATTGATCTCCGATTTTACCAAGTCCACCAATAATGGCCTTGTCGTCTTTAACACTTCTATCTCCGTGTAATTCTATAAAGGTATCTCCCGCCAAGGCTTTTACATAGTCCAGTGTATAAGGCCTGTTCGGGTGTCTTGATAATTGTACACGTTGCCAAGGATTTAGGTTTTCGTATATGTTTTTCTTCGTTTCTTCTAATTTCTTAGTTAAATTTTGGCAAGTCTCAGTAACATCAACTTCGCTTTCTTCTCCTATCTGTTGACATTTGTTCAATTGGTCTTCCAATTCTTTGATAGGCAATTCAAAATCTAAATATTCCATAATCTATTTCATTTATAAGGGTACAAATATACTAACTTCGAGAACGTATCAAATCAATTCTTTTATTTTTTTGACTGGAAGTATAGATAAAGTCCAAGAACCCCAAACATGAAGTTTGGCATCCAAACCATGAGAACGGTGTTATTCCCCGCAACAGCCCCCAATACTTCTGATATTTTCATAAAAAAAACATACAAAAACATCAATCCAATACCTACGGCCATATTGACTCCTACACCCCCTCTTTTTTTTCGAAAAGCCAAGCAAACAGCTATCATCGTCAAAATAAATGACGAAAGGGGTAAGCTCGTTCTTTTGTACAGTTCTACTTCATAGGCGTTTAAGTTTTTGACGCCTCTTTGTTTGGAGGTTTGAATGAAACGGTACAATTCTCCTGATGGCATTTCTTTGGATAAGTAGTCGACGTATAAAAAATCTTTGGGGGAAAAATCAAAGATGGTGTCGAATTTCTTTCCATTTTGGATGTTATCATACTTGTCAAATATTCTTCTTTTGGTGAATTTGGATAAAGTAAAAGTACTGTCTCTTTGGTTCCATTTCACTTCGTCTGCTGTTAGTCGATATTTTAATTTCAATCCATCGTATTCTTCGTAGGAGAAATCGTACCCTCGATTTGTTCTCAATCCAAAATTTTGCACATAGACAAATCGACCTTCTCCCAACCTCATACTAAACTCTTTCACATAAGATTGTTGTGAATTTTTTTTCTTCTTGAGGTATTTTTTCTCAAACTTCGTAAGTGTTTTGTTTCCTCTAGGCACAACAAAATGATTCATTCCCAACGCAAATATCGTTACGATGGTTGCACCGATCATGTAAGGTCTTAAAAACCTTGTAAAGGAAATACTAGCACTATTTATAGCAATAATTTCAGTATTGTTCGAAAGTTTTGATGTGAAAAATATCACGGCAATGAACAAAGCCAACGGCATAAATGTATTGGCATAGTATATGGTGAAGTTGACATAATAGTCTTCAATAATCTCCCCTAGTGATAAATTTGTATGACGTAAAAATTTATCGATCTTTTCAGAGACATCAATCGCGATCGCGATTGGAATCAAGATAAATAGGGTAAACACAAAAGACCCTAAGTATTTTTTTAGTATGTATTTGTCTAAAATTCTCAATTTATTGGTTTAAATTATAAAAACGGGGTTTACAATCGATTGGCCATTTGTTTGACCATCTTGTTTTTCCAATCTGCAAAATCTCCTGCTAAAATATGTTTTCTTGCTTCTCTCGTTAGCCATAAATAAAAACCTAAGTTATGAATGGTCGCTATTTGTTTCCCCAACATTTCATTCGAAGCAAACAAATGCCTTAGGTACGCTTTTGAATAAGCTGTATCGACCCAAGTAATATTCATGTCGTCTATCGGCGAAAAGTCGTCTTCCCATTTTTTATTTTTAATATTGATACTTCCTTCAGAAGTAAACAACATTCCGTTTCGTGCATTTCTTGTAGGCATCACGCAATCAAACATATCTACTCCCAAAGCTATGTTTTCCAAAATATTGATAGGTGTCCCCACACCCATTAAATAGCGCGGTTTGTCTTCAGGTAGGACGCTACAAACCACATCGGTCATCGCATACATTTCTTCAGCAGGTTCTCCTACAGAGAGTCCTCCAATAGCATTTCCTTCAGCACCCACACTTGCAATATACTCTGCGGACTGTTTTCTCAAATCTTTATAGGTGCTTCCTTGAACTATGGGAAAAAACGTTTGACTGTACCCGTATTTGTAAGGTAATTTTTCCAAATGATTCATACAACGATCCAACCAGCGGTGTGTCATGTGCATAGATCTTCTCGCATATTTAAAATCGCACGGATACGGTGTGCATTCGTCAAATGCCATGATAATATCCGCCCCTATCGTTCGTTGAACTTCCATGACGTTTTCGGGTGAAAAAAAGTGCATAGATCCATCTATATGACTCTTAAAATTGACTCCCGCTTCTTTTATTTTTCGTCTTCCAGAAAGTGAATATACTTGATAACCGCCACTATCTGTCAAAATAGGCCGGTCCCAATTCATAAATTTATGAAGTCCACCTGCTTTTTCTAAAATGGGTGTTTTAGGACGCAGATACAAGTGATAGGTGTTTCCGAGAATAATATCAGGATTGATCTCTTCTTTGAGTTCTCTTTGATGAACACCTTTGACGGTTCCCATCGTCCCGACAGGCATAAATATGGGGGTTTCTATAACACCATGATCAGTAGTCATGACTCCTGCCCTGGCCTTGCTTTGTGGATCTTTCGATTTTATTTCAAACTTCATAGTGGGCAAAGATAATCGAAAGTCTTCTAGTCTGAAAGGGATTTTAAAAACATTCAGTTTTTATTGAGAGCTTTGAATTTTGATCCAATTTTAATTAAAATAGCACGCCTGTATTGATTTATTTAATAGCTTTGTTAGGAATAATTTTTGCGATCACTAATCCATTCAGAATGCATTATTTATATTACATCAAAGCTTTGCATATTATTTTTGTAATCACATGGTTTGCGGGGCTTTTCTACATTGTACGTTTGTTTGTTTACCATGTAGAAGCAGAAAAAAAAGAGGAACCTGCAAAGCGTATTTTACAAAATCAATACAAAATCATGAGTAAGAGGTTGTGGTATATCATCACCTGGCCTTCTGCTATATTGGCAAGTTTTTTTGCATTTGTAATGCTTTATTTATTGCCAGAATTTTTAACGCAACCTTGGATGTGGATCAAACTTTCCTTTGTTTTTTTGTTGTATTTGTACCAATGGGGTTGCCAGATTATTTATCGCCAACTTCAAAATGACATTGTAAAATACAGCGCTTCTCAATTGAGAATTTGGAATGAAGGAGCTACCATCATTCTTTTTTCTGTGGTGTTTTTGGTAGAGTTACAAAATGGAATCAATTGGATATGGGGACTCTGCGGTCTTTTTATATTTGCTTTTGTATTACTCTTTTTTATCAAATTATATAAAAGAACAAGGGCTAAAAAAAACTGGGACACTTCCGGAAAAGAATCTAATTCGTCAAGCCAATAATTTCACCCCTTCCATCTGAGGAATTGCTTCCAATAACAAAGTTTTTCCCTTTCGGGTGAATTTTGTAAATACATTCTTTTAAAGATATGAGTGTCATCATATTGATGATGTCTTCATAGGATAAGTAACCTTCGTCGAACCAAACCTCTTTAAAATCGTTTTTTTCTACATAGGTTTTTATTTGGTTGTAGGATTTAAACTTTGCGAATTTCAAGGTTCTTTTCATTTGTTTTTCCAAAGATATTTTTCGCTTCCCAACGTACAACACGCGTTTCCGTTTCTCCAAAACAATTGGCGTATCGGTCAGTTGAATATATTTTATAAAAAACCACAACTTGCTACCCAATTTCATCAAAAGTTTGCTTGCAATGTTAATATTGAAGTGTTTTTTGTAAAAAATTTCCATCGCTCCATGGAAATACTTGAGATACCGAACATCTTTACGAGTTGATTCTCCTTTGAAGTGAATGATTTTTGTTTCTCCGCAATAATAATTCTGGTATCCCTTTTTAAAAAGTCTGTAGCTCAAATCTATGTCCTCGCCGTACATAAAATAATCTTCGTCAAAACCATCAATCTTTTGATACACTTCCTTTTTCAACAACATAAAAGCACCGACGAGTATTTCAATTTTCCCGTTATCGTCTTTGTCTAAACCCTTGTTGTAATAGGTTCCTTTTTTAGCATTACCTGTCAATTTAAAGAAAGTTCCTTTCAATGATGGAATTCCTCTTTTACTCTCTGGCAAAAACGCTCCCGCTCCGTCAACCAATTGCGTTCCAAGAGCTCCTAAGTTTTTCTTTTGATCGGCAAAGTCCAAAATTTTTTCAAAAGTAGTTTCTGAAACAACCGTATCTGGATTTAAAATCAAAACGTACTCCCCTTTAGCTTTTGCAACTCCTTGATTGTTGGCTTTGGAAAAACCTACATTTTCCGTATTCTTAATTAATTGTACATCAGGATAATTTTGTGCCAACATTTCACAACTTCCGTCGGAAGACACATTGTCCACTACAATGATTTCTGACGCAATGTTCTTAGAAGCTTTCTGCACACTCAACAAACAGAGCTCTAGGAAATAGCGGACATTATAATTGACAATGATAATGGATAATTTCATGTATGGGCTTTTCTAATAGATGTAATAGCAACAAAATAAAACGACATGTTCTTTGTATATTGTATTTCTTAAGTTAAAGTTTCAATGATTTTTCAAAAGGAATGCGATTGGAAATACTCCTTCCCAAAGTTACTTCGTCTGTGTATTGCAACTCGTCTCCTACTGAAATACCTCTTGCAATTGTAGAAATAGTAACTTTTTCGTTTTGTAGTTGTTTGTAAATGTAAAAATTAGTGGTATCCCCTTCCATCGTTGAGCTCAATGCTAGAATCAATTCTTTTACGGTGCCCTGTTTAACTTTTTCAATCAAACTATCAATAGTTAAATTGTGTGGCCCAACCCCCTCCATCGGTGATATTTTACCTCCTAAGACGTGGTACAGACCTTTGTACTGTACTGTGTTTTCAATCGCCATGACATCTCGTATATCTTCCACAACACAAACTACTTCAGTGCTACGTTTAGGGCTTGCACAAATTTCGCACAAGTCCGTGTCAGAAATATTATGACAGCTTTTGCACAACTTCACCTCTTCTACCAAATTGTTCAAGGCATTGGTCAAATGCCCTGTGTGGCTTTTGGGTCTTTTTAGCAAATGTAAAACCAACCGCAAGGCTGTCTGCTTTCCAATGCCGGGAAGATTGGAAACTTCATTGACGGCACTTTCTAATAGTTTTGAGGAAAAATTCATAGCACAAATGTAACAATAATGTCAGTTTTATTTCCTGTGTTTTTTTTATTTTTGATTACGAGGTCTATTTGACTTCAGAACGCTGAAAATCAGTATTTTATTTGTTTTAAATGCGAAATATACAGCACAACAAGAGTCGCATGCAGGATTGTAATTTGATTTGTTGTGATGCTAATTATTTGAGATTTCTTGAGAACTTGACCGCAATTAAAATTGTTTCTTTGTTTATTTGTGTATTCACTTTTATTTTAAAACCTTATGCAAGCCGACCAAATTCTAATTATCATAGCAGCGTATTTTTGCTTGTTGTTGTCAATTTCCTACTTGACAGGCAAACGTGATTCCAATCAAGATTTTTTTATCGCAAATAAGAAATCACCCTGGTATGTTGTGGCTTTTGGAATGATTGGCGCCTCACTTTCTGGGGTTACGTTTATTTCTGTGCCAGGCTGGGTTCAAGACAGCCAGTTCAGTTATCTGCAAATTGTCATCGGGTATTTCTTCGGTTATCTCGCCATCGCGTACCTACTACTTCCAATTTACTACAAACTCAAGATCACTTCTATCTACGAATATTTGAACATCCGTTTTGGCACTATCAGTCACAAAACGGGCGCATTTTTCTTTTTTGTTTCTAGAGTTTTAGGGGCTGCTTTTCGGCTCTTTTTAGTAGCTACTGTTTTGCAGTATTTCATTTTTGATACCTGGAACATTCCTTTCGAACTTACGGTAACATTTTCCATTCTATTGATATGGCTTTATACATTTAAGGGGGGAATCAAAACAATTGTTTGGACAGATACCTTGCAAACTTTTTTTATGATCGCTGCAGTTATCACGGCTATATATATCCTAAACAATTACTTTATTTCAAATAATATAAATTATTTAAAGTCAGATGCTTTTAAAGAATATTCAAAAATATTTTTTGCCGATGAAATTACAAATAAAAAACATTGGCTCAAATCTGTTTTAGGCGGCATGTTTATCGCCATTTCCATGACAGGACTTGATCAAGATATGATGCAAAAAAATCTAACTTGCCGAAATGTAAAGGAGGCGCAATGGAACATTGTCTCTTTGGGTACCGTTTTAATTGTGGTAAATTTTATTTTTCTTTTTTTGGGAGCACTCTTATTCCTTTATGCCGAGCATAACCAAATTCAAATGCCACGTATGGATGGTCAAATAAAAACAGATTTTCTATTTCCCGAAATCGCATTGAACCACGAGCTTGGCATACCACTAGCAATAATGTTTGTACTCGGACTCATCGCTGCTGCATACTCAAGTGCCGACAGTGCATTGACTTCTTTGACAACCTCTTTTTGCTTTGATTTCTTAAACTTCGGAAAAAAGACCAACGTTTCACAGAAAAAAATCCGTAAAAATGTTCATGTTGGAGTTTCGCTACTTCTGATCATCGTTATTGTTGCATTCAAGCGTGTTTTGAATGAAAATGTTATTAGCAGCTTGTTGACAGTGGCCACCTATACGTACGGCCCCTTGTTAGGCTTGTTTGCTTTTGGCATTTTTACAAAACATTCCATCCAAGACAAATTTACACCTGCGATTGCTTTGCTGGCCATTGTTTTCACTTGGTTTTTACACAATCATTCAAAAAGCCTATTCTCTGGCTATGTCTTTGGCTATGAATTAATCATTTTTAACGGCGTATTCATGTTTTTAGGGCTCTATTTAATTCGCAACAAAACACAGTAGTCAGAAATTTATGCTTAATTTTGAGCTATGGAAAAAGACCTAAGCAATTACAGAAAATCATATCAAAAAGGACAACTTATAAAAGCTACCGCTCCAGAAAACCCACTAGAATTGTTTCAAAAGTGGTTTCATGAGGTGGAAGAATTTGGGAATACCGAAGAACCCAATGCCATGACTTTATCAACGATTGGCAAAGACTTATTTCCAAAAAGTCGCGTTGTCTTACTAAAAAAGCTCACATGGGAAGGCTTTGTTTTCTATACCAATTACCAAAGTGAAAAAGGGAGAGCCATTGCAGAAAACCCGAACGTGTGTTTGTCTTTTTTCTGGCAAGGTCTCGAACAACAAGTGATTGTCAAAGGAATGGCAGAAAAAATTGCGGCGAATTTATCGGATGGTTATTTTGAATCAAGACCCAATGGTAGCAAATTAGGTGCATGGGCATCCAATCAGAGTGAAATCATTGAAAAAAGAGAGGTTTTAGAAGACAACTTAAAACGATTTGAAGAAAAATTTAAAGACCAAGAGATTCCTCGGCCTGAACATTGGGGAGGCTACCTCGTAAAACCGGTGTCCATTGAGTTTTGGCAAGGAAGAGACAATCGAATGCATGATAGAATACGCTACACCTTACAAGAAGAGTTTAGCTGGAAGATTGAACGATTGGCCCCATAATTGACCTTGATTTTTTCTTTCTGCTTTTATTTAAAAAAAATTTCAAATTCTTTTAGCTTTCGCTATCTTTGATTATATCTATTAAAATAAATGAAAACAATTTACATTGTTAGGCACGCCAAGTCGTCTTGGGAATACCAAGAGATCAAAGACATGGACCGCCCTTTGAAAAAGAGAGGAATCAATGACGCTTATCTAGTGTCTTCCATTCTCAAAGAAAAAATACTCAAACCCGATGCTTTTATTACCAGTAGTGCCATAAGAGCATTGTCAACAGCTGTTGTTTTCTGCAACAATTTTGGGTTTCCTTTGTCGCGTTTAAAAATCAACAAATCGCTTTACAATTTTAGCGACGGCTATTTGGTAAAAACAATCAAGGCTTTGGACGATGAATTTGATTCAGCGATTGTATTTAGCCATGACCATGGAATCAATGATTTTGTCAATAAGTTTGGAAGTGAAAGTATTGCACATGTACCCACTTGTGGCGTGATTGGAATTCAATTTGAAAATAACCATTGGAAAAGTATCAAAAAAGGAACTACTATTTTAAAAGAGTTTCCAAAGTTTCACAAATAACAAACCCTTTTTATTTTGATAGAAATCAAGAAATACGGAGCCATTGACATAGGATCGAATGCAATCCGTCTTTTGATATGCAATGTTATTTTAAAGAAAAAAGAAAAGCCTAAATTCAAGAAATCTGCCTTGGTTCGAGTTCCCATTCGTTTGGGCGCCGATTCTTTCAATACCGGAATTATTTCTGAAAAAAATTATGACCGAATGATGGACGCTATGCAAGCATTTCAATTGCTTATGAAAGTGCATGGCGTTGAAAAGTACAAGGCCTGCGCTACATCTGCAATGAGAAATGCCAAAAACGGCAAGGAACTGACACAGTCGATAAAAGAAAAATCAGGGATTGATATTGAAATTATCAACGGCACAAAGGAAGCACAAATTATTGCCTCCACCGATCTTTCTGAATTTATCGAAGGAAACAAGTCTTATTTGTATGTCGATGTTGGTGGCGGAAGTACAGAATTTACAGTTTTTTCAAAAGGAAAGGTCATCGCCTCAAAATCATTTAATATTGGCACTGTGAGATTGTTAAACAAAGAAATTAGCAATAAGAAGACCTGGAAAGAAATTCAAGCATGGATCCGCATAAACACACAAGATCTTAAAAAAACTGTATTGATCGGCTCTGGAGGAAACATCAATAAGATTTTTAAAATGTCTAGACAGGCTCCAGAAAAACCACTCTCACTGATTTATATGAAAGCGCATTATCAGTTCTTAAAAAAAATGTCTTATGGTGACCGTATCTCAGAACTTGGGTTGAATCCAGACCGGGCTGATGTGATTGTCCCTGCAACCAAAATATACCTTTCTGCCATGAAATGGTCTGGGGCAAAGAAAATTTATGTTCCTAAAGTCGGACTTTCTGACGGTATCATCAAAAGCCTTTACAACGGCCTATTCTAAAACGTATGTACTTACATTTGGCTCCTAAAAAACTATATATTTTGCTTTGTTTCCTTGTAGCGTGTTCTACAAAAGAAGCGCCAAAAAAAAAGATGTCTCATCCTGAAATAAAAACAGTTGTCGTAAAAAAGAGTAAAAAACAGAAAAAGAAGCGGTATATCAACGACACAATTACCACGGAAAATTGTGTCTTTTTTTTTAAACAGTACGGAAAAGACAACCAAGAAACAAAAGTTCTTTTAACTACCCGACTCGGCAGTATTACAATCCGACTGTACAAGAACACTCCGTTACATAGGGCTAGCTTTATTTACTTGGTAAAGCACGGATATTTTGATACGACTTGTTTTTACAGAGTCGTACCTAATTTCATTGTCCAAGGAGGAAATTCCGATAGGGAGAGCACCACTGAATTCAGAACGCAGTTGAACAATTATTTAATTCCTGCAGAATTTAGAACAAACCGCCCCCACAAAAGAGGTGTTCTTGCTGCGGCAAGAGATTGGGAATACAATCCAGAAAAAAAATCATCTCCTTTTGAATTCTATTTCATACAGTCAAAAAAAGAACAAACACATTTAAATTTTGAGCACACTGTTTTTGGTGAAATAATAAAGGGAATTGATGTCATTGACAAAATAGCGGCAGAAGATATTGATACTGACGAATGGCCAAGGAAAAATATCTCTATAACAATGAAAGTATTGAATTGAACCCTCATGGAATTTCATTTACCAATTTTCATTCATTCTTCAAACCAAAGAACAAAAGAAGTGGGTTTTACTAAATTGGGTATTTGTTCCGAAAAGATCTCCTTTGTACTAAGTGACCGAATCCCCAAGTCTTTTTTGTCTAGTGTCATAGTTGCATTTAATGCCGTTAAATACAAAGTTGCTTTTGTGAATGTTGTTTCGATTTTATCAATCGTTGTCCAGAGGTTGATTTCTTCAAAAGTACTACTCAACCCAATGCCGTCCTTTGTTTTGTATCGTTCGTCATAAACATCTACAAAACGAATCGTTGACAAGGAATCCAGCGGTTCTCTTGGCGTAATTGTTAAAAGATGTTTCCCGTCTTCAGCATAAATCAAATACTTGTCGTCTTCTTGCGTATATGCACCTTGAAAACCAAGCAAACCCTCACTCAAACGCTTTACAACAGAGTCGTTTTTAAAAAGTGCCTCAATTTCCAGCACAGTTGTTTTGGAGTTGAGTTTTCCTATCTGATTCTTGGCAACCTTAAAATCCTTATTTTTTGAACAAGAAACACTCATAAAAATAGCCAAAAGACTTAACGTAATAAAACTTGTACTTTTCATTTAATGTCATTTAATTAGGGATGTAAACTTAATGGAAATCTCTTTAAAAATAAAATAGAAATAAAAGTTAAAACAGCAACCACTAAAAACAGTTTGCTTGTCGTATCTTTGGCCAAAATTTATTGAGATGCCTAGCACGGAAACCAAATTATTGATAAAGGAAGGAAAAATGCTTCCACTTATGGAAGAATTCTACACCATTCAAGGCGAAGGTGGACATACAGGAACAGCTGCTTACTTTATAAGGATTGGTGGTTGTGATGTCGGTTGTCATTGGTGTGATGTTAAAGAGAGCTGGGATGCAAATACACACCCTCCCACCTTGACCGACAGCATCGTCTCAAACGCAAAGGCACATGCAAAAACAGTCGTGGTTACAGGTGGAGAACCTTTGATGTGGTCGATGGATTATATCACAAGAGAACTCAATTCTGCGGGACTTAAAACACATATAGAAACTTCTGGAGCGTATCAACTTTCAGGACATTGGAATTGGATTTGCTTGTCTCCCAAAAAAACAAAATTACCGCTTGCCGAAATATACCCACATGCAGATGAGTTGAAAATGATTATTCACAATGCGGATGATTTTTTGTTTGCGGAACAAGAAGCTGCAAAGGTTTCTAAAAAATGCAAATTGTTCCTTCAACCGGAGTGGAGTAAAAAAGAAAAGATGATCCCTCAGATTATTGAGTACGCCATGAAAAACCCTCAGTGGCAAATTTCCATACAGACACACAAATACTTAAATATCCCATAGGAATTTGAGACACTAAAAAAGGATTGTTTCTAGACGTTCGTCTCTAATTTGATATAATCCAAAAACTCACGTTTGGTCTCTTTATTTTTAAAAAGACCTCCGTACTCTGCAGTTACTGTGCTGCTCTCGATGTCTTTTATTCCTCGTGAATTTACACAAAGATGCTTCGCGTCAATGACACAAGCTACGTCTTGCGTACCCAAAGCTTCTTGTAAGGCCTGTACAACTTGCATGGTCAATCTTTCTTGTACCTGTGGTCGTTTGGCAAAGTGTTCTACGATACGATTCATCTTTGACAATCCAATCACACTCCCTTTGGAGATATAGGCTACGTGCGCACGTCCAACAATTGGCAAAAGATGGTGCTCACAAGTAGAATAAACAACAATGTTTTTCTCGACGAGCATTTCACCGTATTTGTAAGTGTTTTTAAATGTGGAAAGTTCTGGTCTGTTTTTCGGATTCAAACCTCCAAACAATTCCTTCACGAATGCTTTGGCAACTCTTTTGGGAGTACCTCCGAGGCTGTCATCGTTTAGGTCCATTCCTAAAGTAGTAAGAATATCGGTAACACTCTCCTGAATACGTTCAATTTTTTCTTCATCAGACAACACAAAAGCATCGGGCCTTAGCGGTGTTTTTGCTGAAGTACCTATATGATTTTCTCCTATCTCATCGATGTCTTTGTAACTCTTCCCGTTTTTTCCTTCAAACATGATCGTTGTATCTATTTGGCAAATTTACGAATTAATCACCACTTGAAGCAATTCTTTCAAGTCGCATTCTTGCTGTGTTCCGTTTTGCATATTTTTTATTGTAAACGTATTTTTTTCTATTTCGTTCGACCCCACCAAAACAACAAAAGGTATGTTCCGATTGTTGGCGTAGTTCATTTGTTTTTTCATTTTAGCACTATCAGGATACACTTCCGCTCGCACACCTGCCTCTCTGAGACTTTTCATAGCTTTGAAGCAATACAAGGCTTCTTTCTCTCCAAAATTAACAAAGACAACCTGTGGTTCTGGTTGCACGACTTCTTCAAACAAATCTAATTCTTCCAAAACCAAATAAATTCTATCGAGTCCAAAAGAAATTCCAACACCACTCATATCTTTGAGTCCAAAAATCCCTGTCAAATCGTCGTACCTTCCGCCGCCGCCAATAGAGCCTATTTTTACACCGTCAGGCGCTGCTACTTCAAAAATAGCTCCTGTATAATAATTCAATCCTCTTGCCAATGTGACATCCAATTCTAAAAGAGCAGTTTGCAACCCAAGTTCCAGAACCGTATCTGTAACAAATCTCAACTCTCTCACTCCTTCCAAGCCTTCTTCAGAACCTTTCAACATTTCAGAAAGCTGGTCGAGCTTTTCTGTATTGCTTCCTGAAAGAGAAAACAAAGGACTCAATTTTTTAATAGCTCCTTCGGAAATTCCCTTTTGTTTCATTTCTTTAACAATACCTTCCCTACCTATCTTATCAAGTTTATCCAAAGCAACTGTAAAATCGATCAATTGATCTTTGGCTCCAATAATCTCAGCAATTCCTGAGAGAATTTTGCGATTGTTCATTTTGATGGTTGTACCTGAGAGTTTCAGTTTTGTAAAAACTGTGTCGTACAATTGAACAAACTCTACCTCTTGCCAAAGCGATTTACTTCCAACAACATCAGCATCACATTGATAAAATTCTCGAAACCTCCCTTTTTGAGGACGGTCTGCGCGCCATACAGGCTGCATCTGAAAACGTTTGAAAGGAAAACTCAATTCATTTTGACGTTGTACCACATAACGTGCAAAAGGAACGGTTAAATCGTAACGCAATGCTTTTTCTGAAATCTGTGAAGTAATTTGTTTGCTGTTTTTATCAGCTAAGGAATTGACGTCTGCTTTTTTTAAAAAATCTCCCGAATTTAAAATTTTAAAAATCAATCGATCTCCTTCCTCGCCATACTTTCCCATCAGTGTCGATGAATTTTCGAAAGAGGGGGTCTCAATGGGCTGAAAACCGAATGTCTGAAACACATCTTTTATAATCCCAAATATGTAATCACGTTGTGCGACTTCAACTGGAGAAAAATCTCTGGTGCCTTTCGGTATGGATGGTTTTTGTGCCATGAGTTCTAAAATAAGCTGCAAATATCTGAAAAAAACTGCTTTTTAGCACCAAGTTCTTAGTTAATTTTTACAGTTTTCATTTCATTACAAATGAAGAAACCTGACTGGTCCGTTAAGACTTGTCAGGTTTCTGATTTTATTCCTTTGGAAAATCTTACATCCCTTTTAACTCGCTCACCAACTCGGTAAGCGCTGCTTTGGCATCTCCAAATAACATAGTTGTTTTAGAGTTGTAAAACAATTCATTTTCAATTCCAGCGTAGCCTGCATTCATACTACGTTTATTCACAATAATATGTTTGGCATTTTCAACATCTAAAATTGGCATTCCAAAGATTGGACTGGCTGGGTCGTTGTGTGCTGCAGGATTCACAACATCATTGGCTCCTACCACTAATACCACATCTGCATTGTTAAATTGCGGATTGATATCGTCCATTTCAACAAGCAAACTGTAATCAACATTTGACTCAGCCAACAATACATTCATATGTCCTGGCATACGGCCTGCTACTGGATGTATCGCATATTTTACATTCACTCCTTTTTTAGTCAACAATTCTTCCAATTCGTGAATGACATGTTGCGCTTGTGCTACTGCTAAACCGTACCCCGGCACAATGATCACATTGGTTGCATAATTCATCATAATCGCAGAATCACTCGGCGTTGTATTTGTAATAGTTCCCAAAGTTTTGTTCACTCCTTCTGCGACTACTGCACCTCCAAAGTTTCCAAAAATAACTGAACCCAAAGTTCTATTCATAGCCTTACACATCGCAACCGTTAAGAT
The DNA here is from genome assembly GCA_905479475.1 of uncultured Flavobacteriaceae bacterium. GTDB lineage: Bacteria > Bacteroidota > Bacteroidia > Flavobacteriales > Flavobacteriaceae > Flavicella. The sequence continues at coordinate 33,816 of CAJQMT010000036.1, forward strand.
TATCCCAGCAGAACCTACTAAAATACCTCCTACCAACATTACCTTGTTGTCATAAAGCACCCCTGTAATAGCGGCAGCGATACCGGTCAAAGAATTCAATAAAGAAATCACTACAGGCATGTCTGCACCTCCAATTGGCAACACAAACAAAACGCCATATACCAAACCTAACGCCAACAATGCATAAGCAATAACTGGGTTTCCAATACCTGCAATCACTAAATAAGCTGAAAAAGCGATGATTCCAATTATAAAAAGATTGTTAATGATATTGTACTGTGGTAACTTCACTACACTTTTAAGAGTACCATTTAGTTTTCCCCAGGCAACCAAACTTCCTGAGAAAGTAATGGCTCCAATTACAACTCCTGAAATGATTGTTGCTACGATGGTAGCTTCAGAACTCGTTGTTATATTGCCAAATTCCACCAAACCAATCAAAGCAGCACTTGCCCCTCCAAATCCGTTGAATAAAGACACCAATTCTGGCATTTTTGTCATTTCCACCTTGATAGCAATCAACCACCCGATAACACCTCCAATAAGAAGTGCCAATGCAATTAAAATATAGATGATATTGGGCACATTTTCTTTTGATAAAAAAATCGCACCTAAAATTGCCAACCCCATTCCTAAGGCTGCGGTAGAATTTCCTTTCTTTGCTGTTTCAGGATGTCCTAACAACTTCAATCCAACAATAAAGGTAACCGTGGCTACTAGGTAAATAATACTTAATAAAATATCCATGTTTTTGTGTTTTTTTGAAAGTTTTTTGAATCGTAATTCAATACTTTGCCAAATTATTTTTTCTTTTTAAACATTTGCAGCATTCTGTTCGTCACAGCGAAACCTCCCACTACATTGATAATTCCCAACACCACGGCGATAAAACCAAGCGCTAAAGAAATATAATCTTCTGGATCCGCGTTCAACATTACCAAAATAGCTCCAACGATGACCACACCACTCAACGCGTTTGCACCCGACATCAAAGGCGTATGTAAAACAGCTGGTATGCTTTTAATTACTTCAATCCCTACAAAGGTTGCTAAAATCAGAATATAGGTAATCTGAAGATTTTCACTTATAAATTCAATCAATTCATTCATAATTATTCTCTTTTAATTTTTTCTAATTTGCCCTTCTTTTACAATAAGTGTTCCATCTGTAATTTCTTCTTCCAATTCCCATTTGAATTGGTTTTCTTCTGTCAAATGCATAATGAAATTGTACATGTTTTTCGCGTACAACTCACTTGCATTCGTAGAAACGCTTTCAGGAGCAATGGTTGTTCCAATGACTTTTACACCATTTTTCACAACTGTTTTATTCATTTTACTCACCTCACAGTTCCCTCCTTGGGCAGCAGCTAAATCAACGATTACCGCTCCATTTTTCATTTGAGAAACTTGTTCTTCTGTAATCAAAACAGGGGCTTTTCTTCCTGGAATATTTGCAGTTGTAATAACCAAATCAGCTTGAAATAAGGATTTGTCCACCGCTTCTTTTTGACGTTTGGCATAATCTTCAGATGCTTCTTTCGCATACCCGCCTTCAGATTCTTCTCCTTCACTTTCTACTTGAATAAATTTCGCTCCCAAAGATTCTGCTTGTTCTTTGGTTTCAGAACGAATATCAGTGGCTTCCACCACAGCTCCTAAACGCTTCGCTGTTGCAATTGCTTGCAAACCTGCTACTCCAATACCATAAATCAACACTTTAGAGGGTGTGATTGTTCCGGCTGCTGTCATCATCAAAGGAAATATTTTCGTCATTTCATTGGCTCCCAAAATTACTGCTTTGTAACCTGCCAAGTTGCTTTGAGAACTCAATACATCCATATCTTGCGCTCTCGAAATTCTTGGCACAGCATCCATTGAGAATGCAGTCGCTTCTTTTTCCGCGATAGATTTTACCAATTCTGGATTGGACATGTGAAACAACTGACTCATCAAAATTTGTCCTTTGTTGACCAATTTCAAATCTTCTTCGTCGAAAGGATTGATTTTTACCAATACATCTGCATTCTTGAATACAACTTCTCTTTTTTCAACGGAAGCGCTTACTTCTGTAAAATCTGTATTTTTATAAGATGAATTTTTCCCTGCATTTTCTTCTACAAGAACTTCAAAACCTTTGGAAATAAGTTGTTTTGCAATGTTCGGTGACATAGCGACACGTTTTTCTCCTTTTTGGGTCTCCTTCAATATGCCTATTTTCATATTTTTGGGTAATTTAAAATTAATTTTTAATTCGTAAAAATGGAGCCTTTTGTACAAGGCAAATAACCATTTATTTCAAGCGAACTAAATTAACCAAAAAGAAGGCGGCTTTTTGTTCTAAAATCTTTTTTACAGATTGTTCAGTTAAGTCAAAGAAAAAAGCCTCTATTTTTCTTAAAATCTTTCAAAACAAAAAAAACAGTGAAAAATAATCAATAAATTAAATGATATATTACGAATTTTACAATTGAATATAACAACGGTCACAGCTTTCTATATCGTTTTCGTAAAGTTTTCATGGAATATTTAAAGAATTATGAGAGAAAATTATCACACTTGAAGTTCGGAGTTTTAACTTTTTATGAGACACTCAGAGTATTCATTAGGTATGAATTTTTTTATGTTCTTTCTTTAATTTGGTCATGCTTGCGTTTAATTCAAACCCTAACAAAAGAATAATTGAATTCAACCAAATAAAAAGCATGAGCACCAAAAGAGTTCCAATCGAACCATAAAGCTCGTTGTATTTTGCAAACTTTACGACGTACACCCCGAAAATATAAAAAGTTATAAAGGAAAGGAAAGTAGTCAAAACAGCCCCTGCAGAGAAGAATGAAGATTGTTTGCCTTCTTTGGTTCCGAAATAATAAAGCAGAGAAACAGTTGTAAATATCATGAATATAAAAAACAGATATCGAACATTTTCTAACCACAAAAACTCTTCACTTAACCATTCTTTTAAGATTAAAAAATCCAATCCGAATTTAAACAAGATTGTGACGGCTACCGTCAGAATCATAAAGAAAGACATCAACAATGACGTTCCTAACGAAATGATATAAGCCCTCACCACCCCTCTAACCTCAGTAACATGGTAAGAATACTCAAACCCACCAAATACGGCATTGACACCATTTGTCATCAAAAAAATAGAAACTAAAAAACCAAAAGAGAGCAGTCCTCCATATTTATTCTGAGCAATATCCTCAAAAATGGGTACTACAGCATCGTATGTTTTTGGAGGAAAAGCCTCGGCAATCAAATTCATAAAGTTTTCTTGGAAGCCATCAATAGGAATATAGGGAATCAGTGTCAGCATAAACAGCATGAAAGGAAAAACAGCCATAAAAAAACTATAAGATATTCCTCCAGCTCTTGATGTCAATGCCCCTCGCACAATCCCAAGTACATACATATGTAACAAGTCGTATAGCGACATACCTTCCAAGCCTGGAATTTTAACACGCTTTCCGAAGTTTTGCAATGCAGTCATACTTGCCATTGGTTTCTTTGTAGTCATGGGGTTGTTTTGTACAAGATAAAACAAATAATTTATTCGCAGGCCTTCAAGCTTAAATCCATGTTATATATCGAATGGGTCAATGCTCCTGATGAAATATAATCTACGCCACATTCTGCATATGTACGCAAAGCTTCTTCATTGATCCCTCCAGAAGATTCTGTTTGGCATTTCCCATTGATCATTGCCACCGCTTTTCGAGTATCTTCAAAACTAAAATTATCTATTAAAATTCTATGAATTCCATCAGAACGTAAAATCTCTCTGATTTCTTGAAGATTGCGCGCCTCTATAATTATCTTCAACTTTTTATCGTTTGCTTTCAGATACTTTTTTGTCAAAGCGATTGCCTGAGAAATCCCTCCAGCAAAATCAATGTGGTTGTCTTTCAACATAATCATATCGTACAAAGCAAATCGATGATTTACTCCTCCTCCTATTTTTACTGCCCATTTTTCAATAGCTCGAATTCCTGGAGTCGTTTTTCGAGTATCGAGTATTTTTGTTTTTGTTCCCTCCAACAATCGCGTAAAATAATAAGTTTTTGTAGCAATAGCACTCATGCGCTGCATGGCATTTAAAACCAATCGCTCTGATTTCAAAATCGAATGAGAACTTCCTTCAACAGTCAAAACAACATCTCCTTGCGTTACTTGTGCGCCATCTTCTTTTAAAAGTGTGAGTTTTAGAGTAGGATCTACATAATTGAATATTTTTTCAGCAAAGACGACACCTGCAATGATTCCTTCGTCTTTTACTAACAATTGTGCTTTTCCTTGAACCCCTTTGGGAATACAGGCCAAAGAGCTATGATCTCCATCTCCTACATCTTCACGAATGGCATTTGAAATAATCCCATTTAACTCCTTTTCAAACTGTAAATCACTAATCATACAAATAACATTTAAGGTTTCAAAAATACCTTTTTATCTTTAGTTTCTAAAATGAAAGTATTTTATTTATTTACAATTATGTGCGAAGCATTTCATTCTTAAAAAAATTATATTTGCATTCATGAAGATAAAACTCATTGCCATCGGAAAGACAGATGATAAAGATTTGAATGCTTTGATAATGGTTTACAAAGAACGCTTGAAACATTATATCAAATTTGAACTCATCATTATCCCGGATATTAAAAATGTTAAGAACCTTTCTCAAAAACAACAAAAAGAGAAAGAAGGCTCTTTGCTATTGAGTAAATTACATTCAGGAGATCAATTGATTGTATTGGATGAGAAAGGGAAAGATTTTCGATCTGTAGAATTTTCGAATTTTCTTCAAAAAAAAATGAATTCTGGCATCAAACAGTTGGTCTTTGTTATTGGCGGACCCTATGGTTTTTCAGAAGAGGTGTATAAGAAAGCACAAGGTAAAATTTCATTGTCAAAAATGACATTCTCGCATCAAATGATTCGCTTATTTTTTACGGAACAGGTATACAGAGCTTTTACAATTTTAAAAAATGAACCTTACCACCACGAATAAAAAAACTTTGAAACGTCGTTGAAAAATCCTTTTTAAACAGTTGTTTCGCGACAATCCGCTAGATTATTATAAATTTTAGTAACTTTCAGTTGATTTTTAAAAAAAATAAAAAATGATTTTAGGAGTTTCGAGTTGGCTTGGTGACAAGATAGGTTTGAAAGAAAAACAGGTTCGGTTGCTTTTTATTTTAGCAGCCCTCTTTCTTGGGACAGGTGTTGGCTTGTATTGCATTCTTTGGATGGTAAAAATATTTACGGAATAGGGCTTACAGAGAAGTAAACTCTTTGCTTCCTTATCCGTTAGAGTTTTTATTTTTTTCTACAATCCAACGAGACATAAATTCTGTACTCTTCATAGAGTGGTGCAACAACATTGCTCCTGTGAAATTTTGAATCCTGTGTGCATTGATGTTTTGCTGTGTATCTTCAATTCTCTGAACCAATTGCTTTCCTATTCTTTTTTTAGAGTAAACAGTATTGACAATTGAAATTCCATTTTTTTGAGCGGAAAGCCATTTTTTTTCCTCGTTGTATAGTTGACTCGCTGCCTTTATAAAACCTTCAAGAGTATCTTCAACGAAACCATTCCATGGCAAATCGGCATGCATGGCTTCTGCTCCTATCTTGGAAGTAACGCTTGGCGTTCCACAAATCATAGCTTCCAGTAATTTACCCTTCATCCCAGCTCCAAAACGCAATGGCGACAAACAAACCCGCGCTTTTTTTACAACTTCTTGTGCATCTTTTGCCCAACCTTTGACTAAAAATCGTTCTTTCGGGTTGTGGAGTTGCATTGCTTTTTGAGTTGGGTAGGATCCATAAACATGCATTTCAGCCTTCGGATTTTTTTTGCGCAATTCTGGCCAGATTTTTGTTTTCAAATACCGAACAGCATCTAAATTAGGCGCATGTAAAAAACTACCAACGGTTATAAAGTGATTTCTTTCTGCAAACGATGGAGTACGCTCCATGGTTTCCAATGAAATTTCGTTCCTAAGAAAAGGAACGTAGACTAAAATATTTTTTGGAACCTTGAAATGACCTTCTAACAATGCCATCTCATAACTAGAAATCATAAAAGAAAGATCACAGCGATAAATACTTGCAATTTCGCGCAGCGCTATACTTGAATTTAAATCCGAAGTTTCAAATGCTCTCCCTTGTTTTACGGCTTTTTCTCTTGCTTTTCTGAGGCAATGTAAATCTTCAGTATCGAGCACGCGCAAAGCATCTGGACAATTTTGAGACACCCTCCAGCCGAATTGTTCCTCCATCATAAACCGGTCAAATAAAACCATTGTTGGAGCCAACTCTTTGACATACGTATCAAAACTATCGCTGTTCAATTCAATGGAACAAGAATGCACTCCTAGAGCTTCCAACGGATACTTGTGAACCGATTCTTGCGCGGGACTGGCAAAAACAACTTCCCAACATTGGGATAAGAAAACGGAAATCAATTGCATCATACGACTTCCTGCTGCTGAGGAATTGGGCTCAGGCCAAACATAACCGATGATGAGAATTTTTTGCACCATTTTTTTTAAAATAAAGGGATATGGATTCTTGCTATTCTTTGAGTAGTTTTTCAACAAGTTCTTTGGTCAAACTATTGTTTCCTGCTTTTTGACGTAGGACTCCAAAATCGTATCTGAAATCGCAACCTGCCTTGTATTCTGAGCAGCCGTAAGCTGTATTTCCTTTGACGACGGTCCCTTTTTTGCATTTCGGACACTGCATCTTGTCCGACTGTTTTTTTTCAGGCGCTTCTAATTTCAAATCAAAATTCTCTGTAAAAATTAAAGAACCACTGACTTTCTCTTTCTCTTTTTTAAACCCTTTCAATACCACTGTACTTCCTTTGTCGAGCAATCTCTTGAATTGATTCACAGAGATTTTTTTTCCCATAAACTCAAAAGGCAAACGAAAATCACACCCTTCTTTGTAAGCGGAACAGCCATAGGCACTCTTTCCTTTCAGAAGGCTTCCCTCTTCACATTTGGGACATTTCAAACCCTCTAAAGCAGACGTTTTTTTCTTCGAAACAGGTTTTTTTTCAACATCTGTCTCTGAAGGAAAACGTCTGATATTTTTCTCTAGTCGCACCTCCACCACCAAATCGTCTACCATTTTTTTCATGTTGCGGATAAAGGAAGAAGCACTATAAGTTCCTTCTTCAATCTCTTTCAATTGTTTCTCCCACTGCCCTGTAAGTTCTGCTGATTTTAAAAGTTTGTTTTGAATGGTCTCTATCAAACGGACTCCCATCGAAGTCGGTAAAATTTGCTTTTTATTTCTTTCGACATATTTTCTACGAAACAAAGTTTCAATAATATTGGCTCTCGTAGAGGGCCTTCCGATACCATTGGCTTTCATCAAGTCACGCAACTCGTCATCTTCTACTTGTTTCCCCGCAGTTTCCATAGCCCTAAGCAAAGTGGCTTCCGTATAATTTTTAGGAGGCTTCGTTGCTTTTTCTAAAAAGGAAGGCTCGTGTGGTCCATTTTCTCCTTCTTTAAAAGAAGGCAGCGTTTTTTCTTCTCCCGAGTTGGTGTTTTCTTTTGTTTTAGAAAACACGGCACGCCAACCTTCCTCTAAAATCTCCTTCCCTGTGGTCTTAAAGCGAACGCCCGCTGCTTCTCCAACTACTGCTGTATTCGCTACCTGACAAACCGGATAAAACACCGCAATAAAGCGACGTGTTATAATATCGTATACGTTTTGATCGTATTCCGACAATTGCGCCTGTTCTCCTGTCGGAATGATCGCGTGGTGGTCAGTTACCTTTTTGTTGTCAAAGACACGCTTTTCTTTTTTCAATTTCCCACCACCTCTTAAGGCGTGTGTCAAAGAAGCATATGCTGTAAGTTTTGACAGGATTCCTGGAACTTTCGGAAACAAATCTTCTGGTAGAAATGTGGTATCAACTCTTGGATAAGTGACTAGTTTTTGCTCGTACAATTTCTGAACAATTTTCAGTGTTTGATCTGCAGTATATCCAAATTTTGTATTGCAATATACCTGTAAACCAGTCAGATCAAATAATTTCGGCGCATACTCTTTCCCCATTTTTTTGACAACAGAAACAATTTCAAATGCTTTTTCTTTGATTTGATTCATAGAGGCTTCTCCGTCTTCCTTATTTAAAAAACGCCCCTGTTCATTGTTAAAAACCGTATCACGGTAAAGCGTTTGAATTTCCCAGTAAGGAGCTGATTTAAAATGAAGAATCTCCTTATATCTCTTTACCAGCATGGCAAGTGTAGGAGTCTGGACTCGGCCTACCGACAACACTTGCTTGGCGGCTCCATAACGCAAGGTATACAGTCGGGTGGCATTCATTCCCAATAACCAATCACCGATAGCTCTTGAGCTTCCTGCATAATACAAATTATCGTAATCTTCAGAATTTTTTAAGTTTTCAAACCCTTCTTTGATTGCTTCCGAAGTCAAGGAGGAAATCCACAAACGAGACACTTTCCCTGTATAGTTTGCTTGCTTGATTACCCAACGTTGTATCAATTCCCCTTCCTGGCCAGCATCTCCGCAGTTGATCACGAGGCTTGCTTGATCAAATAATTTTTTAATGGTGTTGAATTGCTTTTGAACCCCTGAATTACCAACCAACTTGGTGTCAAATTTGTCAGGAAGCATCGGCAAGGTATTCAAGTCCCATCGTTTCCAATGTGGTTTGTAATCGTCGGGAGTGTAAAGAGTACACAAATGCCCAAAGGTCCAAGTAATCTGGTATCCATTGCCTTCAAAATAACCATCATGTCTTTGGTTTGCTCCTAAAATAGATGCTATTTCACGAGCCACACTAGGTTTTTCAGCAATACAAACTTTCATTTTATTTTGATTTGATTCAGTGTACGAGACTATTTGTCCTTTACGAAGGAGTAACTGAGGTATATTTTCCTCCATTTAAAATAGCCCACAAAAGAAAAGACTGTGTAAATTAAGGTGAGCCCCGCATACCAGTCCAATTCTTTTTGCGAATATAAATAAATTGTAACACCATTTAAAATGATCCATAAAATCCATGTCGTCAAAACTTTTCGAGCTTCGAGGTAACTTGCAATAAAGCTAAACACAGTGGTAAAGGCGTCCAAATAGGCATTCTCTGCGTCTGTATAATTTTCAAACACATACCCCATTAAACTTCCCGAGAATACACCGATAAAAAACAAAAGCAAATGACTCGAAAGCCCAGGCTGACTGATTTTCAACGTATGATTGTCTTTTTCATTCTTGTTCCACAAAAAGTAGCCGTAAAACCCAATAAATACATAATAAATAGACAAAATGGACTCCGAATACAAATGAATGCGATAGAATAAAAAAATACTCAGCAAAGAAGCTCCAATTCCATAAAACCAGCAATTTTTATTCTCTCTGATCAAAAAAAACAAAAAAAGAAGGCTGAATACAACGCTCCCTATTTCCAAAAAAGTATTTGTCTCGAAATTCATATGTGTAAATGAATCTCAAAAGTAGTATTTAAAAACGATTCTGTAAAGCACTCTTTCAAATCCTTTTCGGAAAAATTCAGACACATCGGGAAGCATGTTTTACAAACAACAAAGGCCTGTAAAAATACTTGTTTTTTATTTTATTAAGCTGATTGAATAAATAACTTTTAAAACTTAAAATATTGATATAGTTTATCTTAAGTATTATTATATAAATTAATAGTTTAATTACTTTTTTTTATCTAGAAGACTTTCTTATTAGAAACAAAAACGTACTTTGTTGCCGCGAACTGTTTTAACTTCAACTCATTTTAAGAAGCTGCTTGAACACAACACAAGTGTATTTTCAAATAATTTTAATTTTATTAACAGCATTTTCCGTGTGATGCTTTATTTTTGTTTTCGATGAATAGCTCTTCTTTTAAATTTTTGTGTGTACTTGTTTTGATAGGATTCTCAAAGAATACTTATGGACAAATTGACGACATCAAAAAAAACAATACTTTCTCAGGTATCTACGCTTCTCCAAGTAATTTAAATGCAACAAAAAAAATAGATTTTATAGATTCCGATCGTGACGAACAAGATTTTGAAAAATCTTTGGCGCGTGAGATTGAAAAAAGGATTCAAGAAAAGGAATTGCGTGATTTGAAAGAAAACAATGCAACTACCCCCCAACAACTTTTTGAAAAACGTCGTAACATGGAAACTTGGGGAGGAAGGAAAAAGTATGCTATGATAGATAAAAACCTAGGAGTTTTCGAAGACAACACTGAAACAATCACTATTGTCTGTCGTGATTTTGGGAATGAAGACGGAGATATTGTACGAATCAATCAAAACAATACAACGATTATAAGAGAAATGCAACTGACCAGATCGTATCAACAATTCACCATTCCATTGACATTAGGAGTCAATAGAATAGAATTTATAGCACGCAATGAAGGATTGTACAGCCCGAATACGGCAGGTTTTATGATATTCGACCAAAACGGAAAAACAATGATGCAAAACAATTGGTTTCTAGCGACCGGTGCCAAGGCATTTTTTACCATTATTAGAGTTGCAAAGTAGCTTTTTAAGACAGCCCCTATTTCTTAAAAAAACTACAATCTTTTTTTGGTTTCAATGAACTCGCAAACCATATCTTTTACAATTGCTTCGGCACTCTCTATTTTATCAAGAAATCCTGAAACCTGCCCTATTTCGAGCATTCCATTTTTCAAATCTCCCTCAAACATGCCCCTCTTCAATCGTCTTTTGCCTAAAAAAGATTTCAATTCGTCCACATTTTTGTGCTCTTTTTTCAAAGAAACAATGGCCTCATACAATTCGTTTTTAACCATTCTTACAGGTGCAATTTCTTTCAAATCCAACATTGTCTCTCCTTCTTTTAGCTCAATGACCTTCTTTTTAAAATCGATATGAGCCGAAGACTCTTTACTAACTGCAAAGCGACTCCCCACCTGAACCCCCTCTGCTCCGAGGGCAAACATGGCAAGCATGGCTTTCCCTGAAGAAATTCCACCTGCTGCAATCAAAGGGATTTTTAATTTTTCTTTCACCATTGGAATTAAGGTCAAGGTCGTTGTTTCTTCTCTTCCGTTGTGACCTCCTGCTTCAAATCCTTCGGCGACTACCGCATCAACCCCAGCTTCTTGAGCTTTCAATGCAAATTTCAAGCTACTAACCACATGCACGACTGTAATGCCATTTTCTTTCAAATAAGCTGTCCACAAAGCTGGATTTCCTGCAGATGTAAATACAATTTTCACACCTTCTTCAATGATGATCTGAATGATTTCTTCAATATTAGGATACAACATTGGAATGTTGACTCCAAAAGGTTTTTGCGTTGCTTTTTTGCATTTACAAATATGCTCTCTTAGCATATCGGGATACATAGACCCTGAACCAATCAATCCCAAACCTCCTGCATTGCTTACAGCAGCTGCGAGTTTATAGCCACTTACCCATACCATTCCACCCTGTACAATCGGATATTCTGTATTGAATAATTTTGTAATTGAATTTGAAAACATTTTGAAAACTCTATTTTTTAATAAATCGAAAGACGTACTGATTTTGAAGATACAATAAGTTCGCAAGATACAAACCTGTGGTCAATCCCGAAACATCTATCGTGTTTTCTGTTCTGTTTAGTTCCTGTTCCATTATTTTTCGACCTGTCATATCGCATATCAATACGCTAGAATGTTTCTCTTGACTTGGCAAAACAATTTTCAAATCAAGACCAACAAGATTGGTTGTTAAGCTAGGAATTTCACACAAAAACTCTGGATTTTTTAGAGAGACATGTATCGCTTGAAAATCAGGAATACCATACCCTCTTTGGTTTTCTGGAGCGAGGTACAAATCGGCAGAGCCTTGAATCAAGCCTCGTATTTCAGTAGCAGACTTTTCTGGCAAAGATTGCCACAAGCAGGCAACCAAACCTGCGATGATTGGCGAAGAAAAGGAGGTACCGTTTGAAAGTGCGGTATTTCCAGCGCCATTCACAACATACACCGATTGTCCTTGTGCCAAAACTTCTGGTTTTATTCGATTGTCAGCAGTCGGTCCATAAGAACTGAAAAAAGCAGTTTCCTCATTCGGATCTACGGCTCCCACAGTTAACACAGAAGGAGCATCTGCTGGCGCTGTAATATAATGCCATGGATCGTTTCCTGAATTTCCTGCTGAATTTACAACCACCATTCCTTTGGAAGCTGCAATTTCTGCACCACGCGTTATGAAGGTGGTTTCTCCGTCCATATCTGCATAGGTATAATCATACGCGCTTTCATCGAAAGTAGAATACCCTAAGGAAGTATTGATCACATCGACACCCAAGCTGTCTGCGCGCTCTGCAGCTTCTACCCAAAGACTTTCTTCCAAAGGAGTTTCCGTCAAGGGATCTTCTGTTACAAACAAATAAAAGTGCGCATCTGGAGCGGTTCCAATAAATTCTGTATCGACAAAGGCTGCAATGGTAGACAAAACGGACAAACCGTGGGTGTTGCCTGTATCTCCATAAAAGTCAGCATCTCGATGAACGTAATCATACCCTCCCAAAATCTCCCCGTTTTCCATGTTGGCATCGCTCAAATTCGAAAAAGCATCAAAAGTTTCCACGCCTTTGTACCCCGCATCCATCAAGGCAATGGTCATTCCTTGACCTGTATGCCCTGAATCGTGTAAAAAATCACCCTTCAACATTTCTATTTGATTGCTTGCCAATCCATAAGCCAAATTGCTTTCTTCCGATGAAAATACCCACTTATTTTTAGGATACTTGTTTCTTTTTTTACCGCCTTTGTTCAATGTTTGGTTTGCATAATCAACGGAAACCACTCCTTCGAGACTCATCAAAGCATCGATATTCTCTTTTGTTCCGATTACATGCAAGGCATTGAGCCATTTTGACTTTGCTTTTACTGCAATGCCCGCACTACTCGCAACACTTGACACATAGCTCGCCTCTATTGGAACATCTTGTAGACCGAGGACAATGGATTGCGCAGCTCTTCTGTCCAAAGATTTTTGAGTGAGCATCGTTAATGGTGCTTCCAAATAACTGGTAGCATTGGGCTTGTCGGCAAAATACACCCACGCATGTTGCTCCTGTGCATAGACAGATATAAAAAAAAGGGAACAAAAATAGGTCAAAAATTGTATTCGCATCGTATCACGAATTTACTCAAAATGGTTGCAACTTGAAAGATCCGTTTCAGTAATTTTTTTTACGTTTTGTTTTTTTCTATCCATTTTAATACTGAAGGCCAAATCTCTTTTGCTGAATTTCTACTCATTATAATTTTGCTATGATCATAATTTTCTAAATTTCCATTTTCCCTCGAGTATACTTTAAATATATTTTCGGAATTACCAAATGACTCTAAAAACATTTTACATCCAATACTTGGAGCTATAAAAGTATCTCCTTTCGAAGATATTGAATATATAGGCGTCTTTACAGTTACCATATTAATTTTATAATCAAATTTTTTGTCAGTGCTATCAAATTTCTTTCTCAAATTCCAGTCAAACCATTGTTTCATTGTGTAATAACTTTCATTATGAGGTCCTAAGCGTAATTTTTTAGCTGGTATGTAACCAATTAAAAGCGTTAAATATTTACTTAAAAGAATTTTGATTTTATTTTTTCTTAGAGTAGCAGCGCCAAATACTTGACAGGCAAACATTGTAATGCTATCTATTTTATGATTATAAATATTATGTCTCATTAGAAACATAGATAACGCAATACCTCCGCCACTATGTGTTATACAGTGAACTGATTTTAATTTTAAATCTTCAAATAGATATGTAAACACTGTATTTATATCGTATTGGGCGATTGTTTCAAAATTAAATCTGGTTCTAGTTGGCCTACTTTTCCCGTGATTTCTCCATTCTAAAATATAGCAACAATACCCTTGTTTTACAAAATAATTTGCAATCCCTAAACAAATATGTCTATTGGAAAATGTTCCGTGAGTGAGAAAAATATTGTCAATAATATTTTTCTCACTATTGGATATTTTCCACAGTGCTATTTTTTTTTATCATCTGTTTTTAAAAAGGTTAAATTTTTAGAAATCATACAAACACTTTTTGTTCTGCTTGTTCTTTAGAAATAATATCTACTCTGGATTTGCTTATAAGAGATTGAATTAATGGCACATAAAACTCTCCATCTTTGACAAGCGTTATTTCATCTTCTTTTATTTCTATCCAAGATTCTTTTTCGAGAGCGATCCAAATTTCTTTGAAATCTTCTGTTATTGAACTGTTAAATATTTTTTGGTATTTAATTGTATTTATTTTCATTTCTTGTAAAGCTTGAAAAAGCCAAACGAGTTTAACATCCTCATTTTCGTGAACAAAAGCTCTTTCTATTGGTAAATTTCCTGCTAGAACATCATCATAATACTTGTGTAAAGATTTATGGTTCATAGTAGAAATAGATGAAGTTTCAGAACCTAAAGGCTGCATTCTCATATTAATAGCAGCAAATCCAAGACCTCCCATACAGCTAGTCTGACTAGATTTATTTGTGGCTAAAAAATCCCTTAACTTATTTTCGTAAAGATAATTTTCTGAAACATTTTTTTTGTTCTCAAATACTTCCACTTTTTCCCAATCATAAACCGTTCGTTGTCTGTAACCTTTACTTAATAAAAATTCCTTAGCAACATTGAACATTTCTATTTTATCAGAAATTGGGGCAACTAATTTTCTTTGTTGAGTAGCAAAATCAGACCTTCCAGCTATATTAAGTTCATAATGAGTAATATGTCTAATCCCAGACTGCGTTATTTCTTTTAAGTCATTGAGCATATCTTCTATAGTCTGCTCTGGCCAACCATAGATAAGGTCTATATTACAGGAAAGATTATATTTATGAAATAGGTCAATTGCATCAAAAACTTGTTTTCTAGTTTGTTTCCTGCCACTAGATTTTATTAGTTTATCACTTACCTGCTGAACTCCCATACTAACTCTATTAAAACCAGAGTCACTAATTGCTTTTATTTTATCTTCATTAAACAATTGCGGAATCCCTTCTAGAGTTTTTTCAATGCTACTATCCATTTCCGGAAATAAATCGGTAACAATCTTCATCAATCTATAATAATCTTTAGGTGCTAATAAGTTTGGTGTACCGCCTCCAACATATAATGATTCTATTATAGAACTTTTGTAAAATTCTTTATATAACTCTGCTTCTTTTGCAACATATTCCAAGTAGTCACTCGTATCTTTTTTTCCATTATATTTTTCTGTCGGGAATAGACAAAAACCGCAATGAGGTGGGTCGGTAGGTAAACAGTACGGAATTCCAACATACATATTTACAAGTGTTTTTTCTCCATCCGAAGTCAATAAGTTATTGTTGATTTTTTCTTTTGAAAAATTTGTTTGCTATTGTGCAGGTGATGGATGAGCGTGTAAAACCTTATTTGATAGGTGTCTCTCTTTGTTTTTTTTAATAAATTTCTGAATTTCTTCTTTTGTCATAGTTTTGGTTTTAAATAAAAGATAACGGTAAACTGTATGGTTAGTGGCGTGTTAAAAATACTAAAATTTTCGGTAAGCAATGAACTTTATAAAAAAGAACCTCACTTTAAATATAGCAATTAGTAGCCATTAACTATACAGAATGTTGTAAGCTGTATGTGTTTCAAATTTAGTTTAAAGTTCCC
The DNA here is from genome assembly GCA_905479475.1 of uncultured Flavobacteriaceae bacterium. Lineage (GTDB taxonomy): Bacteria > Bacteroidota > Bacteroidia > Flavobacteriales > Flavobacteriaceae > Flavicella. The sequence goes on from CAJQMT010000036.1 coordinate 49,509, forward strand.
GAATAATATCCCGCCTCATGTTCAAAAAAATTGTCATAATAATTATTAATATTTACATTTTCTAATAAATAAGCAGGTCTTAAAATTAAATAATGGTATTCTGGATATATATATTTGTTTATCCATTTAATAATCTTATTTTTTTTAGACCAATTTTTTAGAGGTTTATTGAGATAAGTATTAAAAATAGAAAAATCATTTGATTGATATATATGTGTAATTTCATGGGTATGAAGTTTAATATTATTTGAAAAAGGTTTTTCAAAAACCATTAACCCTGGAAAAGTAGATGCATTAACATTAATAAATTCATTGTTATTGATTGAAGTAGTAGAAAAGATAAACTCTCCTGTTTGAATAGACTTTTTTAATTCAAATTTATGTCTTACAATAGCATCAACTGTATATAAAAATGCAACAGGCATTAATTTATAATTTACAGAAAAGTTATCTTTAAAATTAAATTCTAAACGATTAAAACCTATATTTAGATGCAACCTCTCCCAAAAATCTTTATTTAAGGCGGAATTTTCTTTAATAGACGTGCCTATAGAATTTGTCAATTTAGCAACCCAAATATATTCCCATTTATTTTGTTGTTGAGCTTCTCTTAAAATACGTTTACTTTCAAAAGTCACATAACCTCCTAATGCTCCTTGCCATAAAGATTTTTTTATTACTCTTCCTAAAGGTTCATTAGGTTTTTTATTTATAATTGCACCTACTGTACTAAATACTGCACCAAAGCCAATATTATACAGAGCAGCTTCCGTATCATTGGCTTGACTTTTAACTGAAAATACATTGAAAAGAACGGCAATAGTAAAAATATGGATATATTTAACTTTCATAAATTGGATAAAAGTTTTTGATAAAAAGTATTCTCCCCTGTTTTTAATACTCTAACATTTTCCACATCTTTTGTTATTCTTTTAGTGATATTACCCTTTTGATTTATAACACAAGATATTCCTTGATTTGAGCATTTAAGAATGTACCTGCCATTTTCAATTGCACGAAGTTTTACTATATTTAAGTATTGCTTTTTACCAAAAGAGGAATTATTCATAAACTCTTCGCTTGTAGTTAAAATAATAAAATTTGAATTAAATGTTTTTTTTGATGTAAAGATTGAAAAAATAGATTCATAACAGACTAAAGGAATAAAACCAAATTCAGTTTTAATCTTTTCACTATGGTCTTATTTGTTTTTAGAATAAAAGGTAGGCACATTAAGTGTGTTTTGAAATAATTGTGGTGTAAACTCTCGAATAGGAACAAATTTCTGTTTTATTCTATATAGAGATTCATCCTTAGTTTTAATAAATACTGAGTTAAATAGCTTCGAATTAGATTTTAGTTCAGTACCAAAAACTAAGGTAGTATTTAGTTTTTTATCAAGTAACTTGTTTAAATAAAAAAAATGTTTTTGTTGAAAATTTGAATAAATATTAACAGGATTTAGAAAAACTTCGGGGCATACTATTAACTGGCTAGTATTATAGTTTTCTAAATCATAATATAGTTTTTTTGTCTTTTGATAATTAGTATTATTTTTTTCAGAAGGTATGTAGGTTGTAATGTTGTTAATATTCGCATAATTAGGCTGTGGTATAAAATATAGCTGTAAAGATAATAATATGGGGATAAACATTAAAACGGAAAATAAGGTGAAATATTTTTTATTGAAACTATTTGATTTAAATGTAATATTTAGTAACCAAGCGAGTAAAATAATCCATATTGTGCCTGAATAAACTCCAGTAAAAGAATACCATTGTACTAAATAATGCATATTACCCATTACATGACCAAAAGTTAACCAAGACCAAGCTAAATCCCATTGGGTGTGTAATATCTCATATAAAGTCCAAAGGGTTAGAAAAGTAATAAGAAAATAATGCTTATAATTTCTTGCTATTAAATAAGTTATAAAAATTGGAATAGTCATTACGATACTGTTTCCAAAGTAAGCTAAAGTACTTTCCCACCAAGTAACGCCCATTAACCAAAATGTGACAGATATATTAAATAGTAAAACAAGAAGAAATACTCTAACTAAAAATACATACCATTTTTTTTTCAAAGACTGTATTATAATTGAAAGAAAAAGAGAAATAGCAGGAATAAAAAGAATACCTAAATAATTCCAAGAAATAAAAGAAAGAAGCCCAAAAGAAAAGTATTTTAATAGTAACCTCATATATAAAAAATGCACCTCATTATTAAGTGAGGTGCATTGAGTATAAATTATTTTTGAATTTTAAAATCTGCTCTATTAACGGTTAAACCAGCTAAAGAATAATCTTCGCCACTATCGTTTGTAGATATACCATACCCAGCACGTGCAACATAAAAAGTAAGTATTGCATTTTGTGGAAATTCAGCTAAATCTTGGGCCGTAATCGTATAATTACCATCATCTTGAGTTGTAATACCTTTTAAAAGAGGTGTTGATTTTTCATTAACAATACTTTCTTCTAATTGTGAAAGTGGATTATATTCGATACTAATCACAACACCATTTTCATTTTGATCATCAATATTCCAAATTACTTCGCTTCCAACGACTATTTTATCGTTTTGAAGTCCTAAAAATTCTGCTTTAACAATACTAGGGATGTAAGTACTTTCCACAGAATCCGAACTTGAAGAACTCTTACTAGTTCTTTTTGCCTCAATCTGATTCGAACTCAATTCTACTTTGAAAGTGCTTCCAAAAATTTCTGACATATTATCAATGTTCACATTTGAATAACTTTTTTTAGCGACCTGTGAGTATTGACGATTTGTAAAACTAATTGTTTTTTGTTCAACTTTTAAAGCTAAAGGTGTTTTATCTCCTTTGATACTCGATGAAGCCATAAACGCTTCATTTGACAATGGTGTAGAAATACTTTGTACAATAACACTACCGTCTGTATCTGTATTAAGAAATTCAAAGTAATCATCAATAGATGCCACTTTGTTTTCTGTAACTACATTTGTTTCAATTCCTTTATCATCTGAACACGAGATTAAAGAAAAGATACTTAAAACTGATATATAAATTATTTTTTTCATCTTATTTTATTTTAACAATTATCTACTCTATTTAATGACCATGTTGAAATACTAATTGAAGGTGCAGGATGGTAGTTTCCTTGGTGTATCCACATTGCTCTTCTTGAGGGATTAGACCCACTATACCAAGCACCACAGCCATCATGTAAATCTATTGTAATAGTGAAACTACCATTCTCAGGTATTTCAATATTCATAGTGCTATCATTATTATTTCCATCATTACTACTATCCCATACAAAACTTTTTGTTCCTCCATCTCCATAACTACTACAACCTGTTGCTGTAATAGTAATATGACAGTAGCTAAGATTAGTATCTTGGTATAAACTTGAAGGACTTGTTGCTTGTAATCCATTAAGAATATTAGCAATAGGCATAAATCCAAATTGTCTATTAGGAATTGCATACG
>CAJQMT010000037.1 GCA_905479475.1 uncultured Flavobacteriaceae bacterium
TCAGGAACATGCTCCACAGGCATTAGGACCGACTTGATACTTTTGGGTTTTTGAAACAAATCAAAAGCATGTACATAACCAATAATGTCATCCAAAGATGTTTTGTAAACAATAATTTTTGACAATCCGGTCTCTGTAAAAAGAGCTTTCAAATTTGAAATCGTTTCGTGTATTTCCACAGCGATAATTTCTGTACGAGGCACCATGATTTCTCTTGCTTTGACTTTGTGAAAATCCAAAGCATTTTGAAATATTTGAATTTCACTATCAACAATAGAGGTTTCATCTGTGGTATCTAGCTGCTCTGTAATATAGTCGCCTAATTCTTCTTTGCTAAATTCTGTTTGAGATTCTTGTTCTCTGTCGTTGAAAAACAACTTTAGAAAAAAGTCTGAAATCATCGTGATAAATTCCGACACATAGTAAAAAAGGATGTAAAAAAAATACGCAGGGATTGCAAAAATTTTCAGTGTTTCATTCGCGTAAATTCTGAAAATCGTTTTGGGTAAAAATTCAGCTGTCACCAAAATAAGCAAGGTAGAAATTGTAGTCTGAAACAACAAAGTACTCAATTCATTAAAAAAACGCGCTCCTATAAAAGGAACAAAAACATCCACCAACAACTTACCCATATAATAACTGTATACAACCAAAGAGATATTGTTTCCAACAAGCATGGTTGTAATGAATCTGGATGATTTTTTGGTGAGTTGTTCTAACACATGCGACACCCAGCCTTCTCCTTTTTTCTCGAGTTCGATATGAAGTTTGTTCGAAGAAACAAATGCTATTTCCAACCCCGAAAAAAAGGCGGACAACAAAATAGATACTACGATAATTACAATCTCTAAGCCCATAAATTAGCTGTTTTAACAAAAAAATTAAAAAACCTAACAATTCAAATTTTCCAACTTCATACAACGAAAAACGTTGCAGACGGACTCTTACTCTCTTCGTTTTCTGAATCTTCTTTTGAAAAAGAACATGAAAATTGCCAAAACACCAAAACCTAAAGTCATGTAAGCCTTTTCTGGGATTTCTGAGAGTTTTAAGACACCCTCTACGAGAAATACAATTCCGATGATCAAATATGCCAATTCAAAATATTTACTAAATGTATGCATTATTCTTCTTTTAAAAACAGGTCTCCTGTCATGTTTTTTAGGACCCAATTGCGCAAATTATTTTTGGATTCAAATCCGGTCCCGTAAATAGTATCGTTCTCTAAGGTAAGCTTAAATTTTTTCTCTGTAAAAAAATAGTTGGTTTTTTGATCCCAATACAATTGACTTGTTTCCAATCTCGTCTTTTCTGTATGATTGTAAACAACGACGTCTCCAATAATTTCGGAAACAGATGTTTTGCTAAAGGAACGCGCATAATTCCCTTTGATTGTTGTAGAATCTACACCTGTTTTGTCAATGGTAACTATTTCAAGGCCTTTTGGGTATTCTGAATAAGGATGCTTTTTTCGGTTCGAAAAGTCGTAAAGCAATGGTGTTCTCAAACGAGAAACAACGCGTCCAGAATCTTTGTAAACATATTTTACATTTTCGGACTCTCCAATAGGCAAGTTCTTATCAGACAAAAAATCATTGACTTCTTTTACATTGTTGACACAAGAAAAAAACATTGCTGTTCCTATAAGAACGACAATGTTTTTCCAATGATATTTTTTATTGTTCAGCATTCCTAAAATTAAGGAATTTTCACGGTCTCACCAATCCAACATCCAATTTTAAATGGTGAACCTGAAGCCACTCCTTCGGTAAAAATTAATTTTTTCGAAGGAACCGATGACTGGTAACTTTTCACGTACTTTTTAGCAGTCCTTGCGTTGGCAGGATCTACCTTCTGGGCAATTCGTGCCTTGTCCAAAGCGGCCACGTAGACCATTTTCTTTTCAAATTCTGACTTCCCACAGCTATTTGCACTGGAAGCATACAAACTTGCAATCAACAAATAGGCTTTCCCCATACTTCTTTTATTTTTGATGGCTTTGTACGCATAAGATCGCGCTTCGGCCTTGCGCCCTTTCTTTTTCATGATCTGAGCAATTTTATACAAATAACCTGCACGTTTGTTTGCATCTTCTTCTTGCTCAACCGCCTTTTCAAAATATCCTTTTGCTTTGTCAAAATCATTGTGCTTCAACAATATTCCCGCATAGAATACAGAGGCTTCAGGAGAAGGTTCTGCTGCCACGTAAGCTTCAACCAAAGTATCGTACAAAGGATCTTCTGTACATTCTTTTTTGTACATTCTTGAAACAGCACTTTTCAACCAAGCTCCGTTGCCTTTGTTCTCTTCAAAGTCTCTTGTATACATAGGAATCAATCGCTCACATGTGGATAAATCGACAATAATCTTATCCAAACCTGCTTCTACTGTACCAATAGCTCTAGAGTTGTTTGTATAGGCTTTTTGTAGCTTCTTTTCTCGTGCAGTCAATTTATTTCCTGCCTCTTCTTTTGCTGAATAAGTGTCTAATTTCTTAGCATAATAATTCAGTTTGTCTTCTACAGCTGTCAACAACACATCGTAGGTATCGAAAATCAACTGGACATTTTCTTGTTTGTTTTTTTTGGTTACAAATTCAAAGTATCTGTAGATCGATTTGACTCCCATTTTTGAAGGATCTGCCTGATAAGACTTCTCTAACTTCTCAAAAACAGCTTCGTCAGAGGCATTGTTTTTACTCAAAAAATCCGCGTAATCACTGTAAACTTTTGCCAGTTTTTTTGGATAATATTGTATTCTTTGATCAAAAACTCTTTTTACCAAATCCATGGCAGCCGGCTTGTCTGCTTCGGCAGCATTTGCCAAGCTGTGTTTTGCGATGGTAATCCCAAGTTTGTAAATATTTACCGATAATTTTGGACTGTTGTCCAAACACCACAACCAATTCTCATAGGCAGCATCGTAATTTTTTGCTTTGTAATCACCTTTGAAAAGGTTGTATTTGATCATTGCTTCTTGGCTATTTCCTTCTTGTGCCGAAGTAATATGTACAGTGGCAAATACAGCGATAATTAGTACTAATTTTTTCATTTCTGCTATTTGTTAATTAATCTATTTTTCTTTTTTTGAACCATCGGTCTCCCAAGGAGAAACTCATCTTCAGGTTGACATATTTTTCTTCAACTAAAGAAGAAGTCGCTTCTCCTTTTTTACCATACTCAACACCGATGTTAAAATTTGACAAACCTCGTCCCATTGGCAAACCTACACCAAAAGATATGCCAAAATCTTTAATTTGTGTCCCTTCTATCTGTATCCCCAGATCTTCATACTTTATTCCTGCCATATAGGTAACGCGACTAAAGTAACTCGTCAACGAATTGTATTTTGGAATATAGTATCCTCCAAAAGAGATTCTTTTCGAATCGTTGTAGTTCACTTTTCTCAAATTATTTTGCAGGGCATCTCCAGAAAAACGCAGCGCCTCTTGAAAACTGACTTCAAAACTTGCATTCCATTTCTGCAACGCTCCATAACCAATAGAAAAAGTTGTATTTATGGGCGATTTCACTATTCCTGATGCGGGTTCTTCTTCTAATGTCTTGACAATACTTTCAGACAACTCAGAGAAAAAACCGTTGTACAATTGAGATGTTGCGGAGACACTGATGTCTTTTTTCTTCTGAAAAACGAGTCCAGCTCCCAAGGTATGTTTCTTGGAAAACATTTTTTGATAACTAAAACCGAGCTTTGTATCAAAACCCCTCAAGACGTTTTCCGTTCTCAATCGAATGTCGTATTGCAAATCCTCTTGTTGCTGGGTAATGGTATTGTCAATTGTTCCAAACACATAAGCTCCTTCAATACCCACAGAGAATCCTTTGAACAAACGATAGCCCAGTCCTAAAAACAAGCTATTGGTTCCTCCTTCTCCTTCATAGGTATACAAACCTTGTTCTGTAGACACCTCACCTTCTTTCAAGGTATACCCCACACCTGTTCTTGTGCGCAAACCACCGGATACTCCGATGCGCTTGCCTACAGGAAAACCTAAAGCCACATAGGAAAGGGAAAATACAGAAGAATTTTGATTGGAAGTCTCGTCAGAGAGAGAAGTTTGGGAATTCAAAGCCCCCATTGCATAGGTTGTAAATCTCAGACTAGACAAACCCGCTGGGTTTGAAAAATTCAATCGCAAAGGATCTGAAAGAGAGGCACCGACACTACCCATCAAAGATTCCTCCACTGTTTTGCTCGGAAAGGAGTTCCCTATTCCAAAAAAAGAATACGGAGAAACTTGCTGTTTTTGCGCCAGCATGTTGAGCGAAAAAAGCAACGCAAAAAACAGGAATATTTTATCAATCATTGGTCTGTGTTGTAAATCAAAATAGCGTGCAAACCTTCTGCAAGAAAATTTGGTTGCGCAAATATGCTATTTTTTAATCTTTTAGACAAGTATTCTGCATCTCCTCCTGTTAAAACTATTGTTAAATCACCAAATTGTTTTTTATATGCTGCTAGCATCCCTTCTATTTCAAATAAAAACCCTTTTTCGACACCTACTTGCATACTGGATTGTGTGTCTTTTCCTACCATAGTTTCCTTCTGAGAAATTTCGACTTCAGGCAAGTTTTCTGTAAAAGAATGCAAAGCTTTGGAACGCATTTTCAAGCCCAAAGAAATGGCCCCTCCAAAATAAACCCCCTCTTTGCTCAGTATATCATAGGTCACACAAGTACCAGCATCTACAACCAACACATTTTTATTCGGAAACTGTACCGCAGCGGCACTCACCAGTGCCAACCGATCTACACCCAATGTTTCAGGAGTTCTATAATGATTTTCAAAAGGTACTTTTACTGCACTCGACAAAAACAAAACATTTGAAATTCCGTCCAATACACTTTGAATTTTTGTGGTCATTCCTCCGACAGAAGAGACAATGGCATTTTCAAAAGTGTACTTTGAAAAAAGTTTTTCCACCGTTCGACGGATTCGAATTTCATCACAAACAAGACTTTCAAGTACCTTATCTGCTTTGAAAACAAATAGTTTCACTCGAGTGTTTCCAGCATCAATTACTAAATTTATCATGGTCTTTTATCAGTCCCAAAGATACAAATACATTTTTTTAAAAATTGTTTGGAATTATCTAAAAAATACTTCTATATTTGCAACCGCTTTGGCAAGGGAGTTACTCCCAAGCACGAGTAACAATGGTACCTTAGCTCAGTTGGTAGAGCAACGGACTGAAAATCCGTGTGTCCCTGGTTCGATTCCTGGAGGTACCACATTTTAACCCTTTAAATCACTGATTTAGAGGGTTTTTTGTTTTTTAGAGTTGCTCGAAAAGCAACAAAATAGTTCTGGATTAGGGTTGTATTCCAAAGCAAAAGTGAAATACCTGGTGACTTCAATAAAGTATGAAAAACCGTATCCAACGTTGTGGCATTTGTAAAACAGAAAGAAATTCAAACTTTCTAGGATAAAAGTAAGAACAAGCAAGATTTGTGAAACGGCTAAATTTCTTTCTTAAAATAAGAAATCACCATACTATTAAACTCATGGGAGGCATCTATATTGACAACGTGTCCACAGTTGTCAATAGTCTCTAGGACAGCGTTAGAATGCTGCTTCACCATCTTTTTTACACTAGGTAAAAACATGTAATCTTGTTTCCCCATGATATAGAGGGTAGAAATTTCAGTTTTTGTTTTTCTAAAAAAAAACAGTAAACTATTGACACTGGTAACCAAAGAAAACCAATTGACAAATTCTTTTTGATTCATTTTTTTTGCCTCATTGATAAAAAATGACCTTGATGTACTGTGGTTCTTTTTGGGCATAATGACATATGCGAACAACCTGTAAAGCCACAAATATGGAATGATTTTTTTGAAAACAACGCCGAGATGCATTAGAATCTGAGCTCTCATGTTCAGATACATCACAGCTCCCCCCAGCACCAAACTATGAACTTTTGAGGGATACCTGTGCCCGATATCCATGATAACAATAGTGCCCAGAGAAACCCCAACAAAATGTGACATCTCTATTTTTAAAAAATCTATGACCTCAACAACTTCGTCAGCAATATTCGTAAAGCGATAGCTGTCCTTTGGATGCGTGGATTTAGATTTACCATGCCCTCTCAAATCAATCGTTAGTACATTGAACTCCTTCTGAAAAGCTCTGATCTGAGAAAACCATATCGCACTGCTACCTCCTGCTCCATGGACAAAAGTCACCCACGAATTCTTTGTACTTTTATGTAGGTAGGTTTTGTAATATAGCATTTTCTTTTTTTTCAAAGATATAAAAGCTCTCGATAGAAGTAATGGTTTTATTGTTCGTGTTTTTTATTTTTATTGCCATTTCTTTTTCTCTAAAACATTAGAAAATAGCAACCCTTTTTTTGTTTTAAAAAGAGATTGTTCACAGCAAAAAACACATGAAAGATGGTTTTCTTGGAAACCCCTTTTGTAAAAAGACTCAGCGCATTCCTTCTATTTTCTCTACAACTCCAAGCGCAGCAAACTCTCCTGAAAGCATCGCTGCATTCAAGGAGCCGTTGAGTTGGGTGTCTCCTGCTAAAAAAACACCTCCTGTCAACTGCGTTTCTGAAGAGGCCACTTCATATTGAAGGTTGTCCAATGCAGGGAGGGCCTTTGGAATGACATATCTTTTCAAAAATCGAGAGGTCGCTATACCGCAAACGGCTTTCAATTCTTTTTCAACACGCGCCACCAATGCTTCCTCTGTCAAATCGTGCTTTTGCACAACGGTGACCGATAAGAGTTGTCCCTTGTGTTTCGTTTCCATTTGCAAACTTGTGTGAAAAAAAACATTGTTGATCAACACATCTGAATTGGAAACAAGACCAATCAAAGGCTTGTCAATAGCGCGGCTATTCGTCTCAAAATACAAGGTATCGCAAGATTGCCATTTTCTTTCTTCTCCACTGAGGTTCGGAATAAGACTTCCCGCATCTGTAGCAACAATTATAGAATCACTTTGAATGCTATCTCCGTTTTCGAGAAGCACCTCACCATTTTTAACACGCTTTACTTTGGTATTGTAGCGAATCTCGGTTCTTTCCAAATTCTGAAGCAATTGTTTTGGAATGGCTTCGATACCAGATTTCGGAAGAGATGCATAACCTTCTCCAAACATCTTATACACAAATTCAAACATCCTACTCGAGGTTTCCAAATGAGGTTCTAAAAAAATCCCTGCAAAAAAAGGACGAAAGAATTGTTGTATGATTTCCTTTGAAAAACCGTTTTTCTCCAGATAAGTTTGTGTAGGAATTTCTTCTTCTTGAAATATTTCAGTCAGCGTTTTGCGCTTTAAAGCAGTTTGCAATCTGAACATTTTTAGTTTGTCTGTCATGGTTCCAATCCCTGAGAATAAGGTCGGAAACAACAAGGAAATATCGCGCAAAGGATCACCAATCGTCACTTTTTTATTTTTGTCAAAGAGTACCGCTCCAGGCTTGAAAAATTGCAAGTCTAAGGCATCCATATCTATGTATTTCTGAATCGCAGGATATGCCGTCAACAATACCTGAAAGCCTCGATCCAATTGATATCCTTCTACAATATCCGTTTTTACACGACCCCCTACTCGACCTGTCGCTTCTATCACCACAGGACTGTATCCTTTTTCTTCGAGCACTTTTGCGGCTACCAAGCCACTCACACCGGCACCTATAATATGAATGTTGCACTTTGTATTTGCCATATTTTATTACTTTGTTTAACTATTGTATTGTAATATTAAACAAAAATAGTATTTTTACATGAGATGATTGAATTTGCAAGATTCAATCTTTCAAAGTAACTTAAAATTTTAGCAAGATGAAAAATATCGCCATCATTGGGGGAAGTAAAGGTATCGGAAGTGCCCTTCTTAAAGAACTCTCAAGTACACATAACATTATCAATATTAGCAGATCTGCTCCTGAAATTTCCCATCCAAATGTAACACATTATAGCTGCGACATCCTGACGGAAGAACTGCCAGATATCGAAGCGCTAGACAGCCTGGTCTACTGCCCAGGAAGCATCAACCTAAAACCTATTTCTAGATTGAGCTTGGACGATTTTCGTACCGACTTTGAGATCAATGTAGTAGGGGCAGTCAAATCGATTCAAAAATATTTACCCCAATTGAAAAAAGGAAACCATCCTTCCATCCTACTATTCAGTACCGTAGCTTCCAAACTGGGAATGCCTTTTCACGCAAGTGTGGCTGCTTCCAAATCGGGAATTGAAGGATTGGTAAAATCGTTGGGCGCAGAACTGGCTCCTACCATCCGTGTCAATGCCATTGCACCGACAGTCACAGATACTCCTTTGGCCTCAAAAATCTTACGCAATGAAAAGATCATTGAAAGCATCAAGGAACGTCATCCTCTGAAACGATTTTTAAATCCCGAAGAAGTGGCGAGTACTGCATCTTTTCTAATTTCAGACAAAGCAACCTCTTTTTCAGGACAAATATTCGAAATGGACTGTGGAATTGTTTCTTTTAAAATTTAATCCATGAAGACCATTGAAAAAGCAAAAACAGTTGCTGATAAAAAAGCAATAACGTCCCCTTCCCTTTTCGAAACCGCTATCAATGCACTCGACGGAAAACCTATCGACTTGGCTTCCTTCAAAGGCAAATATATTTTGTTTGTCAATGTCGCTTCAGAGTGTGGTTTTACCAAGCAATACAAAGAGTTGCAAGAATTGAGTGACCGTTATACGGAGTCATTGGTGGTGATTGGTGTTCCTTGCAACCAGTTTGGGAGACAAGAGCCAGGAAATGCCTCTGAAATCCAAACTTTTTGTGAACGAAACTTTGGAGTTACCTTTTTACTCACTGAAAAAATCGAAGTAAAAGGCTCCAAACAACACCCGTTGTACCAGTGGTTGACAAAAAAAGAACAAAACGGTCGAAAAAGCTCTAGTGTCAAATGGAATTTTCAAAAATACCTCACCGATAAGGAAGGAAATTTAGTGGACTATTATTTTTCCATCACCAAACCCATGAGCTCAAAAATCACCAAACATCTGTAAATTTTAAAAGCAATCTATTGATTCATTGAATTGTTTCGAAAGGACTCATCAAAGCAGTACCATACTGTCAATAATCAGTTGAAAATGTTCTTCTTTTTTGTTTCCTATCAAAAAAGCGACTTCTTCGATACCGTTGTTTGTATAATTTGACAACTCTAATGTACGACCACGAAAAGCAGGATACATTTCACCAAGTGATATCTCAACGGTCTCCCAGTCTCCTGAAGTCTGAAATTTAGCGATATAAGAATAGGGATGACGTAATGCATCCTTTATTCGAAATTGATAAGACTTCCCATCTCCTTTCAAGCGTATCGCTACTTTTGTATAGGATGCTGTCTCAATATTATTACATCGGTAACGCAAGGACGAAAACCCGCCATTGTTTTCCAGCGAGACCCTGCCATTGAAAACACCGTGTCCTTGTTCGTTTACATTAAAAAACCCTGACGACCTTCCTCCCATCACAATATCATCGACAATTTTCCATTGACTGACATCGCTGTCTTTGTTGAAATCAAAAATAGTGGTTGTTTGCATCGTCATTGTAAGTACTAAAATTAAAGTTATGTTTTGCATGGGTATTTTCTTTTGAATTCATTGTTCACACATGGCTATCGAACAGTTCAACCCTCGTAGTATCCTAACTCTAAAAAATCGTTTTTTTTATCCATCATTTTACGAATGAACTTCTTGTTTTCCTTGTAATTTTTATTTTTCAAAAACTGGATAAAGTTTCCATCGGCGTGTATGGTAAAAAATTCTGTGCTGTAAATCACCAAACGGTAATAAGGAATCACCCAAGCAAAACGCTCGTTTTTCTGGGTATAATGTACAATAATTCCTTGTGGACGCAATTCCATATTTCCGTAATCTACTTCTGAAAATTTTAATTTTCCAAGGTTCAATTTAGAACTCATCTCGTGAATCATCAATCTTCCTGAACCAATACCACCTTGCTTTAGGCGTTCAAACAACCGAAAAGGTTTTCCTACCAGCGCAGCGCTTTCTATGTCGTACTCTTCATTTTTATAGGTCGTGTTAAATAACATATCTATTCATTTAAACTGTTCAAATAATTGGTTCCGTTGACAAGGTGTGCTTCTTTTTTTTCTGGAGGCATTTTATCAAACATCCGTACTAGCATTCCCAATCTTGGATTTTTAAGAAAAAAAGATCGATGCGTGTCCATAAACCTCCAAAACAGCCCGTCCCAAGTGGCTTGCCATGCTGCTTTTTTATAATTGCTCATTTTCATGAGGTAATTGCTACCACTGATATAGGGTTTTGTAGCCATCAAACCTCCATCTGCAAATTGACTCATCCCATAAACATTGGGAACCATCACCCAATCGTAGGCATCGATAAAAAGCTCCATGAACCAGCGATAGACTTCATCGGGATCGAATTCACAAAGCATCATGAAATTTCCGAGCACCATCAACCGTTCTATATGATGACAATAGCCTGTGTCCAGAATTTTTTTTATGGTTTGATCGATCGGGTAAATCCCCGTGGTTCCGTCATAAAATGAAGGGGGTATTTTTTTGGTAAAGCCCCAGTAATTTCGGGTACGCTCCTCAGTTCCTTTCGCCTCGTATATTCCTCGAATAAATTCACGCCAACCCATGATTTGACGTACAAAACCTTCGGTAGAATTCAAGGGTACATTGTGTTCCTTTGCATAGTCTAAACTCTTTTCTAGCACTTCCATCGGAGTAATCAAGCCTATGTTGAGCATGGGAGTGAGCACACTGTGGTTGAGTATGGAATTTTCCGCAACAATGGCATCTTCATAAATTCCAAAATCTGTGAAACGTTGTTCTAAAAATGCCCGAAACCATGTTTCTGTAGTCTGAAAATTTGTCGGATACAAAGATTGCTCGGTAAGCTTCCCCAAATGGTCTGAAAAATGAGTTTCTACATAGAGCTTGGCTTCGGCGTAGTAGGCATCTACATCTGGGAACTGCACAAAAGGGGGTGTTTTTTTTGCAGGATATTTTTTTCTGTTTTCCGTATCAAAAGTCCACTTTCCTCCGGTAGGTTTTCCGTCAGTTTCCATCAAAACGTTTCGTTTTTTACGCTGGTCTGTATAAAACGTTGTTTGATGGTATTTTTTCTTATCTGTTCTAAAAAAAGCCGCCAATTCGTCTTTGTTGTTCAAAAACATGGGAGAATCGAACATTGTCATCGAAATCCCACATACATCACAGGAGTTCAGTATGCGTTTGCACAACCAATTGTCTACTGGATCAATGAAATCAATGTGATCGACACCTTTTTCTTTCAAGACTGGCAACAAATTTCGAATATCTGAAATTTCTGCGATAGCCTCTATGTACTCCACTTGTATCTCTCTAGATTTCAAATACACTTCATAAGCCTTCATGGTAGCTCTGTGAAATGCTATTTTTTGCTTGTGAAAGGGATATTGTTTGAAAAACAAAAATTCTTCTACCAAGTAAATAGTCGTCTTGTCTTTAAAAAGTGGTGAGGCTTTGAAAAGCTGGTGCGGAAATACCAAACCGATTCGATTTTTCATATTTTGTTTCTTCTGCAGCGTTCACTGCAATATTTTACATGTTCCCAATTCTTTTCCCATTTTTTGCGCCAAGTGAATGGCCGCTCACAAAAGACACATATTTTTTCGGGCAAGTGTTGTTTTTTCATCTTTTAAAACTCAGGTACTTCGTTCACCAAAACATAGGGATATTGAGCCGTTTTCTTCAATTCATAATAACTATTCAGACCTGAAATACCCATGCTTTTTGACAATTCCAAATCTATATCTCCTTGGTAAATAGCATCATCTGGAAGTCGCAGGTAATCAATTTCACCAACTACCAAAACAGTTCCGTTTGCGGGAATTGGAATGGCTTCTTTGAAACGCATACCCATCTTAAAATTGCTTTCCTTTACGAAAGGCGCTTTGAAATCATCGACGTATTCCTCCTGCAACCCACAAGCTTCAAATTCGGACACTTCTCTTTCAAACTTTGCAGAAGTATAATGAGCTTGCTTATTGAATTCGGGATGGATATGATTGATCGTGTACTCTCCTATTTCTTTTATATTCTGAATGGTATGCCCCACCTCATCTGTTCCGGGCTTGGTAATGAAACCTAGCAATGCGGGACTGCTTCCTAAATGGACGACGGAACTAAACACAGCAAGGTTCGTGCCTCCTTTTTTGTTTACGGTTCCAATCAAATTTGCAGGCTTTATACCTGTAACCGAATTGATAATGTTCAATCTTTCAATGTGGTCTAAATTTGCGATGTCTTGGTGGTTGTATTGCATATTATCTATTTGTATTTACGTGCTTTTGTAACAAGCGTTTTTTCTCTTTTTGTACTAATGGATGCTTTTTATGTCCCCATATTTTATCGCGAGCACTACTGGCACTCTTTTTTAAATCTACAATCGGGAATGGATAGTCTATTCCCAAGGTTACTCCAGAAAAAGTTTGCTCCATTGCGGTCATTTCCCAGGGTTCATGAATAAAAGCGTCCGGGACTGTTGCTAATTCTGGCACCCACTTTTTGATAAAAACCCCTTTGGGATCGTGTTCTTGTGAATTTTTAACGGGATTGTACAAACGAACAGTATTGATGCCGGTAGTCCCTGCTTGCATTTGAAATTGGGGGTAGTGAATCCCGGGTTCGTAATCTAAAAATTGTCGTGCCAAATGGTATACGCCATCCCTCCAATCCTGGTCTAAATTGAGGGTGAAAAAGGAAACAACCATGGCTCGCATTCTAAAATTAAGCCAACCTGTTTCTTCAACGGCTCTCATACAGGCATCTACTAGAGGATACCCTGTGGTACCCGATTTCCATGCTTTGATATATTCTTCATTTTTGTCATGTGTTAGCAATTCATATCCTTTGTTGATACAGTGCGTTTCATAACTGCATTCCATTTCAAATTTTTGCATGAAATGACAATGCCAATGCAAACGGGTCAACATCGCGGAAAAAGCACGGCTATTTTTCGTGCCATTCGGATGTGTTCCTATAAATTGAAAGGCTTGTTTGATACTCAAATTTCCCCAGGCAATATAGGGCGACAACCTACTACAAGCCATTCTGCTTTCAAATGGTTTTGAAATATACTTTTGGTAGTCAAAGCCTCTCTTCGCTGTAAAAGATTTTAAATACCGCCAAGCATTCTGCTCGCCAGCAGGTTGGTATTGCTTGGGATATGCTTGCAATTCTTCGAACAATTTCGAAGATAATTCGAATGGATGAGTCAAGGCATCTATTTCAGATACCGAATAGGTGTTTTGTAAAACAGGCTGATGCATTTTTTTGTGCCATGATGCGTTCCAATCATTCCTGTTTCTAATCCCTCTTAAAATGCCATCGCGCTGCGATTCGTGCCAATTAATTTTATTCTGTTCGCAAAATGAAGAAATTTGTTTGTCTCTTTTCCAGCTAAGCGCTGTTCCTGTTTCACAATAACTGAACAAATTATGCAGCTGAAATTTTTCTTCTAGGTAGGAGAACGCATCGAGAGCTTCTGCCTGAAATACTTCAACTTTCCTTCGAAAAGAATCGAGCTGTTCATTCATGGCCAATAAGGAGTGGTAGACAAATTTTAAATGCCTGCTACTCGTGTCAGGTGTGCAAATGAGTGAAGGCTCAAACAAATAAATTACAACATAGGGCAACTCCGCTTTTTCTGCTTTGAAAAGCGGTTCGTGATCTTGCAAACGCAGGTCACGTTTGAGCCAAACGATATTGATTGCTTGTTTTTTCAATAGGTCAAATTCTTTTTACATTTCTTCCAAAAAGCAAAGAAAGAACGGTAGTACCCTTCTACAGGAAACATCCAATCTCTTGGTTCTTCTATTCCTTTGTAATGTTGGTTCAAAGGGTGCTCTTTGTAATACACCGCTCCAACGGGGTACGTACTTTTCAAATCGGGAAACTCTCCAACAAACACCTGTATGTTTTCAATATTCTCTGAAAGTGCCAACACAAAATCCAATGTCTTTTGCGAGACAGGGTATTCTTCAAAATGAGCCGGCTCTAATAAAAGCACTCTATTTGCAACAACACCTTTTTTCCATAGTGAGTCCAGGTTGTATAAATTGTAAAGCAGTGTTGGCAGCGATGCATCTATTTGAATGGGCAAAGCTCTTGGCAAAGGAGTGGTTAAGTCTAACAACCCTACTTCTTGCAATATTTCAGGTATCTCTAAATTTTCAAAAGCACTGTAAGGCAAGTCCAAAAAAGTTTCTTTTTGGTTGGAATAACAGTATTTGTTGATGTTTTCTTGATTTGCGTAGTATTTCTTATTGCTATTGGCTCCGGCTACCCATTGCCAGCTCAGGGCGTTGCTTGCCCAATCCGCATCTAACAAATGATAATACATCCATTTTGCGGGGTATTTCCAATGACACTGCGCGGTATTGCAAGCCAAAGATGCGATGTACATTCGAAGATGGTTGTGAAGATAGCCAGTCTTATAAAAATCAACAATCGCAGTGTCTATGGCAGAAATTCCTGTTTTGGCAGCTGCGATGGATTTGACCATTTCGGTCGATGCTATGGGCTGCTGTAGATTTTTCAGATCACTATTGATGGCTTCTCCTTTAGCAATCCAAATTTGCTGCCAATAGTCCCTCCAGGCAAGTTCTTGAATAAATTTTTCAATACTTTTTGGGGAATATCCTCGTTCTAAAACACTAGACAATATTTGTTTTGTTGAAATCACTCCTCTCGAAATATAGGGTGATAAGTAGGTCACGGAACCATCGATGAAATTTCGATTTTTCCCATATTTTATAGGATCAATGGAACGTATCCGCTGCATGATTTCTTCCTGTGTTGTAGGAAACAACATTTCCTCTTTTTCGAACAATGTATTCATGAGCGCTTGCTGATTTTATTTCCTGAAATGGCCTTTTGGCGCGAACATTTGAAACGTGTAATGTTTGGGTTCCTTTTTTTGAGATGCTTTTGACTTACACCGCTATGCACACGCTTTCTCCATCGGTTGAAACTGGATCTTTTCAAATTTCCACGCATCAGTTGAATCACTTCTTTTTCATACAAGCCAAATTGGTATCGAATGGCCTCAAAGGGTGTTCGGTCTTCCCAAGCCATC
The DNA here is from genome assembly GCA_905479475.1 of uncultured Flavobacteriaceae bacterium. Lineage (GTDB taxonomy): Bacteria > Bacteroidota > Bacteroidia > Flavobacteriales > Flavobacteriaceae > Flavicella. The sequence goes on from CAJQMT010000037.1 coordinate 15,144, forward strand.
TCTATGATTCGATCGAGCTCTATTTCTGTAAATGCTTTATCTTGAGACATTTTTTCTTCTTTTTTTTTATTTCACCGCCTTCAAGAGGAATTTCTATCTTTCAAACGAATTCGAACCCTTCCTAATTTTGCGTAAAAATTAGTCTTCCAGGCTTTTTTAAGTATTAATTCGTTTAACAATATGTAAATATAGTTAAACAAAAAGCCAAAGTCAAGTTTTGGAAGCAGGATTGGATCAAAGTGCAACTCTTTTCAATACTAATTTTAATAAATTTTGTGACTGCAAAAGAAAGGACAACAGTTCTTTACAAAAAAGTCAAATCCTCTTTCAAAAAGTAAATAAACCGAAATTCTTAGTAGATTTTTTTTTGACAAAATTATCTCAAATTCTAAGATTGATGCTGCATAAATATACAATAGAGCAAGTGAAAAAATGATTAGTGAATGTATACAAGCATTAAGAAAAAATTTCGTTTTCGGCTACATAGTATTCACAAAATCAATTATTTAGCTCTCTTCTATTTATAAATTATCCCTCAAAATAATAAGACACTGTAATTCGTAACTCAATATTTACTATCTTTATCCTAACAATCCCCCCTACTTTCAATACGATTCAAAGTAATTTATAATATTCATTCAATATTGTAAACTTAGAATTCAATACATAAATAAAGGAAAAATCATATTGAATTAAACTCATTTTTGACAAGTAATTGGAATGTCTTTAACTCGCGTAACATATAATGAAAGGCTCTTGGCTAAACAACTTTTAGCAGGCAACAAAAACGCCTTCAGGAAATTATTTAACACTTACCAAAATGATTTGTATAAATTTAGTTTGAGTATGGTTTACTCAAAATCTTATGCAGAAGAGATTATTCAAGATGTGTTTTTAAATTTATGGTTGAAACGAGAAACTATAAACCCAGAGTTGTCTCTTAAATCATTTCTTTTTACTATGACCAGAAATAAAACCATCTCATTTCTTAAAAAAGCAGCTAACAATAAAAAATTAAGAGAAGAAATTTTTTACAAGAGTCAAAAATCTGTAAATCCAACTGAGCGCCACATGCGAGAAGAGGAATTAAAAACCATAAAAAAAGAAGCACTAGATTTACTGCCACCTAGAAGGCGGTTGATTTTTGAAATGTCACGAGACGATGGTAAAAGTTATGACGAAATTGCTGGAGAATTAGGCATATCTCCAAACACTGTAAGAAATCAAATGAGCATGGCCTTAGAGACACTTCGTGAATTTTTGTTAAATAGCCGAGACATCACACTTGCCTTACTTCTATTTTGTAGAGATTGGTTGTAAAGAAATCAACTATTAAATTAACTTTTTTTTTGATAAGACTAACTCTTCTCGACCTGTGATTTTCATTGGTATTATCCAACTACTTTTCAATATTTTTTTTAAAAAAATGAAAAAAAAATGAAAGCGAATGGTATTCTTAGGAGTCTCAGGAGTATTATATATATCCCGTCATAGAAATTAATGAGATCAAAAGAAATGAAAAAGTTGTTTGTAAAATACATCAAACGTGAATGCACAAAAAAAGAAGTGCAACAAATTGTGAGTTATTTCAAAGACTCTAGAGATCTATCTGATGTGCCAACTATAGAGTCCGTATATGAATTGCTGAATGAATATCCCGATATGAAGGAAGACGTTGCAAATCGTATTAAGAATAATATATTAGAGATTGCTCAAAATAATCAGAAGAAATCATTTCATAAGAAATATCATTTGTTAAAATACGCAGCCGTCGCAGTCTTACTTTTAGGCTTAGGGCATTTCTACCAACAAGGTTATTTCTCAAAAAATCCAAAGCTCGTTATCCCACCTGAAAGTATCACTTTATCATTAGAAAATGGAGATATTCAAATTATAAATGAGGTTGGCTCTGCAAAAGTGGTTGATGACAAAGGTCATATCGTAGGAGTTCAAAAAGGAAATCAATTGGTCTATAGTAACGATATTACAAAAGATGAATTGATTTATAACACTCTAACAGTTCCTTATGGGAAACAATTTAAAATACAATTATCAGATGGTACTGTTGTCAATCTTAATTCAGGTACATCGCTAAAATACCCCGTTGCATTTATCCAAGGAGAAAACAGACACGTATTTCTAAATGGGGAGGCGTTTTTTGATGTAACTTCAGATAAAGAACACCCCTTTATTGTCAATGCTAAGTCTTTAAATGTTGAAGTACTTGGAACGGAGTTTAATTTCTCAGCTTATCCTGAAGACAATACTACAGATGTTGTTTTAGTTGAAGGTTCAGTAGCTCTCTATAGTGGGAAACAAACCTCTAAAGAAGGTGTTACTATTGTGCCTGGGACAAAAGGATCTCTTGATAAAAACGAGAATAGTATTTCTACAGAAAAAGTAAATCTTGAAATTTATACACAATGGGTGAAAGGTGATTTGGTCTTTAGAAACAGTAGTTTTCAAAATATTTCTAAAAAGCTTGAGCGTCGTTATAATCTAAAGATAATAAATACAAACAAGCAACTAAATAAGGAGGTTTTTAATGCACGTTTTAAAGAAGAACCCATAGAAATTATATTAAATGATTTTAAAAACAGTTTTGATTTCAAATACAAAATTGAAGAAAATACAATCTATATTAACTAAACTTAAAACACGGACTATATGACATAAAAAAGCTAACCAAATTAAGATTTAAAAAATCACTTTGTTATTCTCAAAAAAGGAATAAAAAAAGTGTCGAAAAATGCGGTAACATTTTCTGACACTTACAAGTGATTAACCAAAATTAGTTATTCACCATAAAAACATTCAAAAATATGAAAAAACTTCATAATAAGAAAGGCATGCTCCTGCCTTTTGCAAAAATTGATTTAAAAATGAAATTGACAGCTATATTTGTTTTTGCTACTTTTTTTAGTATGCTTGCAAGCAATAAAGGCTATACTCAGACAATTACTTTAGAAGAGGAAAACACAGCCATCATAGAAGTAATCAACAAAATAGAAGTATCTACAAAATATCGATTTGTATACAATACAAAGTTTGTCGATTTACAACGTAAAGTTTCAATAAAACTAAAAGATGCAGGTATTGAACAAGTATTAGCTACTTTATTTGATGACACGATCACTTCTTATCAAATAGTAAGAGAAACACAAGTCATTCTCAAACACAAAAAAGTTGATAAGAGTAGTCACAATACTGCAAATAATAAGCAGTCAACTACACTTCAAAATCAACAAGTCATAATTAATGGTACTGTGATTGATGAAACAGGTCAGCCCTTACCTGGCGCCAACATACAGGTTAAAGGAACGAATCTTGGAACTACAACTGATTTTGATGGAAATTTTTCTCTTGAAATCCCCAGTTCTGAATCTATAATTGTCGTTTCATATATTGGTTATACTACTCAAGAAGTTTCTTATGATGGGCAAAAATCATTGTCAATTTCATTAGCACCCTCTGCAGCTTCACTTGATGAGGTTGTCGTTATTGGGTATGGTAGTGTTGCTAAAAAAGAGTTGACAGGATCAGTAGCTCAAGCAGAAAACATTGAAAACAGAGCGGTAACCAAAGTTGAGGAGGCATTGCAAGGAAATGTGCCTGGTGTAACTACTGTAAGCAATGGTGGCGACCCGACTAGTACACCTACCATCAAAATTCGTGGTGTTGGAACAACATCACCCGAAGCTCCCTTGTGGGTTGTGGATGGCGCACCCTATTTCGGAGGCCCGTTAAATCCTTTTGACATTAAATCTATCACCGTGTTAAAGGATGCTGCTTCAGCTTCCATTTATGGAGTAAGAGCTGCAGGAGGTGTTATTTTGGTGGAAACAAAACAAGGGAAAGCCGGAAAAATAGCCGTGAGTTTCGGCATATTTTCTGGAGTGCAAAATGTTTGGGACAAACCCACTCCGCTTAATGCTCAGCAATATACCGATGCTTACAATTTAGCCTATGCCAATTCTGGTATTCCAGTATTGGATTATTTTGACTCTACTAAAAATCCCGACAGACTGATAAATAAAACCAATTGGGTAGATGAAATTTTTAGAACTGGAATTATTCAAAACTACGATATTGGACTACGTGGCGGTTCAGAAAACTTCAAGTTTTCCTCCTCAATTGGCTACAACACCAAAGAAGGAATTTTATTGAATACCTATGCTGACAGGCTTAGCTTCAGATTTAACTCAACGGCAAAGCTTAACGATCAAATTAAGGTTGGTCAAAACTTTTCGTACACATATACCAATGGACAATCTGTGTTTACAGGTACTCAAGCAGAAAATGGTGAAACCAACTACAATGGTATTATTGCTGCCGCCATTAAGGCACCGCCTTATGTTTCTGTATACAATGCTGATGGCTCCTATTCAGACATAGCGGACGGCCAAAACGGCGACATACTCCATCCCGTGGGAACACTTAATAGAATTGACATCGACAACCCAGAAAAGTCCTTGTTTGGAAACTTGTTTTTGGAATACAAGCCTGTTACGAATCTTACCTTCAAAACTAATTTTGCAATTACTCGTACTAATACTGAATATGAAGAGTTTCAACCGAGAGTGAGTGAACAGTCTAAAGTTCAGAGTAATATCAATCGCCTTATTACACAAGGTTCTGAAAGATTAAATTGGTCGTGGGAAAACACCTTGGACTACAAACCTGAACTAAACGACGACAATAGCCTGCAACTTCTTGCAGGATATTCGCTACAAGAAGAGGAAGGTGAAGTTAACTATCTAAGAGCGAGGGGATTTGAAAATGAAGACCGTAATCGTGTTGTTATTCCCGTAGCAAATCAAATCGAATTCACTGACTACAGATATTTCACACAAACATTGGTGTCTTTCTTTTCAAGAGCAATGTATGATTACAAGAAAAAATATTTTATTTCTGCCAGTATTCGTAGAGACGGTTCTTCAAAATTAACGGATGATCTCGCCTGGGAAAACTTCCCTTCTGTAGCTGTAGGCTGGCAACTTTCCGAGGAAGATTTTTTCAACTCAACGTTTGTCAACAACCTAAAGTTTAGAGCCTCTTGGGGAAAAGTAGGAAATCTTGAGTCAACAGGCTCATTTCCAACAGATGTTACTCTAACGAGAAGCAATGTAAACTTAGGAGGTTCTGGTTATTCGACAGCTGTATCATTAGATAGTCAGTCCAATAAAACCTTGACATGGGAGACTTCAGAAACAACCAATTTTGGTGTCGATGTGAGCTCTACCGATAACAAGATTACCTTAACTGCAGATTATTTTACTAGAACAACGAGAGACCTATTGCTAAAAGTACCGTTAGACTCAAAAAGAGGTATTCTTCCAGAAGACGCTCCCTTCCAAAACGCAGGAGAAGTACAAAATAAAGGGTTGGAAATTGCGCTTGGTGTGAACAAGAATGAAGGAGATTTCACCTACAACTTAACAGGTAATGTCTCGTTTATTCAAAATGAAATGACTTCTATAAAAGGTTCTTCTACTGAACTTCGTGAGAGTGAAACTCAAGTTGCAACACATTTTCCGCTATGGAATTCTGTGGGGCAACCGTTATTCTCATTTCGCATGTTGGAAACCGACGGACTGTTACGCACCGACGCACAAGTCTCAGAAGCAAGGGCTAATGGTCAACCGAATGCCCAACTAGGAGATATTAAGTTTGTTGATCAAAACGGCGACATGGTAATCAATAATGACGATCGTACGTACAAAGGAAGTTCTTTCCCTACAACCACATTTGGTTTTAACGGTAATTTCACGTATAAAAACTTTGATTTCTCCATTTTTGTTCAAGGAGCGTCCGGAGCCTATGCTTACAATGGGTATAAGTTTACCACAACCTATCCTGCACACACCTCTATCGCAGGTGCAAATTTATCGGATTTTGCATTAGACACATGGAGTCCGAGCAACCCAAATGCTTCCAATCCAAGATTATCTATAGATGATCCCAATCAAAATATCCGAATGTCAGATTTCTGGCTGGAAAGTACAGATTATGTCCGTATTAAAAATTTGTCTGTGGGTTATAGCTTGAAAGCCAATAGTGTCTATGATGCCCTTCGAATATATGCCACTGCGCAAAACCTATACACTTGGACAAACTATTCTGGATTAGACCCTGAAGTTGGAAACAGAGGAGTTGACGGTGGCCAATATCCTGTTTCACGTGTTTTTACCCTTGGATTTAATGTAACGTTAAAATAATTTAAACTAGAAACTATTATGAAAAAATCAATTTATAGATTGTTATTCATGCTTCCAATAATTGTCTTTACGGCTTGCCACGATGACTTTTTGGACACCAAGCCCAAAGGCGAACCTACATTGGCAAGCTTTTGGAAGACAAAAACGGATGTTGAACGTGCCACAAATTCATTGTACCTGATGAACGATTTTAAAGGCATTTATGGACGGGGTATGTTTTTGTATTCCTTAATAGCGAGCGATGACTTTGTGGTTGGAAAGCCCAAGGGACAGATTGAAGAAATTAAAGACTTTATAACCGAAGGTTCTGGCTCTTACACTAGAGACATTTGGCCCATACACTATCAGGTGATAAAACGTGCCAATGATATTTTAAACTTCGTTCCTGACATGGATATTTCAGATGATGCGAAAAATTTTGCATTGGGTAATGCGTATTTTATGAGAGGGTTGGCTTATTTTCAATTGAGCTTGCTTTACGGAGATGACAGAGCAGGAATTCCTATAGTTGATGAGAACACAGTCGATTTCGATATCGAACGTCCAAGTAGTGTAACTGCAAGCTATACATTTGCTGCCGGAGACTTTAGCAAAGCAGCAACGTTACTCCCTCTTTTTAGCGACCTCGATCCTGCTGACTATGGCAAGGCGCATAAAAATGCTTCCTATGCGTATTTAGCGAAAACACACCTGCACAATGCCGAATTTGACAGCAGTTCTTGGCAAGAAGTAATTAATGCTTGCGACAAAGTAATTGAGACCCAGCCCAATTTAGAACCCAATTTTGAAGATGTCTTTAAAATTGCCAACAATTGGGGTAAAGATTACCTTTGGTCTGTTCCGAGCAACACTTTAGGAGGCAGTATTTTACCAGGAGCTTCTTTGGAGAACAAGGCTTGGGGTAAATACAATGGTTGGGGTTATTTTGCACCAACTCTTGACTTGTATGAATCCTACGAAGCAAATGACTTAAGAAGAGACGCAACCTTATTGGCTTTTGGTGATGAATTTGTATTTTTTGGAGAAACACGCATGTATTGGTCAACTAATAACTTGACAGGATTTCAACTCAAAAAGTATATGGAACCCTATAGCTACGCAGACGGAGTACACTTAAATGGTAATGGAGACCACCCTACTACTGATTTAAACGTGCCATTAATACGTTTATCCAATATTTACTTGATGCGTGCAGAGGCAAAAATTAAATTAGGTGAAAATGGCGATGCTGATTTAAATAAAGTACGAAGCCGAGCAGGACTTCCTGATGTTACAGGAGCTACATTAGACCACGTCAAATATGAACGAAGAGCAGAATTTGCTGGAGAGCTATTCGGACGATTTGAAGATTTGTGCCGTTGGGGTGATGCCGCAGATATTCAAAAGGCACTGCGTGGAAGACTACATGCTGATAAAACAGATCCCAACTCTTCTTTTACAGTTTATGAGGTCTGGAAAAAAAGAACAAATTTTGAGCTGACCAAACACCGCGTTTGGCCTATCTCCCCTTCTGTCATTGATCAGAGTGAAAATATGGCTCAAAACGAAAGGTAACTTAATTTCTACTCACTAAACAAAAAACGTATTCTACTAAGAATGCGTTTTTTCAAAATTATTAATTTAAAAGGATAATACGTGTATTCATTTATTTGAGTACACGTTATTTTTATAAAAATATGTTTTTCTATGAAATTAACCTCATTAAAGCAAATAGAATCTTCATCGGACAAAGTTTCAAAGGAATTAATTCCTAAAAAATACAAATACTGGAGATGGAGAATGTTTTTGGGGATGTATATAGGATATACCATCTTTTATTTTACTAGAAAAAACATCTCACCGGCTTTGCCTCTCATAAGTGACAAACTAGATATTGATTTGGTTCAGTTGGGTATTCTAAGCAGTGTTTTTTATGTAGTATACGGTATTGGTAAATTTATTAGTGGCCTTTTCGCAGATCGAGCAAATATTAGAATGTTTATGGCGATTGGACTTTTTTTGGCTTCGTTCATTCATTTATTTATTGGTTTTTTAGATAGTTTATTTTTGATAGTTTTTTTTTGGGGATTGAATGGAGCCTTTCAGTCTATGGGTTTTCCGCCCATTGCAAAAGGTTTGGTACATTGGTTTTCACCAAGTGAAAGAGCTACAAAATGGACAATTTTGTCTTCGTCGCATACCGCAGGAACTTTTGGTGTAGGCTTACTAGTAGCAGGAATAATCAATCTATATAACAAAGGAATTGTTGGATGGGAAGCGGTATTTTATGTACCTGGAATTATCGGTTGTTTGACAGCAATAGGTTTGTTTATAACACTTAGAGATAGACCCGTATCTTTAGGATTGCCAGAAATTGAAGATTTTAAAAAAGACAGACCAATTGTAGAACTGTCTGAAAACACAAAATCGCATTGGGAAATACTAAAAAAGTACATTTTTACCAATAAATATATTTGGATTTTGAGTTTGGCAAATATGTTTATTTACATCATTCGATTTGGAACTTTAGATTGGGCAACCATATTTTTATATGACGTAAAGGGGATAGACCAAATAAGTGTAGCTATATTTTGGACTTTAATGCCCTTCGCAGGAATACCTGGAGGTATTGTAGCTGGCTATTTAGCTGACAGGTTTTGGAATGGGAGATGTGTCCCTATTAATGTCATTTATCTTGTGTTGTTAACTTTCAGCATTATTGGTTTTTATTTTTATTCTGGACCTAATAATATTTTTCTAACTGGGGTTTCTTTGCTTTTAATTGGCTTTTTAATTGATGGTCCTCAAAATTTAATAAGTGGTGTACAGGCTTCAAGAGTAACTGTCAAAGAAGCAATTTCAGGAGCTTGTGGTATGACTGGCTTCTTTGGATATGTTGGAGCTACTTTTTCAGGTATTGGATTGGCTTATATAACAGAGTCATTTGGATGGATAGCTATGTACGGAACTTGCGCATTATCATCAATTTTTTGTTTGATTTTAGTACTAATGACCTACAAGAAAGAAAAAGGCAGCTAATTACTATGTTAAAAGAGCTTACATTATAAAAGTTTACAGTTTTTCATAATAACTGTAATTTGAGTTAGTTTGGTTTGATTAAGGCGGAGTTTATCTCCGCTTTTTTTTACGATACAATGAGATTCTCTTTTCAAAAAAAAGTAATTTTTAACGCAATTAAATGAATAAGAACGTATTTTCATAACCAATTGCAAATACCAACGTTCACCGATTAAAATAAACCTCCTCTCTCTTAGAATACAAATGCAAACATCCCCAGAAAAAGAATCTGAGCAACAAGATAACATTTCGTTATGTAAAACTTTTGACCACTCCATAAAATTATTAAATCTTAATGTATGGTTTTTTATCTCCCAAAGAAACACGAACAATCAAAGTCAAAAAAGGATTCACTGCGTGCATCCCCGAGAAGAAATCCAGCGCAAGCACAGAAACCCAAATTCATAGCAGAATTTTGTCTTTTTTATTTTCCCCAAAAAACACAAATTGAAAATGGCATAAAGGGATTCACTCCGTGCATCCCCAAAAAGAAATCCAGTGCAAGCATAAAAACCCAAATTCTTAACAGAATTTTGTCTTTTTTGTTTTCCAAAAAAAGCACAAATTGAAAATGGCATAAAGGGATTCACTCCGTGCATCCCCAAAAAGAAATCCAGTGCAAGCATAAAAACCCAAATTCTTAACAGAATTTTGTCTTTTTTGTTTTCCAAAAAAAGCACAAATTG
>CAJQMT010000038.1 GCA_905479475.1 uncultured Flavobacteriaceae bacterium
CCGGTTTACGATTCAAAAAAAGCGTTTATATGATAACTGAAAAAAGCGTTTTTTAGTATGTTATTGGCCTGAAAAATACGCTTCTAACTCTTTTAGTGTTTCTGGACTCTTTGGGGTGTCTTTGATGACGGCCCCTTTCTCCAATAAAACGATGCGGTCACAGACGTCTGTCACATGGTTTAAATCGTGGGATGAAATCAACAAAGTACAGTTCAAATTATTTTCGGCGGTCAAAAAATTTTTCAATCTAATTTGAGATGATGGATCAAGGTTTGCAAAGGGCTCGTCTAGAATAACCACCTCAGGGCTCCCAATGAAAGCAGCGGCTAGACCTACTTTTTTTTGGTTCCCTTTGGAGAAATCACGCAGGTATTTTTTTTGATCCAAAATTTCACCATTAAAAAACTCCTCAAACTGTGCTAAAAACGTTTGGAGTTCATCCGTTGAAATCTTTCGCAATTGCGCGACGAAAGCAAAGTATTCTTCTGGGGTGAGATAGTCAATTAAAAAAGCGTCATCTATAAATGCTGCCGTATCTTTTTTCCAGTCTTCGCTTTTAGCTACTTCAATTGAATTAATACTCACTTTTCCTGAACTTGGTCGAATTAAATCCAACAACAGACTAAAAAGTGTTGTCTTTCCCGCACCGTTATTTCCTACAAGTCCAAAGTGTTCTCCTTTATCGATGCCAAGAGAAGCAACGTTTAAGACCGTTGCTTCATCATATTTTTTTGAAAGATTTTCTAGCTGTATCATGGATTATTTGTTAAATGCTTCAATGGTTTCGTGTTTCTGTTTTTTATACAATACTGTGACCCCATTCGCTATTTTATCACGAAAAATAATGGCTAAAACGCCTGCCCCTGCCAGGGTGATAAATCCGGCTATTGGAGAAATAAAATAACTGGGGAGCCAGTACAAAAGAACCGGCAAGACCATTTTGGGAATAATTAAGGCAAATTGGGTTACCGAAAAGCTTTGGGTATTTTCAAAGGCCTTTGCTTTTACATTTAATTTCATAGGCGTTTTGTTCAACAGACCGCCAAAAAGGGCAATCCAAGTACCTAGACCCATATTGAAAAAAGCACCGGCAACGATGATGGCTAAAACATCCCACCCAAAATAAACATAAGGAATCGCTAGAACCATGGAAACAGCCGTGACAAAGGCCATTAAATTCCATTTGGACAACAAATATTTCTTGTATGAAATGTTTTGTGTCATGAGAAGTTTATAATAACTACTGTCCCAGGCCGGAACATAATTCCCAAAGGTCATGGTAAAGCCACCCGTTACAAATAAACCAGCAAAAACCATGACATATTCCATATCACGATAGATGTCTTGAGTAAAAAACACCAAGCCATAAAACAAAAACAGAAAAGACATTAGGGCGATTTGACGTGGACGAACATTACGCATAATCATGCGTAAATCGTTTCGTAAAATCAGTGCGTCCTCTCCCAAAAAGTTAAGCATCTTAAATTCACCTCCTCTTGCGCGTGTTTTTTTCTGTGCTAAACCAGCGTCCATATAAAAGCCTTTTTTCAAGAAGGTGAACAGAAAGGCATACATCCCCACAAGAAGTAATGCAAACCCAAGAAGATACTCCGAGTTTTTAACTACGGCGTCAAAGGGAATACCAACTAATTTTCCTAAATCAATTTCCGTGTAAATATCCAGTGCAATTGTTCCAGCCAAAAAGCCTAACAAGGCAAAGAAGTAGGCGTTGTTTTTATTGATGATATAAAGCAGAAAATTCAAGCATAAGGTGGACATTAACAAGGCAAGCCACCAAGCAAAAATTTGTGAACCCAAATAATCATCTCGATACATGGAAATAGCAAAAGGCAAATAAATGATGAACGGGAAAAGGTTGAAGGCAGAAAAAACAGACCGCAGCATTACATGGTTGATGATTTGTCGTTTCTTGAAAGGCAACAAAATCAAGGATTGAATGTTGGTTACCGGTAATTGTTGTAGGAAAAAACGAATTACAAGCTCCGCAAAAAAGATAAACAAAAGGATTCCATTGAATACTTCAAGCGGTTCTCTATCCAGCACTTCTTTATTCAAGATGGTATAAACGACACTAGAAAGAAAAACAAAAGCCCCAATAAAATAAATAGAAACTAAACCTATTAAAATTTTAATTGTCACTTTTGCTTCCCATTGCGGGGCGCGAAATGTTTCTTTCCATTGTAGTGAAAATAAATTCATAGTTTTAGTTTACATTAATATTAGACGTAATAATATAAAAATAGTTACAATTGACGAGAATATCTCGTGAATCCTTATTTTTACTGAAAAAAGAATGAGTTCATACCACCGCCTAATTGTAGAAGAAATTGAACGCCTAACCCCTTCCTCTGTGGCCATATCACTCGCAATCCCAGAGGAACTCAAAAAGACATTTATTTTTGAATCAGGACAATATCTAAGTCTTGAAGCTCAACTAAACGGAGCATCTGTTCGCAGATCGTATTCACTTTCTTCTGCTCCTCACCAAGCCAAAGCTACTGTAGGAATTAAAAA
>CAJQMT010000039.1 GCA_905479475.1 uncultured Flavobacteriaceae bacterium
CTACTTGAAGTAGATTTATATTCTAAAAAATTATCTATATTTGTAGTTGTGTCATAATTGTATTTGATTTTATATCCACTACTAACTTTATTTAACTGGTCAACACGATTGATTAATGTATATGTATCACCACTCATCCTACTATATATTCTATTCTATTCTATACAATATATTTTTAAAAAAGAAATTCTTGTTTGCTTTTTTTGGTCTTTTTCTTTTTGCGGGTTTTTTTGGATACTTTGGTATTTTTCTTCTTAGGTGGTGCAGTAGAATCAGTAATTGTTTCATTTTCTTTCGATGATGCTGCTGGATTGTATTTCAAAAACCAAGATTCTTTTACTGGGTCGTTCGATTTTTTGTTTCGTAAGGTTTCAAACATCTCGTTTTTTTTGGCCCGAATTGTTTCTAAAGTAGGTTGCACACCATAGCATTTCATGGTAAACCGTTGTAACAATCCTTTTTGTGCTAAACGATTTTCTTGTTCGACCTGAAATAAATATTGACTCATGCATAAAAGTCGGTCTTTGTAGTAGGAAAAATAGTTCATATCCGCATACAAAAAGGCTAAATAGAAACTCAGAATAGTATCAATTGTAGCAACACGTATGGTCTTTTTTTTAATGACGATTTCATTGTAATTATGACAAGCAAGAGGTTCATATACAAATGCTAAAGTATCTGGTCCGACCAATATTTCATAATGAGTAGGAATCACTTCTCCAATGGATTGATGACGGACCACTTTACATTTTTTGAATCCATTTTTTTCTAAACGTTGGACTACTAAATTGGCACAACGGTCGGGATTCGTAGATAAGACATCGAAATCGGGAATGGACCGAATGATGCGTTGTAATTTAACAGGCATGTATTGACTGTAGAGACTGGTTGCATAGCCACCGAAAAACACGACACGTTGATCAATAAAAGAATCACGAATTGTGCAATAAAGTCGATTGGAATCTTCATGACTTTGGTCAAGAGACCTCTGGAAATCGATTTGGCCACAATGGTCAACCTTCAATGGATAATATTGATTGAGTAAAGTCAGGCGCTTTAGGACTTTTTCCCATCGAGATACATCGCCTTGAGGTCGACTCAATTCCAGAAACATACTCATACGTAAGTAATTTGCGGGTGTGTAATAAATTCCATCGATTTGAATGGCATCTTTATGTAAACTGGAAAACAACTCTTTATGCAACAAGGTAATATCAGCCATAGGAATAAAATTCACATACACTTTGTAAGTGCCATGATGAACACCCGCTTTGGCTTCTACTTCAGTGTATCCTTTTTCATGGAAAATGTCGGCCAATTGTTTCGCATGTTCAACTGGTGTTTTCGAGAAAAAATCATAATCGGGTATTTCTAAATTGCGATCATAAAACTGAGCTTCTTCGGGTAAAATATTATTAATAGCGGTTCCTCCATAGCAAATGCATTGGGATTTACGCAAAAAGTCTTCTACGATTTCGATCATCGCTTTGACTTCAGCGGTATTGGCAATTTTCGTTTTCGTATGTTTTTCATTTTCATCTACAGCTTGTCTCAAAATGGCCAATTCACATTCCTCGAATGTCATTTTCGGTTCACATTGAGGAGGAAAACGCTTTTTGGTTTTTCGCCTTGACTTTTTATGTTTATAGGGTTTGCGATGATATTGTGGACGACCCATATTTTTATTGTTTTCGAAAATGAAGTTTATTAGTGTTATTACTATAAGGTGATATTTTTTTTTGCTAATTTGAGGGCTTTACTTGTAGGATGACATTCTTTTTGTAAAATCGCCATGTCCACTTTACTGGCAGGTCCACCAGTGATGGTGCTGGCCAAACGCGCCCTTGCCCAAGATTGAGCGGTTTGATTTGGTCGTGATCCACTACTGTAAAACGCCCCGCGTCCCTTTTTGGTAATCTGTCTAAGTCCCTTTCTTGAACACTTGGTTTTTTTCGCTAAAGTCTTCGAAGGGACAATACTGGAAACTCCATACATCTTCTTGGCTGTTTCAACGTGGTTCGATTTCTTCGACTTGAATGATTTTACTCGAGGACGGTCTCGATAAATCTTTTTACGATACAACTTTCGGGTATTGATGATGTTGCGTTTTTGTTTCCGTAAATCTGTCTTGGACAAATGTTTAGGAATATATTTCTGAGGGATTTTCATTTTACAATACCTTTACAGAAAAAAAGAATCCAATATGATTCTTGTTTTTTTATTTTAAAAATTAAGATTGAAAATAATTATACATACATAGCTAATAAACTTTGACTCATAGGGTCGTCACTTTTAATCAAAATATCGACGTGTTTCTTTAATACAGTAAAAGGGAACTTGACATCGATTGCAATATCTTTAGCAAACATATTTTGTTCGGGTTTGACAAGGCGGAATAGATTGAGTTTAGTATGAATGATTTCTAAGCAACGTTTTAAATTACGAACACCTTGTTCAGCTTTACAGAATTCAGGATGGTTAATAATATGGTCCAAAGTATCATCGGATAGAATGACTTCGTCTTCTTTGAAACTGACTTGTTCACGAATCTTTGGTAGAAGATGTTTGCGAGCAATGATGATTTTCTCTTTAGGAGAATAACCTTTAGTTTGAATACGATACATACGGTCTTTCAAAATGGGGTTGACTTTGGATTCGTCGTTGTAGGAAAATATGAATAAACATTTGCTCAAATCAAAATCGACTTCGCTAAAGTATTTATCGTGGAACTGGCTATTTTGGGAAGTATCGGTTAAGTGGGTAAGTATGCTGGCGATTTCTTCTCCTTTAGGCGTATCACTGATTTTGTCCAATTCATCAAAGTAAATCACTGGATTCATGCATTTGGAATCCATTAATATGGATACGATTTTACCCCATGCACTGCCTTCGTATGTATACGAATGTCCTTCTAAGAAACTGGCATCACTGGTTCCACCCAAGGCAATAAATGCGAATTCTCTTCCCAAGATTTTACTAATGCCTTCTTTGACTAAAGTGGTTTTTCCCGTTCCAGGAGGTCCTTTGATAGCAATGGCGGTTCCCATAGCATCTGGATTGGTAATCCATTGACCAACCATTTGTAGAATTTGCATTTTCGCATCATCAAGGCCATAGGTGCAAGAATCCAATGTAGCTTTAGCTTGATCCATATATTCATGGCATTTATCAACACCATCGGTCAAACGGACAGTCAAGCTTTTGTAAACACCGTAGGGAACACGCATGAATCCATCGACCCAGTTCTTCATTTTATAGTATTCGGAATCACTGGGTTCCATGGACTTTAGCACATTGAGTTTTTGCAATGCAATGGCCTTAAATTTAGGGGGAATATTGGATTCCAATAAACTCAATCGATAAGGTTTATCAGTATTGGTGAGTGCATTGATTTCCTTGAGGTCTTTCATGACTTTAAGTTGTTCTTGATGGGAGAGCTTTTTCTTAAAGTAGGACATTTCATTGGTATTTTTGGACTTTTTGGGGTCTTGGTGAACCAATTTGAAATATTTGTCTGTATTGCGATTACGCTCCTTTTTCACTAATTCGTTAATCGATTTACGGCATTCTTGAATTGCATTTTCCAAAATCTTACTTTTAGGCGATTTTTTCAACTGCTGGGTTAAATCGTCACGGACTTTGACCAATTCTTCATATTTCGCTTGCACAGACGAATCCATGATGTCATCTTCTTTTCCATCGGAATCATGTTTGTCTTTTTTCGACGACGAAGACTTTTTGTTACGATTGCGTCGATCATCATGACGACGATTCTTGGAATGCTTGTCTTTATTGGCAGTAGAAGAAGATTTGGAACTGGACTTCTGTTTGATACGTGCTTTTTCGGTGACATTGGGAGAGGATGTAGTAGAAGAAGATTGTTTTTCTTGATTCTGTGTAGCTGGTTTATATGTTTCCTTCATAAACGTTTGCTCATCATCACTATTGCACTTTTCATCTTTATCTTCTTGCATCATCTTCTTGTAATCTTGTTCGTCACTTTGTTGCATCATACCCATACCACCATCGAGGAAAATCAAGGGTCCGTTTTCATTACCACCTCCCAAAACGAAAATGTCTTCCTCTTCGTCGTATTCTTCATCATCTTCCTCTTCTTCGTATTCTTCATCGGATGATTCGTCGTCATCGTCTTCGGATTCCGATTTAGAACGACGGCGATTTTTCCTACGGTTTTTCTTGGGCGAAGATTTCTTGGAAGATTTAGCGACTTTCTTGTTTTTGTGCTTTTTATTAGCACACCTTCTTCTTTTTCTATTGCCATCATCCTCACTACTGTCACTGTCTTCATCTTCGTCGTCGTCTTCTTCGTTGATTTTACCCTGTAATTTGTTTTTGATTAAAGATACAAATGCATTTTCGATTTCATTTTTGATTGCTTTTTCTTCTTTTTTGGTCATTTTTTGGTTCTTTTTGTTCGATTTAGTGGAAGACCGTGTTTCATACTTTCTCTTTTTCGTATTTCTACGGTCATCCTCTTCATCGTCGTCTTCTTCATCATTGTCATTCTCATCGTCTTCTGATTCATCCATTTTACCATCATCGTCTTCCTCATCGTAGAAGTCGTCGTCTTCATCTTCGTCATAGTAATCATCTTCATCTTCCAATGTTTCATAATCACTATCTACAAAAGAATCAGTCTCGTCATCAGATGATTCAACAACCCTCTTTTTTTTGTATTTTTTATCTGCGGCTGCCTTCTTGGTAGCGTTGGATTTTTTGTCACAAGAGAATTTAGTGTTGGCCATTGTGATTTAGTAGAACGATTGTGAATGTGAGTTATTAAAAAGTGTTTTGTGGATACGAATGTATTATAAGCTTACTTATAATGATTTATTTATATGACTTTCATCTTAGAATTCCGATTTTCAATTTTTCGAGTGCTGTGGTCATTTTTTTCTCTCATTTTAATCTATAGAGACATATAGAGAAGTTCATAAACAAGACTGAGTAATGAGTAAGAAAGAGTTATTTAATAAAGTGAACCACAGTAAAATAGTAGACCAGAATACTCTAGTATTAGAAACACTAATAAAGCATATACAGCAACAAGATGAAAAGTTCGCACATCTGACTACCACAATCAAAAATATAGAAAGCGGGGTAACCAAAACAGAAGAAGTGACAGAAACCACCTTGGTCTCTCAGACATCGAACTTTAAGGAGCAAAAGAATTTATTAAAAGAGATTAAAAAAGATTTAAATAACCTTACAACAAATGGTTGTTCACAAAAAACAATAAAAGGAGTCGTAACATGCATCGTATCTTTATTTAAATTTCTTTTGCAAGTTTTGTATACATTAGTAAGTGTTTATTTATCATTAGTATCGTATCTAAAAGCCGGAGTAGGCAATGTATTGTATTTTAGAGTATTGATTTTTGTGTTTGAATTTTTCATATTTGTAATTCACCTTTATTTAGTGCATTTGGTATTATCCTATATTGCAATCAAGACAAATAATCCCAAAATGGTAGAAGATAGCTTTGTCGTATTTTTGAAGTTTTTATTCAAAGGGTTTGGAGTATTAAAAAAGCTGGATATTACACAATTCGTGAAAGACATAGCAACAGATGTTCCACGGCTGATTGATAAGGTCGCTTCTGAACATCCAGATGTGCAAAATGAATATCATATGGTAAAAACAGGAGTAAGTAGCCTTGTTTCTACAGTAAATAAATCGTCTCAGGGAATTGAATTATTATATTCTACAGTTGATAATCCAGTTACGAATACAGCAGTAGAAGTAATATATTCTACAGTTGATGGAGTGAATGGAGCTTCTACTACAATAGCCAATTCTTATAACGATGCATTGAGTTATATGTATAATAGCGTATTTGATAACTTAAATCAATTGGGTGGTTATCGTGTTCGTTCCAAGACTTTAAGTAAAAGCAAAAGTAAAAGCAAGACTCCAAGTAAGAGTAAAAGCAAGA
>CAJQMT010000040.1 GCA_905479475.1 uncultured Flavobacteriaceae bacterium
TGTAAGGCGTAATATTGCGCCATTTTAACTCTCGGGTTATCCTTAATTTTCCCCATTTTTTTATTCTGAATTTTCCTCGTGCAAAGCTTTGTGAAAAACGGGTTTCGTTCAAGAAATTTTCTAAAATTAAATGCGTGATGACTTCTTCAATTACTGCAGGGATGAGCCTCATTTTAGCAAGTTTTTCCTCCACTTCTTTGTGACAGCGATCTTGGTAGATGCAATAGTGTTCAAGCGCTCTTTTGGCTTCCGCTAGCGTGTATGTTTTGATGTGGTTCATGAGCGATCCAAAGTTACAATAATTAAGGCATTTTGAGGAAGTGTTTTCAAAAGCAGTGTTTTGCAAAAAAATAAGGGACGTGCGCCGTAAAGCACACGTCCCTTATTTTTTTTTAAGCTCTTTTCAATCGAAGCCACATTTTGAGTTGCGTGACCAAGAAAAATAGAATGGGAACCACAATCAGTGTTAAGAAAGTAGCAACAAACAATCCATAAATCACGGTCCATGCCAAGGGCCCCCAGAAAATAACATTGTCTCCACCAAAATAAATGCGTGGATCAAATTCGCTGAATAGGGTGTAGAAATTGATATTCAATCCAATGGCCAAAGGGATCAATCCTAAAATGGTTGTAATCGCAGTCAATAATACAGGGCGTAAACGCGCTTTACCTGCCAAAACAATACATTCAAACAGTGCATCTATTTTTAAATACGCTGCTTCCTCCAGGCCAAGTGCTTGTTTTTTTCTATCGATGAGTAATTGAGTATAGTCTAGGAGAACTACTCCATTGTTTACTACGATACCAGCTAAAGAAATAATTCCCATCATGGTCATCATAATGACAAAGGGAGCTCCTGTAATTACAATTCCACCAAAAACACCAATCAAACTTAAAAAGATGGCCAACATGATAATGGCGGGTTTGGAAACGGAATTGAATTGGAAAATCAAAAGAAAGAATATCAAGGCCAATCCCGTAAAAAAGGCACCCATTAAAAAGGCCATTTGCTTGTTTTGTTCTTCAATTTGTCCGGTGTAGTCAATTTGAATATTTGATGGCAATTGGTCAAAACCTTTCATTTCATTTTGGATTTGAGTTACAATTGCGCCAGCATCGGTGTAGCCCGGTGCAAGTGCCGAGTATACCGTCACCACACGTTTGGTGTCTTTGTGTTTGATGGCACTAAATCCAGAATTGTTTTTTTGTTTTGCCACCGCTGAAACAGGGATTTCTTTTATTTTTCCTGAAGCCATGTCTCTAAAGGTGATTTTCTGGTTGAAAAGCGCACTGGTATTGTAACGGTCTTTTTTGTTGAAACGAATATAGATGTCGTAATCTTCTCCATCTTCTTTGTACACACCTGCTTTGCCTCCAAAAATAGCATTTCGCAATTGTTGGCCTACTTGCCCGGTACTGACACCAAGTTCTCCTGCTTTTTTTCTATCCACCACTACTTGCATGCCGGGTTTGTCACGGTTCACATCTATTTTCAGCTCGTCAATCCCTGCAATATTTCGAGTATTGATGAAATCACGCATTTTTTCAGCAGTAACAATCAGTTCTGCATAATCTTCTCCTTCCAATTCAATATTGATAGGAGATCCAGCAGGGGGTCCGGCAGCGTCTTTTTCTACCGAGATCAGTACTCCTGGGTAAATTCCTACCAATGCCTTTTGCACTTTGTAGAGCAACAGTTTGCTGTCTTCGCCTTTTCGGTATTTGTATTCACGCATGGAAGCCGTGATTTTTCCTTTGTGGGGCATTTCTGAGGCGGAGCCTCCATCGGTTTGTGGATTCCCTGCTCCTTCTCCTACTTGAGCCACGGCGCTTTCTACCAAAAAGTTGTGAGCGCCATCCATGTACGTGTTTTCATTCAACACCTCGTAAACCTTTGTTTCGATGCGTTTTGTAATCTCATTGGTTTTTTCAATATCGGTTCCTTGTGGATACTCGATATACACAATAATTTGATTCGGTGTGTTGTCCGGGAAAAATTCGATTTTTGTTCGTTGGGATTTCACGGATTCGCCAAAAGATGCAAAAGCGACAATCAACAAGAGAAAAGTTCCGATGGCGATGGCATAGGTTCTCCATCCTGTCAAGGCTTTTTTCAAGGTTTTTTCGTAATAATTTTCCAAGTGCCTCAATGTTTTGGTTTGAAAATAATTTGCCCATTTTCTTAAAAACAAGCGGTAGACCCACAGGAGTATGGCAGTAAACACTAGGACACTTCCCAAGGCAGATCCTGCTCCGAAAAAGAGAAATAGACCGATTCCTCCGACAATGGCAGAGATGGATACAATTCTTTTCAAAGGCATGTCCTTGTCTTCTGTGGTCATGAATTGTGACACCAATACAGAGTTGAAAAAGATGGCCACAAACAAAGAGGAACCGAGTACGACAGAGAGCGTAATTGGAAAATAGACCATGAATTGTCCCATCACACCTGGCCACAAACCAAGGGGCACAAAGGCAGCAACTGTCGTTGCTGTTGAGATGATAATTGGAAAAGCAATTTCGCTGATTCCCTTTTTAGCAGCTGCTTTCCTGTTCATACCTTCTTCGTCCATCAGACGGTAGACATTTTCAACGACTACGATTCCATTGTCTACCAGCATTCCTAGTCCCATAATGAGTCCAAATAAAATCATGGTATTCATGGTGTATCCGAGCAGGTCTAAAATCATCAAAGACATGAACATGGACATCGGAATGGCAAACCCAACAAACAGGGCATTTTTAAATCCTAAAAAGAACATCAAAACGGTGACAACTAAGATGATTCCGAAAATGATATTGTTTACCAAATCGTCTACCTGTCCGATGGTTTTGGAGGATTGATCGTTTGAAATGCTTACCATTATATCTTTTGGAAAAACAGTGTCTTGGGTGTGTGTGACAATGTTGCGAATTTTTTCAGCCGCAGCGACCATGTTTTTTCCCGATCTTTTTTTCACGTCGAGCATGACTACTTGTTTCCCAGATTCTCTGGCATAGGTGGTTTTGTCTTTGTCCTTGAAAGAAACAGTTGCTACATCTTTCAAGTAAATAGGGTTGTTGAATTCCGATTTTATCACAAAGTTTTCCAAGTCGGAAGGGCTTGTAATTTCTCCTATAATTCGGATGGTTCTTCTTTGTCCACTGGCAATATAATTTCCAGCAGACATGGTGATGTTTCCATTGGAAATGGCTCCTGCAATGTCATTGAAACTTACTTTCGCGGCCATCATTTTGAAAATATCAACCGCAATTTCTACTTCTTTTTCTTGTGCTCCACGAATGTCTACTTTTTTTATTTCTGTCAGATCTTCGATTTCGTCTTGCAAGTATTCTCCAAATTCTTTGAGTTTGTAAACAGGGTAATCGCCCGATAAATTGATATTTAAGATGGGGATTTCTTCCGACATACTAAGGTCAAATACATTGGGTTCTACTTTTGCTCCGTTGAAGGTGGGCCAGTCTTCTCCGGATGTTTCGGTATCTATTTCGTCTTTGACTTTTTGTTTGGCCTGATCGACGGTGATGTTTTCGTCAAATTCCACAACAATCATGGAATAATCTTCCTGTGAAGTCGAGTTGATTTCCACCACATTGCTCACCGTTTTCAATTTGTCTTCCAACGGGTTGGTAATGAGTTTTTCAATATCTTCAGCCGTATTTCCTGGGTACAAGGAACTGATGTAGATGTTGGTTTCTTTGATTTCAGGAAAGTTCTCGCGAGGCATGCTTTGGTAAGCCGAGTACCCTAAAAATAAAATGAGTGCAATGACTACGTACATGGTAGTCTTATTGTTGATCGCCCATGAGGAGAGGCCGAACTCTTTGTCTAATTTCTTCTTATTGCTCATTTGTCTTTTTTTTTGACCGTAACTGTTTTTTTTTCGCGTTGATTTTTATTCTCAAGTATCTAAAAACGATCCGTAATTTTTACGATTTGTCCGTCGGTAACACTTCGAGCACCTTCTTGGATGATTTCCGTTCCGTCTTCAAGGCCTTTTAAAACTTCAATCACGTTGCCTTGGGTTTTCCCAGTGATAATGATGGTTCGTTTTGCTTCGGCTTCTCCGTTTTTATTTGGGACATTCACGGTATAGATGTATTGTTCTCCTTCTGCATTTTCTGAAATGATGCTTTGTGGAATCAGTACAGCTTTTGAATTTGTGTAGTCGTTCAATTTGACACGTGCGGTCAAATTTGGTTTGAAGACTCTTGATGAATTTGGCAAGTCAATTTCTATCTTAAAGGAGCGGTTGCTTGGATTGATAAAATTACCAACTTGTTTTACCTGGGTTGCGACAGTTTTTTCAAGAATAGGGAAATGGACGATGGCATTTTTTCCTTTTCGAATGCTTGCAATGTAATTTTCTGGAACTTCTGTTTCGATGTACATATTATCGAGGTTTATAATTCGAAAGACCTCTGAGTTCATCCCAGGAGCAACTACAGTTCCTTCGTCTTTTATAACATCGTCAATGGTCCCGTCAAAAGGAGCTGTGATGTTTGTTTTTGCCAATTGACTTTTGAGTTGATTGACGGCATTTTCATCAGCCAAGGAAGCTGTTTCAGCTTGTAAGTATTGGATTTCTGAGCCGATGTTTTGCAACCACAATCTTTTTTGTCTTTCAAAAGTAGTTTTAGACAATTTTGCTCTGGCTTCTAATTGTGCCAATTGTTCACTCATACCTCCGTTGTTGATGGTTGCCAAAACCTGTCCTTTTTGAACTTTTTGTCCTTTCTCAACCAAAACGTTTTCCAAGACGCCAGCAAATTCTGGATAGATCAAAACATTTTGTTTCGTTTTGACATTTCCCTGTAATTCTAAATAGTGTATGAACAGTTGTTTGTTGATTTTGAATGTGGTGACCAACGGGAGTTTTTTCAAAGTATCCAAGGCTGCAATGGCTTCATTCAAGGCCTCAAGCTGGTTGGCGAAGGTTTGTTGCGTTGTTTCAATTTCCTGTTTTTTTGCACGTAAATCATCAATTGTACCGGTTTTGATGACCGATTCTACGGTGCGGACTTCTTTTTCTGCGCAAGAAGTTAAAAGAAGTGTACTGATAAAGATTGCATAGATATATTTCATGATTATTTGATATTTAACAGGTTTTCAAGGGTTGCTTTTTGGTTGATGACATCTACCATGGCTTGCAAGTATTCTTGTTGAGCCGTATACAATTGTAGTTGTGCTTGACGAAGTTCGAAACTACTGGCCAATCCTTCTTTGAATTTTATTTCATTTTTGCGTTCTATACGCTCTGCCAAGTTCAACGATTTTTGTTTGTTTTGGTAGGTGTCAATGGCCAGTTCGTAATCACTTTCTGCTTTCGAAATATCCAATGCAATGGTTGCTTCGGTTTCTTTCAATTCATTTTTAGCCATTTCCCATTCAATTTTTGTTCGTTTGATAGTTGCTTCTCCTCCTAGAGAAGTGAAAATCGGAAACGACACGCTGACACCTGCAGAAAAAGTTGACAACCATTGTGTGTTTTTGTCGAACAAAGAAGAAAAACGTTCGTTTGTAAAATTTTGATAGTTGCCACTTAGAAACCCTCCAATGCGAGGCAAACGTTTGAATTTCTCTGCCTTGTGCAAGAGGTATTTGCTCTCCGCATTGTTTGCTGCAATTTTGTAGTCGATGTTTTCAAAGATAGAAGTGCTGGAATCGCTGATATTTGAGGAGACTTGCTCGAACATCAGCGTATCCAAACGATCTGTCAAGGTGATTTTTTGATGTGCATCGATCCCTAATAAAAGTTTTACATAACCGAGCGTAATGTTTTCTAGTTTTCGCAGATTGGTCAAATTGTTTTCCAAGCCTGCTAGGGTCAATTGCAACTGTTCTATATTTTCTTCTTCGGTCATGCCATTTTCGAAAATGGCTTTTGTTTCCGACAGGCTTTTGGAAAGATTTGCACTATTTTTTTCCATGATAGCTATGCTTTCTTTGGTAAGCAAAGCAGTAGTGTAAGCGCCCACAGTGGCCTTTTTGATTTCATTGTCTGTTTTTTCTTTGGCGTTTTTTGAAATGTCTAAAAACACATTGGAAGCCTGCAATGCTACGATATAGGTTCCGTCAAAAATCAATTGTGTAAGCCTAACATTGGGTTGAATACTGTGCTTTGGAAAGAAAAAACTAAAAGGATTGTCCGGATCGTCTGAGGCAGGAAAAGGTGTCTCAAGATTGTTGAGATAATCAATTTTTCCAACAATCTGAGGAAGTCCCGTAGCGGTGACCTCCCATTTTTGCTTCTCGGCCGCTTGGATATTGAGGGAAGCGTTTTTTACTTTTCTGTTGTGCGTCAAAGCATATTGGATGGCTTCTTTTAAATCAAAGCTAGTTTTGGCTTCTTGTGCCGAAATCCAAGCGGAAAAGAGGAGGCTAAAAAAGACAAGAGTTTTTTGTTTCATAGGGCTATTTTTGTTTGTGCTGTTTTTGTGTGTTCCAAGGTTTCAATGCCTTTTTTGGTCGCAATT
This sequence comes from uncultured Flavobacteriaceae bacterium, assembly GCA_905479475.1. Classification (GTDB taxonomy): domain Bacteria; phylum Bacteroidota; class Bacteroidia; order Flavobacteriales; family Flavobacteriaceae; genus Flavicella. Next base: position 6,478 of record CAJQMT010000040.1, read on the forward strand.
CCTCGGATGTGGTAGTCGATAAAATTTTCTAACAAATAGGTCATGGTAAAATCTTCGGGAGTAAAGGTTTCAATGTCTTTGATTCCCATAACTCCTTTGAAATAAATACGAGTGACAAAGGCAATGTCAATTTCTTTGCGATACAATTCTTGGGCGATGCCTTTTTTTAGGTTTGTCGAGATACATTCCTCCATGACCTCAAATTGCTTTTCAACCAATTTTTTGTGCACGATAGGGTAATATTTGTGGAGCTGGTATTGTGGCGCTGACTTTTCATCTTTCAAATGTTTGTTGACGAATTTTTTTATTTCGTACAATTCTAAAATAGGATTGTGCTGCTTGCGTCGAATGGTTTCTACCCCTTTTTTGATTTGGTAAAAAACGCCAAGAGTGCTTTCTGTGACCAGTAACTTTTTGTTTTGGAAATGAGAATAAATGGTTTTTTTAGAAATTCCCATTTTTTGGGCAATGTCGTCCATGGTCACACTCTTGAATCCATAAGATAAAAACATTTCGGCAGCGGTTTCTAAAATTTTATTTTTCATGGGGGGTATCTCTAAATAGAAGAACAAAAGTACAATATGGAAACTTTAAAAACAAAAAAAGTTTCCAAAGTTTACAAAATAGTTACATTTCTACTTGGTAAAAAAGATCTTTGCCTTATTTTTACAGAAAAATAAAAAATGTTGAGCCTTACAGAATACAAAGAAGTCTTTCTTGCTTACTTGCAAGAAGAGTTGAAAGTGATGGAGCCTGTAAACCTGTACCATCCCGTTACATATATTTTAGAGTTGGGCGGAAAGCGCATCCGTCCGGTGTTGGTAATGCTGGGAGTGTCCGCTTTTCAGGAAGATGTAAAAAAGGCATTGCCTGCAGCGGCTGCAGTGGAGGTGTTTCACAATTTCACGTTGTTACACGATGACATTATGGACGCTGCTCCTTTGCGAAGAGGTCAGCTGACGGTGCATGAAAAATGGGATGCAAATACCGCTATTCTTTCGGGCGATGTGATGATGATTTTGGCAAGTCAGTTTTTGGAAAAGTACGAAGGAGTCACTTACAAACGATTGACCACACTTTTCAACCGAACTGCCATTGAGGTTTGCGAAGGACAGCAATACGATATGGATTTTGAAAAGAGAGAGGAAGTCTCTGTGGAAGAATACATCGAGATGATTCGCTTGAAAACGTCGGTTTTGGTGGCGGCAGCTTTGAAAATGGGAGCTGTTATTGCAGGCTCTTCTGAGGAGGAAGCTCAGAAAATATACGATTTTGGTTTGAATTTGGGGATTGCCTTTCAATTGCAAGACGATTATTTGGACGTGTATGGCGATGCTGCAACTTTTGGAAAACAGGTGGGAGGAGATATCATTGAAAATAAAAAAACCTACTTGTACATTCAGGCGCTTAAAAATGTGAACACGGAACAAAGAGCTGTTTTGTTGGATTTGTACAGCCAAAATCTGGAAGAAAATATGTTGAAAATAGAAAAAGTAAAAGCCATTTTCAATGCCAATGGAATTGATAAATTGACCAAAGTGGCCATGCGCAGTTATACGCAAAAAGCTTTTCAAGTTTTGGAGGAAATGGACATTGCAGCTGAGCGCAAAACACTGCTTCGAAAATTTGGCGAAAACTTGATGGTTCGCAAAGTGTAGAAGTTTTTAATTTTTGTAAGTTAAAATTCTTAGAATTGTAAAATAATGCTATTTTTGCATTCGATTTAGGACCCATAGCTCAGTTGGTTAGAGCACCTGACTCATAATCAGGTGGTCCTTGGTTCGAGCCCAAGTGGGTCCACTTTTGAAAACCAAAGCCCTTGCAGTCGTGCAGGGGTTTTTTTGTTACACAGAACTTATCCCAAAGATAGTAAATATTTTGGCAGTTATTTGGCAGCTTTTGAAAAGCGGTGTCTTCAGAATATTGGTATCCTTATTTTTTTATATTTTTACTCATATTTCTTTTTTACTATGGTAAATTTTCAGTTGAATGACCCAAGCATAGAATCTCAATGGAGGGCTCTTATATTGTTTGGTAGGAACTCCGCATCCTATAAGTTTGCATTTGCTAAAAGTTTATTGGAATTGGCTGACAAGGAAACAACTCGAATTAGACTTCAAGATTTGGCTGTCCCCTTCACCAAAAACCTTATTGCTCACATAAGGCACAATGACAAACAAGGTAATGCAAAGTCAAGTACGTTTTTAAATCACTGCAGAGATTTTCTAAACAATAAAATTGAATATGATATGCTTTTGACTTATACAGAGAAGTTAGGTTTTGTAAATGTGGTTGATGCATTCCAAAACTTAAACGGCTCCTCAATACCCTCACCTTTTTATCACAAGGAATATGAAGGTTCAAAAAAAGAAATTGTCATAACAGATGCGTTGCTCAGCCTCAAACAAAACTATCACTACCAAAATCTAAGCCAAGAGGTGGACGCTCGTTGGAATTTGGTTGAAACAGCTTGGAACCTGAAAATAAACCCCAATCTTTTGCAGGTACAGTATGATAATGACAATTCTCTCTTGTATGTAGAAAGCAATTTTATGAAGAGAAAGGATGTGACCTCTGTAAGAGATGCTTTGAGTGGTTATCAGAAAGGTAAATGCTTTTATAGTTATCAAGATATTTCAATAAACTCAGAGAGCGATGTTGTTTGTGATGTGGATCACTTTCTTCCTCACATAAATAAAATAAATCATTCACAAAATGGTGCAAATATAAATGGAGTATGGAATCTTGTCTTGGCCGACAGTGTTGTCAATAGACAGAAAGGTTCAAAGGTCCCAGAGAAGCGTTTTTTAGAACGGTTGTACAATCGAAATGAGTTTTATATTCATAGTAAACACCCCCTTGCTGAGACAATTGTCAATCAGACAGGTGCTACAAAAGAAAAAAGAAAATCCTTTTTAGAGATGCAGTATAACATAGCTATTGAGTGCTCTATTCAGAATTGGAGTCCTGAGGTAGAATTAATCGGAACATTTTAATGAGTATATTTTTAAACATATCAGAAGAGAGAGTGCTATTTAGAGGGGAATACTTCTTTATGATATACGATGCATTTCCTGTGTCACCTCAACACATTTTAATCATCTCTAACTCGCTAAAAGAGGATTATTTTAGTTTGTCTATAGAAGAACAACTTGCATTGCCTGAGATGGTCAGAAAAGCCAAAAGTATCATAGAAAACGAGGTTGTGCCTGATGGTTATAACATAGGGATGAATTGTGGGAGTGCGGGAGGTCAAACTGTAATGCATTTCCACTGTCACGTTATTCCAAGGTTTTTAGGCGATATGGAAAATCCACGTGGCGGTATTCGTCACTGTATCCAAGGCAAAGGAGACTATTAGACTTTTGTCTTAGTACAGGTTTTATCCATTTTTTCCTCAAGTCTTCGAAGTTCTCTAAGTTCATCAGCACTGTTGATTACCTGTACCTTAAATTCTTTGGTTTCGGTTTCTTCTGTGGTTTTCTCAGTTTGTATCTTAGGGAGTAGATAAGGAAGCATTAGTCGGAGCATTGCAATGCGTTCTGAGTTGCTTAAGTCCTCTATTTGGATGTCGGTGATGATACGCTCTGATAAGGTTTCAAATTGGTTCTTTAAAAGACTACTTACAAGACTTTTTCCCCTACGAGACTTCTTTCCTGCTTCACGTGCAGACTCACTGTTAAATGGCATTTATGTTATTTTATGTTATCTATATAACGTATAAATTAACAGACTTGTGAGTAGTTTATGGAATTTCTAAAAAGAACATAGTTATCCTGTATTGTAATTCGCATTGTAAAATTCTATGATAAAGTTTAGATTGTAGTAATTCTATAAAGTCCTATGATAGAATTGATACTTGTGTTTGGGACACAAGATTATAGGATAATAATCCATTATATAATACTTCGAAGTTATCCATTTTTTCGCAGACTCACAGGTAAATAGCTGAATTTTTATCAACAAAAACGGGGGGGTATGTTATGAATTTTTGAGTGTAGCTATAGGTGATTGCTCATTACCGAGATGGATTAAAATTATTTTATTACCTTTGAAAAAAAATAAATTATTTTATAAAAAAATACCAATGATCAAAACAATTAAATCAATAATAATATTACTACTATTTACAGTTTTAATATTAAGCTGTGGTGCTAATCCAGCGAGAGATATTGCAAAAACAATGGATAAGGTTTTTCTTGGAATGACTATAAATGAATTTAGACAGAAAATTAAGGATGAGGAACTTCTCATAATGAAGAATGAAATAACAATTTATAAAAAGAATATAAAATCATACAATTACTATGCATATGGCATTCCTGTTCTTACCAACACCAATACTAGATTCTTTTATTTTGAAGACAATAAATTAGTGAAAGTTGATGGTGGAGAAAGAGCTTTGGACTACAAAGTGCAAATAGACTATAAAGACCTAAATAAATAAAATATCATTACATTAAATTAATAAAACCCATTCTAAAATACTTTAATTAATACCTATATATTTTAATTAAACAACTTTTTTGTCTAAAATTCTCTAGGCGTTTGATTGATATTTAATTTCTAAACCATAGGCATATCTTCCTCCTCTAATTCAGTTACTTCCAATCCTCTTAAATAGGTTAGTGATACATTAATAGAAGAGTGTCCCATCGCCTTTTGAAGCTTGGTTAACGAGCCTGTTCTCTTGTATATTTCCATAGCACCTGAGTGCCGAAAAGAGTACAATGTCACACCATTATTAATGTGATTATTGAGTCTCTTAAATCGTCTAAAAAGTGTTTTAAAGTAATCGTTGTTATAAGGTGCTTCTTTGCCACTAAATATGTTTGTGTGTGGTTCGTTTCTTACAAGCAGTTTTCTAATTGCTAAAGGCACAGGAACGTGTCTGTTACGCTTTGATTTTACTCTACTGCCTGACAGACTGAGATACGATAAATCATCATTAAAATCACTCCATTTAAGCAGTCTAATTTCTTGATGAGGTCTAAGCAAACAACAATAAGTAAATAAGCAACACAGATGCAGATTTCTATTAAATAAAGCAACCTCATCCAATAGACTTGATATGTCATTAATAGGTTTGTGAAGTACCTCCTCCTGCTTTCTTGTTTTTAGTTTAGACCTTTCAATATCAAATCCATTATCACACAGATAGTTTACAAGAACGTTGAGGTGTCTACGTGTTGTGTTATAACTCGTATTGTTATTGTGCTGAAGTGGTATACTGTTTATGAATTCTGTAGATATAGTTCCCTTAGATACTAATTCGCTTCTGAGTCTATTGGACAATCGTCTTAATGTCTTTCTATATGAGTTGGATAAGGGTTCACTGAGTTTGTTATTTACAAGACTGTCAAATGTTTCAGCCTTACTTAGTTTCTTGCCAAAACAATAGTCATTAGACACTAAGTGCTTATACACCTCATCCGCTAATATCTTTGCTTTGGACAGTCTGTACTTTGCAGGATACGAATTAGGTCTGAGAGACGACTTGATAATCTTACCACTATACAACCTATAGCGTTTATCGTTTAGTGTTAAATCAATGAAATATTTACCGCTTTTATCTTTACGAACTTTGGGGTAAGAGAGGCTACTTTTTGGCATTTATATGGCAGTTTGTTTAAATGATAACATTTAAGAACTGCGTAACAAATTGATGCTCAGTGGTTAGCAAGCGAAGCTCGTCGAAGACAGCACCTGACTCATAATCAGGTGGTCCTTGGTTCGAGCCCAAGTGGGTCCACTTTCTAAATCGCAAAGCACTTACAGGAATGTAGGTGCTTTTTTTGTGGGCAATAGTTTTATTCAGGGAGAGTTAAAGTTGTATAAAAATACAGCATTGTTGTATTAATTTCTGATTTATCTAAAGTACTCATTAATAGACTAGCTATTTTAATTATTTTTATGATTACTATTTTTTTTTTGAGTACCCAGGTGCAATAAAATATGAACAGAGCTAACACTAGACTTAAAATTTATGTTTAAACAAAACTGCTTAAGTAATGAATATGTAATTTAGTCATATGATTATTACAACTTGGAATATTAGACATGGTGGTGGAAGAAAAATTAAACAAATTTCTGAAGTTTGGTTCATGAACCCATGCACTTGCTTATTTCTTTCCTATCTCAATGCGAAAAAAATGTACGGTTTCGTTTGTGTGTAACCTATGTTACAAATAGGAAAAATTAAAAGACTTTTTTTTGTGGAATAATTTAAACACACAAAAAATGAAAAAATTTATATTGCTTTTAGTTGCTTTTATTTCACTTATCTCTTTCAACTCTTGTGAAAAAGATGATGACCATAATGAGTATGCATCACTTGAAAGTGCCAATCTATCTGCCCCGGTGGTTGACTCGATAAATGAATACATCGACACCAATCATCCGACTACAACGATTGTAGAAGTAGAATTAGAGTCGCGATATATTGAAGTTGAACTTAATAACAATATAGAATTGAAGTTTGATTTTGACGGCTCTTTTTTGGGTTATGATGACGATAATGAGTATGTATCACTTGAAAGTGCCAATCTATCTGCCCCGGTGGTTGACTCGATAAATGAATACATCGACACCAATCATCCGAATGCAACGATTGTAGAAGTAGAAATTGAAGCGCAATACATTGAAGTTGAACTCAATAACAACAGAGAATTGAAGTTTGATCTCGATGGCACTTACTTAGCGTATGACAATTAAATTTTTTGGTGGCCATCTTATTTTAGTTTTGAGGACCTTACAGAGGAAGGTGACCACCTACTTCTCTAACCCAATTGGGTCCACTTTCTAAATCGCAAATCCCAACAGCAATGTTGGTTTTTTTGTAAAAAAGGAATGCGTCTCAAAATATGATTCATTTCAGAATCAAGGTATTTGCTCCTCCAAACTATTTTTAAAGGGATTGTCGTATCTTTGCCCCATGCAAGAATTGAGATTGTCGAGTTGGTTGCCCACAACCAACAAAGAAGTAAAACTAAGAGGTTGGGAAGAGTTGGATGTCATTCTTTTTAGTGGCGATGCCTATGTGGATCACCCTTCCTTTGGACCTGCAGTGATTGGACGTCTGTTGGAAAGCTACGGACTCAAAGTAGCCATTGTTCCCCAGCCCTCCGTACACGACAATTTGCAAGATTTTATCAAGCTGGGCAAGCCCCGTTTGTTTTTTGGAGTGACTTCCGGAGTGATGGATTCGATGGTCAGCAATTACACAGCCAGCAAAAGACAAAGAGATACCGATGCCTATACCCCCAATGGAGACAAAGGCTTTCGACCCGACTACGCCACGACGGTATACAGTAAAATACTAAAAGAAAAATTCCCTGACACCCCTGTTTTGGTGGGAGGTATTGAGGCTTCTTTGCGAAGAGTGACGCATTACGATTATTGGTCCGATCAATTGAAACCCTCTATATTAGTAGAATCTGGTGCCGATATGTTGGTTTATGGAATGGGAGAACAACCCTTGAAAGAAGTGGTGCAGTTGTTGCAAAAAGGCGTGCCTTTCGAATCCTTGACCACCATCAAACAGACCTCGATTTTGCGACCGAAAAACGAAGATTTACCGCTCAATAAAAATTGGAAAGACAAGGTGCTCAGTTCGCACGAAGCCTGTTTGAAAGACAAAAAAACCTTTGCGGCCAATTTCAAAACCATTGAACAAGAGTCCAACAAAACCTATGGGGCTCGAATCTTACAAGACGCAGGAACACATACAGTGATCATCAATCCTCCCTATCCTACGATGGTAGAAGCGGAAATAGATGCCTCCTTTGATTTGCCCTACACGCGTCTGCCACATCCGAAATACAACAAAAGAGGTCCTATTCCAGCCTTTGAAATGATCAAGTTTTCCATCAATACCCATCGAGGGTGTTTTGGAGGCTGCAGTTTTTGTACTATTTCCGCACACCAAGGAAAATTCATTGCAAGTCGTAGTAAAAAATCTATTTTAGAAGAAGTCGACAAAGTGGCCAACATGCCCGATTTCAAAGGAAATTTATCAGACATCGGTGGGCCTTCCGCCAACATGTACCAAATGAAAGGAAAGGTGCAAGAAATTTGCGACAAATGTGTGGCGCCCTCCTGCATAAACCCCGTGATTTGTTCCAATTTGGACACTTCGCACGCCCCTATGACCGACCTATACCAGGCGGTAGACAAACATCCGAAAGTCAAAAAATCGTTCATCGGTTCCGGAATTCGGTACGATATGTTGGTTCCGGAATTCAATAAAAATGCCCCTGCCAAAGAATTGGAAGACTATACAGAAGAGGTCATTACCAACCACGTTTCTGGGCGCTTGAAAGTGGCCCCCGAACACACGTCAGATCCCGTGCTGAAATTGATGCGAAAACCTTCCTTTAAAAATTTCCATCAGTTCAAAAAATTATTTGACAAAATCAACCTCCGCAAAAAACTAAACTTGCAGTTGATTCCCTATTTTATTTCCAGTCACCCAGCCAGTGAATTGGAAGACATGGCAAATTTGGCAGCAGAAACCAAAGACATGGGTTTCAAGCTCGAGCAAGTACAAGGTTTTACCCCAACACCCATGACGGTGGCAACGGTCATTTATTACAGCGGTTACCATCCGTACACCTTGGAGAAAATGAAAACCCCAAAAACCAAAAAGGAAAAAGACGAACAACACCGCTTTTTCTTTTGGTACAAAAAAGAAAACCAAGACTGGATTCGAAAAACACTGTCAAAGGCAGGACGGAACGATTTGATCGAACGGCTATTGCCTACCAAACGTTTTTCCAAAGACCCAAAAAATTTCCGCGTTAAAAACACCTACGACGATGCCGTGACCATACCCAAAGGCAAGCGAAAAGGAAAAACCAAAAATGCTCAAAAAGGCGCCTTTGTGAGTGTCTTGGGAAAACCCAAAAACCAAAACAAGTCGCGGAAAAGAAAACCCAAAAGGAGGGCTTGATTGTTTCTTATAAAATTCACTAATTTTAAGACCATGAAAAAACACGTTTTTATTTTTGTGCTATTTGTTTCTTTGCTGTCTTTTGGACAAAAAAAAGAAGCTGTAAACCTAGAATCTCCTTACCATACCGTATACACGCATCTTTTCTTCTTGCAAAAAGAAACCTACGACCTGCAAACATCTGCAAGCACCATTTATGGAAGTTCTGCAGAAGAGGCCGCGGACATCGCCGTCAAAATAAAACAAGTACTAGACGGAAAAGGCCTGCGTGTCAACATGGCGTCGCTGCCTCGGAATGCGAATTATTTGGACACCCTCAATGGCATGGAATTCAAAAACAGGTATGTCTTGTTTCCCAGTCAATTGCCAGAAATTTCTGTAGAAAAGATTGACGGGAGCTGGTATTACAGCCGAGAAACCAATCAAGCCATTCAACAATTGTACCGAGAAGTCTCTCCTATTTGGACAGAGTATTTGAAAAAAACAATTCCAAATGTCGGCCACCTAAAAGTGTTTTCCATTGAATTGTGGCAATACTTAGGAGTGGTTGTTCTGCTATTGCTCGGAGCCGGTTTGTTTTTCGTGATGAAAAAAATTATTTTTTGGTTCTTAAAAGGATTGGAAAGCATTGCGGTCCGTTTTGCACACAATTCTATGAACGAATCTTTGCGAAAATTATCGCGGCCTATTGCCCTATTAATCGTGTTTTTCTTTGTGGAAAAATACCTGCCCGTTTTGCAATTGAGCATCGACATCAATTCTTTTTTGTTAGGAGGCATTCACATTGCACAAACCTTGTTGTGGATTTATGTGTTCTTGCAATTTGTAGAAGTACTGATGGACGTATACCGTTCCTATTCTGAAAAAACAGAAAGCAAGCTCGACGATCAGTTGGTGCCGATTTTGAAACGTCTGTTGCGAGGTTTGGTCATTTTTGTCGGTGTTTTAAAAATGCTCACCATCTTTGGCGCCGACGTGCGTACTGTCATTGCAGGAGCCTCCATTGGAGGTTTGGCCGTTGCTTTGGCATCGCAAGACACGGTAAAAAACTTGATCGGAACCTTTATGATCTTTTTAGACAAGCCTTTTCAAATTGGCGATTGGATTGTCGGTGGAGGCGTAGAAGGAACCGTAGAAGAAGTAGGCTTCCGTTCGTCGAGAATTCGCGCAGCAGACACCTCCATTTTCACCATTCCCAACAGCAAACTCTCAGAGATTGTGATCAACAACAAAGGCCTGCGAAAATACAGACGTTACAAAACCGTGCTGGGCATTCGTTACGATACCCCACCAGAATTGATCGAAGCTTTTGTAAAAGGCGTCCGACAAATTATCGAAGTACACCCCGAAACCCTTACAGAGTCGTACAATGTAGAATTTACAGGATTTGGCGATTCGGCCTTGCAGGTATTGGTCAACACCTATTTCCTGTCGTTGGAATGGGGGGTAGAGCAATCGTCGAAACACCGTTTGCACATGGCCATTGTAAAATTGGCGAAAGCCTTGGGTGTTGAGTTTGCATTTCCATCGCAAACCCTTATGATTGAGCAATTTCCTGAGAAAAATGCGGTGGATATGAAATACGAAGTCGCCGAAGAAAAAATCAATACTTCGATCTCTGCAGTCCTCGACGCATTCAAAAAAGAAGCACAGTAACACCGCGTACTTGGGAAGTTTTCCAAGTGCACGGTGTTGGTTTTCGAGCTGTTAAAAAATCATTCCTTTTCTAGAACGGGCGCCAGGCCTCTTTCTGCTGCGGTTATTTGTGGACCCGCCTTTTTCTGCGCTCAAAAATGACACTTGTTTCTTTTCCTTTGCAGAAAAGCACAAACTTTTTTACCATTGCTTTACGGATAAAAATTGCTATTCCCACTTTGTTGCAAGCACAAAGTGCCGACATAGCATTTAAAAACGACTACCCTATGGTACCAAAGACGTTGCGCAAACAACGCTGGGTCCGTGTGTTTTCATCACAGAAACACAAACACAGTAAGGGAAATCTAAATTTTAAATGTTATGAAATATATACAAAAAACCTCCTTGTGGATTCTTATTGGAATGTTCACTTATTCTTGTCAAACAAAAGAAGACATACGTGTTGAAACGGCCGTTTCCGACAACTTCAACCAAAATGACGACTTGTACATGATGGTCCTCGGAGAAAAATTGGAAAACCCCTATACGGTAGAGAACATGCAGAAAGCTTGGCAGAATGTAAAAAAATCAAAAACAGTAGCCAAACGAGGCATGGAGGAAGAAATTGAAATTACCACCACACACTTGTACATTCGCTTCAAACCCAAAGACGAGGAAGAATTGACACTTTTGCAAAAAGACACCACATTGCTCCTTTTTGACCATCCTTTGGATTATGAAATTACAGAAGAGGGAGATTTTTACCAAGACCCCGAAATTTCTGAAGAGCGGCCCATCATTATTATTTCAAAAACATCAAAGGCTTGCGAAGACCTCCTAAAAATAGTTTTTGGAAAACACGATTGAGAATTCGAGCTTACCGTCAAAATGGCGGAGATTGTGGAGAGTCAACTACAAGTATCGGCTGTCATTCTGCGGGATGGTGGGCTTTTGGATTGTGGAGTCCGATAAAAATATATGCTTATGGTCAAAGCTCACAAAACATTTATGCAACGACCATACACGAATTGGCACACGCCTCGCATTACAATATGGATAAAAGCGATTTTAAAAAAACCGAAAGCAAAGTCAAAGAATCGTGGGCCAGAGGAGTGCAATGGGAACTGACCAGAATGGTGTATCCGGATTATAGAGCTCCTGAAATCAGACCCTATTATACATTGGTTATCATGGATATGATTGATGACAACAACAGATTTGGTAATACTTTTCCCACTGGAGAGTCAGTTAATGGATATGCAATCAGACAAATAGAAGATGCTTTAAAAGGGCAACGGACATGGAATGGTTTGCGTGATAACATCAAAAAAAGATATAACAATGAAACAGAAGAGAACTTGGATGCATTATTTCAATACTGGGAATAGTATTTTGTTAATTTTATTTTTCGTTTTTTCCTGCGGAGATACAAGTGATGAGGGAAGCATAACAACTCATTTTGTGTATAAAAACTTAACATCTGAAAACGTCGAATTAAGTCTAATTAATGATGAAAATGGGAACGACAAAAATTATGCTATTTTACCTGATGAGGAGATTACTATTTCTTCAGTTTTCTATGGTCCTAAAAATGGAATAGGAGAGCCTTTTAAAGATGTACAAAAAATCAAATTGCGATTTACTGACAGTAATAAGTGTATTGAAAATTATTTTAAGTTAAAGGAGGTGAAACTTTATGATAATTTTTCAGAGAGTATGTACAGTTCTGCAAATAATACTTTGATCTACAATATTGATGCTGAAGAATTTGACCAAGCTGTTGATTGTGAATGAAAAGTTTTTTTGTGAACAAACAGGTATTCTGGAAGGCTTGGGCTTAAGGAAAACAAATAGAATTCTGAAACAGAAGAGAACTTGGATATATTATTTGACTATTGGAATTAATAGTTTATTCTTTTTTTTCTCAACAAGTTGTGGAGAGACAACTATAGATTATAAAGTATATGCAGATATTATATATAAAAACGAAACGGCTCATACGATTGGATATTTCCAATATGACACCAATGGATTTCAACAGCTCATATTTGAATTAGAGCCGAGTTCAGAAAAAAAA
>CAJQMT010000041.1 GCA_905479475.1 uncultured Flavobacteriaceae bacterium
GTTTGCTAGAGGGTTGAACTCTTCGTTCTTTTTTTCGAGATCGAATGCCTTCTTTAGACATATCCATATGTTGGCACTCCAGACCTCTTTCGGTCATAGTCCAATATTTCCCCAGCATATATTTGTCTCGAGTAGAGGTAGTGTTTGTTATATCGTAAATTAACCAGCCACTGGTTTTGTCCAAATAAACTGTTTTTCCGACAGGTATAGAAACTCTGATTTTTACACTTTGTTTTCTGTATAAATCTGCTCTGCGAAGAATAAAATATGGATTAAATTTTATTGAATTATCCGTAATACTATAACTGTACTCAATGTTTTCTGCTCTTTCAATTGCTTCTTCGTAGGTTTTTCCTCGCGCTTCTTGAATTACTGAAATAGAAATGCTATCGCTATTATTTTCCCGTACATCCAATTCTACTGAAGTCATGTACAACTCATCCTCATAACTCTTGAGGATAAAAAAGTCCTCGTTGTCTTCGTATGGAACTGCATCTACAGGGTAATGGCTATCGTCGGCGGTAATATAAATTGTGTCGGCAACCGATGGTGGTAAGCTAAATTCAGATACTACTTTATCTTCTTTAGAAAACTCATTTCCGATTTGTAAACCGGTGACTAGGAGCAATACAATTCCTGCAAACCAGGCCAAAGTAACCCCAGCACCAATACCTTTAGAAGGAGATTGAATATTGAAGAGAATTTTGAGTCCTGCGTAAAGCATAGACAATATGGGGATACCAGCAGCGAGTCCAATTCCAATTGTAATTGCAATGCGCTGATAGTTTGTTAAGAACAAGAAGTCGTAAACTTCTTTAATAGAGAAAGAATTATAATTCCACGCTATATGAGAGAGTCCATTTACATTGGCTAGTCCAAATAGTGATGCTACTAAGGAGAGTAGGAATAGCCCTCCAAAAATGATGAGAATAATTCCAAAGAATTTTCCTATGAACGTAAGAATGAGTTTTACGATACTGAAAATAAAGTTTAAAAAAGTTCCAAGAAAACCTTGAACTTTTCCCGCATCCATTTTACGGCCAAACTGATCCGCCTTTTCGCCTAAATGACTGAACTTTTTTTTTAGATGGTCTGCTTCTTTGCCCACGCTTTGGCGAATGCTATCAATGTCTACTTTTTGCCCCTTCATTTGAAGCTTTTCAGAGGTAGTTTTTGCTTCAGGTGTAATTGCCCAAAGAATCAAATAAATGATAACACCAGAGCCGCCAAAGAATACCACTGCCACAAAAAGCAGTCTTATTATCACTGGATCAACTCCAAAGTAATGCGCAATGCCACTTGAAACGCCGCCTAAAATTTTACTGTCTGGATCTCTAAAAAATCGTTTGGGACCCTTTCTTTCTGGCTCGTAATAACTTTGTTCCTCTTTTGCATTATTAAAAGCGTTTGCTTCAGCATCTCCAGCTTCAAATTGCTCGGGTTGCCCCATTATCGCAATTACTTCTTCAACATCAAACAGCGCTATTACCTGTTTTCTGTCGGTAACTTTTTCGTGAAATATTTCGGCAATTCTGGCTTCAATATCGATAAGAATTTCTTCTCCTCCTTGGGTGTTGCCAAATTTTTGTTTGATGGAGTGCAGGTATCCTTGTAATTTATCAAAAGCCCCTTCGTCAATATTGAAAATAATGCCGCTTATGTTTATTGTTACTGTCTTATTCATGGTTTGTGTCTAAAGGTGTTATCTATTTTTTTGCTCTAATTTTCTGAACTGCATTTTGTAAGTCTTTCCAACTGGTTTCTAATTCCCTGCTGAATGACTTTCCCAATTCGGTTAATTGGAAGTACTTTCTGGGTGGCCCCGAATTGGATTCCTCCCAGCGATAGGTAAGCAGTCCATCGTTTTTGAGTCGAGTAAGTAAAGGGTATAAGGTACCTTCTACCACAATGAGTTTTGATGCTTTTAGTTCGTTCAGAATATCAGAAGGGTAAGCTTCATTCTTTTCAAGAATAGAAAGGATACAGAGCTCCAAAATTCCTTTGCGCATTTGCGCTTTTGTGTTTTCAATATTCATGTTTACTTGTCGTCTTTTACTGTTATATCGCCGTAGAATGAAATCATGGCTTTAGGTTTTCCATTTGATAAAGTTACAAAGTGAATTTCGCTGAAACGTTTTCCATTTCTGTCCACATAGAGGAGGACGTCAATGTCACCATCAACTCCGTCCCATTCTATATTTTCGTAGCCACTTTTATTCAAATCCTGCAATAATTTAAGTGAATTTGTTTCATTGTCGTCATTAAAAGCTAAAAACTTTATTGAGCTTAAATCCCCTTTTATACATTTCATTTTGTCGTTCACATCCATGTCAAAATCCAAAGCATCAATCATGTCTTTTGAAAATGAGAACGCCGTTACGCCTTCTTTAGAGGCGTATTGCGTATGAATGTCTCCTTGCGGAGAGGGAGTGAAACTAAGAAGTATTAATGAACTTGCGAGTACTGTTGTTTTGAATAATTGAATCATAGTATTACTGTTTTGCAAAACAAAGATATGTTTAAAAGAAGGTACTATGCAAAACAAAGTACTATATAATTTATGAAAGGTTTTTTTTAATGTCCAATGGTAGGGGTGAGGTTTGTGGTTTTCGTTATTGTCATTCGAAGACAATAGTCGCTAGGTCATGTTGAATTTACTTCAACATATCAGCAAGTATTAATTAGTATTTAGAAAAACTGAAAACAAATGCAGCATTATTTACATGATCGCAGAAAAAAAAAGCGAAGTGGGAACTTCGCTTTTTACTTTTAGTATCTAAAGAGCAATCTACTTATAGCACAAACTCATAACTCACAGTCATCTTCATTTTTTCATAGTTGTCTTCCACTTTTCCAGGAATCCAAGGTCCGCTTTTTTGTACTACGCGAATCAGCTCATCAATCAAAACATCGTCTTGCACACTCTCTTTGGTTTTGCTCAAGTTTACAACCTCTCCTTTGTCATTGATTGCATAGGAAATAATTACACGGCCAGCTAAACCTTGCTCTTTGGCAGCTTCGGGATAGTTAATTTCGGCTTTAATAAACTTATCCAGGCCTGCTTTCCCCTCAATATACTGTGGAAATACCGTAGTAGCTTTACCAGGAAGAAACCCAATATTCATAACCGGTCTAAAATTGTGTTTAGCCTCTAATTCAGCAAAAGGATCTTGTGCATTTGCAAAGAGTGAGCTTATCGTACAAAAAACAATTAATAGATTTTTCATTCTGGCGTTTGTTTGTGCGTGCGAAGGTATTTTTTTAAACATAAAAAAACCTTCTCAAATTTTTGAAAAGGTTTTTAGTATTCTGTTTGAAGTTGAGCACCTAAAATGCCTACTTAGTCTTTGTTTTTGCAGCACATTTTACATCAATTAATTTTTGAACTTCTTCATATTCCTTTGAGTCCGCTTTAAGTTTTTTCAATTTCAACTTTAGACCGCCACAATAATCTGAGCTTTCCTTTTTTTCTTTATCGTCATATTTACTTGGCGATTTCTCTTCTTTTTCTATGTCTTTACTCCCACATTTATGGCATTTGTGTTTGTACAGTTTCCAAGCAAAAGCCAACTCTTCAGATTCTTTATCTAAAGACTTCATTTTTTGCTCAAGTTGCACGCAGTAATTTTCTAGTCCTTTTTCATTAGAATTGTTTTCGATGGGTTCACCGTTTTTTAAGTCTTCTTCAACTTCAATAAGTGCCGAAGCATCTGCAGAAGTCAGGTTGGAGGGGTCGAAAGACTTTGGGTCTTTGCAAGAAGAAGCTCCAATCACAACAAACATTAGCAATAGCGACAACGATTTTGTAACAGTTTTCATGGCGTAATTTTTAATTATTCAAATATAGTTGAATTTACTATTCATAAAAAAGCATTTTCAGTTAGAGATTATATTTTCCTGAATTTCCGGCTAGATTTATCTGTTTTATGATCTA
>CAJQMT010000042.1 GCA_905479475.1 uncultured Flavobacteriaceae bacterium
ATTTTAGAAAATTTCTTGAACGAAACCCGTTTTTCACAAAGCTTTGCACGAGGAAAATTCAGAATAAAAAAATGGGGAAAATTAAGGATAACCCGAGAGTTAAAATGGCGCAATATTACGCCTTACAACATCCAAAAAGGCCTAGAAGAAATTGACCCTCACGAATACCAAAAAACATTGGAATTGTTGCTGGAAAAAAAAATGGAACAATTCGGTGAAAGCACGCTGCAAGTACGAAAGAAAAAAACCATCGATTATCTGATGCGTCAAGGTTTTGAATACAGCAGGATCAACGACGCTTTTGCGGCTCTTTTTTCCTAGGTGATTTTTTCGCTACCACCGGCGGCTGTGTTCGAGGTGTTCGGAAATCAAAAATTCTTTCGTCAAAGTGCACCTCCTCGTCGAGTAATTTACGCGCATAAATCGAATTTATTTTAGCATTGATCGCATTGTATACCGCAACGATTTTTTCTGTTTGTTCAACTACCTCCTCAGCTTTGATAACTGTAATTTCAGACATGTCTGTCAAACGCAATACTTCCGAATTCAATACGTTCAACCGCGCATCGAAACCTTGGGTTTTCAATTCCTTGACACTGAAAGAATCTCTTATCTTGGCAACAATTGCATAGAGATCTTCTGACATTTCCAAAGCCGTCTGTGGACTTGTAAGAAGATAGTGCTCTTTTAAAAAATGAGTCAACTTGACATAACCTGTCCAATCTTTTGTCGCTACTTTTGAAAAGTCTGTCAATTCCTCAGCAAAAGCATAGGTTTTTTGTTCTTGAAAAATATACTGAACAGTATCTTCCTCCACGACAGCTTCTCGACTGTTTTCTTGCTTGCTCTCACAGGAAGAAAAAATAAGCGTGCAAAATAAAAAAAGGGTATAGAATCTAAACAGCAAATCTTTAATTTTTATGACGCTAAGGTACAATTATTCAAAAAATAAATTGGATCAAATCGTCATTTTACTCTAGAACCATTTGTCAACACCTATATAGAACTTTTTAGGTAGCTTTTTTTCCTATACACAAACCGAATTAGCGGCTAAAAAACAGCTTTGTAATTTTTAAATAGGATACGAATTTAGTAACTTTGCTTTCTATACTATTCCAAAAAAAATGTATTTCTTTTATCTTATAACCTTCCTTTTTATTTTATTTTTAGGCTACAAAGCACATTTGTCGAAGCTTAAAAAAAGTATACTACATAGCGCATCTACGATTAAAAACAAGAAAACTATCTACTATATTGCCTATCAAAAAAGGCACGGTGTTTACGCCAGAATGAATAAACTGAGCAAACAATACGTCTATTTTGTTTCAAAAGAAATCATCCTTCTCATGCAAAGCACCTACAACACAGCTGAGGAAGCGGAAGCCAGTTTGGTTCTTTTGCAAGAAAAGCTAAATGCTCTCTAAAAAACATCTATCTGTACATGTTGACTGATTACGAATCCATTCCCGAAAGTTCCAAAGTATGGATTTATCCAGCTAGCAGAAAATTGTACCCACAAGAAATTCCAGAAATCAAAGAAAAAATAGAAACTTTTCTAAATAAATGGACACAACAGGACGAAACTATTCTAAGTAAATACGCTCTTCTTTACGATCGTTTTATTGTTGTCTTCACAACTGATGAACTCGTTTTAAAAACAGAAACCATCGACCAGTTAGTTGCCTTTATTTTACAACTCCAAAAAGAGTACGAACTTGAGCTTCTTGACAAAATGAACGTGTGTTTCAAACAAGGAGAACACGTGCAATACAAAGATCTCAAAAGCTTCAAACAACTTATTAAAAACCGTTCCGTGAATCGAAATACGATTGTATTTGACAATAGGGTTGCTACGAAAAACGAATTTGATCATTTTTGGGAAATCCCAGCTTCAGATAGCTGGTATGACAACCTATTTCAAAAATAGCCGTTCTTAGGACTCTTTCAATGACTTGATAAACTCCTCGATTCCTTCACTATTATCCACAGAAAAATTGCCAATTTTTGTTCTTCGCAAAGCCGTCAGATGCCCGCCAGAATTCAAGGATTTTCCAAAATCATATGCCAACGAACGGATATATGTCCCTTTGCTACACAGCACTCTAAAATGCACATCTGGCATACTGATTTTTGTAATTTCGAAAGCGTCAATCTGAATTTTCCGTGTCGAAATCTCAGTAGTCTCCCCGGCTCTTGCCAACTCGTACAAACGCTTTCCATCTTTTTTCAAGGCAGAAAAAATAGGGGGTTTTTGATCTTGTTCACCGACAAATTTACGAGCCATTTCCCGCATTACTTCCTCCGAAATATGGTCAATTGGATAGGTTTGATCTATTTCAGTCTCCAAATCATAACTAGGAGTGGTAGCCCCCAAAGTAATGACACCCGTGTACTCCTTTGATTGCGCTTGGTATTCCGCAATTTTCTTCGTGAATTTCCCGGTGCATAAAATTAACAGCCCTGTCGCCAAAGGATCCAATGTTCCGGCGTGGCCCACTTTTATTTTTTTGATAGAAAAACGTTGCCGAATTTCCCACCTCAACTTATTGACTACTTGAAAAGAAGTCCATGTCAAAGGTTTGTCTATGAGGAGAACTTGCCCCGTCTTAAAATCATTTTCTGTTCGCATCATCACAAACTCAATTTGTAAATAAAAAAGTGAATAACTAACAATACAATTCCCACGAAAATCCGGTACAATCCAAAAACCTTGAATCCGTTTTTGCTCAAAAAACTGATAAACGACTTGATGGCCAAAAGAGCCACCACAAATGCAATTGCATTCCCAAGAATTAGATAGTTGATCTGATCACCACTCAATTCAAATCCAGCTTGATGATAATCGTAACTTTTTTTAGCCGTAGCTCCTAACATGGTAGGCACTGCTAAAAAAAAAGAAAATTCAGCCGCTGTTTTTCTGTTGATCTTTTGAGTCATTCCTCCTACAATACTCGCACCACTTCGCGAAGTTCCTGGAATCATGGCCAAACATTGAAAAAAACCAATTGTCAAAGCCGATGAATAATTAATTTCTGAGTGTGCTGTGGCATTTTCTGAATCTATAATTTCGTTTTCTTTGAACCAATCGTCTACTTTCAATAAAACGATTCCTCCCAAAATAAGAGACGTAGCAACGATAACTGGACTTTCTAAAAACGTATCAATAGCATCGTTAAACAACAAACCCAGCAGAGCAGCTGGCAAAAAAGCAACTCCTAATTTCAAGTAAAAATCGAAACTTTGAAAAAAACGTTTCCAATACAAAGCCACTACTGCGAAAATAGCTCCCAATTGGATGACGATCGTAAACAATTTGGTGAAATCATCTTCCACAATTTTCATAAAGGACGATGCGATGATCATATGTCCCGTTGAAGAAACAGGCAAATATTCTGTAATCCCTTCAATAATTGCCAAAATAATAGCAGCGATACTATCCATTTTATTGTTTAGGGTTTAATAAAATCGCATAGACTTCTATCCCAAAACCAATTAAAACGAGGGTAGGTGCCAAACGGATTCTTTGAAAATTATACAAGGCTTCATTAAACAACTCGGGCTTGTCACTACCACCTCCTGCCATAAAGGAAAATCCTGCAGCAATAAACAACAAACCGATGAGCATCCATCGATAATTTTTTTTGCCAAATAAAAATTCACTTTTTATTTTTTTATCTTTCATCTGTCCTTTTTTGTATGCAAAGCCTGTTTTTAACTCGTTCAAAAATCCTCTATGAATAGTAGAGCTGATCTGTTTTTAAATTTAAAAATCGTTGAGTAGCAAAAAACGTACTCAACCATGTGATGACAAAACCTGTGATAAAAACACCTGTGAAAACCAACAACAATTCTTTTTTATAGGCCCACAATTGCAATTCTGGGAAATATTGATCTAGGTAGTAAAATAAGAATCCCAAGCCAACACTAGCCAAAAAAGAACCTGCCAACCCTAGTCGAATACCACTCCACAAAAAGGGTCCTCTAATAAATCGCTTTGTAGCACCTACCATCTGCATGGTTTTGATCGTAAATCTTTTCGAATGTACAGACAAACGAATGGAACTATTGATCAATAAAACAGCAACCAAGGCAAAAAAAGCAGCGACAACCACAATCCAAAAACTTATTTTTTGAATATTTTGGGTCAACAATTGTATCAAAGGCTCGTCATAAATCACTTCCGTTACATAGGTGTTTTCAAGCAACTCATTTTTGATGTCTACCATTTTTAACGGAGAAACAAAATCAGATTTCAAATAAATATCGATGGAATTTTTCAATGGGTTTTTCCCTAAAAATTCTAAAAAATCTTCCCCAATATCTTTGCTGTAAATTTTAGCAGCTTTTTCTTTGGATAAAAAACGAAGCGTTTTTGTGTATTTTTTTGTCGCCAAAAGCGCTTCCAATTTTTTTGTTTGACGAGGTGTCACTTGGTCTCTTAAAAAAACAGTGATGGCCACTTTTTCTTTAAAATGTGCCGCAATTTTATTTGATTTCAATAAGAGCATCCCCAAAACACCAATCATAAACAAAACGAGTGCAATGCTAATCACCACAGAGAAGTAAGACGATTTCAATCGTCTTTTTTGATAGCTTTCGAAGGAACTGCTCATTTCATTTCTAATTTAAAAGTGGCAAGTTACTAAAATAATAGGTTTTGAATCCTCTTTTTGCCTCAAATTCTCTGAAAAGCAGGGACACATCCGAATTCATTTAAGTAGGATTTCAAAGGGCCGAGAAAACACCTGTCAATCGTACCCATCATTCTTAAATATTATCTTAAATTTGCTCCATGGAAGAAACGAATAGACAAAAGAAAATAGCCGGGGTTATTCAAAAAGATCTTGTAAATGTTTTACAAGGAGCAGCACAAGCAGGAATGCAAGGAGTCATCATTTCTGTAACACGTGTGCGGGTCACAACGGACTTGAGTCAGGCACAAGTTTTTTTAAGCATCTTTCCTTCTGAGAAAAGAGACGAATTGGTCACTGCTATTCAGAGTAATTCCTTAAAATTACGTCACGAATTGGCACAAAGAACCAAACACCAATTGAGAAGAGTCCCCAATTTGACCTTTTACGGAGACGACTCATTGGACTACATTGAAAAGATAGACGCCTCTTTAAGAGGAGAAGACACAAACCCTATCCAACATCCTACTATTTTACCCAAAAGGAACAAATCATAAATTTGAATTTTTCGCTATACATCGCTAAAAGATACTTGTTGTCCAAAAGCAGTAACAATGCCATTAACATACTAACGGTCATTGCTACAATTGGTGTTGTTATTGGTTCCTTGGCTTTGTTCTTAGTCCTCTCTGTTTTTTCGGGACTAAAGTCCTTTAGCGCCACTTTCTTAAATAGCACAGATCCAGCCATCAAAGTCAACGTGAAAAAAGGAAAGTCCTTTCACTTGGATGCCTCGCATATATCCTTTCTAGAGCAAGAAAGCGACATCATCTCTTATTCAAAAATCATCGAAGAACGTGCTTTCTTTAAAAACAAGCAAAAAGAACAAATTGCCCATCTCAAAGGAATCGACACAAACTTCACCAAAGTTGTCCCAATGGATTCTACAGTTTTCGCAGGAAGATGGGTTGATTTTCAAAGCAATAGTGCCGTTGTTGGAAATGGAATTGCCACCAAACTCTCACTCGGTATTCTAAATTATGGAGAGCCTTTGAAAATTTTTGTTCCCAAACCTGGCACAAAATACACAACCGACCCGAGCAAGGCTTTTCGATTTATAAATACCCAAACGGTCGGACTGTTTTCTGCCTCCGAAGAACTTGATCATAAATTTGTTTTTGTCCCATTAGAACTCGCTCAACGTTTACTTCAATACGAAAGCAATCAAATTGGAGCGATAGAAATAAAAACAAAACCTGCGAAAACAGCGTCCGTTATTAAAAAGTTGAAACAGCACTGGGGTGAAGATTTCAAGATTGCTTCAAGAGAAGAACAAAATTCTGTTTTTTACAAAATATTAAACACCGAAAAACTAGTCGCATACCTTATTTTTACTCTTGTGCTCATCATTGCGCTTTTCAATGTCATTGGATCTATCATTATGATAATTCTCGACAAAAAAAAGAATCTAAAAACGCTATCTCACCTAGGCGCCGACTTGAAAGAAATCAAAAATATTTTTTTAGTACAAGGGTTGCTATTGTCTACCTTTGGATTGGTCTTAGGTACTAGCCTTGGAACGTTTTTTATTTTTCTACAAAATAAATTTGACCTGTTCATGATTACCCAAAGCATTGCATACCCCATTGAATTCCAGCTGAAAAATCTAGCCATTGTCGCTATCACCATTCTGGTTTTAGGAGGGACGGCCTCAAAAATTGCAAGTGGCAGAATTACCGCCAAATTTATTGCCTAAAAAACAAGGACAGACGCCCAATTTGTGAAACCCTCTGATTTTGAACAACTTTAGAATTGCAAATCAAAAGAGCAAGTAACACAACGCTTCATTCCCTTGCTACACAAATGTTTTGTCTCCGAATTTTGCCAACACCTCGTCAAATGTGGCAAACACTTCCTGTGCATCGTTTGAAGTCACCATTTTCATGCGGTATTCCTTAAAATTCGGAATTCCTTTGAAATAGGTCCCATAATGACGTCTGGTTTCCAAAACGGCCAAAATCTCTTTTTCTTTCCAAGCAATCTCCATTTCTAAATGTCGACGCGCAACAGCCACACGCTCAGCAATCGTTACTGGAGGCAGATGCTCTCCTGTTTCAAAATAATGTTTTACTTCCTTAAAAAACCAAGGGTTTCCGATACTTGCTCTGCCAATCATTGCACCGTCTAAGCCAAATTCATCTCGCATTTTTACCGCCGCTTCTGGCGTATTGACATCACCATTCCCAAAGACAGGAATGTGCATTCTAGAATTTTTTTTCACCGCTGCAATAGGCTTCCAGTCTGCATCCCCCTTGTACATTTGTGCCCTCGTTCTTCCGTGTATCGAAATGGCAGCGCAACCCACATCTTGCAAACGTTCGGCGACTTCCACTATTTTTATAGAATCGTGGTCCCAACCCAAACGGGTTTTTACAGTAACTGGCAAATGCGTGTGCTTCACCATCGCCTCTGTCAAAGAAACCATCAAATCAATGTCTTTTAAAATTCCTGCACCGGCACCTTTGCTCACCACTTTTTTCACCGGACACCCAAAATTGATGTCAATAATATCAGGCTTTGATTGCTCCACAATCTCAACCGTTTTCAACATGGAATCTAAATTGGCTCCAAAAATTTGAATCCCTACGGGACGTTCCTTTTCGTAAATGTCTAATTTTTTTACACTTTTGGCAGCATCTCGAATCAATCCCTCCGAAGAAATAAATTCTGTATACACCACATCCGCCCCTTGTTCTTTGCACAACGCTCGAAAAGGAGGATCACTTACATCTTCCATCGGAGCTAACAACAACGGAAAATCATTCAATTCTATATCGCCAATTTTTACCAAATCTTCTCTGATTTTAAAGTGGCAAAGATAAGCATAAAAGATGGGAAGAAAATTCAAAGTATACACCTCTTGTCATTTTCAACCAAAATTGTATTCTGTGTCAACTCCAAGAAACAAAAAAACCTGGAACCAAAAAATTCATTACTTTTCACGGTACAAAAACCACACAACCATGTCTGCAGAAAAAAGATACAACTGGGCCATCCTCGGTTGCGGAAAAATCGCTCAAAAATTCTCAAAAGACCTACAACTCCTGGAAAAAGCCAATTTGTATGCTTGTGCTTCGAGAAAGCTGGACAAAGCAAAAAAATTCGCTGACAAGTTTGGCTTCGAAAAAGCTTATGGTTCTTATGCCGAAATGGTATGCGACCCTGAAATTGACATCGTGTACATTGCAACACCGCATACTTTTCACAAAACACACACCTTACTTTGTTTGGAACAACAAAAAGCTGTTTTGTGTGAGAAAGCATTCGCCATCAATGAGAAAGAGGTCCTGCAAATGATTGCTGCCTCTAAAAAAAACCAGACCTTCCTCATGGAGGCCTTTTGGACACGATTTATTCCGACCTTTCAAAAGGTTTTAGAAATTATCAAATCCAAAGAACTAGGTGATTTAAAAACCGTGCATTCCGATTTTCTCTTCCATGCTCCCTACGACTCCAATAGCAGATTGTACAATCGAGAACTTGGCGGGGGCTCTTTATTAGATATCGGAATTTATCCCGTATTTACAGCGCTAATGACCTTGGGAATTCCTGAAAAAATTAATGCCGAAGCCCAATTGAGCCCTTCAAAATCGGATGCATATATGACCTTGTCTTTTGAATACCCAGAAAACAAAGCGGCACATCTCGTATCAGGATTTACCTGCAACTCTTTCAACGACAGCGCATTCTATTTCGAGAAAGGAAGTATTCGTATATCCCGCGATATGAACAAACCAATTCTCATCTCGAAAAACGGATCGCAAAAAACCCTACAGATGAATGATGGAAATGGATACGGTTACCACTTCGAAGCAAGCCACGTCATGGAGTGTTTGGATAAAAATTTAACAGAAAGTCCCCTACTCCCCTTATCATTTAGTTTGAATTTGATACAATTGTTGGATAAAATTCGCAAAAAAACAGGGATTGTATACCCCAATCACGACACCGCTCCTTTTGATTCGTAAAAATACAAAGATTCTGCTTGCACCAAAAACTTAAAAGCTTTGTATTTGTGGAGCATAAATGGTTGTCTCAAAATTAGTTTGTTGTGTTCGCAAGCCCAAGACAGGGGGATGCAAAATGACAAATTTTACTCAAAAGGTTGGACAGGTAATTCAACATTTTAATCCTATCTTTGCGAACCCTATCCCAGGGCTGAAAGTAGATACGAAACATGAAGAATATTAGAAATTTTTGCATCATTGCACATATCGACCATGGTAAAAGCACCCTGGCCGATAGATTGTTGGACTTCACAGGTGCCGTTACCGAACGTGAAAAACAAGATCAATTGCTAGACAATATGGACTTGGAACGTGAACGCGGAATCACCATAAAAAGTCATGCCATTCAAATGGACTACACCTATGAGGGGCAAGAATATGTTTTCAATTTAATTGACACCCCTGGGCATGTCGATTTTTCATACGAAGTATCTCGTTCTATTGCTGCTTGTGAAGGAGCGCTATTAATTGTAGATGCAGCGCAAAGCATTCAAGCGCAAACCATTTCCAACCTCTATTTGGCGCTCGAAAATGATTTGGAAATCATTCCTATTTTAAACAAGGTTGACTTGCCAAGTGCCAATCCTGAAGAAGTGACTGACGATATTGTGGACTTACTTGGGTGCGATCCTGAAGAGGTCATTCATGCCAGTGGAAAAACAGGTTTTGGTGTTGACAATATTTTAAAAGCCATCATTGAAAGAATTCCGGCTCCAAAAGGAGACCCTGAAGCCCCTTTACAAGCCTTGATATTTGATTCTGTTTACAATTCATACAGAGGAATCGAAACCTACTTTCGCGTACTGAATGGAGAAATTAAAAAAGGACAGCGCATCAAATTTATGGCAACCAACAACGAGTACTTTGCCGATGAAGTAGGAACCTTAAAGTTGGAACAAGTCGTTCGGAAATCTGTCAAAACAGGAGATGTTGGTTACCTGATTACAGGAATAAAAACTGCCAAAGAAGTAAAAGTTGGAGACACCATTACGGATGCAGCCAAACCAACCGAAGAAACCATTGATGGTTTTGAAGATGTAAAACCCATGGTATTTGCAGGAATATACCCTGTAGACACCGAAGACTACGAAGAATTGCGCTATTCCATGGAAAAACTCCAATTGAACGATGCCTCGCTGGTTTTTGCGCCGGAAAGCTCAGCCGCCTTAGGGTTTGGATTTCGTTGTGGATTCTTAGGAATGCTGCACATGGAAATCATCCAAGAACGACTGGAACGCGAATTCAACATGACTGTGATCACGACCGTTCCCAATGTATCCTACCACGCCTTTACCAAAAAAGATCCAAACGAAACCATTTTACTAAACAACCCAACAGATTTACCAGATCCCTCAGGACTTGATAGAGTTGAAGAACCGTACATCAAAGCATCAATTATCACGAAAGCTGATTTTGTGGGACAAGTTATGAGTCTTTGTATCGAAAAAAGAGGAATCATTGTAAATCAATCATACTTGACAACACAACGAGTTGAATTGATTTTTGAAATGCCTTTGGCGGAAATTGTTTTCGATTTTTACGATCGTCTAAAGACTGTCTCGAAAGGGTATGCCTCTTTTGATTACCACCCAATAGGCATGAAGTCTTCCAAGCTAGTTCGTGTCGATATTTTATTAAACGGACAACCTGTAGATGCCCTTTCCGCTTTGATTCATGCAGACAATGCGTATACCATTGGTAAAAAGATGTGTGAAAAACTAAAAGAATTGATTCCAAGACAACAATTTGACATTCCAATTCAAGCTGCCATTGGCGCAAAAATTATCTCTAGAGAAACCACCAAAGCATTGCGAAAAGACGTGACAGCAAAATGTTACGGAGGTGATATTTCTAGGAAACGTAAATTGTTGGAAAAACAGAAAAAAGGAAAAAAACGAATGCGACAAGTAGGAAATGTAGAAATTCCACAAGAAGCATTTATGGCGGTTTTGAAATTAAATGATTAAAACTCTTCAAATATTGAAAACCCCTTAAAAAAATCTGAATTTCCATTGTGGAAATTCAGATTTTTTTTGTTTTATTCAAAAAACTTTAAAAATAAGACATAAAAGTCTTTTTATTATGTTGTTGTGTTATTTTTCAGTAACTTAGTTATGTATAATTTCAAACAAGATGGTTATGGAACTAAAAAAAAATCCACGATACTCTTTAGAAAATTACAGCTAGCTGTTTTTAGAAATTGGACTGGTATTGACCTTGTTTATTGTCTATGCTATCCTTGAACACAAAACCTACGACCATCGACAAGTTGACCACCTTACAAACATTGTTTTAAATTCAACTGAAGAAGAAGAACTTATCATAACACACCGTATTGAACCTGCCAAACCAACACCACCACCTCCAGTTCAGTTAACTCCAATTCTTAAAATTGTAGAAGACGATCGAATCGTCGAAGAAGCAGTATTAGAATCTACGGAAACAGACGAAAGCGAAGCGGTGGAAGCGTCTTTAGAATTGGATGATATTGTAGAAATAGGGGAAGCAGAGGAGATTGTTGAAGATGTTCCTTTTGCTGTGATAGAAGAAGTTCCTATTTTCCCTGGCTGTCAAGGGAACAAAGAAGAATTGCGAAAATGTTTTTCAGAAAAAATTTCGGAACACATTCATGAAATTTTCGATGTAAGTTTGGCCTCCGACTTGAATCTTTCCAAAGGAAAAAAAAGAATTTTTACAGTGTTTACTATCAATCAAAAAGGAGAGATTGAAGATATCAAGGTAAGAGCACCACACCCTAGATTAGAAAAAGAAGGTTTCCGAGTTGTAAACTCTTTGCCAAAATTCACCCCAGGAAAACAGAGAGGAGTTCCTGTTAAAGTAAAATATGCCATGCCAATTACCTTTCAAGTCATCAATGAATAACCCACTCACAAAAGACTTTTGTAACCAACCCCTACAAGCCCAGCAAAACACTAACCTCGACAGAAAAAATAATTAATTTAAAAAGTTGTTTCTAAAATAATTTACGTAAGTTTAGATCAGAAACATTATTGATCCCTTTTTACAATGAATAGTATTCATATGAGCGCTGAATGCTACCCAGTAGCAAAAGTAGGCGGGTTAGCAGATGTTGTTGGAGCTTTGCCTAAATACCAAAACAAACTTGGTAAAAAAACAGGAGTTGTCATGCCTTTTTACGACAACAAATTCACACAACAAAATTCCTTTCGAACAGACCACAACAGTCAAGTTGATTTGGGAGACACAAGCTACGATGTTGAAGTATTGCAACTGACAAACAACGATTTAGGATATCCGTTATATACGGTAAAGATTCCAGGACTTTTAGACCGAGAAAATGTCTATGGATACGAGGATGACACGGAACGTTTTGTCGCTTTCCAAAAAGCAACACTGAACTGGATATTACAATTTGAGAAAAAACCTGAAATTGTGCATTGCCACGATTACCATGTCGGACTCATTCCTTTCATGATGTCCAAAGCACACAAATATGAAAGTCTCAAAAATATTCCGACCATTTTAACGATTCACAACGCACAGTACCAAGGACAGTTTTCTTTTGAAAAATTGCACTATTTTCCTGCCTATGATTTGTCTCACTCGGGTCTTTTGGAATGGGATCAACATATAAACCCCTTAGCAGCAGCTGTAAAAAGTTCTTGGGCAGTTACTACCGTTTCTCCAAGCTACCTTATTGAGCTGAGATCTGCCGCAAATGGATTGGAATGGTTGCTCGACAATGAAAAAGGAAAATCGATAGGAATCTTAAACGGTATTGATACCGATGTATGGAATCCAGCTACAGACCCAATGATTTCAAAAAATTTCAACGGACGAAATATTGTTTCAGGAAAAAGAAACAACAAAAACTATCTCTGCGACAAATTCAAACTTGATCCAAACAAACCTTTGTTTGCCTTCATCGGAAGACTTGTCGGAGAAAAAGGTGCTGAATTGTTGCCCGATATTTTTAAAAAAACACTTGAAAATAAATCTACAGATGCCTCCATTCTCGTATTGGGTTCGGGAGATCCCGCTATAGAGGAAGCATTGAGATCCTTGAATACGGCACACAAAGGCAACTACAATACTTTTATTGGTTACGACGAACAGTTGTCTCATATTATCTATGCTGGAGCTGACTTTTTAGTCATGCCTTCCAGAGTAGAACCTTGCGGACTGAACCAAATGTATTCTTTGCGCTATGGAACCATTCCTATTGTTAGAAGTATCGGTGGACTGAAGGACACTATTACAGACATCCAAGAAGAAAATGGCTTTGGAATTTGCCACGAACACACTACCATAGAAGACGCAACTCAGGCCATTGAGCGAGCTTGCGAACTTTACCATAACCAAACGCGATTTAAAAAAATAAGAAAGCAAATCATGCAAATAGACCATTCTTGGGACAGTGCAGCTAGCAATTACATCGAACTCTATCAAAAATTAATCGAAAAATAATCATTATGAAAAAAAAAGTTTTAGGAATTATTTTGGGAGGAGGACAAGGATCAAGACTTCAACCTTTGACAACAACCCGTTCAAAACCAGCTGTTCCCATTGCTGGAAAATACAGATTGGTTGATATCCCAATTTCAAACTGTATCAATTCAGGAATTGATAGAATGTTTGTTTTGACACAATTCAATTCTGCTTCTCTGAACAAACACATCAAAAACACCTATAACTTTAGTTTTTTCAACGATGCCTTTGTCGATGTATTGGCCGCAGAACAGACCCCCGGAAACTCCAATTGGTTTCAAGGAACAGCGGATGCTGTGCGTCAATCAATGCATCATTTTTTACAGCATGAATGGGACTATGCCCTCATTCTCTCAGGAGACCAGCTCTACCAAATGGATTTTACGGAGATGGTAAGACAACACGAAGAGAGCAAGGCGGAAATCTCTATTGCCACACAACCCGTATCGGAAAAAGACGCAACCGGCTTCGGGATTTTAAAAACCAATGCCGACAATACCATTCAATCTTTCATTGAAAAACCCTCAGAAGACCAACTTCCAGATTGGACATCCGAAGTGTCCGATGCAATGAAAAAGCAAGGAAGAAACCATTTGGCTTCCATGGGTATCTATATTTTCAACAGAGGTTTTCTTTCCAAAGTATTGGAAGAACACAAAGACACCTTAGATTTTGGTGGTGAGATCATCCCTCAAGCAATTGACAAACAAAAAGTAATGAGCTTTCAATATGGCGGTTATTGGACCGATATCGGAACCATTGCCTCTTTCTTTGATGCCAATTTAGGATTGACAGATTCAATTCCTGATTTCAATTTGTTTGACAAATCAAAAAGTGTCTTGACACGGGCAAGAATATTACCTCCATCCAAAATTACCGGAACAGCCTTGGAAAAAACACTGATCGCTGAAGGCGGGATTATCAGTGCAAGTAGAATTGAACGTTCCGTGGTTGGAATCCGTAGTCGAATTGGTGTAGGAACCACCGTTTCCAATACTTATATTATGGGGAACGACCACTACCAAAGTATTGAAGAAATTGCGGATTGTATCCAAACAAAAAAACCTTATATGGGTATTGGAGACCGCTGTTATATCAACAATTGCATCGTAGATAAAAACGCATGTATCGGCAATGATGTGCGCATCAATGGAGGCCCTCATTTGAAGGATGTTGATACGAAGACGTATACGGTAAGAGACGGAATTGTTGTTATTAAAAGCAAAGCAGTCATCAAAAGTGGAACGGTTATTTAAACTCCTTTCCTAATCAAAATGCCTTTTTAAAAATTTACAAGTTGTTTCAGAAGTTTCATCGAAAACCCTTTGCATCAACTTTTTACCCCAAAACTAAGATTCTCGTAAGATATGAGTAATGTAAAAACACATAGTTTATTCACCGAATTTGACATCAATTTATTCAAAGCTGGAAAACACTACAGACTCTATGAAAAATTTGGTGCACACCCCGCCACTGTCGATGGTGTAGAAGGTATCTATTTTGCTGTTTGGGCACCCTCTGCCAATCATGTCTACGTTGTTGGAGAATTCAATTTCTGGAATGCCACTGAGCACCTCCTTCAAGTACGATGGGACGACTCTGGAATCTGGGAAGGATTCATTCCTGGATTGAAAATGGGCGTACAATACAAATACAAAATTCACAGCAACAACAATGGCATCGTTACGGAAAAAGCGGACCCTTATGCATTCGCATGCGAGCAACCTCCAAGAACGGCCTCTGTTGCCTATGATATTGAAAATTATGCATGGAAAGACAAAGATTGGATTTCTTACAGAAAAGACAAAAATGGACTCGACAAACCCTATGCTGTTTTAGAGGTTCACCTAGGCTCTTGGATGTATAATTTAGAGAAAAACCGACCTTTGACGTATCTTGAATTGGCTGACAAACTCGTCAGCTACCTCAAAGAAATGGAATTTACACATGTAGAATTCATGCCTATTATGGAGTATCCATACGATCCGTCTTGGGGATATCAATTGGTGGGTTATTTTGCCCCCACCTCACGCTTTGGAACTCCAAAAGACTTCATGTTTTTGATCGATCAGTTGCATCAAAATGACATTGGGGTAATTTTAGATTGGGTTCCGTCTCACTTCCCTTCAGACGATCATGGCCTTGGCTTCTTTGATGGATCTCACTTGTACGAACATCCTGACAGAAGGAAAGGATATCATCAAGATTGGAAAAGTTTGATTTTTAATTATGGAAGAAACGAAGTGCGCTCCTTTTTAATTAGCAATGCCATTTTCTGGCTTGACAAATACCACATAGATGGATTGCGTGTAGATGCTGTTGCTTCAATGCTATATTTAGACTATTCTCGAGAAGATGGAGAATGGGAACCCAACATGTACGGTGGGAGGGAAAACTTAGATGCCATCTCCTTTCTAAAAGATTTCAATACAGAGGTCTATGCTAGCTTCGAAGGAGTGCAAACCATCGCAGAAGAATCGACTGCATTTCCGATGGTTACCAAACCCGAAAATTTAGGAGGGCTTGGCTTTGGAATGAAATGGATGATGGGATGGATGCACGACACCTTGGAATATTTTAAAGAAGACAGTATCAATCGAAAATACCACCACAACAAAATTACATTCAGTCTCGCCTACGCCTTTACCGAAAACTTCATGCTACCGCTCTCTCATGATGAAGTGGTTTATGGAAAACACTCCATTTTAGGTAGAATGCCTGGAGACAAATGGCAAAAGCTCGCCAACTTAAGGCTTCTTTACGGATACATGTACGCGCATCCCGGAGCCAATCTCTTGTTTATGGGGAGTGAATTTGGGCAAGAAGCGGAATGGGACTTTCAAAAAAGTTTGGACTGGAACCTTTTACAAGACGAAGGCCACCAAAAAATGAAAGACTTTGTAAAAGACTTGAACAAACTCTATAAAAAATCTCCTGCTTTGTATGAAAAATCTTTTGGGATTGAGGGTTTTGAGTGGATTCATTATGAAAACCATGAAGACTCCATCATTTCATTTATTCGAAAAGGGCACGATGCAAAAAACGATCTTATCATTGCTTGTAATTTCACACCGGTTGTAAGAGAGAAACACCTGTTGGGAATTCCTGCTTCTGGAAATTTAGTGGAAGTACTGAACAGTGATTCAAAAATGTATGGGGGAAGTGGCGTGATCAATTCGAAAAAAATAAAAATCAATAAAAAACCTTGGGACTTCAAATCCAATTCCGCGGAAATTACCCTACCTCCTCTGGGAATTGCTATTTTTAAAATCACAAAATAAACTATTATTTCGCAGGCTATTTATTGCACTTTGAAATGCTTTTTTAAAGGATGATTTCAAGCCATTTAAAAACAGTCTTTTTTTAGCAAATTTTACCCTTCGAGACATACTACTTTCAATATTTTAAGTAGTTTTGCAACTCAGTCAAAAGACTAGTAATTATGATATTAAACACCGAACTAGAATACAAAGGAAATCTTTTTCCTTCTACGATAACAAACTACACGAAAGATGTAGATGTCCTGCATTTTTCAACTGCCAACAATGTCACTCTTCAGCTTACTGTTTTGAGAGACAGTATGCTTCGTTTTCGCTACACAACTGTAGGTAAATTCGACAAGGATTTTTCTTATGCAATTGCAAAAGATGCGAATCGAGGGTACAATCATTTGGAAATTCATGACGATACAGAAAAATACGTGATCACCACCTCTAAACTAATTTGCTACATCTACAAAGCAGATCTTCGAAAAACCATTTACGATGCCAATGACAACACCTTGATTTGTGAAGACGAACTAGGATTTCATTGGGAAGAAAGTTACGAATTGGGGGGAGACATTGTAAAGATGAGCAAAGCCGCTCAAAACGGAGAAAGCTATTACGGTTTAGGAGACAAACCACAACATTTGAACTTGAAAGGAAGACGTTTTGAAAATTGGGCAACAGACTCCTACGCTTTTGGAAAAGACACAGACCCTATTTACAAATCGATCCCTTTTTATACCGGTTTGCACAACAACAAGTCCTACGGTATTTTCTTTGACAATACTTTCAAAACCTATTTTGACTTTTGTCATGAAAGAAGAAATGTGACCAGCTTTTGGGCTCAGGGAGGAGAGATGAACTATTACTTCATTTACGGTCCAAAAATGCAAGATGTTGTGACAAGCTATACAGACTTGACGGGGACACCGGAACTACCACCATTATGGGCCTTAGGATATCACCAATGCAAATGGAGTTATTATCCAGAATCCAATGTCAAAGAAATCACGCAAAAATTTCGAGACTTAAAAATCCCTTGCGATGCCATTTACTTGGACATTGACTATATGGAAGGTTTCCGTTGCTTTACTTGGAGCAAAGATTATTTTCCCGACCCAAAAAGAATGGTCAAAGAATTGTCTGATGATGGGTTTAAAACGGTTGTTATTATTGATCCGGGAATTAAAATTGATAACGAGTACAGTGTCTTCAAAGAGGCCTTGGACAAAGATTACTTCTGCAAACGTGCAGATGGCCCTTACATGAAAGGAAAGGTATGGCCTGGAGAATGTTATTTCCCAGATTTCACAAGACCGGAAGTAAGAGAATGGTGGGCTGGCTTGTTCAAAGAACTGATAGAAGAAATTGGTGTAAAAGGAGTCTGGAACGATATGAATGAACCCGCTGTCATGGATGTTCCTGGAAAAACATTTCCACCAGATGTAAGACACGATTACGATGGAAACCCATGTAGTCATCAAAAAGCTCATAATATTTACGGAATGCAGATGGCTAGAGCCACGTATCACGGACTAAAACGTTTCAACTATCCAAAACGTCCATTTGTGATTACACGTTCAGCCTACTCTGGAACACAACG
Source organism: uncultured Flavobacteriaceae bacterium (assembly GCA_905479475.1). Lineage (GTDB taxonomy): Bacteria > Bacteroidota > Bacteroidia > Flavobacteriales > Flavobacteriaceae > Flavicella. The sequence goes on from CAJQMT010000042.1 coordinate 18,038, forward strand.
ATACACCTCAACTTGGATGGGAGACAATGTAGCAACTTGGGAACACTTGCAAATTGCCAACATTCAAGCACAACGTTTGGCGTTGTCTGGTTTTTCTTTTGCGGGCTCCGATATTGGAGGGTTTGCGGAACAACCCAATGGTGAATTGTATGCGCGTTGGATACAATTGGGTGTTTTTCACCCTTTTTGTAGAACGCACTCATCGGGAGATCATGGAGATCAAGAACCTTGGGCTTTTGATGTTACTGTCACCGATGTGGTACGTAAATTTATTGAAATTCGCTACCAATTATTACCTTATCTATACACCTCTTTTTACCAATATTCTGAAGACAAATCACCAATGCTCAAATCTTTGGTATTGTATGATCAAGAAGATTCTCAAACACATTACAGAACCGATGAATTTATCTGTGGAAATCAAATTTTAGTATGTCCAATCAACGAACCTAATGCCAAAGGAAGACGCATGTACATTCCAAGAGGAGAATGGTTCAACTATTGGACAAATGAAGTTGTTTCAGGGGGGAAAGAAACTTGGGTAGATGCTGATTTTGATAGCATGCCTCTTTTCATAAAGGCAGGTGCTATTATCCCAAAATATCCAGTACAGCAATATGTCGGTGAAAAGGATATTGAGCAACTGACCTTAGATGTGTATTATAAAAACGGAAAAGAAGATTCCCAATTGTACGAAGATGCAGATGATGGTTACGACTACACCAAAGGACGCTACAGTTTGAAAAAATTCAACCTAGAAGGGAAAAAGAACAAACTCATCATACGTATTCACAAAACAGGAAAGTACAAAACAAACTACGAGACCTATAAAATCAATCTCGTTGGGCTTCCTTTCAAAGTAAATTCAATCAAGGTAGACAATGAGTATGTCGATCTGAAAGATGTTTCATTTGAAAATAACACTTTAGTCGTTTCCAAAGAATTTACTAATATTCAAATTAAAGGTTAAGAAACCTTCTATCATAGAAATAAAAAAGGGTGTTTGACAATTTCAAACACCCTTTTTTTTTAAACTTCTTCCAACAACTTATTGGAAAGCTCGGTTGCTATAATATATTTTGAGAGTAAAGAATCTACAATAAACTGGGTTTCATCAGGGAAGCTAACTTCCACAACCTTTTTACTTTTGACCCATTTTTTTATTTTTTGAATATTTTTTTTCTTTAACTTTTTCAGAACAGGAACACCTAAATCTTTTAAGCCTGCGGCATTAAAATGTTGTTCGTATTGTCCAACCATTGGAATCACCAATAATTTTTTACCCAAAAAGAGTGCTTCTGCTGGTGTTTCAAAACCTGCTCCACAAATGACTCCCAAAGAAGAAGCAATGCTATTTTCAAATTTTTTACTAGTAATTGGCTTGACTACTACATTTCTCTTTTTATAAGACTTTTTGCATGTTTTTGAAAAAACCTGCCACTCCACTTTTTCTATCTTTGATAAGATCTCAATTATTTTTTTGTCGCTATAAGAAGGTAAATACACTGTATAATGCTTTCCAGACGACACTCTTAACTGTCGAATATCGTTTCTAATAATTGGCAAATAAATATTAGAATCGTAACGCTTAAAATGCATTCCGAAGCTTTGAATCGCAGGTGCATAATATTTTAAAATCATGCGGCTAAAAAAATCTTTATAACTCGGTTGTGGTACTTTAGGAGAAAGTAAAGAAGATTGATGACTGAGAGAAATGCAATTCACATTCTTTAATTTACAAGCCCAAGCGCTTACCGGTTCAAAATCATTTATCACCAAATCATAATTTTCTACTGGGCAATTTCGAACTTCTTTCAAAAAGCGTCTCACATGATTGTTTTTAAAGGTTTTGTAAAAATCAACTCCTCCTTTTTTACCAAAATAAAAACTCAAACCTTTCAGGTTATACTTTACATCAAAAGGTAAAGTTACATCGGCTTGTGTACCACTTAGCAAAATATCAACCTCAACTCTATTTAAAAGTGCAGGAATAACTTCTTTAGCCCGACTTAAATGACCATTTCCAGTCCCTTGTATTGCATACAATACTTTCATTATTTCAATAAATTAAATTCCTTCAACATTTTTTCGAACACCTCTTTGGAAGAATGATCTAACTCATCTACCGTTTCTACATCTTGCTCGTGCACAGAAATTTGTTCGTCTTCTTCATATCTATACAAACGCCACTTCTTATCATGATATTCCAATGCTGTTAAATTCTCTATCCAATCCCCAGAATTCAAGTACATAGTTTCACCATCTTCGTTCTCAACTTTTTTAATCTCTGGCTTATGAATATGACCACACAAAACAAAATCGTAATTTTTATCAATTGAAATATCAGTAACTACTTTTTCAAAATTATTGACGAATTTGACAGCACCTTTAACTTTATCTTTTATTTTTTTCGAAAAAGAAACTCTTTCAAATCCAAACGTTTTCCGAATTGTATTCACCGTACAATTCAAAACTATTAAAAAATCGTAACCAACTGCACCTAATTTAGCCAACCATTTTGAATGTTGCATGGTAACATCAAACACATCTCCATGAAAAAACCATGCTTTCTTTCCGTCCAATTCTAAAATCGCCTTATTTTCTATTGATAAAGTCCCCATTTGAAAACCAGCAAATTTTCGAAGCATTTCATCATGGTTACCAGTAATGTAAATTACCTCAACACCTTTTGATACCCAACCAACAATATGCTTGATAATTTTCATATGTGATTTTGGCCAATATTTCTTTTTGAATTGCCATATATCAATAATATCTCCATTCAACACCACCTTTTTAGGTTGAATCGACTTTAAATATTTTAACAACTCCTTTGCATTACACCCAACCGTACCTATGTGGATATCGGACAACACCAGCAATTCAACTGCTCTTTTCTCTTTTTTAATTTCAGACTCTGACATGAATTTATTTTTAACAAATTAAATTCACATATGTTAATTGATTGTATGTAAGTCTTTATAATACTGTTAATTAATATGTAGGCAAAAAAAAAGAGTCGATAGATAAACTATCGACTCTCATTATTATTTTATTGAAATTTAGATACTCTTTGCCAAGAAATCTCCAACTTCAGTTGTTCCATAAGCTTTTCCTCCATCAGCCAAATCTTCTGTTACAATACCTTCTGCCAAGGCTTTGTTGACAGCGGCTCTAATTGCTTTTCCTTCTTCTTGCAATCCGAAGTTTTCAAACATCATCGCAGCGGACAATACCGTTGCCATTGGGTTGGCTATATTCAATCCGGTAGCTTGTGGATAAGACCCGTGAATCGGTTCAAACAAAGCGATATCAGCTCCCATAGAAGCAGATGGCATCAAGCCCATAGACCCTGAAATTACCGAAGCCTCATCTGTTAAAATATCTCCAAATAGATTTTCTGTAATCAATACGTCGTATGAATTTGGCCATTGTACCAAACGCATCGCTACGGCATCTACAAACTCATAAGCTACTTCAACTTCTGGGTAATCTTTTTCCATAGCTTGTACAGTTTCTCTCCACAAACGGGATGTCTCCAAAACATTTGCCTTGTCCACACAACACAGTTTTTTAGAACGTGTCATCGCCAATTCAAATCCTTTTTTTGCCAAACGTTGTACTTCTTCTCTCGTGTAAACACAATTGTCAAAAGCAGTTTCTCCACCGTCTCTTCTTCCTTTGTCTCCAAAGTAAATCCCTCCTGTCAATTCTCTCAAAAACACCAAGTTGGTTCCTTCGATACGTTCTCTTTTCAAAGGTGATTTGTCCAACAAAGACGGGAATGTAAAAGTAGGTCGTACGTTTGCGAACAGCCCTAATTTTTTACGCATTTTCAACAAACCCTGCTCTGGACGAACCGTTGCAGAAGGATCATTGTCAAATTTAGGATGTCCAATAGCACCAAAAAGCACAGCATCTGATGACGTACAGATTTCATGTGTTTCATCTGGATAAGGTTCTCCTACTGCATCAATTGCAGCAGCTCCTGTCAAGGCAGGCTTCCAAGTAATTTCATGTCCGAATTTTGAAGCGACAGCGTCAGATACTTTTACAGCCTGATCAATTACTTCTGGTCCAATTCCGTCTCCGGCTAAAAGGGCGATGTTTAATTTCATTTTTTTCTTATTGTTAAAGTTGGACTTTTATCAAGTCAGTTATTTATTTTTCTGGGTTTGTAAAAACCTACATTTCTAAGATATTCAACATTTTTTGGGTGGCAGTAATGGCCGATACGGTTTGATCGGAATCCAACCCTCGGGTAATGAATTCTTTTTTTCCTTGCTGCCAGGTAATAATGGTTTCACACAAGGCATCTGAATTTGAACCTGGTGGAATACGCACTGCATAGTCAATCAATTTGGGCAATGTTTTGTTTGTATGCGCTGCGTATACTTTTTTAACAGCATTCATAAACGCATCAAATTGACCGTCTCCATTCGCGTTTGCCTCAAAGGTTTTTCCATTGATTTTCAAAGCAACCGTGGTGGTCGGTTTCAAACCGCTTGCATGTGTCAAAACGTAACTTTCTACGACTACCTTTTCCTCATAAGAGGAACTGTCTAATACGTCTGAAATGATGTAAGGCAAATCTTCTTGGGTAACCAATTCTTTTTTATCTCCCAACTCAATAATTCGTTGGGTCACTTTTTTCAAATCATCGTCGTTCAACTGCAAACCTAAGTCTTGCAAATTTTTCTGAATGTTTGCTTTTCCCGAGGTTTTTCCCAATGCGTATTTTCGTTTTCTTCCAAAACGTTCTGGCAACAAGTCATTGAAATACAAATTTTTCTTATTGTCTCCATCCGCGTGAATTCCGGCTGTTTGTGTAAACACATTGGCTCCAACTACGGGCTTGTTAACAGGGATTCGAAATCCTGAAAAATTCTCAACGAGTTTACTCACTTTGTTCAAAGACGACTCTTGTACGTTTATTTCCAAAGATGGCATGAAATCATTGATGACAGCAATCACACTGGCCAAAGGAGCATTCCCTGCTCTTTCACCCATTCCATTTACAGTCAAATGCAAGCCATTTACACCGGCATCTAAGGCTTCCATTACATTGGCCACACTCAAATCGTAATCATTATGAGCGTGAAAATCAAAATGTATCGTTGGATATTTTTCCCTTAATTGTTTTATAAAGCCAAAGGACTCTTTTGGAGTCAACACTCCTAAGGTGTCTGGTAATAATATTCTTCTGATATCTTGAGAAGTCAGAAAATCTAAAAACTGAAAGACATATTCTGAAGAATTCCGCATTCCATTGCTCCAATCTTCCAAATACACGTTGGTTTCTATTCCTTTTTCTCTGGCCAAATCAATCGCATCTGCAATTTCTGAAAAATGTGCTTTTGGTGTTTTTTTCAATTGATGTGTCAAATGATTCAACGATCCTTTTGTCAATAAGTTTTGCACTTTGGCTCCTGCATCCAACATCCATTGGATGGATTTTCCACCATCTACAAATGTCAAAACTTCTATTTTGTCTAAAAAGTTATTTTCAGTGGCCCATGAAGTGATGCTTTGCACTGCCTCAAGCTCTCCTTTAGAAACTCTTGCAGAAGCAATTTCGATACGGTCTACCTTCAGCTCCTCAAGCAGTAGTTTTGCAATGGTCAGTTTTTCAGAAACAGAAAAAGACACTCCCGAGGTTTGTTCACCATCGCGAAGTGTGGTATCCATGATTTCGATCTTTCTTTTCTTCATTTTCAGCGATTCAAAGTTTTTGAAAAAGATTTTTCTCTTTCTTATTTAATCCACAAAAAGCGTTCAACACAAAATGTTGAAACGCTTTTTATAAATATATGAAAAAACATCCTTCTTTAAAAAGGGCGTTTTTCCGCAAAGACAGTAATTTCTTCTTCGATATTTTTTAAATAATCAATGTCGTCAAATCCATTCAACATATTGCCTTTTTTGTAACCGTTGATCACAAAAGATTCTGATTCTCCTGTCGCTACCAAAGTAACTGTTTGATTTGGCAAATCTACTTTGATTGCCGCTTTTGGATCTGCTTCGATTGCTGCGAACAATTTGTCTGCAAATTCAACGGAAACCTGAACTGGTAATACGCCCACGTTCAAACAATTGTTTTTGAAAATATCTGCGAAGGCAGAAGAGATTACGCATCTCAATCCAAAATCATACACAGACCATGCTGCGTGTTCTCTTGACGATCCTGAACCAAAATTACTCCCTCCGACAAGGATTTTAGACCCTGCATATTTTTCTTGATTTAATGGGAAATCTGCTTTCGGTGTTCCATCTGCATTGTATCTCCAATCACGGAAAAAATTGATATCAAAATCTTTACGCTCCGTAGCTTTTAAGAAACGAGCAGGAATGATTTGATCTGTATCCACATTTTCTGTTGGTAAGGGATACGCTGTACTTGTTAATACTCCAAATTTATCGTAAGCCATTGTGTTCTATTTTTAAGCGTTTGCATTTAAGATTGTTCTTGGGTCCGTTACTACACCTTCTACAGCAGAAGCCGCGGCTACTAATGGAGAAGCCAACAAAGTTCTAGATCCCGGTCCTTGACGGCCTTCAAAGTTTCTGTTAGAAGTTGAAACAGACAATTTCCCTGCTGGAATTTTATCATCATTCATTGCCAAACATGCGGAACATCCTGGTTCTCTTAAAACAAACCCTGCTGCTTCAATAATGGCATCCAATCCTTCTTCTTTGATTTGATCTACTACTTTGTGAGATCCAGGCACCAACCAAGCAGTTACATTGTCTGCCTTTTTACGTCCTTCAACAATAGAACAAAACGCTCTAAAATCTTCGATACGTCCGTTTGTACAAGAACCTAAAAACACAAAATCAATCTTTTTCCCAATCATGGAGTCTCCTTCGTTGAAATCCATATACCCCAAAGATTTCTTATAGGTATCTGCTCCTCCTTCTACCGCATCGGCTGTAGGAATTGAATTGGTAACTCCCATTCCCATTCCTGGGTTGGTTCCATAAGTAATCATTGGTTCAATGTCTGAAGCTTCGTAATTGAACTCAACATCAAAGGTTGCTTCCTCATCGGTTTTCAAGGTGTCCCAATAAGTCATGGCTTTGTCCCAATCAGCACCCTTAGGTGTTTGAGCGCGACCAGCGATGTAATCAAATGTTTTTTGATCTGGTGCAATCATCCCTCCACGGGCTCCCATTTCAATGGACAAGTTACATACCGTCATACGTCCTTCCATGGTCATGTCTTCAAAAACATCTCCTGCATATTCTACAAAATATCCTGTGGCTCCTGAAGTTGTTTGTTGTGCAATGATGTACAAAGCAACATCTTTTGGTGTCACACCCAAACCTAATTTTCCATTTACGTTGATACGCATTTTTTTAGGTTTTGGCTGCATGATACACTGTGTTGACAACACCATCTCTACTTCTGAGGTTCCAATACCAAAGGCAATGGCTCCAAAAGCTCCATGCGTTGATGTGTGTGAATCTCCACAAACAATCGTAGCGCCAGGCAACGTAATTCCGTTTTCTGGACCTACAATATGCACAATTCCATTGTTGATATCACCCAATCCCCAATGAGAAATTCCATGTTTTTTTGCATTTCTTTCCAAAGCATCCAATTGATTTGCAGACAATGGATCTTCCACTGGCAAATGCTGATTGATGGTTGGGGTATTGTGATCTGCTGTTGCGAAGGTACGCTTAGGGTACACCACGCTATTTCCTCTACTTTCCAATCCTAAGAAGGCTACTGGACTTGTAACTTCATGGATAAAATGACGGTCGATAAAAAACACATCTGGTCCGTCTTCTACTTTGCGTACCACGTGTGAATCCCATACCTTGTCAAATAATGTTTTTGCCATCTTAAAATATTTATTTTAGTGTCTCTTTAAAATCGGCTTCAAAAGTACAAATCTAACAACAAAAAATACAATATTTTTGAAACTTTTTACAGTATCCATTCTTTATTTTTTTTGGCTTAAAACCTTGCTGTACATAAACTTAGATATTCAAATACTACGATGGCTAATTTGAGAGATCCCGCATTCGTTCAAGCGCTTCGCTTTAAAACGGTTTTTCTTTCGTTCAATCGGAAATACAAACACCCTGAAAACGGAAATTCATCTTTTGGCAGGAAAGCGTCTTCTTTGCATGAGTAAAGTCAACGTACCAACAGAATATAGACTTACTCCATTTTTTTAATTCGAACAAAAAACCCTTCTAATCGAAGGGTTTTTTCTATATAACATTAAAATGTTGTACATATTTTGAATACTACAAGACAAACTACAAATGCGCACTTACAAACTTTGAACTATGCCACTACGCGTGTTTATTGTATGCGTGTTTATTCACAATCTGGGACATCACCTGTATACAAATCGGCTGTCCAAGTCGCACCAAAAATTGGAACTGGAAATTCAATCTGAATCTGAGTCTCAGAAAGAAATGTAATTGTCTGATTTACTGGCGCCCCTGATGGGGTTACAACGAGTTTATCAACTGTGTCTTCAACAATCACAGCGCAACCCTCGCAATCACCAATTGCGTTGATTTCATAATCCTCACAAGTTCCATTAAGTGTGGTTCCGTTGATAATAAGACTTTGGGTTGAGAATGAATAATAGTTTATTTCGTCTTCACAAAATAAACAGTCACCTGGCTTTTCAATCTGTTTGTAGGTGTTGTTTTGCAGTCTCTCAAAGACAGTTTTGGGAGTAGTGTTGTCTTCATTTCCATCCGCTACAGCCTCATCATCATCGGAAGAGGAACAAGACACAAATAACAAGAAAGCGAAAACGTACATTAAATTTAGAATTTTCATGGGGTAAGAGGTTAAAATTTTAATATTTACAATAATTTAAAAAATACACCTATTTTGAAAATAATTCATTAAAAAAATCCTAAATCCTTGAATAATACTCAAACAATATTGGGTTTTTGTGTCAAAAAAACTGTAAGAGAATATTTTCTCTGTGTGCTATCCCAAAAAAAGCCCTGTCGTTCGATACGTCTTTCGCTATTTTTCGACGGAGAAGATGGGAGTAAAATCGAGTTATTTTGAGATGGATTTAGTCGAATTTAAAATTTTTATTGCAAAACAGTAGAACAACGAGTTGCAATAATACACCAACGGAAAAAGGAATCCAATAGCCTGCGTTCAAGGTCACACCCATCCAAAATGCATTTCCCAAAGCCAAGGTATAAGTGCTATAAAACGGCAGGTGCTGAATGTCCTTTTTTGGAACTATCGAAAAAAATATCATTCCTCCAATAATAGAGGATAAAATCCATCCTAAATAATTTGAAAAGGGAATGCTGTAGTACATGCCTGGATAGGTCCAAGTCCAAAAATTCATCAATACCGCTCCCGGGTCTATAATTAAGTCTGAAACAACTAAAAAGAGAACGCCTGCAAAGAATTGATAGCTTCTTTTGTTAAAAATCCAGCTGCTTAGCGCAAAACAGCCAATTACCAATGGGACCCATCCAAAACTAACCGTCCAAGGCACCAAATCAAAGAGTTTGTACCCAAGTTGTGCATTGTATTCAAAAGCACCGTATGGAAATGAAGTCTGTATGCTCAGTGCTTCAATGGCGGTGGCATAACAGCTTAAGATTGCAATGAACAGCAAACCTTTGCGAAAGTTTGTTTTTAGTAATGCAAAATAGGCTGGAACAGCCAATAGAAGCATTGGAATGACTGAAAAATATTCGTTACGAGCAGTGTAAGCAAAGAAGCCGATGAACGTCATAAGCAAGGCGCATGCCACTGTAATGAATTGTACTTTTTTCATGAGTTTATGAGAAGAGTAAATTGTGTTTAAAAATGACGTAGATAAAGAGCGTGGCACCAAAAAATAAATTGATAAAAGGAAATTTCTTATACAATAGAAATACACTTTCTGTGTTTTTGGAAAAGTAAATATAGGTTGTTGGCATGCCGTAACACAAAAAAGCCAAAACCCCCAGCCAAATATTGGCATAGAGCCCACAAAGTAACGCTGCTGTGCTATAGTATGCCATGGTCAGTAAGGTCGCTTTTTTAAAGCCGAGCCAAACAGCTGTGGTTTTTACCTTCGCACTGCGATCTGATTTTATATCTGGCAAGGCTGAAAATAAATGCATTCCCATGGCCCATACCCAAGCAGCCACTACCAAAGGCCAGGACAACTTTGCCAAGGGCTCAAACATTAAAAAGACCATGATTCCAGGAAGAATATAGAGAACATTTGAACAAGAATCCATTAATAATCTTGCCTTAAACCTCAAAGGAGGCACCGAGTAAAACGTAGAAAAAAGTACCCAAATCACAAAGACGATTTGAGATTCAACAGTTGGAAAAAAACATATAAATATTCCTGCGAGGACAGCGATTAAAGCAAAAATGATCCATAAAATGGTATTCTGATTTGTTTGGTAAAGATTTTCATATTGTTGTTTTTTTGGATTGTACTTATCCGTGTCTCCGTCTGCGTAATCATTCAAACCATAGAGAAAAAAGTTGGCCGGCCATAGAAAGAACAAGAAACCAATCCAAAACAATGAACTTTTAAAATCACTTATAGAATTTGATGCGGTTACCATACCCACAGCCCATGGCCCTGCAAGATAGGGCCAAAATCGAGGTCTGCTAATGGTAAACACCCAATCGAATTGTTTCATTTATTTGGTCTTAAATTTAGTATCCTCAGCAGAAAGCGGATGTCCGTGCATAATGCCATGAATTCGTTTGTATACAATTTGCGAACTGATAAGACACATGGGAACGCCGATTCCAGGATTGGTGTTGGCGCCTGTGTAATACATGTTTTTTACTTTGGTTGACTTCGTTTTGGGTCGAAATACGGCAGTTTGCATTAGGTTTTGTGCCAAGCCCAATGCCGTACCTTTGTAGGCATTGTAAAGCGTAGAAAAGTCATGGCCTGTGAAAACGCGCTCAAAAATAATACGATCTTCCAGGCCTTCTAAGTTCATAGTTTCGATCATATGGGTTATGATCTTATCTCTGTAAGCTTTTATTGTTGCCTCATCCAGTTTCAAATTGGTAGTTGTCGGCACCAAAACAAAGAGATTCTCACAGCCTTCGGGTGCCACAGAAGCATCGGTTTTGCTCGGAGCACAAATATAGTAGGACGGGCTTTCGGGAAGTGTTTCTCCTTTAAAAATAGCTTCAAATCCTTCTTTCCATTTTTCAGCAAAGAAAAGATTGTGGTGTTTCAGCGAATCAAATTGTTTATCAACACCCAAATAAATAATAAATCCAGACGGTGCCATAGTTCTGCTGTTCCAGTACTTTTCTGAGAACTGTCTATTTTTTTTATCGAGCAAGTGCATTTCTGTAAAGTGATAATCTGCATTGGAAACAATGATGTCTGCCGAGAGCTTCGCTTCTTTTGTTGCTACCCCAACTGCTTTTTTATTTTCTACAAGAATTTTTTCCACTGCAGTGTTGAAAATAAATTTGACACCATTTTTTTTCGCAATACTGTGGAGCGATTCGAATATTTTTGTCATTCCTCCCATGGGATAAAAAACACCCATTTCGAAATCAATATGATTCATTAGGGAGTAAACAGCGGGCGCCTTGTAAGGGGATGTGCCCAAAAACAACAATGGGTATTGTAAAATTTTTCTTATCGCAGGGTGCTTTACATAGGTCGCAATATGCTTGTGAAATGAGGATATCACGGAAAACTTTGTCCACAAAAACAGCGTCCGCTTGTCAAAAAAATCCAAAACATTGTTAAAGGGCTTGTAGATAAAGGTATTCTTTGAAATGTTGTATTTTGCTGCCGCTTCTTTAAGGTAAATATTGATTTTCTTCATCACTCCGGGCTCATACGACTCAAAGAGCTGGGCATCTCTCTTGAGATCTGAAGTCATTTCAACTGGTTTCTTCTGTTCTTCAAACCAAATTTTATAGGACGGGTCTAATCGCTTGAGCTCGAAATAGTCTTTCGTATCTTCTCCAATAAGTGAAAAGAAATGTTCAAAAATATCCGGCATTAGATACCACGAGGGTCCCATGTCAAATTGAAATCCTTTGGCATGAAAGACTCCACCACGACCTCCAAAACTGGCGTTTTTTTCAAGTACAGTAACCTCGTACCCTTTTTTGGCCAAAAGAATGGCGATAGAAAGTCCTCCCACACCAGAACCAATAACGATCACATTTTTTTTCACAGCCTAAAGGTACTTAATAATTTGAAGTTAAACGTGAGAGTTTTCTTAAAATTAAGAGGATTTATGAATTACATTTCAAAGAAGCTTTGACAGAATTTAGAATTGATTTTTTTGGGTCGAAATTTGTTTATCCTATAAAATAAGCTATACGTATTTCTCTGCTGTAATCCCAGTCTTGTATAAGCTGATCAAATGTGTAGCAGAGGGGAATGAAGTCGAATTTTTTTAGGACTGATTTCGGTGTTTTTAGAAAAAAATATTCCCAAGAATAAATTATTATTCTTGGGGATAATGAAGTGGAGAAGATGGGAGTCGAACCCACGACCTCTTGACTGCCAGTCAA
>CAJQMT010000043.1 GCA_905479475.1 uncultured Flavobacteriaceae bacterium
ATTTTTTATAAATCGAAAGGGTTTGTAGGTTAATAATGATGTAAGTTGCCAAATAGGTCTAAATATTTCCCGAATTATTTTTTTAGAAATGTGCATTCTGTTTTTTTGAATGGTGCTTCCCCCAATGTTTTTATCATTACTTGAAACATACTGCTTTTTTGCAACGTTAATTTTTACTTTGTGTTTGAATATATCCTGTATCATTACATCAATAGGTGAATAATAATGGTCTAAATTACTGTAAAGTTTTTTCGCAGCTTCTTTTCCAATGATTTGCCCTGTGGTTTGTAATGGGGGTATTACAAAGGTATTAGTGTATTCATTGTCATCGTAATTTAAAACACCTTTTCGCCCAGAAATATCAACAAAATCATCAAGAGAGAGTTCGTTTAATATATTTTTTAAATCGGTAAAAAATTCTTTTGTCACTAAAGCGTCGTCTTCTAGTACTATGGCAAAATCTTCATCCTGTCGGGCTATTTTTTTCCAAATAGAAAAATAAGTTAAGGTTAGTCCAATTTCACCATCATTTGGCAAAGGATAGTGCGTAAGTAGATGATGTTTTTGTTTCGTTTTTTTTAATAATTCGTTGTCGAGCTCTTTTCCATATATGCCAGGAAACCTTGTCAATGGAATATTTAATTCTTTGAATTGTTTTTCCATAAAGTTTTTACGGTCAGTACTTTTATCTAAATTGATGTAGTATGCTTTGTATGATTTCATAGTTTGATCCAATTTTTGCAAGCAACCTCGTTTTCTTTTTCTACAAACCATTGTCTGGGCGATATAACAATTTTGTCTTGGTTTTTATTGAGCCAAGAGGCCCACCAAGAAAAACTGCTATTAGCGATGATGTTGTTTTTACATAAACTCATCAAATACATGTCTTCATTTGGCGAACATTTATGGTCAACATAAATTGCGTTTTTAACAATTAAGTTTTTTTTAGTCCATAAAATATCATCTGAGAAAATATAAAATTGAATACTTTTTTGCTCTTTGTTAATTGTGGCAATAGCTTTTTTGTAGTAACCCAAACTGCATGTTCCATGGATGCTATTTGTTTTTTTATTACTTATATAATCGCCTCTTCTTACGTGTATGGAACAGCTATTTTGAGAGTTTGTAATTTGTTGTTCGTAAAATTTTGTAGATTCAGACTTGTCTTTGGTTATGGTAAATTGTTTTAAGAGTGTTTTTCGAATTTCTTTGAAATACTTTTCAGTCTGAAAATAACCTTTGAGATATGCATTTTTATCAATGTTATTTTTGTCAATGTTTTTGTCAAAGAATAAATTTTTTTCTTTGACTGTTTTTGGAATTCCAATTTTTGAAAGAAAAGTTGAAATTGAATTCGCTTCTTTTAAGTCTATATTGTATTTGTTTAAATGGTATCCCCCATGAAGCTTGTAACATTTGATTTTGGATAAATCTAACCTTACCTTTTTACCTGACTTCTCTAAAGCTTTGGCATATGCGTATTGAAACATTTGATTTCCAATCCCACCTATTATTCGTACAATTATCATTTCATCTTTATTTTGTTACTAAAGATGGGGTAGTACTTCGTAGCATAAATAGAAATACAATCTATATTTCTAACGAGGATTTATACTTTTGAGTTCAAAATAGGAAACTCATGAGAAAGTTTAATCTTAACGAAAGATTTTATAGTTTCGTATAATCAAAAAAGATAAGGAGAATGCAAAAAGAAATAAAAATTTCTTGTGAGTGTTTGCGAGAAGGGAGCGTTATACTATATCCAACAGATACGGTTTGGGGATTAGGATGTGATGCAACTGATCCAAAAGCAGTGCAAAAAATCTATCAATTAAAAAATAGAGAAGAATCTAAAAGCCTTATTGTTCTGGTAGATTCTCTAGAAATGTTGCAAAACTATGTAGGGAGTATTCCGGCTAAAATTTTCACGATTTTAAAAGAAAGTAATAAACCGACCACCATTATTTACAAGCACTCTACAGGATTGGCAAAAAATACGATTGCTGCTGACAAGACTGTTGCCATTCGGATTCCAGAAGATGATTTTTGCAAAGATTTAATCAGAGAGTTTGGAAAGCCGATTGTTTCCACATCCGCGAATAGGAGTGGAGCACCTACTCCGAAAACCTTTTCAGAAATAGCTCCTGCTATTTTGGATACCGTAGATTATATAGTAAATTTGCGGCAAGATGAAATTGCTTCAAAATCTTCCACCATTCTTCGCATAAATGAGAATGATGAAATTGAAGTTCTCAGAGAATAACCTATGCAGGAACACTATTACAAAGAGGCATTGACTGCCGAAATATTTTCAATTATTTCCAAAGCCGCCGAAAGCATGCAAGTAAAAACCTATGTTATTGGAGGTTATGTACGCGATTTTATACTCGAAAGAGGCGAAGTAAAAGACATCGATGTTGTTGCTGTAGGAAGTGGGATCGAGTTGGCGAAGGAGGTCGCTAATTTATTGCCGAACAAACCAAAAGTTCAGGTGTTTAAAACCTACGGAACTGCCATGCTTCGTTTCAATGATGTCGAAATTGAGTTTGTGGGAGCTCGAAAAGAATCTTATTCCGAAAAATCTAGGAATCCTGAGGTATGTGAAGGAACTTTAGAAGAAGATCAAAATAGGAGGGATTTTACCATCAATGCATTGGCTTTGAGTTTGAATAAAGAAGATTTTGGTTTGTTGTTGGATCCTTTTGGAGGCATTTCGGATATGGAATCAAAAATTTTGAAAACACCCTTAGATCCAGATGTCACCTATTCGGACGATCCTTTGCGCATGATGCGAGCGATTCGGTTTGCGACGCAATTGAATTTCACTATTGAAAAAGAATCAATGGATGCTATTGCAAAAAATGTTGAAAGAATTGAGATCATTACCAAAGAAAGAATGATGGACGAGTTGCATAAAATAATGTGCTCTAAAACACCTTCAATTGGTTTTTTGTTGTTAGAAAAAACAGGATTGTTGCATCGTATTTTGCCAGAGTTGACAGATTTGAAAGGTATTGATGAACAAGAAGGACAAAAGCACAAGGACAATTTTTACCATACCTTAGAAGTAGTTGACAATATTTCACAACATACACAAGATTTGTGGTTGCGATGGGCGGCCCTGTTGCACGATATTGGAAAAGCGCCGACAAAAAAGTTTCATAAAAAGATCGGTTGGACTTTTCATGCGCATGAATTTGTGGGGTCTAAAATGGTGTTTAAATTGTTCAAGAGGTTGAAAATGCCCTTGAATCAGAAAATGAAATTTGTGCAAAAATTAGTGCTTTTGAGTTCTCGACCCATTGTGCTTGCCTCCGATGTAACAGATTCAGCGGTACGTCGATTGATATTTGATACAGGAGAAGATTTGGATAGTTTGATGACTTTGTGTGAAGCCGATATCACAACAAAAAATCCTGTTAAATTTAAAAAGTACCATCAAAATTTTAAAATTGTTCGGGACAAAATAAAAGAGGTTGAAGAAAGAGACCATGTTCGAAATTTTGAACCTCCTATTTCTGGAGAATTGATCATGAAAACCTTCAATTTAAAACCTTGCCGAGAAATCGGACAAATAAAAGAAGTCATCAAAGAAGCGATCCTAGATGGAGACATTCCAAATGAGTACGAGCCAGCTTACAAATTGATGCTATCTCATGGAACGAAACTAGGTTTGAAAGCTTCTAATTGATATTTCTAAGCCTTGTTATAAGGCTTGCATATTCACCAAGTTGTAATAAGTTCCTTTTTTTGCAATCAATTCCTCGTGTGTTCCCTGTTCTGAAATCTCACCTTTGTGCAAGACCACTATAGTATCTGCTTTTTGAATTGTAGATAGTCTATGAGCAATGACCATAGAAGTTCTGTTTTCCATCATTTTTTCCAAAGCATTTTGCACCAATTGTTCTGATTCGGTATCCAATGCAGATGTTGCTTCATCTAATATCATGATGGGTGGATTTTTCAATACAGCTCGAGCAATACTTAAGCGTTGTTTTTGTCCACCGGACAAACGATTTCCATTGTCTCCAATGTTGGTATTGTATTCCTCAGGTAAATCCTCTATAAAAGCATGCGCATTGGCAATTTTAGCTGCAGAAAAAATGGCATCTGTCGTGCTTTTTTCAACCCCAAGAGCGAGATTTTCATGCACCGTAGCGTTGAATAAAATGGAGTCTTGTGTTACGATTCCCATCAAAGAACGCAGTGCTTTTTTAGAAAAATCTTTGATGTTGATTCCGTCGATGGCAATAGTGCCTTCATTTACGTCATAGAAACGAGTGATCAAATTCGCCAATGTTGACTTACCACTTCCTGACTGCCCTACCAGTGCAACTGTTTTTCCTTTTGGGATGGTCAAAGAGAAATTTTTCAAGACATATTCGTCTTGGTATTTGAAAGAAATATTCTTGAAAACAATTTCATTTTCGAAGTTGTGATTTTCAACTGGGTTTTCAGTTTCTTTGATATTGTTTTCAGTGTGCAAAATTTTCAAAATTCTTTGTGCAGAAGCATCTCCTTTTTGAATTTTAGATACGGCATTTGAAATGGCTTTGGCAGGATTCAAAACAGAATAGAACAAACCAATATAAGTAAAAAATGAAGGAGCGTCTAAATGGCTGTTGTTGGAAAGCACCAATTTTCCACCAAACCATAAAATGGAAATAATTGTCAAAGCGCCTAAAAATTCACTTGTTGGCGAGGCAGCATATTGTCGTTGATTTACGTTTGTCATCAATCGGGAAAATAAATGCGTAGAATTGTTGAATTTTCTTTCCATTTTCTCTTCCGCATTGAATCCTTTTATCACCCGAAGACCCGTAAGTGTTTCTTCTATAAAAGAGAGAAAACGCCCACTTTCTTCTTGGGCTTTCATAGATTTCGATTTTAATTTTTTTCCAATCGCAGAGATAAAAAAACCGGAGACAGGCAACATGATAAAAACAAACAAGGTCAACTGAGCGCTCATTGAAAACATCATGATTAGGGTGATGAGAATGGTCAAGGGTTCTCTAATAACCGTTTCAAGAGACGATAAAAAAGATACTTGCACAGCTTCCACATCCGCAGTCATTCTTGAGATAATGTCTCCTTTTCTCTTTTGCGAAAAATAAGAGATAGGCAATCGAACAATTTTTTCATACAATTGATTTCGGAGATCCCGCACAATCCCGTTTGTTAAAAAAGCGAGTTCATAGGAAGCTAGAAAACGAAATAAATTTTTAAAGAAAAATAAAATTGCACAAACGATGCAAATAATTCCCAGCGCAGCCAAAACACCTTTTTCTTCTATGTAATGGGTGATTTCGAAATAAAAGCTGTTTTTTAAATAATCGAAACTATTGGATAAACCACTGTAAATAGGTTTTTCGTACACTTTGGTGTCTGTCTTGAACAAGATGGACAACACTGGTAAAAAAGACAATACGGTCAAGATATTGAATACCGCGTATAAAATATTGAACAATGTATTCAACCAAGCGTAGCGCACATAGGGTTTTGCAAAGAGTAAGATTTTTCTAAAGTGATTCATCTGTTGCCTATAAAGATAGTTCTTTGATAATTCGTTCTATTTTTCGATCCAAAATATTTTCGGTTGCTGCGGCGTTTTCGATTTTGTCTAGCGGTGTGTTTGTGCTAAAATAGAATTTTATTTTAGGTTCCGTTCCACTTGGTCTTGCTGCAATTCTAGTTCCGTTTTCTGTAAGGAAAATCAATACGTTTGATTTTGGTAAATTAATTGCTGTCTCTTCTCCTGTTAATAAATTTTTTCGAACAGAACTTTCATAGTCAAAAGCATATTTTACTTTTTCTCCATCAATCTCAGTCATTGGTGATGTTCTCAAATCGATCATCATTTGTTTGATTTGAGCGGCGCCGTCCATTCCCTTTTTTGTGATGGAGATGAGGTGCTCTTTATAGAAGCCATGTTCGGTGTATAATTTCAACAATTCTTCATAGAAAGAACTCCCTTGAGATTTTGCATAAGTTGCAATTTCACAGGCGAGTAATGAAGCAGTAATGGCATCTTTGTCTCTTACAAAATCACCCACCATGTATCCAAAACTTTCTTCACCGCCACCGATGAATTCTAATTCAGGATAATCGACGATCATTTTTGCAATCCATTTAAAACCAGTCAAGCAAATTTTTGAATCTACACCATAACTATGGGCAATTTTGGAAACCATTTCAGTAGATACGATGGTCGTTCCTACAAATTGATTTCCGTTCAATTGTTCTTCTTTCTTCCACTTTTTAATAAGGAAATCAGTCATGACAACCATGGTTTGGTTTCCATTCAACAATTGTATGTGTCCATTCAAATCACGCACCGCAATTCCCAATCGATCGCTGTCTGGATCTGTTCCGATGACAATATCGGCTTGTACTTTTTCGGCCAGTTCTGTAGCCATTTTTAAAGCAGCTGGTTCTTCTGGGTTGGGAGAGGAAACAGTCGGGAAATCGCCGTTAGGCTTTCTTTGTTCCTCGACAATATGCACGTTTTTATAGCCTGCTTTTTCAAGTGTTTGCGGCATGGCTGTAATGGATGTTCCATGCAAGGAGGTGAATACAATTGTCAAATCATCTCGAGTGCTCAATGCCAAACTTCCGCTCGCTACACTAGCATCGGTAAAGGCATCGTCTACTTTTTCTCCAATGTATTCTAACAAATCAGGGTTTGCATTGAATTTTATTTCCTCAAAGTCGAGTTGATTTACTTCGGCAATAATTCCACCATCGTGTGGAGGGGCAATTTGACCACCATCTTTCCAATACACTTTGTATCCATTGTACTCTGGTGGATTGTGAGAAGCGGTCAACACAATTCCAGCATCGCAATCCAAATGTTTTACAGCAAATGAAAGTTCTGGAGTGGTACGCAACGCTTCAAAAAGATATACTTTGATTCCGTTTGCAGTGAGCACATCTGCAACGAGTTTTGATAAGGTGTCACTGTTGTGTCTGCAGTCGTATGCAATGACAACTTTGCATTGTTTTCCAGAAAAATTTGAGATTAAATAATTGGAAAGACCTTGGGTCGCTTTTCCGAGGGTATATTTGTTAATTCTATTGGTTCCAGCACCCATGAGTCCTCTCATTCCTCCTGTGCCAAATTCCATATTTTTATAGAAACTGTCTGCGAGAACTTCAGGATTGTTTGCGATCAATTCTTGCACTTCTTTTTGAGTGTTGGTATCAAAAGTATCGCTTAACCATTGCTTTGCAGTATCTAAAATAATCTCTTTGTTCATTCGTTCTTTAAATTTTTTACAAAAATAAGTTATTCGAAAGGATTTTGAAATGAATCTTATCGATTTCGCCAAAAGTATTTCAAAGCTCCTCGAGTACAGTGTAGTTTGGGGAATTGTTTTTACTTCTTAAAATAAGTTCCCCAATAAAACCCGCTAAAAACAGCTGGGTTCCTAAAATCATTGTCGTCAATGAAATGTAAAAAAGTGGGCTATCGGTTACCAAGGGTGCTGGACGATGGTAATAGTGTAAGCTCAAAAGTTTTAAGAGTCCTATTGAAAAGGCAGCGAGAAATCCAATAGCGAACATGCAAGTTCCCAAAAGGCCAAACAAGTGCATGGGTCTTTTTCCAAATTTACTTACAAACCAGATCGTAATGAGGTCAAGGAAGCCATTTACAAAACGTTCCATTCCAAATTTGGTAAGTCCGTATTTTCTGGCTTGGTGTTTGACAATTTTTTCACCAATATTTGTAAACCCTGCATTTTTAGCCAAAACAGGGATGTAACGATGCATTTCTCCACGAACATTGATGTTTTTTACAACTTTCAAGCGGTAGGCTTTCAAACCACAATTGAAATCGTTCAATGAAATTCCAGAGGTTTTACGGGCTGCCCAATTGAATAATTTTGAAGGAATGTTTTTTCGAATTTTAGAATCGTATCGTTTCTTTTTCCAACCACTAACCAAATCATACCCATCTTTAACGATCATTTCGTACAATGAAGGAATTTCATCAGGACTGTCCTGTAAGTCGGCGTCCATGGTAATGACAACTTCACCCTGCGCTTTTTTAAATCCCGCATTCAGTGCTTGAGACTTTCCAAAATTAGCAGCGAATTTCAAGGCTTTCACAGCGGAATCTTGAGAAGTTAATTTTTCTATAAGATTCCAAGAGTTGTCCGTACTCCCATCGTCTATAAAAATAATTTCATACGAAAAATCATGCGAAGTCATTACTTTTGAAATCCATTGGTGGAGTTCTTGCAAGGACTCCTCCTCATTGAGCAAAGGAATTACTAGGGAGATATTCATTTGGAGAGGCATCAAGAATTAGTTTTTAGCTTCTTCCTTTATAATAGCTCCTGTAATGGCGGAGATGACAAAGCCAATAAGAATACTGATGATGAGTACAGTGGCAAACATAAAATAAATCCCCCAATTGTTGACCATTTTCATAGATACATCTATTTGTTCTTCCGACATCCCTCTGTTGAGCATTTTTCCTTCTTCAATGGCCCACAGCTTTGATAAAAAATCAGGATCGATAAAGTTCATGAAAACCAATAAATAGAGAATATAAATGATTGCGCTGAATAAAGAAATTCCGATGCCGGTTTTGACAGATTGTCCAAAAGAAATGGCCCCAAGATTGGCTGTTTTAAAAGCCTTGAGTCCTTGTGCAATGATTCCAACAGTAATTAGGGTACTTATAATTGAATAACTCCAATGAGGACTGAAGTGTTGGCCCATTGAAAACTGCACCAATTGAAGTAATATAGAGAAACCTGCTAGGGTAATTCCATAGTTTAAAACGATCGATTTGGTGTCTGTTGTTTGATTTTCCATAATAGCATGTTATTTTTGTAACACAAATATAGGTATTTAATTGAAAGCAATAATTTTCTAATTTCTTTTCCTACAGGAATACTGTATATTTGCACTTTTAAAATAAATACAAAAAATATGGCAGTAGCACATACCTCAAAAATTGAGTTTAAAATTGGTTTGGACGAGAACAAAGTTCCCGAAAAAATAAATTGGAAAGCCGAAGACGGAGGCGTTCAAGGAGAAGAAACCAAAGCAGTATTGCTTTCTGTTTGGGACCCTAAAAAGAAAGATACTCTGAGAATCGATTTGTGGACAAAAGACATGCCTGTAGATGAGATGAAGCAATTTTTTCATCAAACCTTGACGTCTATGAGTCAAACTTTTGAACGTGCGACCAATGATGAAAAAATGGCAGCAACCATGCGTGATTTTTGCGATTATTTTGCTGAAAAATTAGAACTTAAAAAGTAGGCCTTGTATTTTTTTAACAAATGAAAAGCTACGCTGATACCAACGTAGCTTTTTGTTTCTTTGAGATTTTTAAAATATCAATCTGGAAGAATAAAGTCAAACTCAATTCTATTGTTCAGTTCACTCGTTGCGCTATCTTTATTGTTAGGGTATTTCGGTAACGTGTCACCATATCCTACTGCAGACAACCTGGCTTTTTCGATGCCATTTCTTATCAAATATTTTAGAATTGCATTGGCCCTTCTTTTGGAGAGGTACAAGCTGTATTTTGTATTGGATTTGTTGTCTGTATGCGCTGTTATTTCGTATTTGGTAGCAGGGTAATTTTGCATGATTTCTACAATGTCGTCCAAGATTTCTCTTGCAGCGTTGGTCAAATTATTTTTTGTTCTCGCAAAAGTAATTTGCCTTGCCAAATTTTGGATGCGAACAGAAACATTTTTGTCAAAGCTTTTGTCAGGACACCCCTTGTTTTTGCCTGTTCCTTTTAAATCTGGACACAAATCTTGATCATCAGAAACCCCGTCTCCGTCCAAATCTTTTTCTTTCGGACATCCTTCGTTATCAACCAAGCCTTTTCGAAGTGGACACCTGTCTTTGTAGTCTGGTACCTTGTCTTTGTCAGAGTCAAGGGAGACACCGTTTGCATAAACCTTTACTCCCAAGGGGGTGTCGGGTTCTTTGTCGTATAAGTCAAGTACACCATCTTTGTCAGTATCCATAAGGTTGCTTTTAATGGCACCTTCAATTTCTGGGCATCCTTTGTTTTCTGGAGAACCTTTGTCAAAAGGACACTTGTCAATATGGTCAGGAACATCATCGCTGTCGGTATCTATAGCTGTTCCATCTCCGTATACACGAGCATTTTTAGGAGTATTAGGTTCTTTGTCAAATTCATTGACAACTCCATCTCCATCAGCATCTCCCCAATCCAACTGTTTTGGTTCTTCAGGACAGCCATTCTGTTCGACAGGTCCCGCTTTTAGTGGGCAATTGTCTTGAAAATCAGGGAGGCCATCTCGATCGCTATCCACAGGTACTCCATTTCCATATACCAAAGTACCGATAGGCGTATCTGGATCTTTGTCAAATTGATCGATTACGCCGTCTCCGTCGCTGTCTTCCAAAGGAATGTTTTCTACCTTTTCTTCTTCGGGATATTTTTCGGCTTTTGTCGGACATCCATCGTTCAAAATTTCGCCTGGCTGCAAAGGACAAGCGTCTTTGTGATCTGGAATAGAATCTCCATCTGTATCTACAGAAACTCCGTTTCCGTATACATGCGCATTTATAGGTGTGTCGGGTTCTTGATCTAAAGAGTCAGATACACCATCGCCATCAGCATCTTCTAGAGAAAGTTTTTCAACAATTGTTTTCTCGCCTATTGCCCCTTCTATCACTTTTGGGCAGCCTCCGTTTGAGCTTTCCCCTGCTTCCAAAGGACAGGCATCTTTGTAATCTGGAATTCGATCTCCATCCGTATCTATAGATACACCATTTCCATAAACTTTACTCCCAACAGGTGTGTTGGCTTCTTGGTCTAATGAGTCAATGACTCCATCACCATCGGAATCCTCCATTTTGAATGTAGGTTCTTTAGAGTTTTGTTTTGTTTCAGGACATCCGTTATTTTTTCCTGGCTTTAGAGGGCAGGGGTCGTTGAAATCAATAACGCCATCTTTGTCAGTGTCAATAGCCAATCCGTTTCCGTATACTTGGGCGCCCTTAGGTGTGCTGTTGTCTTTGTCGAAGGCGTCCATAACACCATCTCCATCGGTGTCTTTAAGTGTTGGTGTTGCGTTTGTTTTTTGTACCTGTTCCTTTGAATTCTCAGGACAGCCTTTTGTAGCTAATGATCCTGGTTGTAAAGGACATTTGTCAAGTAAATCAATGATGCCGTCTTTGTCCGTGTCTATGGCAACACCGTTCCCATAAACCAAGGCGCCGATTGGTGTGTTGGGTTCTTGGTCGAAAGTGTCTTCCACACCGTCTTTATCACTGTCTTTTTTAGTTGGACGACCCAGTTGAGGTTGAATGACCTCGACAAATTTATTGACTTCGACATCTTCGTCATAAATTTGTTGTCCTTTGTTTGATTGGGGGTTGATGAAGTTTATTTCTACTCTTCGATTTAATTTTCTTCCTTCTTCCGTGTCGTTTGAGTGTGTGGGTTTTTCTTCACCATATCCTTTTGAGTACAAGCGAGAAGCGTTGACACCTTTGTTTGTCAAGTGGTTTAAAACGCTCTTGGCTCTTTTTTCTGAAAGCTTTAAATTGTAATCTGCTTCTGCTCTGTCGTCTGTATGTCCGTCAATTTGAAACTGCGTATTTGGGTATTCCACCATGATTTGTGCGATTTCAGACAAAGCATCGTAGGAGTCGTCTTTAATTTCACTGCTGTTAGTTTTGAAATAGATGCTTTTTGCCAATAAGAAAATTCTTTCCGAAATCTCTTCACGGGTATCTTCTTTTGGGCAACCCAAGTGTTCGGGGGTTCCTCTTAATTTAGGACAGACATCATCAATGTCAAGAATACCGTCTCCATCCGTATCTGTAGGACATCCTTCATTGTACAAGGGGCCCGGAGCCAAAGGACATCTATCTTTGTAATCAGGCAAGCCATCTTGATCGGTATCTACGGCCTTTCCACTACCGTATACCTCGGCTATTTTAGGTGTTTCGGGTTCCACATCCAGTGCATCGATAACGCCATCTTTGTCAGTGTCTTCAAAATTTGTTGCTACTGCTTCTTCAGGAAGTTCATCAGCAACCCATATAGCGTACTTTTCTTTGGTTCCAAATTTGTAAATAACACCTAAATTGGTGTTGAAAAAATTTTCCGACATTTTATTATTTACAAGAACCCCATCAAGATAATCATTGCTATTGATGTTGATGGTTGTTCGAAATTCAACATCCCATTTTTGGTTGATTCTTCTTTTTACCCCAAGCGAGCTATTCAAGTACATTGCTCCTGTGCGTATTTTTTCAAAAGTATTTTCAGGAAGGGGAGTTTCAGCGTTGTTTGTTAGGTATGAACGGTTTCTTTGGTAGCCTATTCCCGCCATAAAGTTCATACTCCATTCTTTACTATTGTGTCTCCACAAATTGGTCAAGTTTAGAATACCATTCAATTCAATGTTGTATTGACTTCCACTCAAATCCAGCGAATTATTATTGTAAATCCCACCCCCTCCTAAAGAGGAATAATTTATTTTCAATTCTGTTCCCAAAATAGGGTTGAACATCTTGTCTGCGTAGAGGTAGGTTCCAAGATTCCAAAAGCCTCCATTACTATTTTTTCCAAGAGATTTTAGATCTCCGTATAGAATGAAATTGCTGGCACCAAATCCTAAGGACCAAGTGTTGAAACGATCCGAAAATTTTAAGGTTTCTTCTTCCGGAGATTCTTGTGCGATTGCGTTTGTAGAAATAAAAAAACAAAGGAGGATGTATAGGGTTTTGATTCTTAATGCCATGTTTTGCTTCAAAAAAATTAGATTTTTCTTTGGGGGGTTCTGTCCCTCGAAAGGTAAGATTATAATTTGATTCATAAAAAGAATATCCTCAGTAAAACGTATATTACAGGAGCTTATTGTTTTGGAGTTTACTCGTTTTAATTTTAAAAATAGCACTGTTGTCTTCGCATTTTGCCAACAATGCTTTTACAGAAAGTTTGAAATTGGGAAAACGGACATTGGAAGCAATGTCATTGAGTGGGTAGAGGACAAAGTTTCGGAGGTGTGCCCTAGGATGCGGGATTGTTAATTTTTCAGTTTTTGATAAAATGTTTTCAAAAAGAAGGATGTCAATATCAATACATCTATTTTGGTAGCTATCCGACGTCTTTTTTTTCCGACCCAAATCTGTTTCAATTTTTAAAATATTTTTCAAGAGTTCTTGGGGCGTACAAGAGGTTTTTATTTCAAGACAAAGATTGAAGAAATCATTTCCTTCAAAGCCCAAGGCAGGTGTTTTGTAGATCGGAGATACTTGATGTACGGAACCGACGGTATCTTCAATTGCTTTTTGAGCGTCGCATAAGTTTGCTGTTTTGTCTCCCAAATTACTGCCCAATGATAAGTATGCTGAATGTGTTTTTTTCATACACTACAAAGAAACAAAAGAAATTAGAAAAGTTTATATTTGTTTAAAAAAAGATAGAAATGAAATTTTTAAGAAATGTAATAACCTCCTTCTTGGGTCTTTTTATTGCAGTGATTTTCTTTTTTGGCGTCTTGATATCTGTTGCGGTACTTGCAGGAAAAGAGGAGGCGATTGTGGTAAAATCCAATACAGTTTTGGAAATAGAATTGCAAACCAAAATCAAAGATTACGCACCAATATCGCATCAATTTTTTAACCAGGTGATGGGATATAACGAAGAGTTTACTGGGTTGAATACAATTGTTCAAGCTATTGATGCAGCGAAGAACGACGAAAAAGTCAAGGGAATTAGTATTCGAACAAAATCTTTAAATGCAGGGCTTACACAAATAAAATCCATCAGAGAAGCAATCGAATCTTTTAAAATTTCTGGAAAATTTGTGTGGTCATATGGAGATATATTGAGTCAAAAAGAATATTATTTGAGTTCCATTGCAGATTCCATTTACATGAGTCCTTTGGGAAATTTAGATTTTAAGGGCTTGGCTTTTGAAACGCTTTTTTTTAAGGATTTTCAAGATCAACATGGACTTAAAATGGAGGTCATTCGTCATGGGAAATACAAAAGTGCTGTAGAACCTTATTTGGAGAATAAAATGAGTCCTTCCAACCGTTTGCAAGTAAAAGAATTGATTGGTTCCATGTGGGGTGCTATGACGAATGAAATTGCTGTGAGCAGAAACATACCTATGGATAAATTAAATCAAATTGCGGATGCGTTGAAAGCAAGAAGTCCTGAGGGGGCAGTTGCTTGTCATTTGCTAGATGGGGTGGTTTACGAAGACGAGTACCATCAAAAGTTGGAAAAAATTGTAGGTGCTAAATTTTCGAAAATCAATTTATTGGAATACGGCAAAACCAAAGCAAGCAGATTGCAAATTGAGAAAGATAAAATTGCGGTTGTCTATGCGCAAGGAGATATTGTGTATGGTCGTGGAGATGAAAATCATATTGGTCAAGAAATGATTGTCGATGCTTTGAAAAAAGTACAAACACAAGAAGATGTCAAAGCCATCGTTTTACGTGTGAATTCACCAGGAGGAAGTGCCTTGGCTTCTGATTTGATTTGGAGAGCATTGGAATTGGCTAAAGAAGCAAAACCTTTGGTGGTCTCCATGGGAGATTTTGCAGCCTCAGGCGGCTACTATATTGCTTGCAATGCAGATAAGATTTTTGCAGAACCTACGAGTATAACAGGCTCTATAGGTGTTTATGGAATACTGCCAAATATTAGTGATTTTACAGAGAATATGGGAATTCATCTAGATAGAGTGGCTACGAATAAGAATCCCTCCTATAGTTTGTTTTCTCCCATGTCAAAAGAATTTTATGCAGTGACCCAAGAAGGTGTAGATTTGGTGTACAAACGATTTGTTTCTCGAGTAGCGAAAGGAAGGAAGATGACTATAGAAAAGGTTCACGAATTGGCACAAGGCAGAGTTTGGACCGGGGAACAAGCAAAAAGGAACGGTCTTGTAGATGCGCTAGGAGGATTGGAGGATGCAATCAAAGCTGCTGCAGAATTGGCAGGAATAGAACGTTTTGGCATTGCGAATTATCCTTCCTATCAAAAAGATATCCGTGAATCTTTGAAAAAAATACCACTGCTAAAAAAGCAGGCAAACCTGCTCGATAATTTTTTAGGAGATGAATTTTTCACCATGTTTGAAACAGTGAAAAACTTACGTCAAGTAACAGGAATTCAAATGCGATTGCCTTTTGTCTATCAAATAAACTAAGTAAAAATCTTATGAAAATTGATTTAAATTGCGATGTTGGTGAAGCCTATTACGACAATTTGGTTGGAAATGATCGAGAATTGATTCCTTTGGTGAGTTCTTGCAACATT
Source organism: uncultured Flavobacteriaceae bacterium (assembly GCA_905479475.1). Lineage (GTDB taxonomy): Bacteria > Bacteroidota > Bacteroidia > Flavobacteriales > Flavobacteriaceae > Flavicella. The sequence continues at coordinate 15,293 of CAJQMT010000043.1, forward strand.
GCTTGTGGTTTTCACGGTGGCGATCCGCTCACTATTCAAAAAGCCATCGAACGAGCCTTGAAATACCAAACAAATATTGGAGCTCATCCTTCGTATCCTGATTTGAAGCATTTTGGAAGGAAGGAGATGCAAATATCTGTTTCTGAATTAAAAGCATGTTTGCGTTATCAGATTGGGGCTTTGCAACAAATGGTCAAAAGCAAAGGCGGTTTGCTAAAACATGTAAAACCGCACGGTGCTTTGTATAACGCTGCTGCAAAAGATTTTGATTTGGCAGTTGCAATCGGAGAAGTTTTGCGAGAAGTAGATCCGAAATTGGTATTTTTAGGGATGTCGAATTCACAAATGGAAAAAGCTGCAACTCATTTGAATCTGCCATTTGTCAGTGAAGTTTTTGCAGATAGAAGGTATGATACAAATGGTTTTTTACTTTCTAGAGATCAAAAAGGCGCCGTCCTATCTTCTGATCAAGAACGGGCACACCAAGCTTTAGAGATGTTAAAAAATCAAACTGTGACAGCAGTCTCAGGGAAAATAATTCCTCTCAAGCCTGAAAGTATTTGCATTCATGGGGACTCAAAAAACGCACTGGCATCTGTTGTGTATTTGAAACAATTACTTCTTAAAAACAAGATAGAAGTAAAAGCTTTTTGATATGAAAAAATACCAACCTTACGGAGACGATGCTTTGTTAGTGACTTTTGGAGACCAAGTGTCAGAAGCCGTCCATTTAGAAATTCAATTTTTTTTAAAAGCGCTTGAAAAAAAGAAAATTGCAGGGATGCTGGAATCTTTTTCAGCTTATACTTCCGTAACCATTCAATACGATTTTTTCAAAGTGTCGTATGACGAATTGGTGCGTCAGCTAGAGGAATTGGAGGAAGAAAAAATGTTGCTTGAAACTCCTAATATTGTGCGAATTCCGGTGTGTTATCATGTGGATTTTTCGTGGGATATGGAAGAGGTAATTCAGCAAACAAAACTTACAAAAAAAGAGATTATTGATTTGCACACGGCTCCCACTTATTTGGTGTATATGTTGGGGTTTACTCCCGGTTTTTTTTATTTGGGAGGGATGCATGAAAAGCTAAAATGCAATCGAAGAAAAAGTCCAAGGTTACGCATGGAACAAGGTACTGTAGGAATTGCGGGGACGCAAACAGGAGTGTACTCTGTCCCGAGTCCAGGAGGCTGGCAAGTTTTAGGAAAAACACCGGTTTCTATTTTTGACAAGAAAAATCAGGAGGCTCCTTTTTTAGTGAAACGAGGCGACCGTGTACAATTTTATGAAATTTCCTTAGATGAGTATAAAAACGTGCGAACATGGTAGAGGTTTTACAGGGAGGTCTGCAAAGTTTGATCCAAGATGTGGGTCGAACAGGTTATCGGGATTTTGGGGTTCCAGTCTCTGGAGCAATGGATTGCGATGCTCTTAGAATTGCGAATTGGTTGGTAGGAAATCCATTGCATACGGCGGTTATTGAAATGACGATGACTGGAGCGTTCTTAAAATTTGAAACACATACTTTTATTGCGTTGACAGGTGCTCATATGAATGCTTGTTTGAATGGGGAGCCAATACATAGGTATGAAACTATTGCTGTTGAAAGAGGGTCTATTTTGACTTTTGGAAAATTAGAAGAAGGTTTTCGAGTCTATCTATCTGTTGCAGGAGGATTTCAAATAAACGATTTTTTGAAAAGTGTTTCCACCTATTTGTATGCTTCTATCGGAGGTTTGAATGGTAAAAGTTTACAAAAAGGAGACAAGATTCCGATCGTAGAAAATAAGGATGTGGCATTGAAAAAGTTGCCTGATGGTTTTTTGAAAGGAATGGTCTCTTCGCTTTTGAAAGTGCGTGTTTTGCCAGGAATAGAATACAAGCTTTTTACAGAAGAGTCTAGAAATATATTTTTTCAAAGAGAATTTCAAATACATGGCGATAGCAACCGTATGGGGTATCGATTGTCGGGACCGTTGCTAGAGTATTCGTGTAGAGAAGAAATGTTGTCTTCGGGGATAGTGGTAGGAACCATTCAAGTGCCTGAAGATGGAAATCCAATTATTTTATTAGCCGACAGTCAAACAACAGGAGGGTATCCAAGGATTGCCAATGTCGCTTCGGTGGACATACCGTATTTAGCTCAGCAAAAACCAGGAGATAAAATTCGATTTCAGAAAATTAGTTTGAAAGAGGCACAGGTCTTGTATTTTAACAAAGAAAAAAGCTGGGGTTGCTTTTTCAAGAAGGCTTAAAGAGCTCACAAGAATGCAATTTTAAATAGGATGGTTGTATTTTTATTTCACAAAGCGATGGATGCGTCTCTTTTTTTGTTATTTAAAAAATAATTGTTTTCATTTCTTTTCTGTAAAGAGAAGGGCTCAAACCTGTTTTCTTTTTGAATAGTTTGGTGAAATGAGAGAAATTATTAAAGCCACTTTCGTAGCAGATGTCTGCAATGCTGGTCGGTTTTTCAGCCAATAGTTTGGAAGCATGTACAATCCGGTATTCGTTCACAAGTTCAGTGAAGGTTTTTCCTGTCGCTTTTTTAAGATAGCGGCAAAAAGATGGAGGTGTTATACTTACTTCCTCGGAAATTTGATCCAAACTAATGTGGTTTTGAAAGTTTTTAGTGATGAACTTAAAAATTTTGTCTGCTCTGTCATTGTCTTGTTGGTACACCTCCATAGCAAAGTCTTGTGCATTTAGGAGGCTATAGTCGGCTGTGTTGGCCAGCACGTTTAGAATTTCAATAAAAGCAATGAGTCGTTGGATTCCGAATAAGTTGCTCAGCTCTTTGATCTTAGGACCTACCTCTTTTTTTATTTCTGGATGAAATAAGACACCCATTTTCGCTTTTTCAAAAAGTAGGGCAATCTTGGCAGTTTCTGGTAGGTTGAAAAAATCTTTTCCTAGAAAATCGGGTTTCATTTGAATGATGGTTTCTGTTCCGTTTGTGCTCAAACGGTCCAGATACCCCATGTGAGGCAAATTAGAACCAATCAATACCAGTTGACTGTTTTTAAAGTAAGAGATGTGATTGCCAATATGTCTTTTACCACCTCCTTTGTTGACATATACCAATTCTAGTTCTGGATGAAAGTGCCAAAAAGGAAACCTACCTGTCACCGATTCTGTATAATGATTTAGTAAAAAAGCACTTCCAAAATCAGGTTCAATTTTCTTTAAGGTCGGTTTTGTTGTATTCATAGCAAGAAATAAAGGATACTCACAAATATAAGCGTTTGCAAGTAGTTTTGTATGTTATTTTATCGTTAAATAATCGCATCTAAATCTTTAAGGGTAATATAAGACATAAATAAGGTAAGAATGTTGCGTTGGAAAACACTTTGGTGTTTGTATCTTTGTACCATATTTTGATGTTATTTATTCAAGGCATTTTAAGTTGAGTGGTTACTTCTTAAAATTTTGATACTTCAAGGATAACAATCATAATTTGGTTTAAGTTTAGTTTAAAAAAAGGAGCAAATCTCAAGTAGATTTCTCCTTTTTTTTATGCGTTATGATGTTATTTGTTACTTCCGAACGTAACTTACAAAGCTGTACTTGTAGTGGTTTTTTTCATCTGAAGAAAACGTTTCTCTCTTGGTTTCTTTCCAAAGGTTTCCATCTATTTTTGGAAAAAAGACGTCTGCTTTAAATTCAGCGTGTACTTCAGTGATGTCCAATTGATCTGCAAAGAGAATGGCTTCTTCATAAATTTGTGCGCCTCCAATGATAAAAGGTTGTGCGTCATTTTTTGCGATAGCTAAAGCTTCTTGCATTGAATGGACGACTACACATCCAGGAGCTTTGTATTGCTGATTTCTTGTAATGATAACGGTGGTTCTATTGGGAAGAGGTTTTCCGATAGATTCGTAGGTATTTCTTCCCATGATGATATGGTGTCCCGTAGTTCTTTTTCGAAAACGTATCAAATCGGCAGGCAAGTGCCAAATGAGATCGTTGTCTTTTCCTAAAGCATTATTGGCAGCGATGGCCGCAATGATTGTTGTCATTTGGTAAAAGATATGTAATGAGTTTATACAGAAACAGCTCCTCTAATAAGTGGATATGGATCATAACCTTCTAAGGTAAAATCCTCATAGGTAAAATTAAATATGGAAGTGATTTCTGGATTGATTTTCATAATCGGTAAGCTTCGAGGTTCTCTCGAAAGTTGCTCTTCTATTTGTTCAAAATGATTGGAGTAAATATGTGCATCTCCAAACGTGTGGATAAAATCTCCGGCTTCCAAGCCTACTACTTGTGCAATCATCATTGTGAGCAGTGCATAAGAGGCAATGTTAAAAGGAACTCCTAAAAAAATATCTGCACTTCGCTGGTACAATTGGCAGGACAATTTTCCATCTGCCACATAAAATTGGAAGAAAGCATGACAGGGAGGCAAGGCAGCTTTGTTGTTTGCTACATTCTCTGCAAAAGACACGGAAGTGTCAGGAAGTACACTCGGATTCCATGCAGATACCAGCATGCGGCGACTGTTCGGGTTTGTTTTGAGTGTTTCAATCAACTCGGCAATTTGATCTATCTCTTCACTATTCCAACTTCTCCATTGGTGTCCGTAAACAGGGCCTAAATCACCATTTTCATCCGCCCAGGCATCCCATATTTTGACCTTGTTCTCTTGCAAATAAGCAATGTTAGTTTCTCCTTTTAAAAACCAAAGTAACTCATGAATGATTGATTTTAAATGTAGTTTTTTTGTAGTTACCATTGGAAAACCTTCCGATAAATCAAATCGCATTTGGTAGCCAAAAACACTTTTGGTACCCGTTCCTGTTCTATCTCCTTTGAAAACTCCGTTTTCTTTTACGTGTTTTACTAAATCTAAGTATTGCTTCATTTTTGGGTGGATTTTGACTTTGGTAATGGGTCAATAGTGACAAAAATAAGAAAACTGTTTTTTTATTTTTGTACTCAAAGAGGATATTTTAAAAAAGTAATCAACAGTTGTTAAAGGTGTCGCTGCGAAAATAAAATCAGCGTTTGCTAATTTCATCTCTCAAAAGGGCGGCAGCTTCGTAGTCTTCCTGTTCAATAGCCTTTTGAAGAGCGGTATTGAGATCCTTCAAACTAAGATTTTCCATAGGATTTAGCGACTTGTTTTCTGCTGGTTTTTCAAAAATATCGTCAATTTCGAAATCCTCTGTAGTTGATTCCTCGTCTTCTAATTTTAAATAAATTCCTGCGCTTTCAAGAATAGTTTCGTAAGTATAGATGGGTGCATTGAATCTGATTGCAAGCGCAATCGCGTCGGAAGTACGTGCATCGAGGATTTCTTCTGTGCCATTTTTGTCACAAACCAAACTCGAAAAGAAAACACCGTCTACAAGTTTGTGAATGATCACCTTAGAGATCGTAATTTGAAAACGTTCTGAGAATGCTAAAAACAAATCGTGCGTCAGTGGTCTTGGAGGTTTGATTTCTTTTTCCAAAGCTATGGCAATAGATTGTGCTTCAAAAGCACCAATGATGATAGGTAAAGTTCGGTTTCCGACTTCTTCAATCAAAACAAGTGCATAGGCACCGCTTTGCGTTTGACTGTAAGAAATTCCTTTTATGTCTAATCGAATCAATCCCATAACTTTTTTTAGTATATCCAATAAATAACTCCAGCATTTATATCAATATTTCTATGATATTTAGCGTGTCTTTAGAGGGTACAATTTAATAAAATTTATGAGTTTTGGGTCTTAAATTTTTGTAACTTTTGAATCAGTTCAGGAACGACTTCAAAAGCATCTCCAACAATTCCATAATCAGCAACTTTAAAGAAAGGTGCTTCAGGGTCTGTATTGATGACTACTTTTACTTTGGAAGCATTGATTCCTGCAACGTGTTGGATAGCACCGGAAACTCCAATAGCAATGTAAAGATTGGAAGCAACCGGTTTTCCTGTTTGTCCCACATGTTCACTATGAGGTCTCCATCCCAAATCAGATACGGGTTTCGAACAAGCAGTTGCAGCGTTCAAAACAGCTGCCAAATCTTCTATCAAGCCCCAATGTTCAGGACCTTTCAGTCCTCTTCCTCCAGAGACAACAATTTCTGCATCGGCAATACTTATTTTTCCAGTCGCCTGTTGAATCGATACGGTTGTGACTCCTGTGTTTATCAACTCCGTTGAAAACGCTTCTTCTTGTCCTTTTCCTGCAGTTTCAAAAACACCGAAGGCATTTTTAGCCAAGCCTATAATTTTTATATCGGTGTTGATTTCAGTATGTTGAAATGCTTTGTTTGAAAAAGCTTTTCTTTTGACAACAAACGGCTCCATAGAAATTGGCAATTCAACAACGTTGGAGGCAAATCCAGCGGCCAGTTGTCCTGCAATTATTGGAGCGAGGTAAGCACCGTTTGCGCTAGAATCAACAATGATAACTTTTGAATTTTCTTTTTGGGCAATTTGTGAAGCAACAGTAGCAATGGCTTTGGCATCGAAAGAAGATAATGCATTGTTTGTGATGGTTACAATTTTATCAGCTCCATAAGATGCTAGTTCCGAAGGAGTTTCCGCATTGATAGTAAAAGCGGTTAATTGGGTTCCCAATTGTTCCGCGAGTTTTTTTCCATAGGAAACAACTTCTAAGGCATTTTTTTTAAATTTTCCTTCCGATACTTCGGCAAAAACAAGTACAGACATATTATATATTTTGAGTTCTGAGCGCCCTTTTCAAAAAGACATCTCAAAAGAATAGTTTGTTAAATTACTTTGGCTTCGTTGTGTAATAAGTCAATCAAGCCATCAATATTATCGGCAGCGACCATTTTACAAGCTGCATTTTCTTGCGGTTTTTCAAATCCTTTCGACCCTGTTTTGTCTCCCGTTTCAATAGGCTCCAAAATTGCGAGTGTTTTTTTACGTGCCATCATAATACCACGCATGTTTGGGATTCTCAAATCTTTTTCTTCTGTCAGTCCTTTCTGACCGGCAATGACCAAAGGAAAGTTCGCTTGCAAGGTTTCGGAACCTCCATCAATTTCTCGTTGGGCTGTGGCAGTTGTGTTTTCTATTTCGAGTCCAACACAGGCATTGATAAAATTGTAGTCAAGCAAGGTTGCTAAGACACCAGGAACCATGCCTCCATTGTAATCAATTGATTCGCGACCTGCAAAAATCAAATCGTAGGTGTTGGTACGTGCGATTTCAGCAATTTGTTGGGCTACAAAAAAACCATCTTTGGGAGCAGCATTTATGCGAATGGCGTCGTCTGCACCAATAGCCATTGCTTTTCTTAAGGAAGGCTCGGTTTCAGCAGTACCCACATTTATAACGGTAATGCTCGCACCCAATCCCTCTTTTAAGTGCATGGCTTTTGCCAAAACAAATTCATCGTAAGGATTGATGATGTATTGCACGCCATTGGTGTCAAATGCAGCATTGTCTGCCGTGAAATTTATTTTCGAAGTCGTGTCGGGGACATGACTTATACATACAAGAATTTTCATCGTATTTGTTGTCACTTTTTACGGTTTATTTAATGACTTGCAAGTTACCACTTTTTTTGTAAAAAAACTATGCACGCACAGTAAAATTATAGTTTTTAGATGGCTGAAATACTGTTTGTTATTTGTTTTGGGTAAATTGTGATTTTGAAAAAAAAAGAAGAAATAGGAAAGAAAAAGCAAGCACGTGTCTCAAAGGGAGATTTGGCTTTGTAAAAAAGCAATTTAAAAACGTAATTTTTTTAGTTGGAAGTGATTGTTATGGAGCGAAAATCCTTATTTTTGTTGCCTGATAAAGCACAGAACAATGAAGACAATACAATTTAGAGAAGCAATTTGTGAAGCCATGAGTGAAGAAATGCGTTTGGATGAAAGCGTGTATTTGATTGGTGAAGAAGTTGCGGAATACAATGGAGCCTATAAGGCATCCAAAGGAATGTTAGATGAATTTGGTGAAAAACGCGTAATCGATGCACCTATTGCCGAGTTAGGTTTTGGAGGGATTGCCGTGGGATCTACGATGACAGGAAATAGACCTATTGTAGAATACATGACTTTTAATTTTGCTTTGGTAGGAATTGATCAAATTATCAACAATGCTGCGAAGATCAGACAAATGTCTGGAGGTCAGTTTCCTTGTCCAATTGTTTTTAGAGGGCCAACAGCCTCTGCAGGGCAATTGGGAGCGACGCATTCACAGGCGTTTGAAAATTGGTTTGCAAATACGCCGGGTTTAAAAGTGGTAGTGCCTTCCAATCCATACGATGCAAAAGGCTTGTTAAAAGCTTCGATCAGAGACAATGATCCAGTTATTTTCATGGAATCAGAACAAATGTATGGAGACAAGGGTGAAGTGCCAGAAGGAGAATACATTATTCCATTGGGTGTAGCCGATGTGAAACGTGCTGGAACAGATGTAACGGTGGTTTCTTTTGGTAAAATAATCAAAGAAGCCTACAAAGCAGCTGACGAATTAGCAAAAGAAGGTATTTCTGTGGAGGTAATTGATTTGAGAACAATTCGACCACTAGATATCGATGCGATTATCACTTCTGTGAAAAAAACAAATCGTTTGGTGATTTTAGAAGAGGCTTGGCCTTATGGTAATATTTCTACAGAAATTAGTTACCAGGTACAGGAAAAAGCATTTGATTTCTTAGACGCACCTGTCAAGCGTATCAATACAGCAGATACACCTGCACCATTTTCTCCAGTATTGTTGGAAGAATGGTTGCCAGATTACAAAGATGTGATTAAAGAAGTAAAAGAAGTCTTGTACGTTAAATAAGACAATTCTTTAAATTATAAAAAACCCCTTTCTCACCAGAAAGGGGTTTTTTTCGGAAAACGCCCCCCTGTTTTTTTATTCAAAAGGAGATTAAGAAAACGTTGGAGTAAATAATTTTCAACAAGTAGTTCAGCCTTCTAAATTTGAGTATTTTTGCTAAAGTTTAAGAAGTAACTTCATAAGATAAAAAAATATGAGTGGAAATGATGTGACAACTTTTGATGTATTGATTGAAATACCAAAAGGAAGTAGAAACAAATACGAATTTGATTTCGATTTGCAAAAAATTAGATTTGACAGAATGTTGTTTTCTTCAATGATGTACCCTGGAGATTATGGTTTTGTGCCGCAAACATTGGCTTTGGATAAAGATCCTTTGGATGTTTTGGTATTGGGACACCAGCCGACGTATCCGATGACGGTTGTGGAAGTACGACCGATTGGCGTATTTCATATGGCAGATGAAAAAGGGCCAGATGAAAAAATTATTTGTGTGCCTGTGTCAGATCCTATTTGGAATAATAAAAAAGACCTTTCTGATTTGAATCCACACCGATTGAAGGAAATCGAACATTTCTTTCAAGTTTACAAAGATTTGGAAGAAAAGAAAGTAGATGTAGGAGGATGGGGAGACGCTCAAGAAGCGCGAGAAATTTATGTGAAATGTTTGAAGCGCTACGAAGAAAGCGAGCATAAAGCAAAAGGAGATTTTACCATCTAAACAATTTTTTCTTGAAAATAAAAACACCGTGTTTATGAATTTAAACACGGTGTTTTTTTTGTCTGTAATATTTGTCTATTTTAGGGGGCGTATTTAACCAGATATTTAAAAATTTAAACTAAAAATTATTACAAATGGAATTAATTGTAAATTATCTACCCGTCTTTGGGTTGCTGGCGTTGGCTTTTGTGTTTTTTAAAAATGCTTGGGTTTCCAAACAAGAGGAAGGAAATGAGAAAATGGCTCGAATAGCGAAAAATATTGCTGACGGAGCGATGTCTTTCTTGAAAGCAGAATATAAAATATTGTCCATTTTCGTGTTGGCTGTAGCTATTTTGCTTTATTTCAAAGGAACGGCAGAAGAGGGGTCGCATGGTATGGTGGCTGTTTCTTTTTTCGTAGGAGCTATCTGTTCAGCTTTGGCTGGTTTTATTGGAATGAAAGTAGCCACTAAGGCAAATGTTAGAACGACGAATGCCGCGAGAACTTCTTTAGGGAGTGCTTTGGAAGTTGCCTTTGCAGGAGGCGCAGTAATGGGGCTTGGAGTTGTTGGATTGGGTGTTTTAGGATTGAGTGGTTTGTTCATGATCTACCAATCTGTATGGCCTGGTACTGACAATATTCCGATGGTTTTAAATGTGCTTTCTGGCTTTTCTTTGGGAGCCTCCTCTATTGCTTTGTTTGCACGTGTTGGAGGAGGTATTTATACCAAAGCTGCCGATGTAGGAGCCGATTTGGTAGGGAAAGTGGAAGCAGGAATTCCGGAAGATCATCCATTGAACCCAGCGACCATTGCCGACAATGTTGGAGACAATGTTGGAGATGTAGCAGGTATGGGTGCCGATTTGTTTGAATCGTATGTGGGTTCTATTATTGGAACCATGGTCTTAGGAGCCTTGATTGCTACCCCAAATTTTGACGGATTGGGTGCTGTTTATTTGCCATTGGTATTGGCAGCAGTCGGAATTGTCATGTCTATTATTGGAACGTTCTTTGTGAAAGTAAAAGACGGAGGTTCTCCACATGCAGCTTTGAACATAGGAGAGTTTGGATCTGCGGGTTTGATGCTGGTTGCTTCTTATTTTATTATTGAGAGCATGTTGGCTGGAACCACTGGTTTGCCATTTGGGTCGATCGGTGTTTTTTATGCAACGATTGCAGGATTGGTTGCTGGTTTGGCCGTAGGAAAAGTAACCGAATATTATACGGGAACAGGCACAAAGCCTGTAAAATCAATCATAGCACAGTCTGAAACAGGTGCTGCTACGAATATTATTGCTGGTTTGGGTGTTGGAATGATGTCTACAGCCATTCCAATTATTCTGATTGCTGCTGCGATTATTGTATCACATCACTTTGCGGGCTTGTACGGTATTGCCATTGCGGCAGTGGGAATGTTGGCCAATACAGGAATTCAGTTGGCAGTGGATGCGTATGGTCCTATTTCTGACAATGCAGGAGGGATTGCAGAGATGGCAGAATTGCCAAGTGAGGTGCGTGAACGTACAGATAAATTGGATGCAGTTGGAAATACAACAGCCGCCATTGGAAAAGGATTTGCCATTGCCTCTGCTGCTTTGACAGCTTTGGCTTTGTTTGCTGCTTTTATGGAAACTGCAAATGTCAAAGCCATCGATGTGTCTCAGCCTAAAATTATGGCAGGATTGTTAGTGGGAGGAATGTTACCATTTGTATTTTCGGCATTGTCTATGAATGCGGTAGGTAGAGCAGCCATGGCTATGATTGAAGAAGTTCGTCGTCAGTTTCGAGACATTCCTGCTTTGAAAGCAGCTTTGGAGGTCATGCGCAAGTACGACTCTGACATGAGCAAAGCTTCGAAAGAAGACAGGGCTATTTTTGATGCGGCAGACGGAGTAGCAGAATACGATAAATGTGTAGCTATTTCTACCAAAGCATCTTTAAAAGAAATGGTATTGCCAGGTGTCATGGCTATTGTAGTACCTGTTGCTGTTGGTTTTGTAGGAGGGCCTGAAATGTTGGGAGGATTGCTGGCAGGGGTAACCACTTGTGGTGTACTGATGGCTATTTTTCAATCCAATGCTGGAGGTGCCTGGGACAATGCGAAGAAGACTATTGAGGAAGAAGGAAGAAAAGGTTCCGATGCACACAAAGCAGCGGTTGTAGGAGATACGGTTGGAGATCCTTTTAAGGATACTTCTGGGCCTTCTTTGAATATCTTATTGAAGTTGATGTCAGTGGTTGCTTTGGTTATTGCGCCGAGTATTGCGAATGATAGTGCTGTGGCAACTTATGTTGAAGAGAAATTAAATCAGGAACAAGCGATCGAAATGGTCGCGCCTGAGATCAAAGAGGTAAAAGAAACAAACCAGGCAGAAGAGGTTCTAGAAATTTCTTTTGTGTTGGAGCGTGAAAACATGCAAATCGCTGCAAAAGAGAAAGACTGTTAACTTTTTTCTTTGCAGTATAAAAAAGGCTTCTCAATTTTGAGAAGCCTTTTTTGTTTTTTAGAACAAACCGTTGATCTGTGCATCTACTTTGTCAATAATACTTCCTAAATCTTCGGGGTTTTCTACAAAATCTAGGGTATCCACGTCAATGATTAATAATTTTCCTTTGTCGTATTGAGATGCCCAAGCTTCGTAGCGTTCGTTCAAACGACTCAGGTAATCAATACTAATGGAATTTTCGTAGGCTCTGCCACGTTTGTGAATTTGACCGACCAAAGTTTTGATATCTGCTCTCAAGTAAATCAGCAAATCTGGAGGAGTTACTAAATTCTCCATCAAATCGAACAGGGTGTTGTAGTTGTTAAAATCTCGGTTGGTCAACAAACCCATGGCATGGAGGTTTGGGGCGAAAATTTTCGCATCCTCGTAAATCGTTCGATCTTGGACAATGTTTTTACCGCTTTTTTGAATTTTCAAAATTTGATCGAATCGGTTGTTGAGGAAAAAAACTTGAAGATTGAAGGACCAGCGTTCCATTTCACTATAAAAATCATCGAGGTAAGGATTGTTGTCTACGGATTCGAAATGAGAATCCCAATGGTAATGTTTTGCTAAAAGTTCTGTCAGTGTGGTTTTACCGGCTCCAATATTTCCTGCGATGGCAATGTGCATAAATGTTGTCTTAGAGGTTTAAAGAAGGCTAATTTAATCATTTTTCTCAATTTTAAAATGATGTAGCGCTGCTCCGTCAAAGATATAAAGATTGTGGTTGGAAAAATAGAAGTCTTTTACTTTTAATGAGGGAAGTTTTATTTTTTTTGCATGCTGTTTTTCGAGCCAATACAATTCTTGGTTCTGCTGAAGGACAAAACGATTTTCGGACACTTCAAAACGGGCTGTTTCGGGAATGGAGTATTCGTTGGAAATATTTCCTAAGTAATCATAGACGATGACTGCATCACGACAATGCAAAAACACATTGTTCAAATCTCCTTTTATATTTCGTATGTTTTTTCCAAAGAAGGGTGGTGAAAAAATAGTGGTTTCTTGTTTTTTATAATTGAAATTTTCCAGTCTACGGGTTTCTTGGTTGAAAAGCCAAAGGGCATTGCTCGATGCTTTGACGGCAAAAGAAATATTGAAGTCAAATTGTATTTTTTCGATTTCATTCAATCGGTTGTCTAGGAGAATGACGGTATTGAAATTTTTGTAAAACAGTACAATTTTAAAAGGATTGCGAATGTCAATGGAAAAAATTTCTCCAAGGTTGAGGTTTTGGTAGTTTTCTTGGTTGTTTTTATAGAATGCTTTGCCTTTTAGGGTATATACATTTTGAAAGGAATCGACTCCAATAAATGTTGTAGCATCGATGGGGGTAGTACGAATGTGATATGCCTTTTTCTGAGCTTTCAGGAAATGTGAAGAAAGTAGCAGGAGGAAACTAAAAAAAAATGTGACAAATGATTTTGCAAACATGATGAAATTTTGAATTCTAATTGTCCTCTAAAATAAGTTTTTTTTTGAGATGTTTTGGGGTATGGACCAAGAGAAAATACTTTGAGATGCTTGTGTTTTGTCGATGAAATGAAAACGCATCGAAATTGGCTTTAAAAAAATAAGAAACCACTTGTGGTAGTGTTAAAAAAGATTATATTTGCACCCGCTAACTACAGGAAGTGTTTGTATTGAAATACTCCTCAGCAACGGTCTGGTAGTTCAGCTGGTTAGAATACCTGCCTGTCACGCAGGGGGTCGCGGGTTCGAGTCCCGTCCAGACCGCAAAAAAAGTCCTTCTGAAAAGAAGGACTTTTTGTTGGATTTTATTTTGGAAGCGCACTTCCAAAATAGGTGGTCATGTTTCAAAATATTTTGATGTGCGTTTTCTTATAAAACTGGATTATTCGATGATGCATCCTTTGAGAAGAACATTCATCATTTTTCCATTGCATTGTCCTTTTACAGTAATTTTTTGGCCTTTCGATAGTTTCATGGCAGTTTGTATGTGGTCTTCTGCAAAAAAGCATTGGACATCTCCAAAGTATTGATTTCCTTTTAAGGTGACATAAATTTTGTCCATAATATCTCTGTCAATGGCGGTAATTTTCCCTGTGACTTGAAGTACTTTGTCTTTGTATTTTTCATCTGCTGCAACTCCGTTAGCTTCATAGTCCGCATACAGTTTTATGGCAGAAACTTTCAATGAAGGTGTTTCAGATGAGATTGCTATTTCTGTTGTTTTTTCATCGTCACTACCATAGGCGATGGTTAAAAATCCTACCACTGCGATAAGGGATGCGATGTGTCGTAACTTTTTGTGCATTTGGTGCTTGTTTTAAGGGTTGGTAAATTGATTGTATAAAATATGAATGGGGAAAATGTTCCCAATATATAAAAGAGGATGTCTATCGTATCAAAAGTTCCGGGAACAATTTTGAATAGTTGGCCAATTTCAGACAAAATAGCAATCAAGGGAAGTGAAAAAATATATACGATGTTTTCTTGATTGATTTTGTTTTTCCAAATTAGGAGCATCAAAGAGATGTACGAAAATACCCAAAGTCCATCGGGTAATGAATATAAAAGCCAATTCGGCAAATTGGGCGCGAGTGCTAGTGTAATGGCTCTCAAGTTTGTGATAGGTGTATCTAAAGAGGCTATTGCAAACCATTTGAACATGGTCAAACTCTCTGTCCGAAATGAGATGTAAATCAACCCACCGAGTAGGAGGGTCAAAAGATGTCCGAAAAGGGGTTGTTTCTTCATAAAGAGACCGAGCGATTGAGAAGTAAGGGCTTTGAAACACGAACTTTTCAAGAATTCTACAATCTAAATATACAAAATTAATTTTAGTGTTTGGTTCTAGAACAACAGGAACTGCTGTTTGTGGTTGTTGTTTTTTGAATCCATTATTTTTCCCATATCTTCCTGTTTTTTTATGAGTCATTTGAATTTGGGCCAAATTTTCATGGGACTATGGTAGTGGGTAAAAGATTCAAAATTTTAGTTGAAATAAATGTTTTACTGCTGTTTTTTTTCTAATAATTCAGCAACGAAACGGCTGTCACTTTTTATGTCCTAAAGAACTCATTTGTATTTTTTCAAGTCTTTGGACTTATCGAAATCCAAAAGATCCATGCATTTAAAACCATATAAAAAAAAGCGGGTAAAGTAACCCAAATGTTATCTTTTACTTTTATTCTTACAAGTATGCCTGCGAACATTAGCAATGCAAGCCCTAAAGATGAAAAAATGAGCATAAAATTAATTTGAAGGCCTACTAACAAACCTAGGGCTCCTATGATCTCTAATAAAACAATGGTCAGCCCCATTTTTTCTAGCCCGAATCGTTTGAATTCGTGTTTCATATGGGGGGTTTTGAAATAGGAATAGGCATATCCGAGAAAAGAAAGGCTCGAAATTAGGGTAAACAATGTAATCAAATTCATGTTGTTTTAGGAAAGGGATGCATAGGCTACAAAGATACATAGGATTAAAAGAATCAGAGAGGGCAAATGTTTGCTAAATGGATTCCTGATTTTGAAATGAAAATATTGAGCACTTAGCATCAGAATCCCCATGAGAACAGCTGGAATAAGAACCAATTTGGGAACCCAAATGCCTGCAACAAGCAATGTAGCTAAGGCTATTTTTGTGGCGCCTACAAAATTTCGAGTTAAATGAGAAAGTCCAAATTGCTCGAATTCTTTTAAGACATTGTGAAACCTAAAAGTCCAAACATAGAGAACGGATAGTGCAATGATAATTTGTGAGAGGTGTATGAGATTTTCCATTTTTAGATGATTTTTTACGCAGTTGACTTTTCGGAATTCGCTTGGTACTTGTAACAATTTCCTTTGTGAAGGGATTGTTGTACGGTCAGTTGCATCGTTTGAGCATGAAAGTTACTAAAAAACAAATAAAAAACCACAAGTCCGATACTTCGGAATCCGTGAGTAAGGGCGAATTGGCAATTTTGGAGTTTGTTCTTTGGTTTTGTTGGGGTTGAAAATATCGGCTTTCATTTTTTTTCCATCGTTTTCTTGGGTGCCAACGTTTTTGTTTCGTAGCGCATTAAGTGCTCTTTCCTTTTTCGATAGCAAGATATTTATTTAATGCAATAATGGTTTGAGTATACACCCAAACCACTATTATTTTTATGCATTGCTGTAAGTAGTTTTTAATTTAGTTCTTTTAGTAAAGTTTTAGCTGCTAGTTTTCCTAATTCATTGGATGCCAAAGGACTTGCGCCAGTTATAAGTTTTCTGTCTACACAGACAGTGTTATCAGATTCGGCATTCACAATAGTAGCTCCTAAGTTTTTTAACCTTTCGCTTACCCCTAAAGTCATGTGTCCTGGTAAATATCCGATCATTGGAGTCATTTCATCCACAGCATCTGGAAACACAGCCATCTTGTATCCATCATAAAGGAATTTTTGATTGTCTAGCGAAGTGGATAATAATGCTCCTGGTCCATGACAAAGTGTAATGGTGAACAAATCACTTTGATGTGCCCAATTCAATACCTTACTTACGTTTTTATCTTCTGGAATACCATTCATTACTCCATGTCCGCCTGGTATAAATACAGCAGCATAAGAACTGTCATTTGCAAATGAATTCGTGATAAAGTCTGTCAGCTTTTTGGGTTGCTCAAAATTCCTTTTGTATTTATCGTAGATAGCTTTCACATTTTCGTCTTCATTAGGGAAAGCCCACATTTCGAATACTACAGGTTTGCCAGTAGGCGTTGCGATTTCAAAATCGAACCCAGCATTTTTAAGGTGTAGCATTGGTACAAGTGCTTCTACTGGATGGTTTCCTGTAGAAAACATTTTACCATTTTTCATCTCCAAGTTTTTGTGTTCGGTGAAAATCACCAAAATTTTAGACCGCTCTCCTTGGTATTTAGCGTATGGAATATCTTCAAAGTCTGTTATAGAAACAGTTGCTAAATTCAGCGCTAAATTTGACGGGCTATACGAACCATCAGCTTCTAATGTGGGTCGTGACATAAGGTAGATTGCTAAGAATATAAGTGCAACTACACCCGCTAGTCCAATTAATATTTTTTTTATCATGATTCTATTTTTTTTCTTCAAGGTTTGACTTATATATATGTTACTAATTTATCCATTGGTTTTCTAACC
>CAJQMT010000044.1 GCA_905479475.1 uncultured Flavobacteriaceae bacterium
AAGGAGCAGATGTGGTGTGTTATTTGCCTTTGGACACACACGCCAATGCCAAAAAATTTGTAAAAATTGTAAATCCTACTATGGCCGTTTTTGTCAAATATGAATTTTGGCCCAATTATTTACAGGTGTTGAAAGAGCAGAGAGTACCTACAATTTTGGTGTCTGGAATTTTTAGAAAAGACCATGTCTTTTTTCAGTGGTATGGCGCGTGGATGCGAAAAAAATTACATTCATTTTCTCATTTTTTTGTGCAAGACGAAAATTCTTCAAAATTGTTGAGTGCCATTGGATTTCACAACCATGAAGTTATAGGAGATACGCGATTTGATAGGGTATATGAAATTTTAAAAGAAGACAACCGACTTGATTTTATCGATGAATTCACACAAGGATATTATACTTTAGTAGCGGGAAGCACGTGGAAAGAAGACGAAGATTTGTTAATTCATTATATCAACAACGTGGCGAGTTCAGAAGAGAAGTTTGTCATTGCGCCACACAATATCAAAACAGAAGGCATTGCTCGTTTGAAAGAGGAACTTGAAGTGCAAACAGTGTTGTATTCTCAAAAAGAGAACAAGGATTTGAAAGATTGTCAAGTTTTTATCATTGATACCATTGGTATTTTGACAAAAATATACAGTGTTGCCGATATAGCCTACGTAGGTGGGGGCTATACAAAAAGTGGGATTCATAATATCTTAGAACCAGCTACTTTTGGAATCCCGGTAGTGATTGGTCCGAATTATAAAAAATTCAAAGAAGCTCAAGATTTGATTGCTTTAAAGGCCTGTGAAGTAACTTCAAATCAAGAGGAAGTAAGTCGAATTTTAAACCAACTCAAAACAAAACGAGTGCTGCGAATAACAAAAGGCGAATCGGCTTTGGATTACATAGAGAATAGCTTGGGAGCATCTGATAAAATTACTGCGTATATTGAAAAATTAGTAGCCGTAAAATAAAGATATTGTTTTTTTTGTACTGAAAAAAAATCTTGTTTTCATAAGCAGGGGTTTGCCTTTCATTAAGACGATAGATGTTTTGTTTTGATATCTTTTTATCCGAACTTTACCGAAACAAAGAACGCTTTGTACATGACGAAATTAGTAGATTCTTTTGGAAGGCAAATTACGTATCTAAGACTGGCAGTCACAGATCGATGTAATTTGCGTTGCACCTATTGCATGCCTGCAGAAGGAGCGGCAATTGTGGATCGAAAAGAATTGCTGACTTATAAAGAAATGTATCGCATCACACGTGTGCTTTCAGAATTGGGAGTAAACAAAGTTCGGATTACTGGAGGAGAACCGTTTGTTCGAAAAGATTTGATGGGTTTTTTAAAAATGATGTCTTTCAACGAATTGTTGGAAGAAATTAATATTACGACCAACGGTGTTTTGGTAGGAGTACATGCAGAGAAATTGTCGGAGTTCAAAGTCAAAACTATCAATTTGAGTATTGATAGTTTGCAACCAGAAAAGTTTGCTCAAATTACACGAAGATCTGTATTTGAAAAAGTATGGGAGACGCTAGAACGCATCGAAAAGAGTGATCTGAAATTAAAATTAAATGTTGTTGTACAATCTGGAGTCAATACCGATGAAATTAATGATTTCGTGGAGTTGACGAGGGATCGAGAAATTGAAGTGCGATTTATCGAGGAAATGCCCTTCAATGGAGTTGGAATAAGATCTAAAGACGTTGTTTGGGATTATAAAAGAATCCTAGAAGAAATCAAAAAAAAGCATCCAGAACTGGCACCGCTGCCTGTTAAAAAATCATCTACGTCAAAGAATTTTAAAATAAAAGGAGCCAAAGGAATTGTGGGGATTATCCCTGCCTATACACGTACCATTTGCTCCGATTGCAATCGCATTCGCATCACTTCTACTGGAGATTTGAAAAATTGTTTGTTTGATGAAGGAGTATATAGCATTCGTGATTTTTTAAGGTCCGAAGCTAGTGATGAAGAGCTGAAACAACTGTTTGTAGATTTGGTATCTAAAAAACCCAAAGATGGCTTTGCAGCTGAGGAGAACCGTAAAAAAAATAAAAATGTGTCTGAAAGTATGTCATCCATAGGAGGTTGATTTTCAGAATAAAAATAGAAGCTAAAAAAAATGTTGTACCAAACAAACCATCGTAATATTGTCGTACTACTGATTGTGTCTATTTTGTCAATGTTGGTTTTTTCCAATTTTGACCTGACAAAAAGCCTTTGTTTTTCATGGAATGAAAACAGTTGGTTTTTACCCGTTCCTATTCTGTTTCCAGTATTTTACGTATTCCTGTACGCAAATATTCACTATTTAAAATTTTCATATGCGGAAGGAAAAAACATTCCTCAGAAACTTTTCTTTGGTTTGCTGAATTCCGCAATTACAATAACCATTTTTATTGCAGGTTTTGAATTTTGGAAAGAAACTCAAGGAGATGTAGACGTCGCTTTTTTCCGAGAAACCAAGAATGCCTTCGAACTTACATTTCGCAATATTTACTTTTGGACCTGTTATCAAACACTCCTTTTGGTATACGCTGTTTCCGTACTTAAAATCATGGTAAGCAGGCTCCCTAAAAAATAATTTTCTATGATTTCAGTACAAGAAGCATCCGTTCTCATTCAAAAAGCCACACAGAAATTTTCTGATGAAACGGTGAGTTTTTTAGAATCACAAGACAGGGTTTTAAAAGAAGCAATCCTAGCGGATACGGATTTCCCTCCCTTTGATAGAGTTTGTATGGATGGCATTGCGATTTCAAAGAAGCAATTTGATGCTGGTAAAAGAAGTTTTGCAATTGAAGGAGTACAAGCAGCCGGAAGTCCACAAAAAACTTTGAAGAATTCAGAAAGTTGTTTGGAAGTGATGACGGGAGCCATCTTACCTAAAAACACAGATGCCGTGATTCCTTATGAATTGGTAGCCATTGAAAATGGCAATGCAACTGTAAATCTGGACGAAGTCAAAGAATTGCAAAACATTCATCTCCAAGGAAGAGATCGCGCCAAAGGAGAAATAGTTATTGAAAAAAACACCTTAGTAACTCCCGCTGAAATTGGTGTTTTGGCAACCGTAGGAAAAGCAAAAGTAAAAGTTGTGGGACAACCCAAGATATTGATTGTTTCTACAGGAAATGAATTGGTGGAAGTTACGGAGACACCTTTGGCTCCTCAAATAAGAAGAAGTAATGTGTACAGTCTGATTTCTTTGTTGAAGAGACTTTCCATCGAGGCAGATACCAGGCATTTGACAGATGACAAAGAAAATTTAAAACGACAGATACAAACCTATTTAGAGACCTACGATGTATTGCTTTTTAGCGGGGCAGTGAGTAAAGGAAAGTTCGACTTTCTTCCAGAGGTCTTGGAAGAGTTGGGTGTAGAAAAATTATTTCACAAGGTAAAACAACGTCCAGGAAAACCTTTTTGGTTTGGGCAACGAGCTTCTGTAGAAGTCAGTGGTGTTGAAAATAAAACAACAATTTTTGCTTTTCCAGGAAATCCCGTTTCTACCTATGTCAATTGTTTGAAGTATTTTTACCCTTGGTATCAGAAGTCGATAGGCATTGCAGCTACAAAAGAAACAGCTGTGTTGAGTGTCGATTTTAATTTCAAACCTTCGATGACGTATTTTTTACAAGTGAAGTTGGAAAATAAAGCGGGTGCTTTGGTTGCAATTCCGCAAATAGGCAATGGATCCGGAGATTTGACAAATTTGGTGGATGCCGATGCTTTTTTAGAGTTGCCAGCAGACAAAACAGAATTTAAAAAAGGAGAATTTTATCCAATACTCCGGTACCGAACATTTTAAAAGTGCCCGAAACGAATAAAGAATACAATGGATTTTACGCATTTAAACAAAGAGAATCAACCGAAAATGGTAGATGTCGGTGACAAAAAAATCACCAAAAGAGAAGCGACGGCAAAAGCGACCATGTTTTTGGGACAAGAAATAGTGGATTTGTTTGAAGGAAATGAACTCAAAACTAAAAAAGGCCCCGTTTTTCAAACAGCGATTATCGCTGGAATTCAAGGTGTAAAAAAAACATCAGAATTGATTCCGATGTGCCACCCTTTAGCAATTCAAGGGGTAGATATTTCGATTGATATACGAGATAAAACACATATTGAAATTTTTTGCAAAGTTAAAACAGAAGGAAAAACAGGCGTAGAGATGGAAGCTCTTACTGGAGCTACGATTGCTGCCTTGACAGTCTACGATATGTGCAAAGCAATCTCTCATGAAATGAAAATTGATCAGGTTGTTTTGTTCGAAAAAACAGGTGGAAAGTCAGATTTTAAAACCAAATTTTAAGATTTTTAAAATAGGGGGTAATTACTACTCCTCAAAAAAAAGAAGCTCATGAAAAAACGTTCCAAGCATGCAAAATTAGTCAGAAGAGAAAACGGATTTTTTGCACCTACAGAACTCTCGTTTATTGGAGTTAAATGTAGTGTAATTACCAATTTGGTGACTGCTATGAGCGATGCATTAGCCTCCCAAGCAAAAATGGCCTATGTTGATGCCTCCCATAATAAAGACTTGCAAGCACCTATGCTGGATGTACACACCTACCATGCTTCTGGTGATTTTTCTTTTCATGCAAATTTACAAGAAAACAGGTACAACAACCCGTTGCGTTTTTCTTCCTATGATTTGGTGTGTATCAACGGAAATCATTTTCAAGGGCAAAGACAAGTTGTTTTTTTAGATCCCGAAAAAGAAGCTTCTATCGAAAAGCGAATCGATCAAATAACAGATGTCGCTTTTTTCATAAAGACTTCCAAAGCATCCATTATTTTCAATTGTTTGCTTGAAAAATTTCCGAAAGCAAAAGAGTTGCCCATTTACGAGATAGTTGAAATAGAAAAAATTCAAGCCCATGTTTTGAAAATTGTTGAAAATAGCGTTCCAAAATTAAATGGTTTGGTGTTGGCTGGAGGAAAAAGTGTACGAATGGGTTCTGATAAAGGGCTGTTGTCCTATTTCGATATTCCTCAAAGAGAATATACAATCCGATTGCTTGAAGAACAAGGTTTGGATACTTATTTGTCCGTACGTGCAGACCAAGAAGTAGATAATCAAAAGACAATCAAAGATGTCTTTGTCGGTTTGGGGCCTTTTGGTGCCATTTGTTCGGCATTTATGAACAACCCCAACCAAGCTTATTTAGTGTTGGCAACAGATTTGCCTTTTGTCACGAAAAAAATAGTAGATGCATTGCTTTCCAAAAGAAATCCCAAAAAAATAGCCACAGCGATCAAAGGCAAGGGCAAGCAGTTTATGGAGCCTTTGGTGACTATCTGGGAACCAAAAGCGTATCCGATTTTATTACAATACTTGGCGCAGGGGTATTCCTGTCCTCGAAAAATTTTGATAAATTCTGATGTCGAAATAGTGGAGGTAGAAGATGATTTTATTCAAAATATCAATACACCAGAAGAGTTTCAGGAGGCAAAAAATAAATTACAACGTAATTAAGGGTGTGCATTTACCCAAACTTCACCGTCTTCAAAATATTCTTTTTTCCAAATTGGAACGGTTTCTTTCAAGCTGTCAATCGCAAATTTACACGCCTCAAAAGCTGCAGCTCTATGGGCTGCAGATACAGCTATGATGACAGGGATGTCTCCTGTTTTTAAGATGCCCTCGGCGTGGTGTATGGCAATTTTGTGGACTTCGTACGTTTCAAGGGCTTGACGAGCAATTTTTTCCATTTCTTTCAATGCCATCGGTCCGTAGGCTGAAAAATCCAATTGATTCACTGTTTTTTTCGCTGTGTGATTTCGAACCGTTCCCACAAAAACATCGATGCCGCCACAGGCAGGATCCTCCACAAAAGCGTAGCATTCTTGTAGCGATAAGGTGTCTGAAGTGAGTTTGATCGAAATATTTTTCATGAAATATTTTTTTTTTGAGCGTATTGTGCGATTCGAATGTCAAAACACATTACCCTCCACTTACAGGGGGAATGATTGCCACAACGTCTCGGTCTTTGAGAACGAAGTCATCTTGGGCATAATGTTCGTTCACAGCAACAGCATACGTACTGTAATTTTTTAATTGAGGATATTTTGTGCGAAGTGCCGTTTTGAGATTTTTGACAGTGTCATTATTTTCAATAGCGAAATTCAACGTTTCTTTTCCAATCAAATCGGCGACAATTCCAAAAAGTAGTACCTGAACCTGCATCTGTTTTTTGTTTCAGCAAAAATAGGGATTAAAAATAAAAAGAGTGAAAAAAAGTGTATTTTTACGGGGGTTCTTTCTTTGGATGATTTCAAATAAATTTTAAGAAAAAGACACCCAATCCAATGAAATAAAATATATGACAAAAGTAAAAGAGCAATCATCTCAAGATAAATCAAAAAAGATTAAAAATTTTGCATTGATGGGAGTGGCTGGATATATTGCTCCTCGACATTTGAAAGCGATCAAAGACACGGGCCACAATTTGTTGGCTGCACTTGATAAATTTGATAGTGTGGGCGTGATGGATAGCTATTTTCCATCTGCTGATTTTTTCGTCGAATTTGAACGATTTGACCGTCATATAGAAAAAATGAAAAGAGAAAGAGGCGTTGTCTTGGATTATGTGAGCATTTGCACACCCAATTATTTACACGATGCTCATATCCGTATGGCTTTGCGTAGTGGTGCCCATGCCATTTGTGAAAAGCCTTTGGTATTGAATCCATGGAATTTGGACGCTTTGTTATCCATAGAAAAAGAAACAGGAAACAAAGTTTTTACGATACTCCAGTTGCGTTTGCATCCGAGTATTATTGCTTTGAAAGAAAAAATAGCGAAAGGTCCAAAAGACAAAATACACGAGGTAGATTTGACTTATTTGACCTCTCGAGGGAATTGGTATTTCACTTCATGGAAAGGAGATGTGACCAAGTCGGGAGGAATTGCGTCCAATATAGGGGTTCATTTTTACGATATGTTGTCCTGGGTTTTTGGCCCTGTAAAGAAGAACAAAGTGCATTTGCACACGCACGATAGAGCTGCGGGCTATTTGGAGTTTGAAAAGGCGAGAGTGCGATGGTTTTTATCCATCAATTACGAAACGATTCCGACAGATATCAAAGCAATAGGACAAAGAATTTATCGTTCCATAACAGTAGACGGAGAAGAAATAGAATTTAGTGGAGGGTTTACAGAGCTGCATACAAAAAGTTATGAGCAAATTCTTTCAGGAGAGGGTTTTGGTTTAGAAGACGCAAGACAATCGATCGAAATTGTTCATGAAATACGCACTGCCGAAATCAGCGATTTTGAGGAAGGTGAGAAGCATGAATTTACATCCTTGCCTTTGACAGCGCATCCGTTTGGTTAGAATGAGGTTTGATTAGAAAGAACGAAAGAATAGAGAAAACACATGAAAAAAATATTGATTACTGGAGGAGCGGGTTTTATCGGCAGTCATGTGGTGAAGCTATTTTTACAAAAACATCCGACTGCTACGCTGGTAAATATTGACAAGCTTACCTATGCAGGAAATTTAGAGAACCTCAAAGAAATAGAAGCTCATCCAAACTATGTGTTTGTGAAAGGAGATATTTGTGATCGAAAACTCGTCAAAAGTATTTTTTCATCCTATGCAATAGATACAGTCGTTCATTTGGCTGCAGAATCACATGTAGACCGTTCTATTGAAAGTCCCTTTGAATTTGCACAAACAAATATTATGGGAACATTGGTGCTCTTAAACCAAGCAAAAGAAAGTTGGGAAAAAGATTTCTCAAACAAACTTTTTTACCATGTGTCAACAGACGAAGTCTTTGGCTCTTTGGAAGAAACAGGTTTGTTTTCTGAAACAACGGCTTACGATCCAAAATCGCCATATGCAGCCTCGAAGGCAAGTTCAGATCATTTTGTAAAGGCCTATCAAAACACCTATGGACTGCCCGTAATTGTAAGCAATTGTTCTAACAATTATGGTCCCAATCAATTTCCAGAAAAATTAATTCCATTAGTGATTCATAGGATTCTAGAGAACCAATGTATTCCAATTTATGGACAAGGTTTGAATGTCAGAGATTGGTTGTATGTAGAAGACCATGCGAACGCAATTGATTTGATTTTACGAAAAGGGAAGTTGAATCACACCTATGCAATTGGCGGGGCAAATGAATGGACAAATATAGATTTGGTCAAACTTGTTTGTCGTACAATGGACAATGCATTGGGAAATAAAAAAGGAACTTCAGAAAAGCGTATTGAATTTGTCAAAGATAGAGCAGGACATGACAAGCGTTACGCTATAGATAGCTCAAAATTGGCAAATGAATTGGGATGGAAACCTTCTTTACAATTTGAAGAGGGCATTCAGCTTACCGTTCATTGGTATCTCGAAAACAAAACGTGGTTGGAAAATGTAGTCAATGGCAGCTATCAAGAATATTATAAAAAACAATACAACACAACACCATGAAAGGAATTATTTTAGCAGGAGGGACAGGTTCAAGACTGTACCCTTTGACCAAAGGGACTTCCAAACAGTTGTTGCCTGTAAACGACAAGCCGATGATTTATTATCCATTGTCTGTTTTGATGTTGGCTGGAATTCGTGATGTTTTAATCATTTCAACTCCCATTGATCTTCCTCGATTTGAGAACCTATTAGGAGATGGAAAATCTTTAGGAATGCAATTCTCTTACAAAGCGCAACCCTCACCAGATGGTTTGGCACAAGCTTTTGTAATTGGGGAAGAATTTATTGGAAACGACGATGTATGTTTGGTTCTTGGAGACAATATTTTTTACGGGCACGGATTTACCGCTCTTTTGGAGGGGGCCGTGCAAAGACTCAAACAAAAAGAAGCTACTATTTTCGGTTACAAGGTGCAAGATCCAAAACGCTACGGAGTGGTGGATTTTGACAAAAGAGGAGATGCTGTGAGTATCGAGGAGAAGCCGGCACAACCCAAAGGAAATCATGCAGTCGTCGGACTTTATTTTTATCCGAACGATGTCGTTGAAGTAGCCAAGCAGGTTGAGCCGAGTAAACGGGGAGAGTTCGAAATCACTTCTGTCAACCAATATTATTTGGAGCGCGGAAATTTAAAAGTGGGCAAATTGGGAAGAGGTTTTGCTTGGTTAGATACCGGAACTCACGAATCCTTACTAGAAGCATCAAATTACATCGCTGCTATTGAAAAAAGACAAGGCCTGAAAGTAGCTTGTATTGAAGATATTGCCTATGAGATGGGGTACATTTCACAGAAACAATTGTTGGCTTTAGCGACACCTTTAAAGCATAGTTCGTACGGTAAATATTTAATTCGAAGAGCAAAAGAATTGTCGTAAAATGAAATTTAGCAGAACAGAAATTCCAGAAATAATTGTTGGTGAACCAGAAGTTTATCAAGACACTCGCGGTTCTTTTTTTGAAACCTTTCGCAAAAAAGAATGGGAGGAAATTACAGGTCAGTCATTGAATTTTTGTCAAGACAACGAATCTACTTCTTCTTATGGGGTTTTGAGAGGATTGCATTACCAAACAGCACCTTATGCGCAAGCAAAGCTGGTAAGAGTAGTTGTGGGTGAAATTTTAGATGTGGTGGTCGATCTCCGAAAAAACAGTGACACGTTTGGACAACACGTTGTTGTAAAAATGTCTGGAGAGAATAAAAAACAATTGTTTGTTCCCAAAGGTTTTGCTCATGGATTTGTCGTATTGAGTGCGTCCGCAACAGTTGCTTATAAAGTCGATAATTATTACAATCCTGATTTAGAAAAAGGGATTCGCTTTGACGATCCAAAACTCAATATTGATTGGAATTTGCCAAAGAATACCATTCAAATATCTCCTAAAGATGCAGAATGGGGAGGTTTGGAAGAAGTAGCAGCGTTTAAAAATGTTTCGGATGACTAGAATCTTAATTACGGGAGCAGATGGGTTGTTAGGATCTGAGTTTCGATGTTTGCAAAAAACACATGCGGAATATGATTTTTATTTCTTGGGCAAACAAGAGTTAGATGTTAAAGAAGAGGGATCTGTTCGAAAATTTACGAGAACACATGGGATTCAGGCTATTGTCAATTGTGCCGCTTTTACGGAGGTAGATTTGGCAGAGACAGAAATAGAGAAAGCAAGGGTTCTCAATCGAGATGCGGTCGGTAATCTGGCTATAGTAGCAAAAGAGCAAGGCATAAAATTGATTCATATTTCCACAGATTATGTATTTGACGGTGCGTCAGGGCATTCCTTTAGGGAGTCAGACAAGCCCAATCCACTCAATGTATATGGGAAAACCAAATGGGAAGGAGAGCAAGAAATGAGAAGAATAAATCCAATGAATTCAGCAATTATCCGAACTTCATGGTTGTATTCTCGCTTTGGAAATAATTTTGTGAAGACTATGTTGGCGCTTTCAAAAAAGAAAAAGGAAATTGCCGTAGTTTCCGACCAAATAGGAGTACCAACTTGGGGGTATGATTTGGCGAAAACCATACTACAAATCCTACCGGATGTAAAAAATTCAGAAGTTGCTACTTACCACTATGCCAATCGAGGAAAGTGTAGTTGGAATGATTTGGCAACAAGTGTTTTTGAGTTGAAAAATATTCCGATATTCGTAGCACCGTTGTCCTCTCAAGAATTTCCAACGATAGCGAAAAGACCTTTGCACAATGTTCTAGACACATCTAAGATACAGACAGAGTTTGATTTAGAGATTTCTTTTTGGAAAGACTCTTTGCGAGTTTGTTTGGAGGAATTGTAATTTTAGGGATAAAAAAAATCATCTTTTTGATGTCGCGTAAGGATTGAAGAAATAGTAAACAAATTTAAATGAAAATATTAGTTACAGGAGCAGCTGGTTTTATCGGATTTCACCTATCGCAATCTTTGTTAAGAAAAGGACATGAAATTGTTGGGATTGATAATATCAACGATTATTACGATGTAAATCTAAAATACGATCGCTTGAAAGAGTTGGGTATTTCAAAAGAAAACGCTGCAATTTTTTTACAAAATTCTTCAAACAAGTCAGGTGATTTTGAATTTGTGAGAATGCATCTGGAAGACAGAGAAGCGTTGCCAAAATTGTTCGAAAAACATGGATTTGATGTAGTTTGTAATTTAGCAGCCCAAGCAGGGGTCCGCTACAGTATAGAAAATCCCGAATCCTATGTGGATAGCAATATAGTGGGGTTTTTAAATATTTTAGAATGTTGCCGTCACCATAAAATTGAGCATTTGTTGTATGCGAGTAGCTCTAGTGTGTATGGAGAAAACAAAAAAGTTCCTTTTTCGAAAGAGGACAATGTAGATCATCCGATAAGCCTGTATGCAGCTACCAAAAAGAGCAATGAATTGATGGCGCATACTTATAGTCACTTGTATAATATTCCTACCACAGGTTTGCGATTTTTTACGGTATATGGTCCTTGGGGAAGACCCGATATGGCGCTGTATTTGTTTGCCGATGCGATTTCCAAAGGAGCACCTATTAAAGTTTTTAACAATGGAAATATGAGCCGTGATTTTACGTTTATAGAGGATATTGTCAACGGAATAGAGTTGCTTTTAGAAAACCCACCGAGAGAAGAAGTGAAAGCGGCGTATCGAATTTCAAATATAGGAAACGGAAGTCCCCAATCTTTGGGAGATTTTATAGAGGCCATAGAAGCAAGTATGGGTATGACAGTAAAAAAAGAATTTTTACCGATGCAAGCTGGTGATGTACCGCAAACATGGGCGGATATTTCAGATATTCAAAAAATGGGCTACAAAAGCACAACTGACATAAGCGAAGGGGTACAAAAATTTGTAGATTGGTTTTTAGCGTATCGAGGAAATAAAGAGCAATAATGTTCGTTTGTTTTGGTTATGATGAGCCTTTAGATGATTGTGAAATGGAAAGAATGAAGAAAGAAATTAAAATAGCAGTAATTGGTTTAGGATATGTAGGTCTCCCGCTGGCACGATTGTTTGGAACTAAATATGCGGTAGTTGGTTTTGATACCAATGTAAAAAGAACAGCGGAATTATCATTAGGTATTGATACAACTTTAGAAGTAGAACAATCGGTTTTGCAAAGTGTTTTGAAAACCGTGAACTCGTCAGAGAACGGCTTGTTTTGTTCTCATGAGTTGAAAGATCTCGAGGATTGTAATTATTATGTGGTTACTGTGCCTACTCCTGTCGACAAGAACAATAGCCCTGTGCTCACGCCTTTGCTAGATGCGAGTGATTCTGTTGGAACTGTTTTGTCCAAGGGTGACGTCGTGGTCTATGAATCTACGGTTTTTCCAGGTGCTACAGAGGAAGAATGCGTTCCTGTTTTGGAGCGTGTTTCAGGGTTGAAATTTAATAGAGATTTTTTTGTGGGCTATTCGCCAGAACGAATCAATCCTGGAGACAAAGAACACACCGTTGAAAAAATAGTAAAAGTAACTTCTGGTTCCACGCCAGAAATAGGAAATCAAATAGATAATTTATACAAGTCCGTGATTACAGCGGGAACTCACTTAGCACCCACAATTAAAGTAGCGGAGGCGGCCAAAGTAATCGAAAATTCCCAAAGAGACATCAACATTGCTTTTGTCAATGAGTTGGCTAAAATTTTTAATTTGATGGAGATCAATACCCATGATGTGTTGGAAGCAGCGGGAACGAAATGGAATTTTTTGCCTTTCAAGCCTGGTTTGGTGGGCGGGCATTGTATTGGTGTAGATCCGTATTATTTGGCGCAAAAAGCGCAAGAATTTGGCTACCGTCCAGAAATTATTTTAGCGGGACGACGTATGAATGACAGTATGGGGGAATACGTTGCATCACAGATAATCAAAACAATGCTTCAAAAAGACGTCAAAGTCAAAGGAGCAAAAGTGTTGGTTTTGGGGGTTGCTTTCAAAGAAAATTGTCCTGATGCAAGAAATACCAAAGTAGTAGACTTGGTTGCTGCGCTCAAAACCTATGATATGGAGGTGCTGATTTTTGATCCAATAGCAAATGCGGAGGAGGTAAAACGGGATTACAATCTTGTTGCACAACAAAAATTACCTCAAGAGGAATTTGATGTTGTGGTGATGGCTGTGGCTCACAATTGTTTCAAAAAATTGAACTACGACATGCTACTCAAAGACAAAGCGGTTTTGTACGATGTAAAAAGTGTATTGCACACTATAAAGGTGGATCAGTCGTTATAACACGTGAAAGTTTGTTACAAAGTCGTTTTTTAAACAGTATAAAATGTCAAAGAGTTTTGTTTTTTCAAATAGAATTTTACGGAATAATAGTTTTACATTTGGAAAATCATAGAAAACCTCATTTGTGCAAATTATAATTTAGACGTGTAAGGAAAAATAGTTAAAACTGACTGAGGTGCAAGAATTTTAGATTTTATTTTTTTAGAATTTTAGAAAAACACATTCAAAGAAAACCAGAGATACATGAAAATAGGAATCACTTTTAGTGCCTTTGACTTGTTACATGCAGGGCACATTACCATGTTAGAAGATGCCAAACGTCAATGCGATTATTTGATTTGTGCGATTCAGACAGATCCTACTTTGGACCGACCGGATAAAAACAAACCTGTACAATCGATTGTAGAGCGGTATATCCAGTTGAAAGGATGTAAATTTGTAGATGAGATTGTCCCGTATGCTACGGAACAAGATTTGGAAGATGTATTGCGTTCTTTTAAGATTGACGTGCGAATCATTGGAGAGGAATATGCCAATAGAGAATTTTCAGGAAGAGAATATTGCGAGGAAAAGGGTATTCAGCTATATTTTAATAAGAGAGAACATCGTTTTTCAAGCAGTGGCCTCCGCAAAGAAGTACATGACAAGGAGCAGTTGAAGAATAAATAGACACTGACTCAGACCTTGATTGGGAGTGGGTTAGACTAAAAGAGCAGCTGTTTCGATACCGTCAAACATTGTTGAAGGAGCGGGAAGGGCTCTGAAAAAGAATTTGCAAGATTTTTAGAGTTTAGTCTCGGGCCTGCCTATGAATTAGAAACCCAGTTACTTATTTCTGAAAAGTGAAACTATATAAATAGTGATACCTCAGAAAAGATTCAAGAAGTATTGATAAGTTTGCAAAAAAGAATAAGTGGATTGCGAAAGAGTATTTTAAAATAAACAATAATCGAAACGATAGTAGTTAGCGTCTGAGTTAGCGTTAAAAGTTAAAGAAATGAACATTGCAGTAATCGGGTCAGGATATGTAGGATTGGTTTCAGGGACTTGTTTTTCAGAAATGGGAAATAAAGTGACCTGTGTGGATATCGATCCTGAAAAAATTGAAAAGTTAAACAACGGAATCATTCCGATTTTTGAACCCGGTTTGGAGCCGATGGTATTGAAAAACAGAAAAAATAAAAACCTGTTTTTCACCACTGAATTATCAGAGGCACTCCAAGATGCAGAACTCGTATTTATTGCCGTTGGAACACCCATGGGAACTGATGGTTCTGCAGATTTGCAATACGTATTGTCAGTAGCCAAATCCATAGGGCAGACCATGAATAAAAGATTGGTGGTAGTAGATAAGTCTACCGTGCCTATTGGTACTGCTGATAAGGTAAAAGCAGCCATTCAAGCGGAATTAGACAGACGAAATTCAGACTTAGAATTTGACGTGGTTTCCAATCCGGAATTTTTAAAAGAAGGTGCGGCTATTGTTGATTTCATGAAACCTGACCGTGTGGTGATAGGTTCTGAGAGTATTTATGCAACCGATTTGATGAAACAGTTGTACCATCCCTTTTGCATGTCACACGATCGCTTTATCGCCATGGATGTTCGTTCTGCAGAAATGACAAAATATGCAGCGAATGCCATGTTGGCGACAAAAATTTCCTTTATGAATGAAATAGCCAACATCTGTGAAAGAGTAGGCGCCGATGCTAATCAAGTACGCATCGG
>CAJQMT010000045.1 GCA_905479475.1 uncultured Flavobacteriaceae bacterium
TATAAAAAAAAATTCAAACAATTAATTAAAAATATAAAAAATGAGTAAAGTAAATATTAGACCCTTAGCAGACAGAGTTCTTGTTGAGCCATTAGCGGCTGAGACGACTACTGCTTCTGGATTGATTATTCCAGATTCGGCAAAAGAAAAACCTTCAAAAGGAATTGTTATTGCTGTTGGAACTGGCACCAAAGAAGAAGCTTTGACCGTAAAAGTTGGCGATACCGTTTTGTATGGGAAATATGCGGGCACAGAACTGAAGCTAGAAGAAACAGATTATTTGATCATGAGAGAAAGCGATATTTTCGCAATTATCTAAATCTGTATTCCATAGGAAGCACTACCGAATAGCTTCTCAATTTAAAATTATTATCAACCCTGCCTTCGGCTAGAAACGAAAGGCAAAAAATCAACATAAAAATGGCAAAAGAAATAAAATTTGACATTGAGGCAAGAGACGGTCTTAAAAGAGGAGTAGATGCTTTGGCTAACGCAGTCAAAGTTACCTTAGGCCCAAAAGGAAGAAATGTAGTAATTGAAAAATCTTTTGGAGGACCTTCCATTACAAAAGACGGCGTAAGTGTTGCCAAAGAAATTGAATTGGAAGATCCCATTGAGAATATGGGTGCACAAATGGTAAAAGAAGTTGCATCTAAAACCAATGATTTAGCAGGAGACGGTACAACTACTGCCACCGTTTTAGCACAAGCAATTGTTACAGAAGGATTGAAAAACGTTGCGGCGGGCGCAAACCCCTTGGACCTTAAAAAAGGAATTGACAAAGCAGTTGCTGCAATTGTTGCAGACTTACAGAAGCAATCTGTGGTTGTTGGAAACGCATCAGACAAAATAAAACAAGTTGCTTCAATTTCTGCCAACAATGACGAAACCATCGGAGACCTTATCTCTGAAGCTTTTGAGAAAGTAGGAAAGGAAGGAGTGATTACTGTGGAAGAAGCCAAAGGACGAGAGACGTATGTTGATATTGTAGAAGGAATGCAATTTGACCGTGGCTACCTGTCTCCTTATTTTGTTACGAATACAGAAAAAATGTTGGCTGATTTAGAAAATCCCTACATTCTTTTATTTGAAAAGAAAATTTCTTCCTTAAAAGAATTACTTCCTGTTTTGGAACCTGTTTCTCAATCAGGAAAACCACTCTTGATTATTGCAGAGGATGTAGACGGAGAAGCCTTGGCAACTTTGGTAATGAACAAACTTCGTGGAGCTTTGAAAATTGCTGCCGTAAAAGCACCTGGATTTGGTGACAGAAGAAAGGCAATGCTCGAGGATATTGCTATTCTAACAGGAGGTACTGTCATTTCTGAGGAAAGAGGTTTGTCTTTAGAAACTACGACTCTTGAAATGTTAGGAACTGCAGAAAGAGTTACCATTGACAAAGACAATACTACCGTTGTAAATGGTGCTGGAAATGCAGAAGAAATCAAAACAAGAGTTTCTCAAATAAAAGCTCAAATAGAAAGCACTACTTCAGATTACGACAAAGAAAAACTACAAGAACGTTTGGCGAAATTGGCAGGCGGTGTTGCAGTATTGTATGTCGGTGCTGCAAGTGAAATTGAGATGAAAGAGAAAAAAGACAGAGTAGACGATGCACTTCACGCAACGAGAGCTGCTGTTGAAGAAGGCATTGTAGCTGGAGGAGGCGTTGCTCTAGCAAGAGCCAAAGCTGCACTAGAAAATATTGAAGCTGAAAATGCAGATGAGCAAACAGGAATTAACATTCTAAATAAAGCTACAGAAGAACCTCTCAAGCAAATTGTTCAAAATGCAGGTGGAGAAGGCGCAGTTGTTGTATCAAAAGTACTCGAAGGAGAAGCTGATTTTGGTTTCAATGCGAAATCTGGAGAGTATGTACAAATGCTAGCTGCAGGTATTATTGATCCAACAAAAGTGACAAGAGTTGCCCTAGAAAACGCGGCATCTGTGTCAGGTATGATCTTAACAACGGCGTGTACTCTTTCTGAAATCAAGAGTGAAGATGCACCAGCAATGCCTCCAATGGGAGGTGGAGGAATGCCAGGAATGATGTAAATAACACCTATATGAACTAAAAATGCTTTCGATCTCTCGAAAGCATTTTTTTTCGCCTAGACCTTTTCGTATCTACAATTCTTGTCTTGGCCTTTCAATTTCTATTTCGAACCTCAATCTCTGTATTGACAACACATATGTAACTGCTCATAACGATCCTGAGAAGCCCGTATTGTATCCGTATCATGCCCCGCCTCAACAATAGATTTTGCTATTTTTTCTGTATTCGTTTTGTATTCATTGTAAATCAAAAACAAGGCTTTGGTGTCTGCATTCCAAGAAGCATATTTGACTCCTTTGTTCTTCAATGCTGACTTTTCAATGCGCGCCTTGCACATCTCACAGTTTCCTCCTACTTGAAGGGTCGTTTTACAACTTTTTAATTTCTTTGAAACTTCTTGTGCCTGCATTCCTGTCCACAAGAACACGGCAATGATTACTACTATTTTTTTCATCTTTTCTTATTTTTATAATTTGTATCGCAATCCTCCATAAAACATTCTACCTACAACAGGGGCGTAGACTATGGTCGTGTCAAAATAATCTCCAAACGGACGATCACTTCCCAAAACAGGGTTCTTTTGTGTGGTATTTCCTAAATTTTCTCCTCCCAAGTAAATTTCAAATTTGTCTGAAAAAACACGGGTTATTTGTGCATGTACCAGCGAATAAGCCGGTGCATTCTTTGTCAATTGAAATTTCAATGGATTGTCTTTTGTATCGGGCAAACGTTGGGCTCCAAGCCAGTTAATCGTAGTGTCAAATTTCCACAGTCCTCCTTTGTCGTTTTGCAGCGTTTGGTAACTCATACTAGCAAACCAACGATTCTTTACCTGCAAAGGCACCTCTCGAAAACCTTTTTTATAATCCATCTTGATATCGTAGTATTTGTATGCCAAACGAATATCAAACTTAGGAAACAACTCAAAATCAGCTTCCAATTGAAGTGCATCCGCTCTTGAGTCTCCCTCTAAGTTATAAAAAAGCACTTTTTGAGGAGAACTGTCATAATCAACAACGACCTGTTTTTCAAAATCAGTTCGAAAGAAATCCATAGAAAAGTCAATTTTTCTACCAAATAGCTGTATTTCTTGCAAATAACTCAAACCATAGTTCCAGGCTTTTTCTGGTTGCAATCCATAAATCGCTCCATTAGAGTTTTCAATTTCAAAAGTTCGTGTGCTTGCAAATATCTTTTGATGCTCTGTGAAAATATTAGCAGTTCTTCTCCCAGAACCGAACGCAAATTTAAACACTCCCCGATCCCAAGATTCATAACGCACATGCAACCTTGGTGTTAAGAAATTCCCTAATAAATTATGACTATCCATTCGCAGACCTGCCACTAAAATCAAAGCCTCCAAACTGTCATAGGTATATTCAAAAAAACCTCCTATTGATTTTTCATCGCGCTGGTAGTTTTGCAAAAGTACTTGTTCGTCATACCTGTCGTAAGTCAGGCTTATACCTGTTTTAAACTTATGCTGCGTACTTCCTAAAATAGATTGAAAAATAGAATTCACATAAAAACTCTCGTGCTCGATGTCGTATTTATTATTTCCAAAAAAAGACTTCTGAACATAGTTGCTATAGGAACTCTGTATGCCAAAACTTTGGTATGGCTTGTCTTTGAATACATACCCTATTTTAGAAGCGGCTGCTACTCTTTCTGTTTCCAATTGAATTCCATATAGATCTTGCCCTAGCTGTGGACGTTTGAAATCAAAACCAACCTGACCAGACTCCTTTCTGTCTTTGAGATAGCTGATATCGAAAAAACGAACCCAACCGGTCTTCAAATTTGTATATTGCCATCGATTCAATACGTTGATTTGTTGTGACTTTGGCACATCTAAAAACAAGTCTCGATTTCTATCAATTGCTGTAGTTCTTTTGTTTCCATGAAGAAAAAGCCCTGTACTCCAATTTTTATTTACCTGACGGTTGATATGCGTATTCAATTCATACCTACCTGTTCCTGAGCCATACATATTGATATAGAAAGGCAAACTTTTTGACGGTTTCTGTATTTCAACATTTATCTGCCCTGCAATACTTTCAAAACCATTCGCAACCGAGCCCATTCCTTTGGTAATTTGAATACTTTCAATCCAAGTTCCAGGAACAAATGACATTCCATAGGCTTGAGAAGCACCTCGAACTACAGGAATATTTTCTTGTGTAATTAACAAATAGGGACTGGTAAGCCCCAGCATTTTAATCTGTTTATTCCCAGAAACCGCATCTGTATAATTCACGTCTATCGACGGATTTGTTTCAAAACTTTCCGACAGATTACAACAAGCTGCTTTCAATAGTTCTGCTTCCCTTATTTCAATATGATTGACTGGCTGTAAATATGATTTCGAAGACGCTCTCTTTCTTGTCCCAATAAACACCTCTTCCAAAGAATTAGACTCCTTCAAGAAATGATGAATTGTTTTTGGGTTTTTTACAGTTATGGTATCTGTTTTGTAACCTACATAATTCACCACCAATTGCTTGTATTCTCTTTGATAAGGAAGTTGAAACCAACCCTTTTTATTGGTAATCCCCCCTAAGGTCGTGCCAAGCCAGTATACAGAAACTCCTTCGAGCCCTGAAACATTGTTCTGTGTATCTTTCACCATGATCATTCCTTTGATGTTTTCTTGTGAAAAAGACACCATCGAAACAAAAACAACAAAAAGACATCCGATTCTTTTTTTCATTTTATTGATTTTTTTTGACGACATAGATAAGCTGCCCTATCCTATATCTCATTTTGGAAATTTTTTTACAATTCACCTTATTTTCTGGTGAAAACTCACTTTCAAAACGTCACTAAACTCAGTACGTCTGCAAAAAATCAAATAAGAAAAGTCTCGTAGAGTACATTTAAGTTCTTGTGAGGAATAGGCGGAGCGTAATACTCCCATGAAGAAAATTGCAATTCAACACTACTTTCCAAAAAGAATGGAGACCAATTCTGTAGTGCTAATTGAAGTAATTCTTTGTATAATAGAGGATTCTCAAGGTTCAAAAAATCTTCTGCATCAATGATTTCAAATGCTGATTTGCAACAAGATTTTTTATGAACTTGGGTAGTTTGTTTGTTTTCGCAAGAATGCTCCATGGCCGACATGGCGCAAGTATCTGAAGGTACAAAATAAGAAACGCTTGCAATTTCACCTGCGCAAAAATGGGTGCTTATTAAAAAGCTGGTAGAGGAAAACAGCACTAAAAATGCCATTGCCAATGCTCCTATTTGTAACAACCCGTTTTTCATAAATCTCGAATTCATCTGAATCACAAATTTACAAATTGTAAAAGAATCATTTCTTTTAATTTTGTTAAAAAAAAAAAACGTGCTATTTCAATCATCTCCAAAGTTTCGATCACCCTATAAAAAATGACGAAAAGGGGTCCATTTCAAAACTACTTTCGACTCAAATTAATGTTGTCAGAACTTCTCAGAATTACTAACTTCGCACAAAATCTATAACACACAAAATGAGCACTAGTAAAACAGCAAAATCAGCCTTAATTTCTGTATTCCACAAAGACGGTTTAGAGCCTATCGTAAGAAAGTTGAATGAGTTAAATGTCACCATTTACTCCACCGGAGGAACCGAAACTTTTATCAAAGATTTGGGAATTGACGTAGTACGCGTAGAAGATCTAACTTCTTACCCTTCTATTTTAGGAGGCCGTGTAAAAACCTTACACCCTAAAGTTTTTGGAGGTATTTTGAACAGGCGTGAAAACGATGGAGATCAAAAACAATTGGAAGAATTTCAAATCCCTGAGATTGATATCGTAATTGTTGATTTGTATCCTTTTGAAAAAACCGTTGCGAGCGGTGCATCAGAGCAAGACATTATTGAAAAGATTGATATTGGAGGAATCTCTTTGATTCGTGCTGCTGCCAAAAATTTTAAAGATGTTATTTGTGTCTCTTCTATGGAACAATACGATGACTTTTTAAAAATCATTTCTGAGAATAACGGAGCCACTACGTTGGCGCAAAGAAAATCTTTTTCTGCGAAATCTTTTGCTATCTCTAGTCACTACGACACGGCTATTTTTAACTATATCAACGAGGAAGAACCTACTTTCCGACAAAGCTTTGATATTTCTAAAGAACTTCGTTACGGTGAAAACCCGCATCAAAGAGGTTTCTTTTACGGAAATTTGAATGAGTTGTTTGATCAGTTGCACGGAAAAGAATTGTCTTTCAATAATCTTTTAGATGTCGATGCAGCGGTAAACCTAATTCGTGAATTTCAAAACGAAGCACCTACCTTTGCTATTTTAAAACACAACAACGCTTGTGGTTTTGCACAAAGAAACACTTTGGCACAAGCCTACAAAGACGCGTTGGCAGGAGATCCAACTTCCGCGTTTGGAGGCGTTTTAATTGCAAATAAAGAAATTGATAAAGCCACAGCCAATGAAATTCACAGTTTGTTTTGTGAAGTTGTCATTGCTCCTTCCTACACGGAAAGTGCTTTGACCATTTTAAAAGGAAAAAAAAATCGCATCATCTTGGTTCAAAAAGATGTAGAATTGCCAAGCATTAGCTACAGAACAGCGTTAAATGGCGTTTTGGCTCAAGACCCAAACAATGTTACTGACAGCAAGGAAAGCCTCACCAACGTAACCAAAAGATTGGTCAATGACGCTCAGATTGAAGATTTATTATTTGCCTCTAAAATTTGCAAACACACCAAATCAAATACTATTATTTTGGTAAAAAACAAACAACTATGTGCTGGAGGGACTGGTCAGACTTCAAGAGTAGATGCTTTGGAGCAAGCGATTGCAAAAGCCAAAACTTTCAATTTTGATTTGAACGGAGCTGTGATGGCAAGTGATGCTTTCTTCCCTTTTCCTGACTGTGTAGAAATTGCAGGAAATGCTGGAATTGATGCTGTTATACAACCAGGAGGTTCCATTAAGGATCAATTATCAATCGATTATTGTAATGAAAACAATATTGGAATGGTTTTCACTGGAACTCGCCATTTTAAACATTAATTTACTAAATTTGAGGGATGTATTCTCATTTGCTGCAATACATCTCTTAAATTAACCAAATACCTGAAAAACTATGGGTTTTTTTGATTTCATGATTGAAGACGTTGCTATTGATTTAGGAACTGCCAATACGCTTATCATCCACAACGGAAAAGTTGTGATTGACAGCCCTTCCATTGTAGCTCGAGACAGAACTACTGGAAAGATTATTGCAACAGGACAAAAAGCAAATCTGATGCAAGGAAAGACTCATGAAAATATCAAAACCATTCGCCCGCTTAAAGACGGTGTGATTGCTGATTTTCAGGCATCCGAAGAAATGATCAAGCAGTTCATACGCAACATTCCTTCGATTAAAAAGAAATTGTTCCCACCGGCTCTTCGTATGGTCGTTTGTATTCCTTCTGGAATTACAGAAGTTGAAAAACGTGCGGTAAGGGATTCAGCTATGCACATGAATGCCAAAGAAATTTATTTAATTTTCGAACCGATGGCAGCAGCTATTGGTGTGGGGATTGATATTATGGAACCTAAAGGAAATATGATCATCGATATCGGAGGAGGAACTACCGAAATCGCAGTCATCGCGCTAGCAGGAATCGTATGTGACAAATCTGTAAAAGTTGCGGGTGATTTGTTTACAAGTGATATTACTTATTATATGCGTACCCAACACAACTTATTTGTAGGTGAAACCACTGCAGAAAAAATTAAAATACAAATTGGAGCAGCTACGGAAGATTTAGATACTCCTCCAGATGATATGTTGGTGCAAGGTAGAGATTTGTTAAGCGGAAAACCAAAACAAGTACAAGTATCTTATCGTGAAATTGCCAAAGCACTTGACAAATCTATCCTTCGAATTGAAGATGCTGTGATGGAAACGCTCTCTAAAACACCTCCAGAATTGGCTGCCGATATTTACAATACTGGAATTTATTTAGCTGGAGGAGGCTCTATGCTCAGAGGACTGGACAAAAGACTTTCTAAAAAGACGGATTTACCGGTATACATTGCAGAGGATCCACTAAGAGCAGTCGTAAGAGGAACAGGTATAGCCTTGAAAAAAATTGAAGTTTACAAAAGTGTTCTTTTAAAATAAAAGACAGCTACTTTTATTTGAGTGCTTTTGAAACGCACTGTTTGTCTCTGATAAACAACCAAAATATCCGATGATTATTTCAGCACCTTCATCTGCTCTTGTATAAGTGCACACAACTACGATAAAATGCAACAGATTGTCTATTTTATTCAAAAATACAAATACTTCTTACTCTTTGTCTTATTGGAGTTAGTCGCTTTTTTATGTACGATTCAATCCAAAGCATACCAAAAAAGTCAATTTATCAATTCCGCAAATTCTTTCACAGGAGGCTTGCTAAACATGAGTAATTCTGTTTTCGAATTCACCTCTCTCAAAAAAGAGAACCTTCGATTGAGTAGCGAAAATACGGTTTTGAAAAATGAACTGGAAAAATTCAAAAGTTCTAGATTCCTAGAAAATAAAAAGCTCACGGACTCAAATCAACATTATATTTCAGCAAAAATTATTCAGAATAATTTTCACAAACGAAACAACTACCTGACTATTGACAAAGGAATTCTTGATGGAATTCATAGTGACATGGGAGTTGTCAATAGCAAAGGAATTATTGGCGTAGTCAATCAAGTATCCAATAAATACGCGACTGTACTTTCCATACTCCATAGCAAATCAAAAATCAATGCTAAAATCAAAGGAAGTCATTATTTTGGAACATTGGCTTGGGACGGTGTGGATTATCAGTATTCTCAATTGAGAGATATCCAAAGACAAGCACCTTTGAAAATAGGAGACACTATTATAAGTGGTGGTAAATCCTTACTTTTTCCAGAAGGAATCCCTATCGGAGTCGTACATGATTTTAAAAAGACGCCCAAAAGCTTTGACAACATCAAAATAAAATTATTCAATGACATGAGCAACCTGGGGTATTTGCAGATCATTCAAAATTCGGACAAAAATGAAATTGAAAAATTAATTCGTCAAAATGACTAGAGAAACACTTTTACTTACCATCCGTTTTGTTTTTCTACTACTTTTACAAGTATTGGTCTTGAACAATATTCATTTTTTAGGGTACATAAACCCCAATCTTTACCTTTTGTTTGTATTCCTTTACCCGCTTGAAAAAGAACGTGGCAACTTTATTTTCATTTCTTTTTTACTAGGGTTGTGTGTAGATTTTTTCTCAAACTCGGGAGGAATCAATGCTGCAGCCACAGTTTGCATCGCTTATCTACGACTTCCTCTGCTCAAACTGATTTTGAACAAATACGACTTGGACTACAAACTCTTTCACCTGATGTCTGAATCACTTTTAAAAGTGTTTCTTTTCATTACCCTACTTACATTTGTTCACCACAGCCTCTTTTACTTTTTAGATTATTTCAGTTTCAAGGATGTCGGAATGCTTGCTTACAAAGTAATTACTGCCAGTATTTTTACAATCATTTTGAGTATCTTAGTCCTCATTCTATTTGACAGAAAAAAAATCTATTAAAATTTAATTTCCTAATTGTGAAACGAGGGTATTTATTAACTTTCTTTATCCTTTTGACTGCTACAATTTATATTGCAAAACTGTTTCATTTGCAAGTTAGCGGCATGGATGACGACCGCAACTTACTACAAAGCTCTACGGTAAAAAAAATATATACGTATCCAGAACGAGGTTATATCTATGATCGAAATGGTACGCTGTTAGTTTCCAATAGGCTGTCTTACAATTTGATGATTGTTCCCAGAGAAGTAAAACCTCTTGACACTCTTGAGTTTTGCAAACTCTTAAAAATTGACAAGAATTCTTTCCTAAGAAGGTACAGAAAAGCTAAAAAGTGGTCTTCTCGACTGCCCTCGGTTTTTTTACCTCATCTTTCTAAAGAAGACTTTGCCTACCTTCAAGAAAAAATGTACCAGTATGAAGGTTTCTACATCGAAAAAAAAGCACAACGTTACTATCCTATTGCTTCTGCAGCCAATGTATTGGGATATGTAAATGAAGTCAACGATGAAACCGCTAAAAAAAACCCGTACTACCATCCAGGAGAATTGATTGGAACTACAGGAATTGAAAAACAATATGAAAAATTATTGCGAGGTTCCAAAGGTGTAAAGTACATGCAAAGAGATCGTTTCAATAAAATCATTGGTTCTTTTAAAAACAGTATGTACGACACCTTGCCTGTTTTAGGGCAAGATCTCCAGTTGACAATTGACAGTGAGCTACAACAATACGGAGAGGCCTTGATGCAAGGTAAACGTGGCGGTATTGTAGCGATTGAACCGAGTAGCGGAGAAGTATTGTCCTTGATTACCATGCCCAGTTACGACCCCAATCTTATGATTGGCAGGCTCCGTTCAAAATATTCTGTTCAATTTTTTGGAGACACTATCAACAAGCCGATGTACGACAGAAGTTTACTCGCTCAATACGCTCCTGGCTCCCCTCTAAAAATAATTCATGGCCTGGTTGGTTTGCAAGAAAAAGTCATCCATCCTAACACTTCTTTTTACTGCTATCATGGGTATCGTTACGGAGCTCGTGAAAAAGAGTTTATGGGATGTCATTGTGATATTTACAACGCACCGATCAATTTGAGAAAAGGTATTGCAAAATCCTGCAACACTTATTTTTCGAATGTCTACAAGCGTGTGATTGAAAAATACCCAACCGCTTCCGAGGGAATGAATGCCTGGAACAAACATCTGCGTAGTTTTGGCTTAGGAGATTATTTGGGATACGATTTGCCTTTAGGA
Organism: uncultured Flavobacteriaceae bacterium; assembly: GCA_905479475.1. GTDB lineage: Bacteria > Bacteroidota > Bacteroidia > Flavobacteriales > Flavobacteriaceae > Flavicella. The sequence continues at coordinate 10,874 of CAJQMT010000045.1, forward strand.
AGCAAAGGATTGGTTCCTGATGCCGCATTTTACGATCGTTGGTATCCTAGCAAACGATGGAGAGCCACGTATACGATTTCCAATGCTATCGGGCAAGGACAAATACTAACAACTCCTATTCAGTTGGCGAATATGACAGCAGCGATTGCCAATAGAGGGTTTTATTTCACTCCTCACTTTTTAAAATCTAAGTACGGAAACTCAATTTCAGACACAATTTTCAACAAAGCACATCAAACAAGTATTGATAAAAAAAATTTCGGGCCAATTATAGAAGGAATGCACGATGTATTTCGCACAGGTACAGCCAAACACGTACGTCTTAAAAATATTGAAATTTGTGGAAAAACTGGAACCGCTGAAAACTTCGTCAGGGTTCATGGCACCAAACACCAATTTGAAGATCATTCTATTTTTGTTGCTTTCGCCCCAAAAAAAGATCCAAAAATTGCCATTGCGGTATATATTGAAAATGGCGGCTTTGGGTCTACGATTGCTGCCCCAATTGCTAGTTTGATGATTGAAAAATACATCACGCACAATGTTGCGAATACATGGTGGGAAAACAAAATGTTTACCACCAGTCTGGAAAACATTTACAACAAACAATTAAAAATACGACAATCAAAAAGTGAGAGCTCAAAAAAATAACATCTTTTCTGGTATGGACCTTCCACTGATTTTATTATACCTGACATTGGTATTGTTTGGTTGGATGAATATCTATGCGGCGAGTATTTCTGAAGAACAAACTCTAATTTTAGATTTTAGCACAAAATACGGAAAACAATTGCTTTGGATTGGTTTGAGTTTTGTCCTTATTCTTGGGATTTTATTTATTGAGGCTCGAACCTACGAAAAATTCGCCTCTATAATTTACATAGCCTCGTTATTCTCTTTGTTTTGTCTTTTTATTTTCGGAAAAAAAATCAACGGTGCTACTTCATGGTATAGTTTTGGTTCTTTTTCTTTACAACCTTCTGAGTTCGCAAAAGCAGCGACAGCATTAGCGTTAGCAAAACTTCTAAGTGACAAACAGTACGATCTAAAATTGATAAAAAATCAAATCAAAACCTTTATCATTATTTTTTTACCTGCTGTTTTTATCACACTACAACCCGATCCAGGATCTGGCCTTGTATATGCCGCCTTCTTTTTTGTACTCTATCGCGAAAACCTTCCGGTCTATTATATAGCTATTGGCCTTGTTGCCATCGTTTTGTTCGTACTCACATTGGCTTTTGGATTACAAATAGTACTTACTTGTTCTTGGGCTTTGCTCTTATTATTTATTTTATACCTACAATTTTATCGAAAAATTTCTTTAAAATTTCATTGGCTAAAAATAGTGACTCTCTTCGCTACCATCAGTGCTTTTATTTTCAGTGTTGATTATGTGTACAACCATATTTTTGAACAACGACACCGAGATCGTTTCAACATCTTATTAGGAAAAAACACAGATACGCGCGGGGTTGGATACAATACCAATCAGTCGGTATTGACCATCAAATCAGGTGGATTTTCAGGAAAAGGCTACTTACAAGGCGATCGCACGCAGGGTCATTTTGTACCCGAACAACATACCGATTATATTTTTAGTACGGTTGGTGAGGAGTGGGGATTTGTCGGCTCTGCATTTGTAATTCTCATTTTTACTATGTTTGTCCTTCGGATCCTAAAATTAGCGGAACGCCAAAAAACAACTTTTAGCAGGGTTTATGGCTATGGCATTGCTTCCATATTTTTCTTTCATTACCTTATCAATATCGGAATGGTAATCGGTTTGTTTCCTACAATTGGTATTCCTTTGCCTTTCTTTAGCTACGGAGGTTCTGGTCTTTGGGGCTTTACCGTTTTGCTCTTTATTTTCATCAAACTGGATGCGAATCGATCGTATGAATTGTAAAACTATTCGGCCACTTAACCGTAAAAATTAAACAAAAAAAAAAAAACCATCCTTAAAAAGGATGGTTTTTTTTGTTTGAAAGAACAAAAATTACTTTTTGAACTTCGCGTATTTTGTTTTGAACTTGTCGATACGTCCTGCTGTATCGACCAATTTTGATTTTCCAGTGTAAAATGGATGAGAAGTTCTTGAAATTTCTAATTTGATCAATGGGTATTCCACACCATCAACTTCTAACGTTTCTTTTGTAGGTGCCGTCGATCGTGTTAAAAACACATCGTTGTTAGACATATCTTTAAAAGCAACCATTCTATAATTTTCTGGATGTATCCCTTTTTTCATCGTAACTCTATTTAAAATCTTTTAATTCTTGTTTTTGAGACTGCAAATTTAACTATATTTTTTAGATTTCAAACAAATAAATTGTTTTATTTGCTTGAAATAGTTTCAAATACCAAAATATAACAAATGCTTACACGAATATTTTTTTTAGCCTTCTTATCGAGTCTTGTATTTATTGGATGCAATGAAGATATCTCATTCAAATTTTCGACTCCTAAAAAAATAAACATCGATCAAAAGCTAGAATTGAGCGTGGGTGAGACGAGTGGTGCAGTCGTTGATTCGGTTCATTTCTATTTGAATGGTTTGAAAATAGCTGAGAAAAATAATGTAAAAATCAATCTTAAAGATCAAAAATTAGGAAAACATCTTTTAACAGCAACCCTGTTTTTCGAGGGACAGACGAAAAAACTAAACAATTTTATTCACTTTCTGGCAGCTCAAAAGCCCGTGATCTACGATTTTAAAATTATAAATACTTTTCCACACGACTCGGATGCTTTTACACAAGGTTTTGAATATCACAAGGGTTTTATTTACGAGAGTACCGGAGGGAAAGGAACATCTTTCATTCGAAAAACAGTCTTAAAAACAGGAAAAAATCTCCAACAAAAAGACCTCAACTCTCAATACTTTGGCGAAGGGATTACACTTTTCAACAACAAAATCTACCAGCTTACTTGGCAGTCTAAAAAAGGTTTTATCTACGACTTGAATACTTTTGAGCCTCTAACATCGTTTGCATATGGAGAGAGTACAGAAGGTTGGGGATTGACGCACAACAAACAAGAATTGATCAAATCAGATGGAACGGAAAGAATTTGGTTTTTAGATCCACAAAACGGGCAAGAAAAACGTTTTATAGAGGCTTATACGAACAAAAGAAAAGCAGAAAGACTGAATGAAATAGAATACGTACAAGGTAAAATTTACGCGAATATTTGGCAAAAAAACACCATCATTATCATCGACCCAAAAAACGGAACCATCGAGGGTGTTGTAAACCTTAACAAACTAAGGAAGTCTATCGACCTCAAAGAACAGAACAAGGACGCTGTATTGAACGGAATTGCATACGACTCAGAGAACGATCGTCTGTTTGTCACTGGTAAAAACTGGAACAAAACTTTTGAAATAAAACTAATCCCACAAAACCCAAAATAGTATCTTTACCAAAAGCCTTTTTTAATGAAAAAATACTTTCTTTATAGCATTACACTAAGTATTCTTTTTCTCAGCTTTTCTTGCCGAAAAGACTTTGCAAGCATTCCAAGTTTTGGAAATTTAACTTTTTCAACAGACACCGTTTTTTTAGATACCGTTTTTACAAATATTAGCAGTAGTACTTATGCCTTAAAGGTCTACAATAAAAGCAGGAAAGACATTCACATACCTAGTATTGATTTGGGAAGAGGAGAAAATTCTTTCTACAGATTGAATGTAGACGGACTTCCAGGAAAATATTTTGAAAACACCCCGTTAAGAGCCAAAGACAGCCTTTATATTCTGATAGAAACTACCATCGATGCCGGGCTCATAGACGACCCTGTTTACAAAGACTCCATCTTGTTTGATTCAGGAGAGAATTTGCAAGACGTCAAACTAATTACCTTGGTAAAAGATACACATTTCATTTATCCAAGCAAAGATGCGGCTGAATTAAAAATATTATATGACGCCGCCCAAGACTTAGAGGAAGAAGAGGCTATTTTTGAACAATACGAGATCATTTCTATGCATGGAAATCCTGTTCCAAAGCGTGTCTTACAAGATAACGAATTGCACTTCACCAATGAGAAACCCTATGTGATCTATGGATATTGCGTCGTTCCTGAGAACAAAACACTGATAATCGATGCCGGCACCGAAATTCATTTTCACGATGAAGCCGCACTGGTTATTGAAAAAAATGCAACTCTCGAAATGAATGGAACTGCAAACGAAAAAATAATCTTAGAGGGTGATCGCCTCGAATTTGGATTTGATCAAAACGCAGGACAATGGGATGCTTTGTGGCTAAAACCTGGAAGTAAAAACCACAAAATAAATCACACACGCATTAAAAATGCGACTATCGGCATCTATTGCGACGCTGTTTCTTCTGATATTTCCAACGCTGCATTGAAACTTCAAAACACCGAAATATACAACAGTGCTGAAATAGGATTGCTCGCTTCTCAAACTTCTATTGAGGCAACAAACACCGTTGTTGGAAACAGTCGAAAAGGAGCGGTACGTATTGAAAGAGGCGGCTCCTATGAATTTACACATTGTACTTTGGCCAACTATTGGTCCAATGGCGTACGACTTCTTGAGACCTTACAAATAACCAACGATCAAATTGATGTCGACGAAGAAGGAAATGAAATTCAAAAAACATACGATCTTACAAAAGCTCATTTTTTGAATTGCATTGTCACGGGTAACAATGCAAGAGAACTTTTATTCTCTAAAAACGAAACCGATACTTTTTCTTTCTTCTTTGAAAACTGTCTTATCAAATACGCTACCACAAATGAGGGAGACTTGTACGATTTTGAAAACAGTGAATTTTACCCAAATATCGTAAAAGATGGCGCTCCTCATTTTAGAGACACCACTCTCAATGATTTCCAAATTGGAGAAGAAAGTGAAGCCATTGAAAAAGCTTCCGTCGAAAGAGCCCAAAGCGTTCCACTCGATCTTTTAGAAATAGACAGAACCTCGAATCCTGATATTGGCGCATACCAACACCTTATTTTTGAAACCGAGGAAGAGAAAGAAATCGCAAACTAATTTACCTATGGAAATCACTTCTGAAAAAACGCCCTCTCTCAAAACATCTTTCCAATTTCAAGGAAAAGGAAGTACATATGCGCTCTTGTTTTTTAAAAACGCACTACTCGTTTTTGTTACTTTGGGTATTTATTATCCTTGGGCTCGTATTGACTTGTTGAAATACCTTTACAAGAAAACAGAATTTCAAGGACAGTTCTTTCAACTCAAGGCAAATGCCAAAGATATTTTTACCAGCTATTTGAAATTGTTCGGCATCTTTTTTAGCCTATCCATTTTTACTTTATTTTTCAAGGCAAGTAACAACAACATTGCATGGACACTCTGTATCTGTCTTTTGTACACCTGTTTGCTCATTCTACTCCCTTTTGTCATTCATGGTGCTGTTCGCTACAGAGCCCTTCACAGTTATTGGGGAAGCACCCCTTTTCATTACGAAGGCATTCGCATGAATTTTTTTCGAATATTCACCAAAGGCTTTTTGATCACATTGCTCACATTTGGCATATACGGTTCGTGGTTTCAAGTAGAAATTCGAAGATATCTGCTGCGCCATCTGAAGTTTGGAGACATTGCATTCGATTTTACTGGCAAAGGAGAGGAATTGTTTTGGATACAAATCAAAATGAGACTTTTCTTTATCTTGACTGCAGGTGTGTATTCTTTTTGGTATTTTAAAAATCTCTTTGAATTTTATGTAGAAAACACAAAAGCCTATCAAAATAACGAAGAAATCCAGCTCAAAGTAACGGCTTCTGTTGCAGGTATTGCAAAATTGTACGTCAGTAACTTTTTGCTAATTGTTTGTACTTTTGGTTTGGCATTTCCATGGGTATATACAAGAACTTTTTCTTTCATTTTAGAACATATAACTCTCCAAGGAGCTATCAATCTTAGTACATTAAAAAATACGTTCCCTAAAGAAAACAAAACACGTAAAAATAAATTCTTGGATTTTGATATCATTTAAATCCATCCCCGAAAAAACAATATAGAAATGAAAAATGTAATCATAACTGGAACTAGCAGAGGAATTGGCTTTGAGCTAGCACAGCTTTTTGCAAATAATCAATACAAGGTTTTGGCCTTGTCTCGAAATAGCGAGCCTCTATCGGCAATCAAACATCCAAATATCCATGTATTGGCTGTGGATTTGACCAAAAAAAAGGACCTCGTTTTAGTGACTGAATATCTAAAAAAAGAATTCCAAACGGTTGATATATTAATCAACAATGCAGGAGCATTGGCAAACAAGCCTTTTGCAGAAACCACCACAGCCGATTTTAGCAAGGTGTACCAGGTAAATGTTTTTGCCGTTGCAGAACTTACGCGCATCACTCTCCCTTTTATGAAAGCCAAAAGTCATGTTGTCAACATCAGTAGCATGGGAGGCATTCAGGGAAGTATGAAATTTTCAGGTCTAGCAGCCTACAGCTCCTCAAAAGGTGCTGTGATTACCCTAACCGAATTACTGGCAGAAGAATACAAAAAGCAAGAAATTTCTTTCAACGTATTGGCTATCGGTGCCGTTCAAACAGAAATGCTAGAAGAAGCATTTCCGGGTTACCAAGCACCACTCCAACCTTCAGAAATGGCGTCGTATATTTTTAATTTTGCGACGACCGGAAATCAGTTCTACAATGGAAAGGTGTTGCAAGTTTCCAGCACAACCCCCTAAAAAACTTTTTTTAACACATTCCTTTTTTTCGCATCCATGGTACATTTAGCACATATTCGATGAAAACGATTGACGATTACCTTCCTGAAAATGCCATTCCAAGAGTTCGAGAACTTTTGGAAGCGCATGATTTTATTTTGAAAATTGTCAACCAACGCACCACCAAACACGGAGATTTTAGAAAATTAAAGTCTGGAAAATACCAAATCACCATCAATAACAATTTGAATCCTCTTCAGTTCTTACTCACACTGATTCATGAAATTGCTCACCACGTAACACATCAAGAATACGGACGCGTAAAGCCTCATGGCAAAGAATGGAAGCTCACTTTCAAGCAATTGATGTTGCCCTTTGTGAACCCTGCTATATATCCTGAAGAACTCTTACCTCCTTTGGCAAAATATCTCATCAATCCGAAAGCCAGTACGGACAGTGATCCGCAATTATCACTGGCAATGAAATGTGGTCAAAAAGAGTCGCATAAAAAGTATATATTTGAGTTGGAACTTGGCAGCGCATTTGTTCTTAAAAAGAAAAATTATCGAATTTTAGAAAAAAAAAGAACACGGTATCTCTGCTCAGAGATTGATTCTCATAGAAAATACCTGATTTCTCAAAATGCAGAAGTAGTGCCTATCAAAAGATAAACGTATGGAAGAAGAAAAAATATCAGAAAGAAAAAAAGGCGTCCAAAAAGAATGGACAGGGCTCTTGGAAAGCATTCGCATTTTTTTGGTTGAATTGCTAGACATACGCGAAGGAACGGATAAAAAAGAGACCATTCAAAAAATAAAAGACGGGATTCCCGTCAAAAGTCATACTGCCTGGATTTTGATTTTTTCCATTCTTATTGCCTCTATTGGACTCAACACAAGTTCTACTGCGGTAGTGATTGGCGCCATGCTTGTATCTCCCTTAATGGGACCTATTTTAGGGGTAGGCATGTCTATCGCTATCAATGATATTGATACTTTGAGAAGATCCATGATCAACTTAGGAGTCATGGTTGGATTGAGTTTGCTTTCTTCTTTTTTGTTTTTTAGCATTCCCTTATTTCAAGACGCTACTCCAGAACTATTAGCAAGAACACAACCCGATGTGCGAGATGTATTGATCGCAATTGCCGGTGGACTGGCTTTGATCATTGCCTTGAGCCGACACAAAGAAATGACCAACACCATTGCGGGTATTGCCATTGCCACGGCTTTGATGCCCCCCTTGTGTACGGCAGGTTACGGATTGGCCACTTGGAATTTAAAGTTCTTTGGAGGTGCCATGTTTCTGTTTACCATCAACGCTATATTTATCGCCTTGGCAACCTTTGTCATTGTAAAATCGCTCGGTTTTCCGATGGTACGATACATCGATTCTTTGAAAAGAAAACGCATTGCACGCATGGCTTCCTTAGTAGCTATCGTTATTTTTGGATTCAGTATTTATCTATTTTACGGCCTTTTTCAAAAAAATAAATTCATTCAAAAGGCAGAAAATTTTATTGCTGTTATCAAAGAAAAAACGGGTGCTGGTATTATCAATAGTGAAGTGAACTACGAAAAAAGAAATCTCAAAATTGTAATTCTAGGAAAAAACATCGAAGAAAATGAATTGGGAGTTTGGACAGCAAAAATGCCAGATTACGGATTGAAAAACGTCAGTCTTGAAATACAGCAAGATGATAAAACCTCGAAATTGTTGGCAGAAATCAACACTATCAAAAGTTCGTATGTAAAAAATCAAGAATTGATTGCCAACAAAGAAGAAACCATTGCAGAAAAAGACGCACGCATTCGCAGTTTGCTCGAAGATTTGGAAAAATTTCAAAAAAAACAAATACCTTTTTACCAAATCAGTCAAGAAGCCAAAATAAATTATGAGGGGATTCAATCAATTAGTTTTTCCAATCGTATCCAAACCAATTTTACCAGCATTGACACCTTGCCTGTTTTTCAAATTCAGTGGTACGACACTATTGAAAACACAAGTCTCCAAAAAATACAAGTCAAAAAATGGTTGCTTGCTCGATTGCAACTCGATAGCATTCAAGTGATGCATCAATAAAATAATCCGCCAAAAATTCACTTTTGAACTTAGGGTACATGCCATGAAAAAAATAGTCCTACTTTCCGACACGCACAGTTTTATAGATGCGCAAATTTTAAAATACGTGCGTCAAGCCGATGAGGTTTGGCATGCTGGAGACATTGGCGCCATTACGGTAGCGGACACCTTACAAAAAGAAAAACCGTTGCGAGCCGTCTACGGAAATATTGACGACAAAACCGTTCGTGCAGAATACCCTTTGGATGCAAAATTTACCTGTGAGGGCGTTTCGGTTTGGATGACCCATATCGGAGGATATCCAAACAAATACAACCAAAGGATCCGTGAAGAAATCCGAGAAAATCCACCCAAATTATTCATCTGTGGACATTCCCACATTCTAAAAGTGCAATTCGACCAGAAATTAAATTTATTACACATGAACCCAGGTGCTGTAGGCAAACATGGATTTCATAAAGTAAGAACACTCTTGCGTTTTGAAATAGACGCAGGAGAAATTAAAAATCTGGAAGTTGTAGAGTTGGAAACGAGAAAATAATGTAGGGTGCCATGATTTATGCAAAATTTAGGACCGTATTGAGAATTAATTATGTTCTTTGATTTTTAACCAATTGACTATAAACTCCCTCCGATTTTAATAAAAAATCATGTTTTCCTTGTTCTACAATTTCCCCTTCATTCAATACTAAAATTTTATCTGCTTCTTTGACAGTGCTCAACCGATGAGCTACAATAACGATCATTTTGTTTTTACATTTTTGCAACAGGTTGTCTAAAATCTCTTTTTCATTGATCGCGTCCAAAGTATTTGTAGCTTCGTCAAAAATTATAAGTTGAGGATTTTTATAAATGACTCTTGCAATCAAAATTCGTTGTTTTTGCCCTTCACTTATTCCATGCCCCTCGTCGCCTATTTTCGTTTTATAGCTCAAAGGCAAGGATTCTATCCATTCCTTAATATTGGCAATTTCTAGGGCTTCTGTAAATCTTTCAAAATCAATTGAATCATAGTTTTTCAAAGTTATATTGTTCAAAATAGTATCTGAAAAAATAAAACTGTCTTGCATTACCGTTCCACAATTTTCTCTCCAATAATAGTCATCAATAACTTCAATATTGGCACTCCCCATACTTATTTTTCCACTAGTAGGCGCCCATATTTTTAAAAGAAGTTTTAGTAAGGTTGTCTTGCCACTTCCACTTTTCCCTACAATTGCTGTAATTTTATTTGTTGGAATTGTAAAATTTATATTGTTTAAAATCTTGGGAGATGCAATGCCTTCGTGTTGAAAAGAAACATTTTCAAAAACAATATTTTTATTTTCAAGGCTTTTATTGAAAAAAGAGTACCTATCTTTTTCTTTGTAGGTCAACACCTCGCTCAATCGTTCCAAGCTTATTGTGGCGTCTTGGTATGAGTGTATCAATCCCAAGAATGACATCAAAGGACCACTAATTTGTCCTAAAATAAATTGAACAGACATCATCATTCCCAAAGTCATGCGCCCTTCTATGACTTCTTGTGCCATAACAATGCTCATTGTTATTCCTACCGTACTATTGATGATAATTGAACCCGATGACTGAAACTGCCCCCAAATAGTTGTTTTAATACGAAGGTAAAATTGTTTTGCTTGCACTCTTTCCCAGTCCCACCTCTTTTCTTTTTCTAAATTATTTAGTTTTATATCTCTTGCCCCTGTAAAAAGTTGCAACAGAGAGTTTTGATTTTCAGAAGCCAATTGAAAACCCTGGTGGTCAAATTCTCTTCTCTTTTTCATAAAAGCTAAAATCCAAAGGACATAAGCGATATTTCCTGCTAAAAAGATCAGCAAAATTTTATAATTATAATACGCCATAATAGCCGTATAAATCACCAAATTTAGAGAGCTAATAATGATTGAAAAAAAACTTCCACTAATAAAAGATTCAATTCTTGAATTGTCTCCAATTCTCTGAAAGATATCCCCTAGGGTTTTGGTGTCAAAAAAAGTAAAAGGCATTTTTAACAACTTTGAGAGGTAGCCTATTAAAAACGACAAACTAACGCGAATGCTCAAATGAAGACTTACCCAAGCCTGTATAAAACCGACTACAGTACCCGCAATAGTCATGGCCAATTGCCCTATCAATACCAAGTAAATAAAATCCATATTTTTCCCCAAAATTCCAATATCAACGACAGATTGGGTAATAAAAGGAGTGATTAAATTCACAATACTTGAAAAAGCCAACGCAGCTAAAATCTGCAGTATGAGATTTTTGTGAGGTGAAAAATATTTCAAAAAATAGCCCCACCTTGGATTTTCTTGCTCTTCCATGGAATAAAAATCAGGGGTTACCTCTACTAAAAGAGCCATTTTTGTTTTCCATTTTTCAAGAATTCCCTCTCGAGACAAGATATATTTACCTTTTCCAGGGTCGGCAATGTAAAATCGATTTCTTTTTACTTTGTACAATACCACAAAATGATTTTCATCAAAATGTAAGATACAAGGCAAAGGCGCTTTTTTGTACAATTCTTGCACATTCAATTTTACGCCCAAAGATTTCAGACCAAAATATTCTGCAGCATTGCTAATTCCAATAAGCGACACTCCTTCTTTTGTCAAATAAGATTTCTCTCTAATCGCTGTCAAAGAAATATTTTTGCCATAATGTTTGGCTATCATTCGTAGACACGATGGCCCACAATCCATTAAATCGTGTTGCTTGTAAATCTTCATTATTTTTGGACTCTTTCTTCAATGAAATATTTAAAATTGCTAAAAATCCGACTTAACAAACTTCTGTTTTCTGTAATCAATTCCGCATCTCCGGAAAGTCGCTGTTTGAAATCAATTTTTTTATCATACCCTGTTTCTAATTTATTGGGCAAACGAATTTTTACCGAATACATGCCTTCTATTGGAAAATCAGATATTTTTTCAACAAAACCATCTATGGCACCATATTCTCGATATGGGTAAGCGTGCAATTTGATAACAGCCTTATTATTTTCTTTTAGTTTTCCTGCTTTGGCTACTGAAAAACTTCCGAAGGCAAATAACTCTTGATTTTCTATGGGTAGTATTGTGAGCAAATAACTTCCTGCTGAAAGATAATCGCCTTTATTTAATTCATTAAATACAGAAATAGTGCCTTTTATAGGAGCTACAACAACAAAACTACTGGTCCACTCTTCGATTTGTGCGGAAAGCATTTTGGAGATTGTTTTTATCTTGTCTCTGATTTCGTAATTAAAGTGGTCTTGCTGAATTTTTAATTCTGCCAATTGCTTTTGAAGACTTATTATGGCCGTTTTTTTATCTATCAAACGAGTCCTATTGTTCTCCATTTGTATTTCTTTTTGTAAAACTTGTTGCTGTGCAATTTCGAAGTCTCTTTCCGAAATAACTCCTTTGGAGAATAAAGTATCTGATCTTTTTTTATCGTTTGTGACTATCTTTTGGTCTTCCATGTCTAACAAAAATCGTTTTTCTAAGCTTTCTAAAGATTGACGATTGCTCACAATCATTTTTTCTAAAAAAGCAATCCTTTTTTTATAGGGTCTGTATTCGATATGTTCGTTGAGCTCTTCCAAGATAGAAGCCAGTTGATTGTAGCCGTCTTGTAAAATGCCCAAGTTTGAAAAATCCTTTGGAATAACAATCGTATTTTCCAAAAGACTATTTTTTGCCAAATTTTGCAAAAAACCTTTTAGGGATTGGACTTCTGAATAATTTGAAGTGCTTTTTAACAAAATAAGCGGGCTTCCTTTTGTGACCTCTTCGTTGTAAAAAAATATTTTTTCTATTTTGGCACTGGTCGGACAAACCACATCTATGGGCGGGTTTGGAGTACTGATATACACCGTGGCTTTGATGATATCGGGATATTTTACCCACCATGCGACAAAAAGCAACGCAAGTAACAAACAAAGCATTCCGCTGATACCCATGCGAATCAACCAACTTGGTTTTTTCCCAATGATTTCATTTATATGTGAACTATGCTTTGGCAATTTTCTAAACTTTTCTAGACGCTTCAATTGTCTTAATTCTTATACCATTGATACAGGCCAAATCTTATTTTATAAATACATCGGTACATTTTATAAAACTTCCTTACTGCTCCTAAAAATCGATAGGCACTAGTCCAATGTTTGTATGTAAGCTTATCTTGTCGGTATTCACATGCTGCCTCCTTCAATAAACAAATGTGCTCCAAACGCATTACATCACTTTTCCGAATAGCATCCATAAACACGGCTAACTCTTTGTCTACTTCTTTTTTAGACATTTTTAAATAACCCAAAAAACTATATTCTAAACAATAAATTAAAAAGCGTATCAAATACTCTTTTTCATATTTCTCAAATAAATTTTGGGAAATTAAAAACTCTTTTAATGCAATATGAACTTCAAATAAATCATTTATTTTCTTTTTATTTAGAAAACCCGTAATTGATTCTTTATGAACCAAATAATGGTATAATGGCAAGTTCAACACTCCTATTTTATCGACTTTAAAAATAGCTTTTGCAACAAAATTGACATCTTCAAAATAAACACCTTCTGTAAAAAAGATATTGTTGGCAATTAATAATTTTCTATTGTAAAAATAGACCCATGGCATAGAACCAAATCCTTTCGTGTGTAATAAAAAGTAATTGTGAAATTTAGCATCTTGCTCTTTATAAGTTACATGCATGAATTGTGCTTTTTGAGATCTTTGAAAATGTTGCACATACCCTATGAGGACCACATCGTAATCGTTACTTTCCGCTTTTTCGTAAAGCATTTCCGCAGCTTTATTTGCCAGCCAATCATCAGCGTCTAAAAATAAGACATACTTGCCTTTTGCTTTTTTTAAGGCGGTATTTCTACCAATACCGTTCCCTTTGTTTTTCGTGAAATTGATTAGTTGTATGCGTTGGTCTTTTTTTTGAAATTTTTGGATAATTTCCAAACTACCGTCTATAGAAGCATCATTTATTACAATAATTTCTAGGTCTTGTAAGGTTTGACCAATAGCGGAGTTTAAGCATTGGTGTAAATATTTTTCTGTATTGTAAACAGGAATGATGATGGAAACTTTGGGAGGATACATTTTTTTTAGATTTTGATTAGATATTCCAACTCATAACGTAAAATACTATGAAATTCCAAACGACATTTAAAAGAATGCAATAAGTTACATTCCTTTCTTTTAAATAAACAAGTGTTGATAAGAGTCCAAAAGAAAAACAAGGTATAAAATTACCGTAAAAGAATAAATAAATAAACCCAAAAAGAGAGGCTGAAAGCAACACAATCCAAATAGGTTTTATCTTTTTTATTAATAAGTATTCTATTAAAATTCCTCTGCATAACAATTCTAAAATGATTGCATTTATAATAATAGTTCTTAAGAAATAAAAAAACCATTTTAAAAGAACAGTATTATCAAACCGAAATACAAAATTTATTTCAAAAGTATGATAAATAAAAAGACTGTGGGTTAAATAGTCTGCAACCAATACCGCAAGTATATATAACAAAAGTCGCTTTATATTTAGTTTACTAGAAATACGAATGTATTGCCTACGATAGTAATAAACAGGTAATAAAACGATAGTGCCTACTAAAATTTCAGCTATTAAATCTGTTAATTCAATATTCTTATTTGTTTCTATTGAAGGAATTGTCTTTTTTAATAAAACTGGAACCTTAAGAGCGAATAAATAAAATAATAGAATATAACAAGTAATGTAAACGATTATTTTAAAAATATGTTTCATAATTACAATTTATTAACTGCTATACTTTACATTACTTATATCTTTTAGTATTTTGGAAATAAAAAAATTAGTTAAACAACATTCTAACTACAAACCCTGAGTTTATCATGATATGAATCAACAAACCAATAGTACTGTCTTTGTGTTTCTGAACTTTATAAGCAAGAAGAAAAGCGAAAGGAGAAAAAATCAATAACGAATAAAAATCATAAACTATTAAATGAACTGCTATAAAAGCAAACCCATTGAGAATCCAAGCATATTTACCTAAAACTTGTTCTTGTTTTGGAAGTAAATAACCTCTAAACACTATTTCTTCTACTAACGGGGCAATAATAACAATCAATAATATGGATAGTATTATTAAAATAGGACTTTCATTTATTTTATATTCTTTTATATGCTCTAAATTCTCAGTAATAGTAGATGATATTTCAAAATAGTCTAAAGAGACTTTTATTAATCCACTCAAAATAGATGTAATTAAAAATATTCCAAAGGCTCTATAAATTGTCTTTTTAGTGAACTTTTTAAATCGAAATCTTTTAAGAAAAAATAAAAAAACAGCTTTTTTATTATCATGACGAACAAATTGTAAGATGACAACTAAAACACTTATGTGAAAAATTATGGATATAACATAATAAATCATATTTACAAATATAGAATTTGTTGAATATATGTATATGATTTTAGGGAAAACATAAGTAAGTACAGAGGCAGGAAAAAGCATCAAAAAAACAATAGTTGCTGTTTCTATAAAAATAACTATTTTTGTTTTTTTCATGTATTTTGTATAAAAACACCCTATTTCTTTAAAAAAACAGGATGTTAATTGAAATTTTATACTTGTTTTTTAGCGGTGTACACAATCAAAATAACTCAAAGTAGCACTAGGACCACCACCACCACCAGGAGAACCAATAGGCATTGTAATACCTGTATAAATGCTTACAACAACTTCTGCAGTAATAACAGCAAGAGCAGCAGCAACATTCACAGCAGTACCTAAATAACCACTAACAGAATTCCAACCAGAACTTACAGACCTTCCGAGTGATCCCAAAGCATTACCAACTCCTTGTGCAGCCTGACCACCAACGCCAGTTGCGGGATTATACCCACCACGCGTCATCAACATTTGGTCTGTAGAAGCAGCCACAAAACTCCCCAGCCCAAAACGTTGTTTGGACTTTTTACGAAATGACAAGCCCTCATTCGATCTTGCTACTAAACTTTTTAATGTACTCATAATTCTATTGATTTTTTACACCTCTAAAAAAGTGTGTTCGACAAAATATTGTGTGCTTCGGAAAACCTAAAAAAACACACACAATGATAAAACTATTTTCTGACACAACTATTTGATTTTCAGTTCTAAATAGAGACGTTAAAGTTCTAATTTAGAACTTTTACGACAGGTGGGGTGAAAAATAAAATGCAAACAACGTTTTTAGAAAATATACAGCTCATTCTTCAAAAACATAAAGCTTGTAATAATTATTAATATAACGATAGGAAACGCGAGCCAAGAAAATTAATCCAAAAAAACAAAGCGTGTAATAAATCCAAAAATAAGGAATCTCTTTATAAATATTGTTCAATCCCATGGCAATAAAATGAGGATAATAGCCATTTAAAATTTCATTCAGATTCGATAAAGAATGTACCAGTATCACCATATATACATTTCTAGTTTTTAAATAGAGATAAGCTAGTAAAACTCCTCCTCCAAAAAAAACTAACAATTGAGATATCTCACTGGGGAGATGCGCTAAAGAAAATAGAGAAGCTGAATATATTACTGCTTTTATAAATCCATATTTTCGAAACAATTGATGAGCAATAAATCTTCTGAAAAAAATTTCTTCCGTTATTGGACCTATTAACAGAGCACTAATCGCATAGTAAATAGTATATTCAATATAAAAAATTCGAATTGGCTCACCTTTGATAACAAACCAGAGAAAAAAAAGCAATGAAGGAATCACCATTGACAAAATCACAAAAAACAATAAGGAAAAAAAACTTACTTCGAGTCTCTTTTTTGTGTTTTCCAAGCGAAAAAGGTGAACGATTTTATTTAACTTCAACTTAAAATGAAATGCGAGTATCGCAAAAATCATAACTGGAAAGAGAGACATATAAATCATGCCTTTTTCAAAATCCTCCAACTCAGAAAATTTGAAATAACCGTAAATAAAAGAGTACATCTTACTATATAAAATTAGAATACTCGTAAATACGAAAGCCTTTTTTAACGACAGCATAAATGATTTTATGGATTAGCTGGTCCATGGTTAGCTCCGCTAGGAGAACGAATAGAATCGTTTATAACCCTGCGTTGGTCTGGTGCAGTTAATGTTGACATTAATAAGAACGAATGAGGAGAAGGAGGTCCACTTACAGTATTCGCCGCATCAATAATTGTAGCAGTTGTTTCAGCATTATCCCACAGCCCATTCCACACATTACTCACACCTTGTGAAAAACGGTCCCATGTAGCGCCAACACTTCGCGATACATCTCCGAGAGAATTTTGCATACCTTGAGCAATATTTCCTCCAACACCAGCAACTGGATTGTATGGATTAGCAGAACTCGATCCTCCCCCACCTCCTCCGGGTGCATCCCACCATGATTCCGGACCACTGTAATAATTCTGCGGACTTCCATACCCTCCTCGCGTCATCAACATTTGGTCTGTAGAAGCAGCCACAAAACTCCCCAACCCAAAACGTTGTTTGGACTTTTTACCAAATGACAAGCCCTCATTCGATCTTGCCACCAAACTTTTTAAGTTACTCATAATTCTATTGATTTTTTACACCTCTAAAAAAGTGTGTTCGACAAAATATTGTGTGCTTCGGAAAACCTAAAAAAACACACACAATAATAAAATTATTTTTTGACACAACTTCCTAATTATCAGTTCTAAATAGAGACGTTTTGGTTCTAATTTAGAACTTATGCGACAGGTGGGGTGAAAAATAAA
>CAJQMT010000046.1 GCA_905479475.1 uncultured Flavobacteriaceae bacterium
CAGGTGGGACCACTAGCAAAAACCGTAATAGTCTATTTTACAGATTGTTGCGGTTTTTTCTTTGCCTTATTGGCAACATATTGGCAACAAATCATGTATTTTCCGTCAAAAAACAAATGCTAAAAGTTTTCATCCCTTCCTCATTTTCTAAAAGAGGGGGTGGGTTTCATGGATTCGTTTTCCTATATAGAGTTAGTTGTGTGATATAGATATAACCCAACTGCAATTTTCCAAATAAATGATTTTCCTCAATAGATAACCTCATCAGAAGGTAATTTGGGCAAACCATAGGCTCCAAACTCAATGATGGAGTTGAGTTTAGGGCTTAATTCTATCTCATGGGATAAATTTCGTTTCGACTGAAAAACAAAGACTTGCTCTAAAGAAGGGAAATTCGATAAAAGCTGAAGAAATTCAGCGTTTAGTTCTGTTTCAACCAAATACAGCTGTTTCAAGTGTTTACTGCTTTCTAAAACTTGTATCTCTTCCCCAGTTATTTTAGTGTGGTTGAGTTTAATTTGTACTAGATTGGGAAATCCTGATAACAGTTCAAAAATAGAATCGTTTACTGCAGTATAACTCAAGTCAATGCTAACGATATTCGATCTAATCCCATCAAGAAGCTTCATGTCTTTGTTTTCAAATTCTGGAATGTTCAATGCGCTGATTTTGATCGAGTTAGATTCTCGATTAATGGGTGCAATCAGAAGGTTCTCCGCAATTAGGGTTTTTATGGTTTCAGGGTTTGGAGCATCGAGCTTTAGCTCAGGATAAAAGCGATTTTCTTCTTTTGAAAAAAAAGGTTCGATTAAAGCACGCGCCGTTCCCAATTGTTCCAAAGTTTGGTCTTGCGGAGCTCCCAATTCAATCCAATAACTGATAAAATCAATTTCTGCTTTGGTCAACTGTTTTTTAGATTTAGGAGGCATGTGTTTCTTCTCCTCCTTTGGCAGGTGAATCCTTAAAAAAAGCTCACTTTCTTTAGTGTTTTCATAATCGATAACAGGACCGTTTTTACCTCCCTGGAGAAGTGCTTGAAAAGTGTGTAATTGCAATCCTCCTTTGGTGTTTTTAGAATTGTGACAACTCACGCATTTTTTGGATAAAATAGGGGCAACTAGGCCCGTGTAAATGACCTGTTCCTGATAGTTTTTTTCATCCAATTGAACGGTTTTTGATTCCTCTTCGTTTCCAAATAACGTTGAAGACAGTTCTTCCAAAGGTTCAGTTAGGTGTTCTTCACCATGGGTAATGTTTCCTCCCAGATGTCCCGTCACGATTAAACTAAACAATAAACCCAAAGAAAAGAAAGAACGCGGAAGTCGATTTAAAATGGTTTGCTTTTGAAGGAATACATAAAATCCTGTTGAAAATACAAGCGTAACTATTCCCGAATAAAAATGTTCCTGAACCAATTCCCAGAGGTAGCCCTCTTGCTGGTATTGAAAATAGCCCGAAAGAATAGAAAATCCAACGCTTAGGAGTACCCAAAACAAAATGAATTTTAGAATTTTTTCAGATTCTTTAAACTTAGACCGATTGAATTCTAGGAGTAAGGCAATCAGGATAAATCCAATGGGTAGGTGAACAAGTAAAGGGTGAAAACGACCGATAAACGTTAAAAAACTTTCCATGAATTTACTTTGTCAATTGCATACGTTCTTTTAGGGCGTTCATAATAAATACATTAGCTTCCCACTGGTCACTCAGTGGTTTTTGAGTAAAGGGTTCGGTCGGAAGGTAGGTAGGTGGTCCAAATTCTGTGGTAATCGTGGGGACTTTTCCTTCCTTCCATCGCTTTTCGATACTCGTCTCCCAAATGGATAAATGCCGTTCCAAAGCGGTTTTCCATTCTGGGGCTTGGGGGTCATTCACCTGGGGACCTTCTTCAAAACCCACACGTGCATGAATGTGTTGTGTACGATTCAAAACTTCCTCCAGAAGCAGGTCTTGTTCTTGTAATAAAGACTCGTGAACAACCATCCAATGACTTATATCCAGTGTGAGTTGAAAGTCCGAGTCAGCCTCAAGAAACTTCTTTGTTTCCGTCAGCGAGTAACTAAATCTTCCTCTATGGGTTTCATGTGCGACGGGAATATTGTGTTCTTTACTCATTTGATTGGCCAGTTGGAGAAACGCTAAATTTTGTTCTGTTGTAAAAAAATCACTCCCCGTATGTGAATTGATGGCATGGGGCTTTTGTGCTAAGGCTCTCATCAAGTCCTTGCGATAGGTGGCAAGGCTTTTTTCAAAGGGGAGGCTTCTGTTGGTCCCGCAGAGATAAATCACTTTTAAATCGCGCTTTTTTAATCCTTTGGATATCTTCTCTTGTATAGTCTCATCTGCGGGAATCCAGACCTCTATACCATCGTAACCTGAGTTTTTAGTCTTTGAGAAAAAATCTTCCCAAGAGCCTTCAAAACCCCAGTTGGTTTGAAAAAATAACAATTCATTTTGAGCACGTGTCAATTGTAAACTAGAAATGACAAGAATAATAATTTTAAAAAAAGAGTTCATTTGGTTTTTGATTTAGGTTAAAATTTCATGGATGACGCGTCCTTCGACATCGGTCAATCGGAAGGGTCTTCCTTGGAAATCAAAGGTAAATTGTTCGTGGTCAAAACCGAGTAAGTGTAAAATTGTAGCTTGAATGTCGTGAACAGAAACCCTTCCCTCAATGCCTCTAAATCCAATCTCATCTGTTGCTCCGTGAACATAGCCTTTCTTCACTCCGCCACCCGCCATCCACATGGTAAATGCTTCGCCTTGATGGTCTCTTCCGATCAAACTGTTTTGAATGCCGGCACGGTTTTCCCACATGGGAGTCCTTCCGAATTCTCCACCCCAAACAACCAGCGTTTCTTCCAATAAACCGCGTTGTTTTAAGTCGAGCAACAAGGCCGCAACTGGTCGATCCATATCTCTACATTTATTTAAAAACCCTTTACTCAATGCCTCGGATTCACTAGCCCCATGTGAATCCCAGCCCCAGTCATAGAGCTGAACAAAGCGCACGCCTTTTTCAACCATTTTTCGAGCTAAAAGGCAGTTGTTGGCAAAGGACTCTTTGCCAGGTTGCACCCCATACATCTCTTGGATGTAGTCCGGTTCATCGTTGATGTTCATCACTTCGGGAACGGAAACCTGCATACGATACGCCATTTCATATTGGCTGATTCGGGTCAGTATTTCGGGGTCTTTAAATTTTTGATATTCTTTGTAGTTGATCTCATTAATGGATTGTATGACTTTTCTTTTTAGATCTCTGGAAACTCCCTTGGGGTCTTTTAAGTAAAGTACAGGATCCCCTTTGGAGCGGCAGTGTACCCCTTGGTAAATGGACGGTAAAAATCCATTCCCCCAAAGACTTTTTCCCGCATCGGGTGTCCCTCCTGAGGTCAATACCACAAAACCGGGAAGGTTGTTGTTTTCAGAGCCCAAACCATAGGTAATCCAAGAACCCAGTGAAGGTCTTCCGAATCGGGCGCTACCAGTAAACATTAATAACTGTGCCGGGCCATGGTTGAACTGATCCGTGTGTACCGCTTTTAAAAAGGATACTTTGTCAACCACATTTTTAAAATGGGGAAGGTGGTTTGAAACCCAATTTCCCGAATCCCCTGATTTTTGAAATGTAGCTTGTGGTCCCAGCATGTTGGGTACTCCTTCTATAAAGGCAAACTCTTTGCCTTCGATCAAGGATTCTGGACAAGGCTTGTTGTGTAGTTTTGCCAATTCGGGTTTGTAGTCAAACAACTCCAATTGAGAGGGAGCCCCTACCATGTGAAGATAAATGACACTTTTTACTTTAGGAGACAAAGGGGGTGCAAGGGGAGCCATAGGATTTAATGCCCTGGCTGAATTGTAGTCGTATGCTTTGCGTGGATCAAAATTACAGGAGTTCAACAAACTCCCAAGGGCAATTCCACCCAGTCCCAATGTACATTCTTTTAAAAAGTGCCGCCTGCTGTTCAGCTGCGCTTCTAATTCTTTATTTTCTCTGATTAGTTTTTTTAAATTATCCATGTGTTAAAAATTCATCGAGATTCATAATAGCATTGGCAATGATCGCAAGGGAGGCTAATTTTTTGTCAATTACGGACTCTTGATTAAAAAAGTTTTGAAGTTTTTCTGAGGTTTGATCAAAATCTTGATAGGCTTCATTGAAAAGGGTTTCCAGGAGATTCAATGCTTCTGGATCTATGTCCTTATAAAGGGCCTTGCGATACATGTTTTGAATGGCTTTGTCCACGGGTTCCTCTATCTGAGAAGAAGCGAGTTGGAATGCGGCTTCCAAAAATACAGGATCGTTCAAGGTGACTAAAGCCTGTAAGGGGGTATTGCTTGGAGACCTGCGAATCAAGCATATTTCTCGACTCCCAGCGTCGAAAGAGATTAGAGAGGGGTAGGGGCTGGTTCTTTTTAAATAGGTATAAATTCCTCTGCGGTACCGGTCTTCGCCTTTACTTTCTTTCCACAAATTACCCAAATAAGCGTGTTCCCAAATCCCTTCGGGTTGGGGAGGCATTACCCCTGGGCCGTACTTTTTCTCGCTCAACAAATTGGAAACATACAACGCCTGGTCTCTTATTTCTTCTGCGCTCAACCGGAGTTTTGGACCTCTAGAATAGTATAAATTTTGAGGATCTATGGCAAATTTAGTTTTCTCAATCACTGAGCTTTGTTTGTAGGTGGCAGATAGCAGTACCATTTTGATGAAAGCTTTCAAACTCCATTGTTTTGAAGTGATAAAATCAGTGGCCAACCAATCCAATAAAGCGGGATGTGTGGGTGGTTCCGACTGGGTACCCAAATCTTCTAAAGTCAATACGAGCCCTTTTCCGAAAATTTGATACCAAATCCGGTTTACAATTGTTCTTGAAGTTAAAGGATTTTCTTCGCTCACCAGCCATTTCGCCAGACCCAAACGATTTTTTTCCCACTCTTCTTTCCAAGGGTTTAAGGTGTTGGGAACCCCAGCAGTGACTTCCTCTTTTTTACTCAACGAACTTCCCCGGTCAAACAAATGGGTTTTCCTTTTCATAAAGTCTTTGTTTTCGACCATTATGGGGGTCAGGTTCTCCGGATTGTTAAGTAGTGTATTTAAAGCATTTTCAATTTTAGCGAAACCTTTTTGATTTTTTCCAGGTAGCTCCGGTACAAAAGAGAACCAATGCAAGGATGCTATGATAGCATTAGAACTAGATTTATTTTTGGTTTTCAAAGAGGGATTTTTCGCTTGAATATATAAATCAAAAGGTTCTTCAATCTTTTTTATTTTCAGTTTAGCATACTGGTTTTTAGGATTATTAAATTGTGGATTTCCTTTTTCATTCAATTGAATGCTTCCAATGATTTCTCCCTTCGGACTATTTTTACGAAAAATCAAAACGGTTTTGTGTTTTGTCGGGCTGTATTTAAACATTAAGTTTTCATTCCCATTGGCATTCATATTTTTATACACTGCCTGGCCGTTGTTTCGAAGGGAAAGGGTCACTCCAGAAACGTAGGCGTTGTCAGAGTTGAGCGACACAGTATTGTGTGCCTGATACTTAGGTTCTAAAAACTGAAAAAAATCATGATAGAAATCATGTGTTTTTGAATCCCCGTACTTTAAAATCCACGCTAAAACGGATTCCATATTTTGTTTGTTTTCCTCTGAATAGGAGCGGAGGTTTGGAGATTCATCCATGAGGTCTTCATCTCGAGTGTTGTTGAAAAAAGAGAGCAACTGATAGTATTCTTTTTGCTGGATGGGGTCGTAGGGGTGGTCATGGCATTGGACACAGCTCATGGTCGTACTTTGAAAAACATCAAAGGTGGTATTTACTCGGTCGATTACTGCCTCCGTTCGGTATTCTTCATCAGAGGTTCCTCCTTCGTCATTGTTCATCGTATTGCGATGGAATGCTGTGGCTAACAACTGGTCATAAGAAGGATTGGGTAGCAGATCGCCCGCTAACTGTTCTATGGTAAATTGATCAAATCGAAGATCTTCGTTAAGGGATTTAATGACCCAATCTCTGTATTGCCAAATGGTTCTACCGCGGTCGGCTTCATAGCCTTTAGTATCTGAATAACGAGCCAAATCCAGCCACCAACTGGCCCATTTTTCGCCAAAACTACTTTCTGATAACAGGCTGTCTAAATAGTTTTCATAGGTGATTTCTTTATTGACAAAGGAATCGAAAAGATCTCGACGGGGGGGTAATCCTGTAATGTCAAAAGCAACTCTCCGAGCAAGTGTTTTTTGGGAAGCTTGTACATTGGGTTGAAGCTTGCTGTCCTCCATTCGGGCTGCAATAAAATAATCGATAGGGGTTTGGAGAAATTCCAAGTCAGTGAATTTTGAAGAGACTTCTGGGAGAGCACTTTTTTTTGGACTGATATAAGCCCAATGCGTTCCCCATTGGGCTCCCTGATCGATCCATCGGGTGAATAAATCAATTTCTTCCTTGCTCAAGGCCGGTTTTTCGTAGGGCATGCGCAGCTCCAAATCTGTTTCATGAAGCCGCTGGATCATCCGACTTTTTTTGGCATTCCCTGGAATAATTGCAGGGGTTCCTTCACTTGTGTTTCTTAACGCTTCTTTTTCAAATAAAAAACTGAATCCCGCATTCTTTTTTACTCCGCCATGACAGGAAATACACTTTTCGTTAATAATGGGTTTGATTTGGGTATTAAAATCTACGGGTTCCGAACGTTGACATCCTGGAAATATGAGCAGCCCAATTAAAATATGTACGAGTGTATTGAATTGGATTCTTTTTTTGGACATACAAAACTTAGTATAAGGATTTTATACAATAAATTTAATTCTTTTTTTTTGCTGTACCAATTTAAACTAAGCGATGGGTAAAATATAAAACTTCTCAAGCACCTCTATTCCAAGTACAGGGGCATGGGCTTTAGAAAACGGTTTTCTATTGAAACAGATGGTTGGGATTTGATATGTAATCCATTCTCTATATCTTAGAGGTATTATTAACCATAAATCAATTGAAATGAAGAAAGCTATTTATCTATTCACCACATTTATTTTATTGTCATGTGCTGAAAATACTGTACAAAAAGATACTCCTTATGGAATCATTAAAAACGAAGACGAAAAATCTAAAATAATTGAAAAACTTGCTGATTCTTATTTAGCGGGGAATTTTGATATCGCAAGAGATTATTTTACACCAGAAAGTCAGCACTTTTTTAATGACTTAGTGTATGATGTAGATGGTATTATCGAAGGCTATAATTTTCACTCTGTATTATTTGATGATATAAAGCATAATGACAGAAAAATCTATACAGGTTATATGACAGATGGCAAAACCCAAACATTTCATGACTTTATTTGGTCTGCAAAATCAAAAATAAGTGGTAAAGAATATTTTTACCCTTGTCATTGCAGATGGGAATGGGAAGGTGATAAAATATCAAAGACTAGTTGTTATGTGGATCCAGCAGCAATATTTGCTGAGGTAGCATTGTACCAAGAAAAAAATCAATAACAGCAACCCTCCCAAGCGGAGGGTTTTTTTATCAATAATATCTTGGTTTATTTTAGGGTTCGTTTTAGTAAAAATGCACTACCCAAGGTAAGATTTGAATTTTTTTATTTCCTAAATATTTTTATTTTTTCTATTGTAGGTAGTTATGCTTTCTCGATTTTCCGAGAGTGCTTCAAAAATCATTTTTTTTGCTAAATCACCAACATCTAATGGTTTTTGGGATTTAAAAAGCCCAATTCTGTTTAATCTATTGAATATTTTTATGGCACTTTTTTCTACTGCTCTCATTAATTCTGGCTGACGAATTAAAGTTGGGGGCTGAAAAATTTGGATTGTTTTAAATGGAAGCATTTTTATGGACTTCTCAAGCGCCCCTTTTATTTTGGGATAGAAAAAAAAAGACTTGTCGTTTGCTCCTGTTGAGGAAACCAATGCATAGTGTTGTACGCCATTTTCCGATGCCATTTTAGCAAATTCAAATTGGTAGGTATAATCTATCAAGTACTGTTGATCTTTACTTCCAGCATCTTTTCTTGTAGTTCCAAAAGCTGAAAACAGAATGTCTCCAGTAATCAAGGATTTATATTTTTCGAATTCTGAGAAATCAATTTTATGTTTTTCTAATTTTTGATGTTCAACAGTAAGTGTTTTTCTGGTAAAGACAGAAACTTTGCAAAAATTAGAATCTTCAAGAAGAAGTTTAACAAGCACTTGGCCCGTAGCACCTGATGCGCCCAAAACTAAAGCGTGTAGTTTTTTCATTTCATTGAGATATAAAAACTAAAATTATTTTGAAAGAAGTACAACTTTATTTGTGTCAATACGAACCTTTTTCTGTTTGTAGAGTACTCCAAGCGCTTTTTTAAATGCCTTCTTACTCAGTTGAAGCTGTTGCATGATTTCGTCAGGATTACTTTTATCAGTAAGATTTAATTCACCCGAATGTTCTAGTTTTTTCAAAATGAGTTCACAGTTAGAATCGATCACATTCAAAAATCCTTGAGGTTGAAGAGAAACATCATACTTTCCGTCTTCTCGTATTTTTTTTATAAAACCGATTTTTTCCATATCTACTTCTAGGGGTTCAAAAACCTCATTCCTATATAATAATCCTTCAAAAGAATTATTAATTAAAACAACAAAACCTAAATCAGTTTCCCGTTCAATGATAAGTCCAACTTTTTCTCCAAGATCCAATTCCATAACCCAAAGGTAAAAATATCTTTGAGCTAATCTCACTCTCTGTCTAGGGTTTTCAAAATGCTTGTAAACCGGAATTATTTTCAATTCCTTTTTAGGAATTTAAAAGACTAGCGTATGATTTTATATCTTGGGGCTAGTATTAAAAAACCAAATAATTTGAATTAAACATGAACACAACACGATTCGTCTTTTGCCTACTGATTACTCTTACTACAAGCGCCCAACAAACTTTAGACCAAAAAGTGGAAGCTCTTCTTTCAAAAATGACCCTTCAAGAAAAGATAGGTCAAATGAACCAGTACAATGGTTTTTGGAATTTTACAGGACCATCTCCCGACGGAGGAGATCAAAAAATAAAATATGATCACTTGGCAAATGGGCTCGTTGGCTCTATGCTAAATGTTCGTGGGGTAAAAGAAGTAAGAGCTGTACAAAAAATTGCTGTTGAAAAATCACGCTTGGGAATCCCTCTAATTTTTGGATTCGATTTAATTCATGGGTATCAATCGGTTTTCCCTATTCCTCTTGCTGAAGCAGCAAGTTGGGATTTAGAAGCGATTCAGCGTTCTGCATCACTTTCTGCAAAAGAAGCAGCAGTAGCAGGAATTAATTGGACTTTTGCACCTATGGTAGATGTTACTCGAGATGCCCGTTGGGGAAGAGTAATGGAAGGAGCAGGAGAAGATCCTTATCTGGGGAGCCTTGTTGCTGCTGCTAGAGTTCATGGATTTCAAGGGGATGATTTGGCCTCCCCCTTCACTATCGCAGCTTCAGCAAAGCATTTTGCCGCTTATGGCTTTGCAGAGGCAGGAAGAGACTATAATACAGTTGACATTGGTTTAAACACATTACACAATATTGTTTTGCCTCCATTTAAAGCTGCTGTAGATGCTGGGATCAAAACTTTTATGAATTCTTTTAATGACCTCAACGGGATTCCAGCTACTGCAGATGCTTATCTTCAGAGAGATTTATTAAAAGGGGAATGGGGTTTTGATGGCTTTGTTGTTTCAGATTGGGGTTCTATTAGAGAAATGGTAGACCATGGCTACGCAAAAGACCGAAAACAAGCCGGTGAGATGTCGGTTTTGGGAGGTTCTGATATGGACATGGAATCCTCCATTTATGTGAACGAATTGGAAGCACTCTTAGAAGAAAAGAAAATTAATATCGCGCATATAGACGATGCAGTGAAAAGAATACTCAAAGTGAAGTTCGAGTTAGGACTCTTTGACGATCCCTATTTGTATTGCAACGAAGAATTGGAAAAACAAATTACAGGTTCTCAAGAACTTGTTCAAGCGAACTTAGATGTTGCAAAAAAATCGATTGTATTGTTAAAAAATGAGAATACTATACTACCCTTGAAAAAAGAGGGCCAAAAAATTGGTTTGATAGGTCCTCTTGCAGCAGATAAAAACAGCCCCTTAGGAAATTGGAGAATTGCCGCAGTGAATAACAGTGCTGTGTCTGTTTTGGAAGGGTTTCAGTCTTATAAAGGAAATAAGATCAGCCATGCCCAAGGTGTAAAATTGGTAAACAAAGTTCCTGATGGATTTCATGAGGAGGTACAAATAAACACCACTGACAAAACGGGAATTGAGGAAGCGATTGCTTTAGCAAAAGAAGTTGATGTGGTAGTGATGGTGTTGGGGGAATATGGTTTTCAGTCTGGAGAAGGACGTAGTAGAGCTTTTCTAAATCTTCCTGGGTTCCAACAAGAACTTCTTGAAAAAGTTGCAGAGGTTAATCCAAACATCGTTTTGGTTGTAATGAACGGGCGACCATTAATTTTAAATTGGGCTTCAGAAAATATTCCAGCCATCGTTGAGGCATGGCATTTAGGCTCACAAAGCGGGCATGCCATAGCGCAAGTTTTATATGGAGATTACAATCCAAGTGGTAAATTGCCCATGAGCTTTCCAAGGAGTGTAGGACAGCTTCCTATATACTACAATCATAAAAGCACGGGTAGACCAGGAGCAGACGGAGAAGACATGGGGAGTGTTTTTTGGTCTCATTATGGAGACGAAAAAAACAGTCCGTTATATCCTTTCGGTTATGGATTAAGTTATACTCAGTTTGAATATTCACCCCTTCAATTAAGTGATGATATAATGGACAAAGGAGGATCTTTAAAGGCTAGTATTAAATTAAAAAACACGGGGAAATTTAAGGGGAAAGAAGTGGTACAATTTTATATTCAAGACCCTTATGCAAGTGCAACAAGACCCGTAAAAGAACTCAAAGGTTTTCAAATGGTAGAGCTTAATCCTGGCGAAACGAAAGAGGTATCTTTTAGGATCACAGAAGAGCAATTAAAATTTTATAATGCTCGTCAAAAATGGGAAGCAGAATCAGGCACTTTTTATGTATTCATAGGATCAAATTCTGCTGTTAAAGAGAAAAAGGCATTTGAACTTAGATGATTTAGTTTTAATCGGGGGTCTAAGTTAATTTCAAAAGAAATCTTGGAAAACAAAGATTATGATTCGCTTCAAAATGCAGTAGCTGAAACACTTAGTTTAATTAAAAAACGGAAGTAGTTAAAAGTTCATAAATCAGCGGAATCATTGCTAATAATAAAAGCGAACCCCAAAATTTAAGAAAGGAAACATCGAATAACGATCTACTTCTTTTATGACCATTTTTGATTGGTCATAAAAGAAAATCCGTTCCAAAACGTTTCTTTTATTTGTTAAGTTCTTAAGGGCAACTTTTAAATCCAATTTTAAATTATCGTTTAGGTTGTATCGTTTGGAAATACTGACGTCTAAACGTTCAAAAGCTGGAAGAAATTCGCTGTTTAAGCGATCGTAAACCAAGGTGTAGTTCTGATTGACTAATTCATAGCCTACAGGCTTAGAAAAAGGCACGCCACTTCTGAGGGTGTAATTTGCGTCTAAAGACCAGTTTTTATAACGATAATTGATACCAGTGGTTAGCATATGTTTTACAAGGAAATTACTGTTAAACCACACACCACTTTTAAGGTCATTAAATTTATTTTTATTGTCTTGATAACTGTAGCTCGTCCAGAAATTCAATGCATTCCAGCTTTTCTGTAAAAAGAAGTCTATTCCAAAAATATTAGATTTACCGATATGAAAATCGTTGTCGTTTGGGTCGATATAACCAAAATTATAGGTAGAAACCCCCTGAATTGTACGCCTATAAAAATCAAGATCTAAAATCGTACCCTCATCTTTTCTAGTGACTCCAAAACTGTACTGAGTAGATTTTAAAAGTGGGTATTGTTCACCTCCTGCTAGTGTCCATAGGTTGTTGGATCTAGAAGAATTATTGAGTATAGTCTCATTGGTTTGGTATATGGTTTGAGACTTTTTCTCATAGGAAGTATTGAGTATCCATTGTTTGTTTAATCGTTGAGTCATAGTTACCCTAGGTTCTAGTCTAGAAGAATTAAGGATTTCAAAATAGTTATACCGAAGTCCAAATTCTAATGTGTTATTTTGGATAAAAGAAGTTTTAGTAGAGGCGTATAAAGCAAAAGTATACCCACTTAAAAGTTCTGAAATGTCACGAACTTCGTCGTTTATAGTGTTCTGATTAGAAAGAATGACATCACGATAGATCAAATCTGAGCCTAAATTTACTGTAAAATTGTTTTTAAAAATTTTGCTATGTTGGGTTTTTAGATCAATTTCTTGGATGTGATTTTTCCTACTTGTCAAATCTTCAAATTCAATCTCTAATGAGGCTTCAGTATCATCGTCATCTGAATCGTTTTCTTCATATTCAATTAGTTGTCGATCATAAAGGAGTTGATAATCGCTGTACGAAAAATTCAATACATTTTTCCAATTGTTTTTTATCCAGTTCAGTTCGGAACCCATTCCTATACTCTTTGTCTTTAAAAGATCATTATATTGGGCATTATCTTGCGTCAATTCATAACCTAACTCATCTTCCATATAAAATGAATTTAGATGTAAAAACATGTTTTTTTGAAGGGTAATCCTAGAGGAGAAGTTGAAATCATTGTAATAAATCTTTTGCTGAGAGAACACTTGAGAGGTGCTGGTATTGTTTTGAATATTACTAAATGTATTTGTTTTGAAATTGTCTGAAAGGGTTGTATTGAATGCAGTTCTCGCGGAAAGTTGAACTTGTATCTTGTTTTTTACATTGAGTTTGGAAACAAAATCAGTATCTAAAAGACCAACACCGACAGAACCTTCAATTAAAGATTTATTTGCTGACTTGTTATTATCTAATAAAATTAACCCTGAAGTATGTTCGCCAAAGGAAGAGGGAACTCCTTTGACATACAGTTTAACTTTTTCAATACTGAAGGGATTAAAAGACGACAAGCCCCCATTTGCATGATTATTTTGATAGAGCCGGATATTATTCCACAAAATTTGATTTTGATCTGGGGTACCGCCTCGAATAAATAATTGGTTATCCTCATTAGGTGAACTTATACCCGGAATGAGTCTGAGTAACTCAAACAGGTCAGGGTTTATTGAACCCGGACTTAATCTAAAGCGGTTTAAGTCAAATTCGAAGGGACCACTGATTTCCTTTTGGATTGGTGGAGCGATATAGTTTATAATAACCTCCCCTAATTCAATTTCCTTGGAATTGATATAATATTCTGGACACTTTTCAGATAGGTCTAGAGAATATTCTGTAAAACCAAAATCAGCACTTTTAAATGCTATTCTATTTATAGAAGGATTGACATTTTTGAATGAAAAAAACCCATAATTATCACTCAATGTAAATCGATTACCACAGATGACCAGTGTATTTTGAAGTAGAGTATCTGTCAAATCACTTTTAACATATCCACAAATCAAATTGTTGTAATTAGAAATATTGGAGAGAATAATAGCCTCTCCTGAAGGGGTACTTTTTAAAGCGTATTCTTTTTCAAGAACGTCTTGAAACTCCTCTAAAGTTTTTGGCAGAGGACTCTCAAGAGCGAGGTATTCAGAAATTAAACCATCATTAAAAGTAAAGGTGACGAGGTACTTTTTTTCTGCTTCAAACAGGGTTTTTTTTAGGGATACTGGAAACTGTTGTGCACTAAGACAAAGAGAAATTAATAACAGAAACAGTAGGGGAAATTTCAATTTCATTCTTCAATCAGGATCAGGTTACCATTGTCCCCTTCTTTTATTCCAAATGAAAAAGGTAAGCTAATTGATTTTATTGCCTTTTCTTTATTGTTCAATGGAACGACCCCTGTAAAATAAAAACTTTTGTTTGATTGTAATTCAATATTGAGGTTATAAAGATTTTCAATCAGATGGATTACGTGATTTAAAGGGACTTTGCTATAATATACGGAAGAAGTGTTTCCAAATTGTGTAGGCTCAAATTCGTTTATCTGTTGATCAATTGTATTAAAAGAAAGCCCTTTGGTCAAGAAATAAGTCTCTTCTTGATGTGTAACTTTAACTTTTCCTTCAGCACAAAGGACTTCAAAATATCCATCGGTATGAATAACTCTAAAAGCAGTTCCTAGAACTTCAACAGTTCCGTTTTTCGTATTTACAATAAATGGCTTTCCTTTTGTTACTTGATAAGAAACTTCTCCCTCCATGAAAAGCTCTCTATTGGTCCAACCAAAAGTTCGAGCGTGTGAAAGTTTTGCACCAGGGGATAATTTTACAGCACTACCATCAGGAAGATTAATTTGGGCAAATGAATTTGTAGCTAGATATTCTTTTTGAGAAAGAAAAATTGAGCCGATTCCAATCAGCAAAGTGAGACTTGCTGCAAGGGAATAGATCCAAGTCATTGAAATGGTTTTTGGGGCTTTCTTCTCGGGAAGGGTTTTTGAAAAGTGTGACCATTGAAGTGTTTGAGGAATATCTATAGACAGTTTGGATGATACGGATTTAATTAGTAGATATTTATCTAAAGCAACTTGTCCTTCAATCTTTACAAGTTGGCTGTCTGAGAGGTTTCCTATAATCCATTCCGCTAGGTAATTTTCATTTTTCATAGCTATTTTCTTTTTAGATCAATAGACAAGAGTTCATTTAATTTTTTTAGAGCTTGATGCATCCGTTTTTCTACTGCTTTTTGAGTGATATCCAATCGTTCTGCAATTTCACGGTATGTAAGATCATCAATACGATTCATAAGGAAAACAGTTCGTTCTTTTGAACTCAATTGATTCAGTGAACGGGTAAGTTTTTCTTTAAATTGCTTTTCTTCTAACATTTCATGGGGAGATTCTGAAAAATGAATTTCTGTAGAAGCTGTACCATAATTCTGTTGATTTTTTTTTAATTCATTTAGAATTAAATTTTTACCCATAGTAAAAATGAGACTTTTGATATTGGATAACTCGAACTTGTGGCATTGATCCCATAGCTTTAGAAAGACACTCTGGGTGACATCCTCGGAAAGCAAAACATTTTTAAAAGAATACGTCAAAAACCGAAACAAGTCCTGAGAATATAGTGTAAAGGTTTTTTCAAACACTTTTTCATTACATAGAGTGTCATTTTTAGTTGGGGTCATTTCTCAAATGTCAAATTAAATTTAAAGTTAAGGAGATCTTCCATTTTTACCATCATAAACGAAGGAGGTTTAATTCCATAATCCGTTATTTTAAGAGTAAATGTCCCACTAAGGTTCATTTTATTCAATGAGATTTTATGTTTAGCTATTAAGGTTTGATTTTTTGTAACTCCGTGAAAATCAAATTGACCATGGATTAAAATAGAATCTTTTTTATATTCTATTAAGTTTGCATAAAACCGAACTTCAGGAAATGACAATGCTTCTAAAACCTCAAGGGCATGTGCATCACGTCCTGAATTTTTACTATCAAAATCACGAACTTGAGTTAATATTGCAATTTCCTTAATCTCATCTACCGCTGGATCGAAAAGCAGTACGCCTTTCACATGCTTATTGACACCTTCCCAAGGATGTAAAAGATGAATTGCTTCATAAGATATCTGGCTTTGACTCGAATTTAATTTCCATTTTTGATTTTGAGCAAGACTGATCTGAATAAACAATAAGAAAAACAAAGAAACGGGGAGTTTAAACATGATTAAAATTTAAATGAAATAATAGCCAAAGCGTAACTTCCAAACAGGGTATAGGACGCAGCTCGATGATACTCTTTGTTGGAATCGGCGAAAACATTTGTGGCAATCATTGCTGAAAAATGAACGGTTGCCAGCCACTTATGTGCTTTGATTGAAGTTAACCCTTTGTCTTTAACACTGATTAAAGGTGGAGGTGCAAATAGCGAAAGGCCAGCTCCAGTAAAATAGGAGGCTGTAGTAAAATTACCAATAATTTCATGCGCATCCTCATACTGTGAATGTCCATTATAGAGTTTTACCCCTAAAACACCTTGAGCGATCATTCCAGCCAAAGTTGCATAACCGATTACTTGATGAGAAATCAACATTTTTCTTCTGATTTTCATTTCCCGCTCCCGATTTTCAATCGAGAGGGGAAGTAAATTTGTTTTTCTCATCAGTCCTTTTTCCCCCCACAACCAGCGCTGTGTGAATAGCATGGAGTTGGGTAATAATTCAATTTCTGTTTTTTCTGATTCAATTTCATCAAATAAAGAATTGACTTGCCCTGTGATTCCTTGGAATACGAAAAAGAGCATAAAACTGTGAAGGAATGTTTTTTTCATTTTAGTCATCGAGTCTAAGAAAGTTTCCGTTTAAATCAAAGATCAGTTCGATGTTATTGGAAAGCTCAATTTCGATTTTTTGACTTTCTATTTCAACTTCGACTACAGTTAGATCAGGGTAATTTGAACGGATATAGTCCATAATTTTTTGCTGAACAGCATCACTTAAGTTACTACTTGTAAGAGAATTATATTCATTATCATCATCATTCTCATCGTCATCATCGTCATCATC
>CAJQMT010000047.1 GCA_905479475.1 uncultured Flavobacteriaceae bacterium
TAATCCAAAGCCTTTATCTTAACGATAAAGGCTTTTTTTATGAAAGAAAATTAAATCTCAAACAATGTTTTCAAAACCCAAAAAGCGAACCTAAATAGCGCTTATAGGAGAGCTAAATTGAAGTTGTACTCTCGAGGAGAATCAACGAGTGCTTTATTTTTGAGGTTTGTATTTAGAATCCTGAAATAATGACTCCCCATCGACATGTAAAAGTTCTAACATGTTTTTATTGGAGTGTCTGAGGTAAGATTTTACAATTTGCCACCCCATCCAAATACCAATTCTATCAGGGGTTTTTCTGTCAATATCTAAATAAAATTTAGAAAATGGAGCTTGCTGGTTGAATCTTCGATCTAATTTATGATCTACACTGAAGAGTGATTCGTTTTCAATGAAGTAGGCCCATATAAGGGATTCGTTGGCAATTAACCAATCGTATTTATTTGTTGTATAACCCATGAGTTCTCGTTCTGAATAATGGGGAAGAAGGGTTTTTAAAACATGCATTTTTTTACCGTGATACACCATTTTTTCTAAGAAATTGCTTCCTCGTTGAAGTGTCAATAGTTGGTCCGTGATTTGCGTGGCCACATCTATCGGAAGTCTTTTTTTTGTGTAGTTTCTAGAAATATACTTTGGAAAACTTTGGTATACTTCAGAGTTCTCGCCTAGATACATGTCCAAGGAAAGAAATAAGAGCGAGTCTTTGTAGGTGACAGCATGTTCATAATCCAAATTGGTAATGAGGGTAAATGTTTTTGGTGTATCGAATTTAGGAAAGTAATAGTGGAGACGTTTGAAGAGTTCTGTTAATTGTTTCTGTTCTTTTTTAAAATTACCAAAAACACTGTCGGATTTTTTGAATAGGATTAAATCTTCGGTGTTTTTTCGTTTTTTCTGCCAGATGCTGTCCGTTGTCGCAGTGGGGAATAAATAGGGATATTTCTTTTTCAGTTTTGTGAATTCAGTAGTATTTGAATTGTAAAATTGCTGGTGGAAATCAATAAATTCAGGAGTTGTTTTTAAGGGAGGTACTTCTGTTTTTTCGACCTGCTTGCAAGAAAGATATAAAAAAAGAAAACTGAAAAGGATAAGATGGTTTTTCATGGGGTTTCAAGAAATCTGTTGAAAATGGAATACTTTTTTAGGAAACGTCCTACAGATGTATTTATTGAACTTTAATTTGTTTATTTTTGTGTATGTCAAAAATACTAAAATATTGCAGATGATACATTCAGAAAAAGTAGTGATACATATCGTTCAATGGTTGAAAGATTATGCCAATAAGGCGGGTGTTAAAGGATTTGTGGTCGGGGTATCAGGAGGTATTGATTCTGCGGTAACTTCTACCTTGTGTGCAGAAACAGGATTGAAAACTATCTGTGTAGAAATGCCTATTCATCAAGCAGAAAACCAAATTAACAGAGCACAAGAACACATTGCTAAATTGAAAGAAAGGTATACAAATGTTTGTTCGGTTCGAGTAAATCTTTCAGATACGTTTGATTTATTTCAAGAATCCTTTTCTGAGGGGTCTTCAGAAGCTATTAAAAATTTGGCCTTGGCAAATACAAGGGCACGATTGCGAATGACATCTTTGTATTATTTGGCTGGGATTCATTCTTGTTTGGTCGCAGGAACAGGGAATAAGGTCGAGGATTTTGGTGTTGGTTTCTATACAAAATACGGAGACGGGGGTGTGGACTTGAGTCCCATTGCAGATTTGGTTAAATCGGAAGTTTTTCAGATTGGTGCTTATTTGGGCGTGCCGTCTGTGATCCAATCAGCAGCTCCTACAGATGGGCTTTTTGGAGATAGTAGAACAGATGAAGAGCAATTAGGTGCGTCTTATGATGAGTTGGAAATAGCGATGTTACAAAAAGAGCAGGGAATTTCTTTAGATGATTTGGTGGGTAGAGAAAAAGAAGTTTACAAAATATTTTCAAAACTAAACAGCGCCAATCAGCATAAAATGAACCCAATTCCAGTTTGTGAAATCTCTAAAGAATTGAAAAAGTAAATCCTTATTGATACTATAGAAAACAAATTATTAATTGTTACTTTTACAAAAACACCGTTTTATTTGGATTTTTTAGCTTTCACTTTTTTAGATGTTTTAGACATTACTCTTGTCGGAGTGCT
The DNA here is from genome assembly GCA_905479475.1 of uncultured Flavobacteriaceae bacterium. Classification (GTDB taxonomy): domain Bacteria; phylum Bacteroidota; class Bacteroidia; order Flavobacteriales; family Flavobacteriaceae; genus Flavicella. The sequence continues at coordinate 2,143 of CAJQMT010000047.1, forward strand.
GTTGTATTATGTTTACAAATTACTAAAAGGAACCGTAGCCATTAATATTTTTATTGGGATTACGATTGTTTTTTTAATTTATAAAGTTACTCAGGTGCTCAAAATGGAAATGCTAAGTGGTATTTTAGAAGTTCTTGTTGGAGGAGGAGCCATTGCCCTATTGATTATTTTTCACCCTGAATTGAGAAAGTTTTTATTGATGTTAGGCTCGGCAAATATTTCTTCAAAGCGAAGTTTTATCAAACAATTGCGTTTTTTAAAAACGGAAATAGCCAATGATATTGATGTGGAAAGTATTGTGGCAGCTTGTGTTAAAATGTCCATTACAAAGACGGGAGCGTTGATTGCTATAGAGCGAAACAATAGTCTTGATTTTGCAAAACAAAATGGAGATACCATGAATGCAGAAGTCAATGAGCCTTTGCTAGAAAGTATTTTTTATAAAAACAGTCCGTTGCATGACGGGGCTACGATCATAAAGGATAATTATATAACCGCTACACGTGTCGTTCTTCCCTTGTCTGACAAACAATTGCCAAATCGATTTGGGTTGCGTCACAGAGCAGCTATTGGGGTAACGGAACGTACAGATTGCATTTGCTTATTGGTTTCGGAAGAGACAGGGAAGATTTCTTTGATCAAAGACGGGGAGTTTGAATTATTTGAAACCTCGGAAGATCTGATTGAAAAAATCAAAGGAATGCTTACATAGTTATGACTCGCAAGGAAAGGCTAAAGAATAATTCATTTGAAACATTGCGAATTATCGCAGCTGTTTTCATCGTGCTACTTCATTATTAAGACTTTTCTTTAGGTGCCTTCTCTTTTCTCCATGAGATTTTTAGATTTTCGGTTCCTTTTTTTTTTGCACTTAGTGGGTTTTTATTAGCAGAGAAATACCAGAGAGAAGGAAAGCATATCGTGCTGGGCTATGTAAAAAGAATTATTGTAGTATCTCTCTTTTGGAATTTATTTTATTTTGCAGCTTATTTTGTGACGGGGGTTGTTTCGTTGAATTCTGTCGGACAGGTTTTTATACTCTTTTTTAAGGGAGAAGGAGCTTACCATTTGTGGTTTTTCACGAGTTTATGGGTGACTGCACTTGTATTCTATGTTTTTGGAAAGGAGCGAATAAATTTCCTTCTTGTATTTTCCACACTACTTTATTTATTTGGTGTGTTGGCAGGTTCCTATAAGGGCACATATTTAGGGATTTTGATCCCTTTTTCAACAAGGGATTTTATATTTTTTTCTTCCCTTCCTTTTTTTGTAGGAGTATATTTAAATTTGAAAAAAATAAAAACGACTTTGAATCTTGCAATTGCTATTTTTGCAATAGGTTTTCTATTTCATTCCTTAGAGGTCTATTTTTTACGCAAATACGCGCTTCAAATGTCCAGTGATTATGTGTTTTCTACTTTTTTAATGGGAATTGGAGGTGTGTTAATTGGTTTGAAGCGCCCAAAAATTTTAGAAAAGGAAAAGCTTTCTAGTTTAGGGAAATATTCGATGGGCTTGTATGTGTTGCATGTTTTTGTATACCATGGAATACATTTTTTTGGAGAATTTTTTCGTTTGGAATGGATAGAGTCTGTAGTCTCCATATTGACAATTTTTGTCGGGGTTTTTGTCGTAATATTTTTAAGAAAAATTAATTTTGTAAATAAATTTTTATAACAAAAGAGATGCTTCAATGAACTGTTTTTCAAATAAATTTCTATAGAAACCATTTTCTTTTTCCAACAATTGATTGTGATTTCCTTGTTCGACAATGAGGCCCTTGTCCATGACAATAATTTTGTCCACTTTTTTTATAGTCGCCAAACGGTGCGCAATGATAATAGAGGTTCTGTTTTTCGTAATGGTATCGGTTGCGTACTGAATCATTTGTTCGGAATGCGAATCTATAGATGAAGTTGCTTCGTCTAAAATCAAGATAGAAGGATTGCTTACATAAGCTCTTAAAAAAGCGATCAACTGGCGCTGTCCTGAAGAAAGCATGCTGCCTCTCTCTTTGACATTGTAGTTGTAATCGTTTGGAAGACTCATGATAAAATCATGAATTCCTATTTTCTTGGCAGCCTCTTGGACTGTTTCAAGTGAGATGTTTTTATTTTTTAAAGTGATGTTGTTATAAATACTGTCGGAAAATAAAAAAACATCTTGCAACACAACGGCGACATGATTCCGTAACGAATCCAAGGTGTAATTTTCAATGCTTTCGTTGTCAATTGTAATGCGACCAGAATCTATTTCGTAGAAGCGGTTGATCAAATTGATGATAGTTGATTTTCCTGCACCGGTAGCACCAACAATGGCAACGGTTTCTCCTGGGTGCACGTCTAATGAGATTCCCTTCAAAACGGCTTCTCCTTTGACATAACTAAAATAAACGTCTTTAAACTGGATGCTTCCTCTCAATTCTTCGAGTTGAATATTGCCTTCTTTTGAAATGCTTTCTCGGGTGTCCATGATTTCAAAAACACGATCACCTGCAACCATTCCCATTTGCAAAGTGGTGAATTTGTCCGCAATTTGACGCAAGGGTCGGAAAAGCATTTCGGACATCATAATGAATCCCACAACTTCACCGGTAGTTACTGATCCTTCGAAGGCAGCTTGCACACCTCCGTACCAAACAATCAATCCAACCGCGACAGAAGATAAAATTTCTGCAATTGGGTAGAAAATGGAAAAATACCAAACGGTTTTGATGTGTGCTTTTTTATGGATTTCATTGATTTTTACAAATTTGTTGTATTCAATTTTTTCTCGACCAAAAAGTTGTACAATTTTCATCCCTGTAACACGCTCTTGAACAAAGCCGTTTAAATTTGCAACTTGAGTTCTCACTTGTTGGAACGCTACTTTGATAGATTTTTGAAAAACTTTGGTGGCATAAATTAATATGGGTAGCACACCAAATGAAATCAACGCCAATTTCCAATCAATGTATATCATGCATGTAGCTATGACGAGCATTTTTAATAAGTCACTCACAATCATAAACAATCCTTGTCCAAAAAATTGGGCAATGGTTTCTACGTCAGACACCACCCTTGTGACCATTTGTCCTACGGATGATTTGTCGAAATACGACATTTTAAATCGAATGACGTGGTTGAAAAGTTGGGTTCGAATGTCTTTGATAATATGTTGTCCTAGCCAATTGGCAATGTAAATAAAACTGAGATGTAGCAATACTTCAATAATTAAAATACTGAAGATGAATAAGCTGTATTCTAACAAGCCCTCTGCATCTTTTGTTTTGATATACTTGTCAACAGTTTGAATGATCAAATAAGGTCGGAATGCAGTAATAATTGCCAATGATATAGCGGTAAATGCGGCAGTAGCAAAATGAATTTTATATTTTCTGGCATGCCCCATGAGGCGTTTGAATATATGTATATCGAAAACGTTGCCTGTTTTTTTATTCCGCATATTTGATGGTTTCTGGATATTCAATGGTTGTAAGCGTCAATCCTTTTGCAGGCGCAGATGTTCCAGCATTGCTTCTGTTTCTGCTTTCAATGATTTGAATAAAATCGGTGAGTGTTAATTTTCCTTTTCCAACAGCAACCAAAGTTCCCACAATAGCGCGAACCATATTGCGTAAAAATCGATTGGCAGTGATGTGAAAGCTCAAGAGGTCACCCTCGAGTGTCCATGCAGCTTTCGCAATGTCACAATCGTATGTTTTTACATCTGTTTTGGCTCGAGAAAAACATTTGAAATCGGTGTATTCTAACAGTATTTTTGCAGCCTTGTTCATTTGTTCAATGTTTAATTTTTGCTGGTGCAGTTGCCACGTAGTATCCGTCAAAAAAACATTTCGTCCTAAGTAAATTTGATAGACATAGCTTCGGCTTGTTGCGTGAAATCTTGCGTGCGCATCTGATGCAACTTTGCAAATGGTATGAACAACAATATCGTTTGGCAGTACTGCATTTATTTTATACAAGTAAGACGCTGTATCTAGTGTTGCAGATGTGTCCAAATGCACAAACATTTGCGAGGCATGTACACCCGTGTCTGTTCTTCCAGCACCGGCGACAAGAATAGATTCTCCAAGAATTTTAGACAAAGCTTCGTTTACTTTTTCTTGCACAGATACGACATCGGGCTGTATTTGCCATCCGTGGTAGTTTTTCCCTTTGTATGATAACTCTATGAAATAGCGCAAAAAAAATAAATTTTAATGATACAAAGATACAAATCCTATTTTAGGAATAAGTAAAATTAGGGCGTGTTAAAAAGGTTTTTAATTCTCTTAGATAATTTTAACAAGGCCAATTTATTCGAAAAGAGCGTTTTGTGAAAACACGGTTATTTATTGGGAAAAACATTGCAAAAACTGAAAAAGGGTTGTAAATTTGCCCTTGGCAAGTCCTACACAACTAGCTCCTTTGGAATCCCCCAGGGCGGGAACGCAGCAAGGGTACACGGTCGTAGCAGTGTGATGTAGGTAGCTTGCCTTTTTTTATGCCTTTTTGTTACTTTTTCTCTTATAAAAATGTAACTTTGAAATCAACTTAATGTAATTTACAATACAGATGAAATTTTTTATAGATACTGCCAATTTAGAGCAGATTAAAGAAGCACAGGCTTTGGGGATTTTAGACGGTGTAACTACCAATCCTTCTTTGATGGCAAAAGAAGGAATTACTGGTGAGGAAAATATTTTACAACACTACCGTGCTATTTGTGAATCGGTTGATGGAGATGTTTCTGCGGAAGTAATTGCTACGGATTATGAAGGTATGGTTCAACAAGGAGAAGCGTTGGCTGCATTGAATCCACAAATTGTGGTAAAGCTACCGATGATTGCAGCGGGAATTAAGGCGTGTAAATATTTTTCAGACAAAGGAATAAAGACCAATGTAACTTTGGTGTTTTCTGTTGGGCAAGCTTTGTTGGCTGCCAAAGCGGGTGCGACATACGTGTCGCCTTTCTTGGGACGTTTGGATGATATTTCTACAGATGGACTGAATCTGATTGAAGAAATTCGATTGGTTTATGACAATTATGACTTTGGAACACAAATATTAGCAGCTTCTGTGCGTCACACGATGCATGTGGTGAATTGTGCTAAAATTGGTGCGGATGTAATGACTGGACCTTTGTCGTCTATCACAGGTTTGTTAAAGCACCCATTGACAGATAGTGGTTTGGCAACCTTTTTAGCAGATTATGCAAAAGGAAATTAAGTAGTCAAATGAATTCATAAAAAAATCCTGGGCTATATGGCTTAGGATTTTTTGTTTTCACAGGGTTTAAAACCAAAAAACCTCAAACAATTTGTTTGAGGTTTTTTTATAAGTAAGAAAGATTTAATAATTTATTTTACTTTGTCAACGATTGCCTTAAAAGCTTCAGGGTTGTTCATTGCTAAATCTGCAAGCACCTTACGGTTCAAGTCGATATTGTTAGCTTTCACTTTCCCCATAAATTGAGAGTAAGACATTCCGTGAGCACGAGCTCCAGCGTTGATACGTTGGATCCACAATGCGCGGAAGTTTCTTTTGTTGTTTTTACGGTCACGGTAAGCATAGCTCATCGCTTTTTCTACCGCATTTTTTGCTACTGTGTAAACGTTTTTACGACGTCCGAAGTAACCTTTTGCTGCCTTCAAGATTTTTTTTCTTCTTTTTCTTGAGGCTACTGAATTTACTGATCTTGGCATAATTTCAATGTTTTTTTGTAGTAGGCGGTTTTTTCGTTTTGAGTTTGTCTTTTAAGTTTTAATAAAAAAGACTTAAAATTCACAACTCAGCATTCAAAACTCTTTATAGGCACTACTCCAAGGTTAATACTAATTACCTATGGACTTAAAAGATTATTTTAAGTTCAATTGTTGTTTGATGCTAGCTTCATCCGCTTTGTGTACCAAACCGTCGTGAGTTAGCTTTAATTTTCGCTTTTTAGATTTTTTTGTCAAAATATGACTCTTAAAAGCATGCTTTCTTTTTAATTTTCCAGAACCAGTCACTTTGAATCGTTTCTTGGCGCTAGATTTTGTTTTCAATTTAGGCATCTTTCCTCTTTTTAATTTATTCTTACTTATAGGTGTTTTTTGAACGATGTTTTTTTGGTGTTGTCAAAAAGCAAGCACCTCTAACAGTAGCATTCAAATCTGTCTTATTTCTTTTTTGGGGCAATGAACATAATCATTCGCTTACCTTCTAGTTTGGGCATCTGTTCTACTTTTCCGTACTCTTCTAATTCTTGTGCCAATCTTAATAATAAAATTTGTCCTTGGTCCTTAAATATGATAGAGCGTCCTTTGAAGAAAACAAAAGCCTTTAGTTTTGCTCCTTCTTTCAAGAACTTAATTGCGTGTTTCTTTTTGAACTCGTAATCGTGTTCGTCTGTTTGCGGTCCAAATCTAATTTCCTTAACCGTTACTTTGGTTGCTTTTGATTTTAAGGCTTTTTCTCTTTTCTTCTGTTCGTACAAGAATTTTTTGTAGTCAATGACTTTACAAACAGGAGGAACTGCTTTTGGAGAAATTTCCACCAAATCCAATTCTTGTTCTTTGGCAATATCCATGGCTTTCCTGATTGGATAAACGCCAATTTCAACATTGTCACCCACCAATCTCACTTCCTCAACATCGCGAATTCTTCCGTTGATTCTATGTTGGTCTTCGTTTTGTACTCTCCAAGGCCTTCTCGGCGCTCTGTTTCTACGTATTGCTATGACTAAAAAATTTAAACCTGCTTTTGCAGGGGTTATTTAAAATTGTACCAACGTACTTTTTATTTCCTTTTGAATGAATTGAATAAAGGTATCTATGCCGAAAGATCCAATATCTCCTTCTCCGTGTTTTCTTACCGATACTGTGTCTTCGCTCTCTTCCTTTTCACCTACAATAATCATGTAAGGAATTTTACTCATTTCAGCATCTCTAATTTTTCTCCCAGTTTTTTCACTTCTAGAATCAATCAGCCCGCGAATTTCGGAATTTTCTAGGAGTTCTGAAACTTTTTTCGCATATTTTTGGTATTTGTCACTGATTGGCAGAATAATAACTTGTTCTGGCATCAACCAAAGCGGGAAGTTTCCTCCTGTATGCTCTAATAATACAGCAATAAACCTTTCCATAGATCCAAACGGCGCGCGATGAATCATCACCGGCCTGTGTTCCAAATTGTCGGATCCTTTGTATGTCAAATCAAATCTCTCTGGCAAGTTATAATCCACTTGAATAGTTCCGAGTTGCCAGCTTCGTCCCAAAGCATCTTTTACCATGAAGTCCAGTTTTGGGCCATAAAATGCAGCTTCACCATATTCAACCACTGTGTTAAGACCTTTTTCTTCGCTGGCATTAATAATTGCTTGCTCTGCCTTGTCCCAATTTTCATCGGACCCAATGTATTTTGTTTTGTTTTCAGGATCACGCAAAGAAATCTGCGCCGTAAAATCTTCAAACCCCAAGGATTTGAAAACATACAACACCAAGTCAATGACGTCTTTGAACTCTTGCGCTAACTGTTCAGGTGTACAGAAAATATGTGCATCGTCTTGTGTAAAGCTGCGAACACGCGTCATCCCATGTAGTTCACCACTTTGTTCATAACGGTAGACAGTACCAAATTCTGCATAACGTTTGGGCAAGTCTTTGTAGGAATAGGGTTTGTGATTGTATATTTCACAGTGGTGCGGACAGTTCATTGGTTTTAACAAAAATTCTTCATCCATTTTTGGAGTTTTGATAGGTTGAAAGCTATCTTCTCCATATTTTTCGTAATGCCCTGATGTTACATACAATTCTTTTTGCCCGATATGCGGCGTCATGACCATTTCATACCCTGCTTTCTTCTGAGCCTTCTTTAAAAATTGTTCCAAACGTTCCCGCAGTGCAGCACCTTTCGGGAGCCATAAGGGTAGTCCTTGGCCTACTTTTTGCGAGAATGTAAATAGCTCCAGTTCTTTTCCTAATTTACGATGATCTCGCTTTTTCGCTTCTTCTAAAACAGCCAAATATTCGGTCAACATTTTCTGTTTGGGAAAAGAAACACCGTACAAACGTGTCAGTTGTTTGTTCTTTTCATCACCTCTCCAGTAAGCACCTGCTGCACTCATTACTTTGACAGCTTTTATGATTCCTGTGTTTGGGACATGACCTCCGCGGCACAAATCCGTAAAATTATCATGATCGCAAAAAGTGATGTCTCCATCTGTAAGGTTTTCAATCAATTCAACTTTGAATTCATTTTCTTCCTCTTTATATTTTTTCAAAGCATCGGCTTTGGAAACGCTACGCATGTTAAATTCGTGCTTTCCACGAGCCAATTCAAGAAATTTCTTTTCGATGCTAGGAAAGTCGTTTTCCGAGATACTTCGTTCACCCAAATCCAAATCGTAATAAAAGCCATTGTCTATTGCAGGTCCAATGGTCAATTTCACGCCAGGGTATAGTTCTTGGACAGCTTGGGCTAGAACGTGAGCGGAAGAATGCCAAAAGGCCTTTTTTCCTTCAGGTTGTTCAAAGGTGAACAAGGTCAAATTACCGTCTGTGCTCAAGGGAGTTTTTGTTTCAACGGTCATCCCATTAAAATCTGCAGAAATAACATTTCTTGCCAAACCGTGACTAATACTCATAGCCACATCTATTGGAGTGCTATTTTTTTCGTACGCTCTTACGCTTCCATCAGGTAAAGTAATCTGAATCATGTATCAAAATTTAAGGTAGCAAAGATAACCAAGATTTCAAGATTTTAAGAGGGAAACATTGAAAATTTTAATGAAAAGAAACCCGTCAATTTTTTTCTTTGTGGAATGCAGATTTTTCTGTCAGAATTGCACTCTTAAAATAAAAAATAACAAGGAAGAAATACTATCTTTACCCTGAGAAAATAATGGGAAATTGTATTTTTAATTCGAAGAGAATCGTTTTCTAGTTGAAGTATCAGATACAATTGGCGATAAATTAAAATAGACAGATATATGAAATTGAATTTGAAAAAACCGCTTGTTTTTTTCGATTTAGAAACAACAGGAATTAATATAGCCAAAGATAGAATTGTAGAAATTTCTATTTTAAAAGTTTTTCCGAACGGAAACAAAGAAAGCAAAACTTGGTTGGTCAACCCAGAGATGGAAATTCCCAAAGAATCTTCAGATATTCATGGGATAACCAATGAAAGGGTGGTGACAGAACCAACTTTCAAAGAATTGTCTTCTCAAGTGTATGAGATGATCAAAGACAGTGATTTAGCGGGGTTCAATTCCAATCGGTTTGATATCCCTCTTTTGGCGGAGGAATTGCTGCGTGTGGGCGTAGATTTTGATATGAAAAATAGAGTAGCTGTCGATGTACAGGTTATTTTTCATAAAAAAGAGCAACGAACCTTGAGTGCAGGATACAAATTCTATTGCGATAAGGATTTAGAAAATGCTCATTCCGCAGAAGCAGATACTTTAGCTACCTATGAGATTTTATTAGCACAGTTAGAAAAATATGATGATTTAGAGAATGACGTCCAAAGTTTAAGTTCGTATTCTTCGCATCATAAAAGAGCAGATTTTGCGGGCTTTATTCAATTCAACGAAGACGAAGAGGAATGTTTTACTTTTGGAAAATACAAAGGTAGAAAGGTAACAGACGTCCTGGCAGAGAACCCTGGATATTATTCATGGATTCAAAATGCTGATTTTCCGCTTTTTACAAAGAAAGTGCTCACGCAAATTAAATTGCGTAGTTTGAATAATAAGTTTTAGATGTGCATATGAGATAAAATGGCATTGTGTTTGCGATGCAATAGTTGTTTTCATAATAATCAATTCTTATGCCCATATCAAAATGTAAAGTGTCAAATAGAAAAATGTGCATGTCAAAAGATGTACTTAGAAAATAAAAAAATATGTTAGTAGAGTACAACACATTGCCAGAAAATTCAAGAGTTTGGATTTATCAATCAGATCGAGAATTTTCCCAAGAAGAAAAAGAAATTATAACCGAAGAAGCAGGAAAATTTATCGAGGCTTGGACGCGTCATGGAGATCATTTAAAAGGTGGTTTTGAAATCAAATACAACCAATTTCTCATTTTGGCAGTAGACGAGTCTTTTGCCAATGTTTCTGGGTGTTCTATTGATGCTTCTGTTCGTTTTGTCCAAAAATTAGAAAATGTAATTTCTGCAGATTTGATGAACAAGTTAAACGTGTCGTTTAAAGAGGAACAAAATATAAATATTGTCTCTCTTTCAGCATTTCAAAATTTTGTTAAGGCAGGGAAGATTACTTCTGAAACAATTGTGTTTAATAATATGGTTCAGACAAAAGGCGACCTTAGGAAAAGATGGGAAGTTCCTGCTAAAGATAGTTGGCATCAACGCTTTTTGGATTAGGAAATAAATAAACAAGAATTTCGCATGGAAAAAGGTTCGTTTAGTGATGGGGCAAATCTCAAAATTTCTAAAAATCAAAAGGATTTTAAAAAATGGGCGTTGCTTTTTTTATGTTTCATTTTTCAAGGTATATATGCGCAACAGTCAGATCCATTGTTGACTTTGGATACGATGGCTCAAAAAGAATGGGTGGCTTCAAAAATGAAAACACTTTCTTTGAACGAGAAAATAGGACAGTTGTTTATGGTGCAAGCCTATTCGAATAAAGGCAAAAAGCACCAAAAAAAAATAGCCTCACTAGTAAAGAAATACCATGTTGGGGGGCTTATTTTTATGCAGGGAACTCCGGAGAAGCAAGCGTTATTAAATAATTATTACCAAAAAAAAGCAAAGATTCCATTGCTGGTTGGATTTGATGGTGAATGGGGCTTGGACATGCGTTTGAAAAACACCTTTCGCTATCCTTGGAACATGACCTTGGGCGCTGTAGAAAACAATCAGCTCATCGAGCAATTCGGAAAACGATTGGGAATTCATTGCAAGCGTATGGGAATTCATATCAATTTTGCACCTGTAGTAGATATCAATACCAATCCAGAAAATCCGATTATTGGAAATCGGTCTTTTGGAGAAAACAAGTTTCGTGTTACGGAAAAAGCAATCGCTTTTGTAAAAGGCATGCAAGGAGCGGGTGTAATGGCAAACGCCAAACATTTTCCTGGTCATGGAGATACGGCTGCGGATTCGCACAAAACCTTGCCTCAATTGAATTTTGATTTGGACCGTTTGCAGGAAATAGAAATGTATCCATACCCCAAACTATTTGAAGAAGGATTGACAAGTGTCATGGCAGCGCATCTAAGTGTGCCATCGCTGGAGCCGAACTCAGCGATACCTACTTCCATTTCTTACAAGGTGATCACAGAGCTTTTACAAGAAAGTATGGGGTTCAACGGCTTGGTGTTTACCGATGCATTGAATATGAAAGGAGCTGCAAATTACGCCCAGCCAGGAGACATTGATTTGGCCGCTTTTTTGGCAGGGAACGATATGTTGTTGATTTCTGAAGATGTAGGGGCTGCCGTGAAAAAAATAAAACGCGCACTCAAAAAAAAGATTCTCACCATGGAGCGTTTGAATCATTCCGTCGAAAAAATATTAAAGGCAAAATATTGGGCAGGTCTGCACGACTACAAACCGGTGGTTTTAGAAAATTTACAAAGAGATCTCAACTCTGTCTACGATACTGTGTTGCGGAACAAATTGGTGGAAAAGTCAATTACATTGCTGCAAAATAAAAGAGGTGTGTTTCCTATCCGAGAATTGGCAGAGACAAAAATAGCTTTTGTGAAATTAGGCAATGCGCCTCATCAAGCCTTTTTCGACCGCTTGAATTCGTACACTCAGGTAACGGAAATTTCTGGGGATAAAAAGACGCTTCTTTCGAAATTGAAAAATTTTGACAAGGTGGTTGTAGGGTATCACAGTTCAGATACCACTCCCTGGAGAGATTATCGTTTTTCAGAAGAAGATTTGGAATTGCTGAACTTGACGGCAGCAAAAAAAGAAGTGTTCTTGCATGTTTTTGCAAGCCCTTACAGCTTGTTGCAAATACCTTCCTTTGAAAATATAGAATCGATTGTTGTCGCTTATCAGAATAATGAAACTGCGCAAGATATTTCCGCACAAATGCTTTTTGGGGCACTAGAAACAGAAGGAAGACTGCCCGTTTCTATTAAAAGGAGTTTTTCTGAAGGAATGGGTTTGTCTGCTGTCAATTTATCGCGGTTGGGCTATGCTGTTCCAGAATCCGTGGGAATGAGTAGTGCAAAGCTTCAAAAGATCGACAGTGTTTTGCAATTGGTTGTAGGACAAAAAATGGCTCCGGGCGCACAGGTATTGGTTGCGCGTCATGGAAAAGTAGTGTACCAGCGGAATGTGGGGTACCATACTTATGAGAAAGAAAAAAGGGTACAAGGAACTGATGTATATGATTTGGCTTCGTTGACAAAAATTTTAGGAGCGTTGCCACTAATTATGAAAGCGGAGGAGACAGGCATGTTCTCGTTAGATACAAGCTTGGAAGAGTTGTTGAGTTCTTACAAAGAAAGCAACAAAGATACGTTGACAGTCAAGGAATTGCTTTCACATACGGCTCGATTGAAAGCCTGGATTCCGTTGTATCTCAAAACATTGGATAGTCTGTCTCAAAAACCCCTTCCAAAATATTACCAGAAGGAGCGAAGTGAGGATTATGCGATAGAGGTAGCAAAAGGACTTTATTTGAGATCAGATGTCAAAGACACGCTCTACCGAGAAATTCGAGACGTAGCGCAAAGAGCGGTACCTGGTTACAAATACAGTGGGTTGCCTTTTTTTATATTCAACAAATACTTGGAAGAAAATTTTCCTTTGGGAATGAAAGAGACCCTTCATTCTGAGTTTTTCAATCGATTAGGTGCGAGGACATTGGGCTACCATCCTTTGCAGCTATGGCCAAAAGAGAAGATAGTTCCTTCAGAAGAAGATGTCTATTTTCGACACCAAAGACTGCAAGGACATGTCCATGACATGGCAGCCGCCATGCTAGGAGGAGTCAGCGGGAATGCAGGTTTGTTTGGCAATGCCAACGATGTTGCCAAGATGATGCAGATGTATTTGCAAAACGGCATGTATGGTGGGCATCGTTATTTAGAAGCAAAGACCTTAAAAAAATTCAATAAACGGTATTTCGAATCAGCAGAGGTGCGAAGAGGATTGGGTTTTGACAAGCCTCAATTAGATGCTGAGGTAAAATCGACCTGTGGATGTGTTTCTGACAATAGTTTTGGGCACAGCGGTTTCACAGGAACTTATGCTTGGGCAGATCCAGATTCTGGTTTGCTCTATGTGTTTTTGTCCAACCGAACCTATCCAACCATGGAGAACAACAAGCTTGGAGAGGAAGATATTCGAACCAAAATACAACAATTGGCTGTAGAGGCCATTACAGACTAATCTTTTTGGTTGGTAAAAGCAACGGAATGACAGGCAACAAGGGCAGCGGTTTCTGTTCTCAAACGACTTTCTCCTAAGCCAACTGGCTTGTATTCTTTTTGCAAGGCTAAGTCAATTTCCTTTTTTGAAAAATCACCTTCTGGGCCTATTAAAATCGTCACATCAGTATTCGGGAGGATTTCGTTTTTAAAAGATTTTTTGTCTTGTTCTTCGCAGTGCGCTATAAACTTTTGGCCACTGGGCTCTGTGGCAAGAAATTCTTTGAATGTTTTCGCTTGATTTATTTTTGGCAGGTGAAACTTAAGTGATTGCTTCATGGCCGCACGCGTAATTTTTTCGAAACGTTCCAGTTTGACTACTTTTCTTTCGGAATGGTGGCAAATGATCGGGGTAATTTCGTCAATTCCAATTTCAGTGGCTTTTTCCAAAAACCATTCCATTCGGTCGTTCAATTTGGTGGGAGCTACAGCAATGTGTAAATGATAATCCCACGCCTTTTCTTTTGCAATAACATTTGTAATTTGAACCGCGCATTTGTTGTCATTTGCAGCAGTAATTTCGGCTTCAAATAAGAAACCTTTGCCGTTGGTAATGTGCAAAATATCGCCTTCTTTTTTTCTCAAAACACGAACAATATGTCTGCTTTCTGTTTTGTCAAATTTGAATTCGGTAAGGCTAGATTCCAGTTCGGGATTAAAAAATAACTGCATGTTTATTTGTTTTGTATTGTATTCTCTTTTGTTGTATCGAGATTGTTGTCAGAGGAAGTCGTTTTTTCGTTGCGGAGCAGGTCTCGATTGTTTTGTTCTTTTAACAGATTGACGCCCCGTGTAGGTTTTCTTAGGGCTTTAACTTTTCTCTTTTTTTTGGGTCTTTTTTTCTTTTTAAACAGCTCTCGAAAGAAATCTCCCGTAGAAAGAATTCCTACGGTGACAAGTTCTTTTGTTTTTTGTGGAATTGTTTTGAAGAATAGCCCTGCTCTGGTAAAAAAAGGAGGGGGTTTAGGGGGGATAATTTTATTTCCTGCCCCGTCAATTTCAATAATTTTATAGTGGTCAATATGCTTGTCAAATCGATAAGATGCGCCGATAGAAAAACCAATACTTCTTCCGATTTCTGTGACGCCCCCATGAATTGCCGCATCGAATTGCAAATCCTGATTTGCTAAGAAAGCGGTCCCAACAGAAGCTTCTGCAGTATGTTCTGGACGAATGACATGCCTTGTTTCTCCAAAAACCGCCCATCTGTCAGAAAGAACGTAATTAGAGGACAGTGAAATGGCGTATTGGTCTTCGCGATTGTAGGTTTTGTTGTAAACAAGGTTCGTGGTGACAACCCAATGGTCATTCAAATCATTTTGGAGTAAAAGCGCTATCCTGCTAAGAAAATTAGAATTGCTTGTGTTTTCTCGAGTATGAGTGCTTGTGAATGAAAAAAGAGGAGTGGGTTGAAACAACAAATCCTTGGGTAGGTTTGGGTCTATTGAATTCAGTTTCGGTGCTGTATAAAAAGAAGCAGAGGTTGCAATTCCTACAGAGGGGATGAGACGTTTCCAATCAAAGGCATTTTTTTCCTTCCAGCTTCTGATTTCTTTGGGTTTTTGATAATTGTGGTGGTAAAGCAAGTATTTGATTCCAATACCGAATGAGGCTCCCGCTCTTCTTTGTTCGAAAGGGTCTATGTAAAAATAATTGTTGTCTTGGAAAGCAAATCCATTCCATTCGAATCGTTCGGAAAAAGCACCCATGCGCACTGTTTGCCTAAGTTGGTTTGTAGCCAAACGTTTGTTGGTGGTTCTGTTTTTGTACAATTGATGTGTAAATCCGCCTTCTATTTGCACCACACCCAATCCGACAGCAAAAGGGCTCTCGGAAAATCCTGGTCTGTTGGAGTTGATAACATCGGTATATTGAGCCGTCATTTTGCTACAAAAGAACAGCAAGCATAAAAAGCCATAATGTTTCACCATACGGGACACGAAATTTTTCCAAATATAAGATTTTATCTACAGGAACGTTCCAGTTGCTTTCAAATTGTTATTTTTGAATAAAATTAAAAACAATGATGCAAGAAGCAGGTTTGCTGAATTTTTTCAGAACTATTTTAATTATTTTATTGATCATTTACGGACTGAAATTTGTGGCGAGATATATTCTTCCCTATGTGCTGACTAGAGCTGTAAAAAAAGCGCAACAAAGAGCGCAACAAAATCAAAATACCTACAATTCTCCTCCGGAAGATATTCCTGTAGGAGAAACTGTGATTGACAAATCGAGTTTGAAAAACAAAGCTTCTAAAACAAAAGATGATTTGGGAGAGTACGTGGATTATGAAGAGGTCGATTCTTAGGCGCTGAGCAGAATAGAATAAAAACAAGAAAAGGTGTAAAAGGAATATAGATTTCCAAAATGCATTCTTCATTTCAAACAAGCATGACAAAAATAAATTTTAAATTCGGGATTCCTATACTAGTATTTATCATCGTTGCTCTGGGGTATTTTTCACCCGTTTTACGAGGCGACAAACTATTTCAGAGTGATATCCAACAATTTCGAGGGATGTCGAAAGAAATCAAAGACTTTAGAGCAGCGAACGATAAAGAACCGTATTGGACGGATGCGGCTTTTGGAGGAATGCCTTCTTACCAGTTGAGTACCTATTATCCGAATGACTTCATTAAAAAATTAGACAGTCTTATCCGTTTTTTACCAAGACCAGCAGACTATTTGTTTTTGTACTTTTTAGGTTTTTTCCTGTTGTTGTTGGTTTTGAAATTTGATTGGAAACTCGCCATGATAGGATCGTTGGCGTTTGGATTTTCAACCTATTTTATCATTATTTTAGGAGTGGGTCACAATGCAAAAGCACATGCCATCGGTTACATTCCTCTGGTTATTTCTGGTGTTTTGTTGGTGTTTCAGAAAAAATATTTTTACGGTTTTTTATGGAGTACACTCGCGATTGCCTTGGAGATCAATACGAGTCACCCTCAAATGACCTATTACCTGTTTTTTGCCTTACTGATTTTAGGAATGGTCTTGCTTGTTGAAAAAATCAAAGCGAAAGAGCATTTGGGTGTTTTTATGAAAGAAATTGGCTTGTTATTTCTTGCTGGTTTTCTTGCTTTGGGGATGAATGCCTCCAGTTTGCTAGCAACCAAAGAATATGCAGATTACAGCACTCGAGGAAAAAGTGCACTGACCATCACACCAGAAGGCAAAGAAAAAGAAGCGCGTTCGGGATTGTCAAAGCACTATATCACAGAATATAGTTATGGAATTTTAGAAACTTTCAATTTGTTTGTTCCGCGTTTTACAGGAGGCGCAAATAACGAAAACTTGGGAGAGGAGTCAACGACCTATGCTTTTTTAGCCTCAAAAATCGATCGAAGGCAAGCGGCACAATTTTCTAAAAATGTTCCGACCTATTGGGGAAGTCAGCCTATAGTAGCTGCACCGGCGTATATTGGCGCAATTTTTATATTTTTATTTGTACTTGGAATCTTTTTGGTGAAAGGAAGTTTGAAAAAATGGTTGGTGGCAACAACGCTATTTTCCATTCTAATGAGTTGGGGACATAATTTTTCCTTGTTGACCAATTTTTTTATCGATTACATACCACTGTACAATAAGTTCAGAGCGGTTTCTTCCATACAAGTATTGGCAGAAGTCAGTATTCCATTGCTTGGGTTGCTTGGTTTAAAAGAGTTTGTTTATGGAGATACAGACAAGGCAGCAAAAAAAGAAGCTTTGAAGAAGAGTTTTTACGGAGTAGGAGGTTTGGCTGTTTTCTTTGCCTTGTTTGGCGTGTTTTTGTTTGATTTCCAAGGAGGAAATGACGGTTATTACAATTCCATGATCGAAGGTTTGTCGAGTGCTATTGTAGAAGATCGAAAATCCCTCTTTTTCAAAGACGGCCTTCGTAGTTTTTTATTGGTGGCCCTGGCGGCAGGTGTTCTTTTTGTAATTTTGAAAGAAAAAATAAATAAAAACAAAGCTTTGTATTTCTTAGGTGCTTTGTTGCTTTTTGATACCATGGGTTCTGCAAGGCGTTATGTGAATTCAGAAGATTTTTTACCCGCGATCAAGGTTGAAAAGCCCTTTGTGAAATCTGAGATAGACAAGGAGATTTTAAAAGACAAAGGACATTACAGAGTTGCCAATTTTTCTGGAAATTTTATGAATGACGGTGCTACTTCCTATTTTCATAAGTCCATAGGTGGGTATCATGCCGCAAAATTGGGAAGGTACCAAGACTTGGTCGATTTTCATATTTCCAAAAATAATATGGAAGTTTTGCATATGTTGAATACCAAATATTTTATCGTTCCAGATGAAAAGGGAAATAAAAGTTTGCAAGAAAACCCAGCGCCGAATGGAAATGCTTGGTTTGTTGGGGATATTAAGCTTGTGAATTCGGCAGATCAAGAAATTTTAAGTTTGGTTGATTTTGATTCGAAGCAAACAGCCTTTGTCAATCAAAAAGAATTTTCTTTTCGTTTGAAAGCATTGGAGGGTATTGGGAACACTTCAAAAATCCAATTGCGAACATACCAAGCGAATGAATTGGTATATGCCTCGGAGAGCGACAAAAATCAGTTGGCTGTGTTTTCAGAAATCTACTACAAAGAAGGGTGGAATGCTTATATCGACGGGGAATTGACACCTCATTTGAGAGCCAATTATGTATTGAGAGCTTTGGAGGTTCCTGCAGGGAAACACCGCATTGAATTTAAATTTGAGCCTACCGTAATTGAGAAAGGAAATGTTGTCAATATTAGTTCTTGGGGGATTTTTCTAATCTTATTGCTCGGAGGTGGATTTCTAACGAAGAGAAGTAAAAGATAAATATCATGCGCATAGGAATGCTTTTAGATGCTGTTTTTCCTCCCGATCCAAGGGTAGAAAATGAAGCAGTTTCATTGATCCGTGCAGGTCATGAAGTTTTTTTATTTTGCTTGAACTATGACGGTCAAAAAGCGAAGGAGGATTGGAACGGAATAGAGGTGCGTCGGTATCGTGCTACGTGGTTTGATTACAAAATGTCAGCATTGGCCTACACGTTTCCTTTTTATACGCATAGCATGGCAAAAAAAATCCAGCAGTTTCTCAAGAAGAACTGCATCGAAGCCATTCACATCCACGACATGCAAATCGCGGGGGCTGCTTTTAAGGCAAACCAACAATTTCAATTGCCTGTTGTATTGGATTTGCACGAAAATCGTCCTGAGATTATGAAGTTTTATCCACATCTTCAAAAATTTCCAGGAATTCTTTTGATTCATCCTCGGAAATGGAAGAGAAAAGAGAAAGATTTTGTAAAAAAATCAGACCGCACCATCGTGGTTACAAAAGAAGCCAAAGACGATATTTTGTCTCGATTGGAGATGGTTTCCGAAAAAATAACAGTGGTTCCAAATACTGTTTTGAAAAGTTTTTACACGGAACCTAAATTAGAGCATTCCATCCTTCAAAAGTATCAGAATAATTTTGTCTTGTTGTATATCGGTGACACCGGTTTGAGAAGAGGGCTGCTTACAGCAATTAACGCAATGCCTGCGCTTTTGGAAGTATCTGCCACCATACGATTGGTCATTGTTGGAAAAAGCTCTGAAGATCTTGTTTTAATAGAGGCAGTAAAGCGCCTTAAGCTGGAAGCATTTGTGGACTTTACAGGCTGGTTGGATTCAGATTTGTTTGCTTCCTATATCGCAGCGAGTACCTTGTGTATTTCTCCGCTTCACAGAAATCTACACCACGACACGACGTATGCCAATAAAATTTTTCAGTACATGAGTTTTGCGAAGCCGGTATTGGTGAGCAACGCAACTGCACAAAAAAACTTGGTAGAAGAAGTAGGAGCAGGGTTGGTACACAGGGACAGGGATGTGGAAGATTTTGTAGCGAAAACACTTTTGTTGTATCGTGGTGAAGATTTACGAAACGAAATGGGCGACAAAGGGAAATCCTTTGTAGAAAATGAGTTTTCATGGGAGCAAACCTCAGAAAACTTAGTACATTTATACGATAATTTGAGACGTTGAAGATTTTAATACTTACATATTACTGGCCTCCGTCAGGAGGTTCTGGCGTTCAGCGTTGGTTGAAGTTTGTAAAATATTTGCAAGATTTTGGAGTGACACCAGTAGTCTATACGGTTGAGAATCCTTCGTATGCGATTGAAGATGCCACTTTGGAGCTTGAAATTCCAACCGGTGTTGAAGTGCTGCGCTGTCCTATATGGGAACCTTATTCTTTGGTTTCTTTTTTTTCAAAGAAAAAAACGAACACAAAGGCAGGTTTTTTAACAAAATCACCTACTTTTTTTGGAAAAATTGTCAGGTATATCCGTGCAAATTACTTTATTCCCGATGCTCGAAAGTATTGGATTCGACCTTCGGTAAACTATTTGGAAGCTTATTTGCAACAAAATCCGGTAGATGCTATCATTAGTTCCGGACCTCCGCATAGTTTGCATTTGATTGCGATGCAGCTGAAAAAGAAAACAAATACACCTTGGGTTGCAGATTTTAGGGATCCATGGACTGCTATTGATTATTTTCAAGATTTGCCATTGACAAAAAAATCCAAACAGAAACATATTGCTTTGGAGACAGAGGTATTAAAAAATTCAGATGCGGTTTGGGTAGTGGGTAAAACCATGCAGAAAAACTATGCGAATTTCAACAAAGAAACCAAGGTCGTTCCCAATGGATATGATTTTACTATTTCAGAAAACAACCTTGCTTTGGATGCCAAATTTACGCTGACACATATCGGGATGATGAATGAAGACAGAAATCCAAAGTTGCTTTGGGAGGTTTTGAAAGAAATTTTAGATGAGGTTGCAGGTTTTTCAAAAAATTTGAACCTACAATTGATCGGAAAAGTGGCTCCAGGGGTGGTAGACAGTGTTCAAAAAAATGGGTTGGACACCTACGTGGAGCAACAAGATTATATGCCGCACCACGAAGTGCAAGTTTACCAACAGAAATCGCAGGTCTTGTTGTTGGCGGTCAACAATGTGCCGAGTGCAAAGGGAATTGTAACGGGAAAGGTATTTGAATACCTCGCTGCCAAAAGACCTATCTTGGCTATTGGACCTGAAGATGGAGATTTGGCCGACCTTTTAGAGGAAACAAGCGGAGGTGTGATTGTCGGTTTTGAAAACAAAGAAAAATTAAAAGAAGAGGTGTTGATATTGTACAATGCTTATTTGGAAAAAAAATTAACGGTTGCCTCTCAGGGCATTGAAAAGTACCATCGAAAAGAAATCACGGCACAATTGGTCAAAAATTTAAAAGAAATGATAGGATGAAAAAAATTGTGACGATACTAGGAGCGAGGCCTCAGTTTGTAAAAGCTGCGGTATTGAGTAGAATCATTTCGAAGTACAAAGAAATAGCGGAAGTGATTGTGCATACGGGTCAGCACTACGATGCGAATATGAGTGCTGTTTTTTTTGAAGAGATGGGCATTCCATCTCCTGCTTATAATTTGAATATAAATGGGGTAGGGCATGCTGAGATGACGGGTCAAATGCTGACCGGGATTGAAAAGATTTTGAAGAAAGAAGTTCCCGATGTTGTAGTGGTTTACGGAGATACCAATTCGACCTTGGCAGGTGCTTTGGCTGCCAAAAAGATGGGTATAAAAGTAGCCCATATAGAGGCTGGTTTGCGTTCTTTCAACAGAGCAATGCCAGAAGAAATCAACCGTATCCTTGTTGATCAACTGTCGGATTTGTTATTGTGTCCAACGGATACGGCTCTTGAAAATTTGAACAAAGAAGGTTTTCAAAATGTGCCTGCAGTGGTAGAAAAATGCGGCGACATTATGAAAGATGCCATGCTACATTACACAAAGTTTTCAGCCGAAAAATCTACGGTTTTAAAAAAATACGATTTGCAGGCGCAGGATTTTGTATTGGCAACCATTCACCGTCAAGAAAATACGGACGATATTGCCAAGTTGAAAAATATATTTGAAGGTTTGACGCGCATCCATGCTTCCAAAAAAGTAGTGTTGCCGTTGCACCCACGCACAAAAAAGGTGCTAGAGGAAAATGGACTGTCCTATCCGATTGAAACCATGCCACCCGTGGGCTATTTTGATATGTTGGAATTGTTGAAGAATTGTCAAATGGTACTGACCGATAGTGGTGGATTGCAGAAAGAGGCCTATTTCAATCAAAAACACTGTGTCATAGTCAGAGAGGAAACGGAGTGGGTGGAATTGGTCAGACATGGTTTTGCAGAAATCGTTGGAAGTGAATCAGATAGCATGTACCAAAGTTTTGAAAGTTTTCAAAAATCATCGGCAGATTTTTCAATGAATTTGTATGGAAATGAAGTTGGAGAATCCATTTACAAAGCACTATTGAATTTGATAACACAAGATTAGTTACAAATGGGAATCGTACTCAAGCAAAGTTTTAAAAATACCATTACCATCTATATTGCCTTTGCCATTGGAGGGGTGAATGCCTTGTTTTTGTACACGTCTTTTTTAACGGATGCCTATTATGGCTTGGTTACTTTTTTATTGTCAACGGCCAACTTACTAATGCCATTGACAGCTTTTGGAGTGCAGTACACGATTTTAAAATTTTTCTCTTCCTACAAAACACAGCAAGAAAAGGATGTGTTTTTAAGTTCGGTTATTTTATTGCCGTTGTTCATTGCCCTACCCATTGCTGTCGTGGGAAATATTTTTTACCAAGAAATTTCGAGTTATTTGGCACTTAAAAACCCGGTAGTAAAATCCTATACTTTTGTCATTTATTGGGTAGCTGTCGCAACGGCGTATTTTGAAATTTTTTACGCTTGGGCAAAAGTGCAATTGCAATCTGTCTATGGGAATATTTTGAAAGAAATGTTTTCGAGAGTGGCTTCTATGGTGCTGTTGTTTGCGGTCTATTTTCAATGGATTGCTCCAGAAGAATTCGTCTTCTATTTGACAGGGGCGTATTTCATTCGTGTAGTGCTGATGGCAAGTTATGCGCTGAAATTGTATTGTCCTAGATTTACACTAGCAGTTCCTAAAAATTACCGGGAAATTATCAATTATTCGTTGTTTATTTTGCTGGCAGGTGCTGCGGGAACCATCTTGTTGGACATCGACAAATTCATGATTCCTCAAAAAGAAGCCATTGCCATGACGGCTTATTATGCCGTAGCGGTGTATATCGGTTCTGTGGTCGAGACTCCCGGAAGGGCCATGTCCCAAATTTTACAACCCCTGGTTGCCAAAGCGTTGAATGAAAAAGATATGGAAGCGGTAAAAAGTTTGTACCGCAAAAGTTCCATCAATTTATTTTTAATTGCAGGCTTGGTGTTTTTGTTGATCAACGTGAATATAAAAGAGTTGTATTTGTTATTACCCGACAAATACAGCGGTGGTATTCGGGTGGTGCTTTTGATATCACTTGCCAAATTGTACCACATGTTTTTGGGAGCAAATGGTGCGATTATTTCCAATTCAAAATACTACAAAGTCCTGTTGCCTTATGGTTTGGCAATGGCGGTGACCGTGTTTTTGTTGAACGATTATTTGATTGATTTGCTGAGTATTGAGGGGGCTGCACTGTCTACTTTTTTAGTAGTCCTCGTTTTCAATACGATCAAATTGGTGTTTGTAAAACACAAATTTGGTTTTTTTCCGTTTGGTAAAAAAACAGCGATTTTATTTGTACTGTTGGTCTTGTTTTTCTTCGGTTTCAAATTTTGGGATTTTGATTTTCATCCCTTGTGGAACATTTTTTTGAAAAGTGCACTGCTGACCGTTTGTTTTTTTGGAATCGTTTACAAGCTAAAAATTTCAGAAGATGTAAATGCGTTGATGGCGAGGGTGTTTTGATAAAAATAATAGCCCAATACATCTCTGTATTGATCAAGAAATAAGTTGTAAACAATGGGCTTGCCACAAACAGCACAGCAAAGAATATGTGCATTTTTTGTTTGAAATAAAAAAAATAGTTACATTTAGTCACTTGTAAAAAATAAATTGCTAACTATTTCTTTGCAAATACTTCCCCTAAAAAGTAGACAATACCCCTTTGCCGAGTTGATTTTGGCATGCAAAAGGGTGACTTTTTTGTGCTGAAAATTTCTTTTCAAAGGGTATTGTCAATTGATTTTAACGATACAATTGACTATGATTATGAAAAGAAAATTAGTATTAGGGCTCTTAGTGGGGCTGTTATGCAATGTACTTGCAACCGATGCCCAAGAAGTGGAATTGGATTGTCGTTTTCGTTTTGACGAAGCGATTATTTACTTAAAAGGAAATGAGTTTTTCGCTCGAGATTCTCTTCGCGCCGTGGACTATTTGAAACCTTGTGTGGAGGCAGGGGATTCGAATTCACAACTGCTGATGGGACGGTTGTATTTGAATGGAAACAATCCCGATAACTACAAAAAAGGATTTCGTTTGGTAAAAGAAGCTGCCAAACAAGGCAATGAAAAAGCGGCCTGTGATATGGGGATTTTGTACAAATACGGAAAAGGCTGTAAGTTGAATTTTGATAAATCGAGAAGATGGTTTCGAAAAGCATTAAAATTGGGAAGTGATAAGGCCGCTTACAGTTTGGGATATCTGTATTACAAAGGTTTAGGGACCATTGCACAAGATTATTCAGAGGCAGTCAAATGGTTTCAAAAAAGTGAATATCCTATGGCTGTGCACTGGTTGGCACAATGTTATTATTTTGGTTATGGGGTGCCTAAAGACAAATCTTTGGCCTTACAAATGCTACAAGACAACAAAGCAAAAAATAGCAAAATCTTGTTGAACTATTTACAAACAGACGAAGCGCAGCATCAGGATGTGCAAGCGAACATGAAAATGGCTGACACCCTGCACACTACTTTGCAACCGGCCACGTATGATGAAGAAAATTCTTTTCAAAAGATTCCTTTTGAAGTTCGAAAACTGAACGGAAAGTGGACGGGCTATTTGGTGCAATTTGATTGGTCGGGGACACAAATTGTACAAACCATTCCTTTTGGCTTACAACTCGAACACAAGGCCGAGGAAGCGACGGTTCTTTACCGTTGGATTGCCGACGGAGTTAAAAGTAAGGGTGTGGCTATGTATGAAAGTGATGCCTTGTATTTTGAAGATTTGCGCCTGAGCTTACCACGGGTGTTTATTGACAACGAGAATCAGCGGCATTTAGACTACCAAATTGTGTCAGGTACTTTTGAGTTGAAAAAGCGCAATGGAGTTTTGTATGCTTCGGCTGCTTTGGAAAGTTTTGTACCTGACTGGAGAGAACCAGGAGCCCCGATGAGTTTGTTGTTGGTAAAAGACAAAAAAGACGCAGAGGGTAAAGTGGTGCTCTCAGAAGAAGCCTTGCTGGCTTTGGCAGCGCAAAAACAAAATTTTATACAATTGTACCCCAATCCCTTTAAAGAACAATTATTGATTGCATATACCTTGGAAAAACAAGACGATGTACAGGTACAAATCACAAGTCTTGACGGTTTGTTTTCCAAACAGATTGCTCGTATTCCTTCTCAAAAAGCAGGAGATCATTTCCATCATTTTGACGGAACAGCTTTGCAGAAAGGAACTTATGTGGTGCGCATTAGTACAGGCGGAGCCCAATACACCAAACTTATTGTAAAAAACTAATTGCTAAAAAAGGAGAAGATGAAAAAAATAAAAAAGTTTCGAAGACTCTTTTTGTTGTGTTTGATTTCCCAAGTGAGTCTTTGGGCACAATACAATAGGGCAGACGAGTACAACGCATCGGTAGATTTTTTGTCGGATTTGTATTTAAAAACAGATAGTCAAAAGTGTGATTGTGAAGACTATCCGGATATCGTAATTGGTTCTGACCTACGTTCGGCTTTGAACGCGCAGATTTTGATTCGACAGATGCAAGAAAAAAGATTAAATGAATGGAAACAGAGACAGAATTCGGTTTTAAAAGATGAAATTGAAAAACAATTGGGCGAAACGTTTTCAAGCTTTGCACAAGCGCAATCTATGTTTTTTAGAAAACTAGAAAGTGAAAATGTAACAAGGTCCACCTCTACATCGAGGAGAAAATACGAGAGATACCATAGTCAGAAGATAAAAAAACACTGGAAAGATCTTCAAAATATAAAACTGTTGAATTTTAGAGAGCGTGAGATTCATGCGGGTGCTATTGACAATTCTCAATACGGGCATTTGACATACGAGGGTACCCCGTTGAGTGAAATTACAACACTCGAGCAACTTGAAATTTTTAAAAATCAAGAGTTGGCAAGTTTTGGCGATAATGAATGGCGGATGTACGAAGATAGTGAAATGCGAAAAGAATTAGAGGAAATAGAATGGTTGACCTATGACGATGATTATTCTTATAAAAATGAGAATGAGATGTACGATGCGCTGGTAGAAGAACAGAAAGATTATTATAGGAGTTTGGATACTTGGACACAATTAGACGTCATGCAATGGTATTTAAACCATGTGAAGGGCCCTGTAACTTCAAGTTCGGGGTACTATCCTAAAGATTTCGGAACTTCTGATTATATAGAAGACTACGCACGCGGGAAAAAAGAGGACATACCCTTTGAGATTAGAATTTTTGACCCGATTTATGCGTCTCAAATAATAAGGAATGCATTTAATGTGTATGCATTTCTCGGAATACTAAAACAAGAGAGCATTGAAGCAGCCAAAGCGGCCCATATTGCGAAGTCTTTGGAAGCTGTTTCTGAAGAAGCGATGCTGTTAGAAGCCTGTTTTGAGAGTATTGGCGCAGAAAATAGAAA
This sequence comes from uncultured Flavobacteriaceae bacterium, assembly GCA_905479475.1. Taxonomy (GTDB): domain Bacteria; phylum Bacteroidota; class Bacteroidia; order Flavobacteriales; family Flavobacteriaceae; genus Flavicella. The sequence goes on from CAJQMT010000047.1 coordinate 28,264, forward strand.
GGCAGTAGAAGCCAATGCAGGGTTACAAGAAGCCGTAACCAATTATTTTAGTCAGAATCGCTACAATAAAACCTCCGTAGATCGTATTCGTTATTTGATGACACAACACCGGACAGATCAATATTATGCCCCCGATCCCGTGTATTACACATCGTATAAATGCTCTTCATTGTGGTATTACAGAGGGAGGGAAAAGAAGCGTATTTGTCGTTATGGACTTGATTATCCAAGGTTTCAAGATATTGAGAATCAAACACTGGCATTGGAGGTATTGTTAAATTCAGAGGCGAGAGAGGCGGGGTTTCGATATTTTGTAGAGGTATTGGCCGCTTTGTATGCTGAGGATTCTTATGCGGGGAAAAAAGGCTATATACTCAGAGATATTTTTGAGGCCAATGGCATTTCCGTACCTATCGGACTTTCCAACGAAACCTTGGAACACTATTTTATCATCGGAACGGGGTCTGATGGCAGCTTAACCCTCGCCATTTTTTTCAAACCGGGCTTGGGAGAGCTCTTGTTTTCCCATGAAATTTCCTTGCAAGAATTTTTGAACGAGTATTGGGAAAGCATGGAAGAAACAGCCAAAAATGACTGCGGGCAAGGAAAAGTGCGAGATAGTAACGGAAATTGTGTAGCTTGCCTAGAAAAAGATTTGTTGGGGAACTGTGCAAAAAAAATAACCTGGGTAAAAGATGCCGACAACGACAATTACTATGCCGCAGGCAGTGAACGAGAAGAATACCCCACTTGGAACGCAGCAAGCCATTTTAAGAAAAAAAGCGAAACCTTGGGCGAAGATTGTGATGATAGCAACGCTCGTAAAACGACAGATTGTAGTGATGACTGCAATACCTCGAAAGAAGATTTGAAAAAAATATTTCCTAATGCGAGTGATTCTAGGCTTGAATCTATTTCGGATGCCATAAATAAATATGGTCAGGATTTTGGACTTGATACCAAGGAAAAACTGCATCATTTTTTAGCGCAAGCTGGTCATGAGAGTACAAACTATGCTGGTATAGAGTTTGAAGCTTTAGAGGAGAATTTAAACTACAGAGTCTCTAGTTTAGGTAAAAATTCAAAGAATTTTAGTAAGTATTTTAACCCTATTTCTGATCCAACTAAAGATCCAAAAAAGGAAAATCCAAATGATTATGCAGATTTATCTAAACCTAAAGATGGGTCTTACTATGTGAAGGCTGAAAAATTTGCAAATTATGTTTATGGTGGAAGAAATGGTAATACTGTTGCAGGCTACGGATATAAATATAGAGGTAGAGGTGTAATTCAACTTACAGGTTATAATAATTATTTAGAATTTAACGATTTTTATAGACAAAGCTATGATAATACCGTTGATCTATTGCAAAATCCAGATTTGATTACTCAAAATGAGGAAATTGCGGTAATTAGTGCTCTATGGTTTTATAATGAAAACGTATTGAAGAATAATAAAATAGATGAAAACTCCTCTGTACAGGATGTTACAAGAATTGTAAATGGAGGGTTAAATGGCATAGATCATAGGGAGAAAATTTATAAAGAAGCGCAAACTAATATTACAGATTGTAAATAATTAAGAAATATGAAAAAATTAAGGAAACATACAATAACGATATTCATCTTTACGATAGCTTTAATAATTTTAAGTTTTTCAATTTTAGAAGATAAATCAGATGATTCTATTTTAGGAAAATGGATGTCTGATGATACATCCAATTGGGTTTTAGAATTTAAATCAGATGGTAAATGCTATGAGTATTATAATAATTCATTAAGTAAAACTTACTTTTATTCATTTTCAAACACATCTCCTAAATGTGGTTATGAAGTTCCAATCGGGGAATTGTTTGAATATTTAATACTCACGAATATAAATGATAGTCAAGATATATATTGCTATGAATTTTTAGGAGTTGATAATAACAATAATTTTGCTATTATTTATATTAATGGTTCTATAAATCAACCTATGGGGTTTGTAAGAGATTGTAATGCAGACAGCGACAACGATGGTTACAATGACTGCGAAGACCCCAACAATGCGGTAAACAACACCACGATCACCAGTAACTTTACAGAAGACAAAGGCGGTTGGCGCAATAACGGAAAGGTAAGCACCACCTTAGAAGAGGGTCGGTTAAAAGTAAGTAACGTAGACAGTTCGTGGGAAGGGATAAATAGACCTTTGGATGCGTTAAACATTGTACCAGGTCAGCAACTGAACATTTCTTTGGATTTTGACCAAGGGGATACCTCTGCGAATGTAAGATTGTATGTTCAAGAACAAGACGCCGAAGGAAATCATTTAAGTTGGAATGTCATCAATGGAAAG
>CAJQMT010000048.1 GCA_905479475.1 uncultured Flavobacteriaceae bacterium
GTTTCTTTTTTGCTTTGCGTACCGTATCCAATTACAACGATTTCGTCCAAAGCTGACGTATTTGGGCTTAAAACGATTTGAATTGATTTTTGGTCGTTTAAAACTACTTGTTGTGTTTCAAATCCGATGTAGCTAAAAAGAAGGACATCTCCGGCATTTGCTGTTAACGAGTAATTTCCGTCAAAGTCAGTAGAAGTTCCAGAGTTTTGTCCTTTTAATAAGACGTTTGCTCCTACAATAGGAAGATTGTCTTCCGAGGAAAGAACAGTTCCGGAAACTTGAACTTGTTGAGAGAACACACTTAACGATGCGCTCAGAAACAGAATAAGTAAAATTCTAATTTTCATTTTTTTTGGTTTAGGGTTTGTAATTGAAGTCAATTACGGTTAATTAATTTTTGATAGTGGATTCAAACTGAATTTCGAATGAAATACTTTGTTTGTTGCAATCCGAGTGTTTTGGAGAATACAATATACAACGGTAAAGTCTGTAACAAGAGAAAAAAACCTATACAAAAACTCTACAAAAAGTATTTCACGATTTTTTTTTCTGGTAATGGTATTGATGTGACCATTGTATTTATTGGGGTTTTAGGGTTTTTTAGACAAGTTAAAAAATTAGTAAAAAAACTATTAAAAAGCAGGTTTCAGATAGTCTTGTAAAGGTTTTGTAGGAGAATAACGGAGGTTAAATTTCCAAAATGTGATGTGTTAAATTTGCTTTTGCGTCCAAATTCATCTTTTTTCTCAGGCGATAGCGCTTAATTTCAACACTTTTGTGTGATATGTTCAGTAGTGGTGCGATTTCTTTAGAAGATAAATTGAGCCTCAAATAAGCACACAGGCGAAGATCGTTTGGCGTAAGTTTGGGATACTTTTCTTTTATTTTTTTCAGAAAATCCTTATCTGTAGTGTTGAAAGCTTCCTGGAAAAGTTCCCAATCGCTGTTTTGATTGAGGTTTTTATCGATGATTTTAATAACAGGTTCTACGGTGTTTTTATCCTTTACTTTGGTAAGTTCTTTTTTGATCTTATTCAGGAATTCATTCTTTTTGATGATATTCATGGTAGAGGCGGCGAGTTCGCGATTTTTACTATCGATGTCTTGTTCTAACTTGTCGTTCCTTAATTTTATGATTTCTCGATCGTTCTCGAGACGAACTCGCTCAAATTCTCGTTGCTTGTTTTCTAAGAGTTTGCTTTTCTGTTTTTTATAAAATTGTTGGTATCCGTTGTGGATGATTAAAAACAGCGCTACAAATACGATGGTATATAGTGCAATGAGTGCATTTGAAATGTACCATGGACGAAGGATTTTGAAGGAGTATCTCGCGATATTATCTGAATTGGTATTTCCTATTTTCGCCCTTACTTGAAACTTATAATTTCCAAAGGGAAGGTTTTCGAATGAAATGGAAGATTCTTTGGACCAAGAGCTCCAATCATCATAAATTCCTGATAAGTTGTATTGATAGGAAATGTCTGTGTACTTGTCGTAGGTGGGAACACTGTATGAGAAGTCTAAATTATTTTCTTGGTAGTCGAAAGCATTTTCTTTTGCGTAGGGAACCAAAGTTTTGGCTTCGTTGAGAATACCTTTTGAAATGTTATTGATTTCAATGCGATACGTTTTCTTTTGAATCTTTTCGAGATCTATAATGATATAGCCATAAGATGTTCCAAACAGGTATTTCTCGCCTATCAAGTGTGTGGCACTTTCATATCCAGCGTAATCTCGTCGGATGTATGCGGGGAGTGAAATTTTTGAAACTTCTGGAGTGCTGTTTATTTTACCCGGTGCGAAACGAACAATATTTCGGTCAGTAAACCCCCAAAGCGTATTGTTTTTTGTGGCGACAAGCTTGCCGGAGATGTAGTTTTCATTGGACAACATTTCAGAGGAAAAAAAGGAATCGAATTGAAAAGATTGTGTTTTTTCATCATATATAAAAATTCCTTTTTCGTAACTAAATATCAGTTTCTCGTTGTGTTTTATCAGGCTAGATTTTTTTCCTTTTTTTGTTTTGTCAATTTCGTATTCGATTACTTTTGTATAGTTTTCATCTGTTTTGATATGGATGAGTCCTTTGTGTTCGTGGCTGACAAAAATTTCATGGGCCCTGTTCATTTCAAAAAATTGAGAAGAATTGTTAAAACCAGCGATTTTATTTTTTAAGTACCATTGATTGTTCTTTTTTTCGAGAATGTACAATCCGTTGTAATTTCCCTGGAGCAACATGTTTTTTGTTTGTGGTATTTTTTTTAGATTCCAGGTCCCTGGAATGTTGGAAATTTTACTGGCTTTGGATCCTTTCACTAAAAATGTACCTGTGTTGTGTCCGCAAAAGAGTTCGTTGTCGATTTCTGCCAAGCTCCAAACTTGCCCTTCTGTTTTTTCAATCATTTCAAAATCATCCCCGTGTGCTCTTTTTTTACAGAACAAACCTTGATTGGTACCAAGGTACAATCTCCCCTCATAGATCGCAGAAGTGTAAACGGTTCCTAATTTTCCATGGATATCGTTGTAGGTTTTGTAAGGAGATTTCAGATTCAAAACACTGATTCCATTGTCGAGACCAAGCCATATGTTTTGCTCGAGATCTTCGAATACGGAAAGTACGGTATTGTTGTGCAATCCTTTTTCTTGGTTGATGTTGCTCAATATTTCTCCGGTACTTGTAATATGATAAATACCATTTGAAATGGTTCCTAAAATAAAACTTTTGTCTTCCAATTCTGCAGCGCTGTATACACTAATAGAGGCTAATAGTTCGTCGCATTTTGAAACCCACTTGGATAGCTTTCCTCTGCTGTCTATTTGAAAAAAACCATTTTCTTGGGTGAGTAGTAAGAGGTGGTCTTTTTGTGAAGAAACATTGACAATGATGTTTTCTTGCACGATGGGATGTTTTGAAATTAAAACGGCTTCTCCGTTTTCAATTTTGTAAAACCCTTTTTTTGATTTTTGAAAATAGAGTGTCTTGTTTGCTTTGAAAATTTTTTCTAAAACAGCATCAGAGTTGATGATTTTAAAACTTTCATTGATTGTATTGTAGATGTATATGCGGTTCAAAGATTGAAAAAGGACCCATTCTTCAAATTCGATAATATTCCAAAACTCTTCGTCTTCTAAAAGCGGTTCTTGTAATTTTTCGCTAATAGAGATGTATTGCAACTCTCCAAATTGATCTCTTTGCCAATAACCAAATTCCATATGACAACCGGTATACACCAAGTCGTTGATGACAGCCACAGATCGCACAATAGAATTGTTTGGAGACGGGTGTAATTTCCAATTAGCACCTTCAAATTCTAACAGTCCATCGTTGTTTGCAAAGTAAAGAATCTTGTCCGAACTTTGAGAAATTTTCCAGTTTTGATTTTCGGCATTGTAGCTGTTCGGAGGGTAGTTTTGTAAAGGTACAATTTCTTGTGCAGAAGCAACGGTGCAGGTTACTGCGGCAAGTAATATTCGAAAGAATAAAGGAATTGATTTCAAGGAGTTTTGGTTTTTTTTGGTTTAGTAGCCTCTAAAATTAAGCAAAATATTTCATTTCGAGATTCTTCCAACTCATTTAGACATGGGTTTCTTATATATTTGGAATGATGATAAGGTGAGTTGTAGAGTGATTTTATAGAATTTATGTAAAGTAGCACTGAACAAAACGTTTTTTATTTAATTGTCAAATACAAAAAAAAGGAAATTTG
>CAJQMT010000049.1 GCA_905479475.1 uncultured Flavobacteriaceae bacterium
AAAAAATCATGACAGAGCTTACCTCCTTCTGCGACATTGTATTGGGTAATGAAGAAGATGCGGAGATGCACTTTGGCATAAAGCCCGAAGGCTTAACAGTACAAACGCAAGGTCATGATGTAAAAGCGGAAGCCTTTTTGTCTGTTTGTAAACAGATGATGGAAAAGTTTCCAAAGGCCAAAAAAGTAATTACTACACTTCGAGGTTCCATTTCGGCTTCGCATAACACTTGGGCTGGGGTACTCTATGATGGAAAGACCATGTATGACACCACGCAGTATCAAATTACAGACATTGTAGATCGTGTAGGTGGTGGAGACTCGTTTATGGGCGGTCTTATCTATGGACTATTGAAATATCCAGACAACGACCAGCACGCATTGGATTTCGCTGTGGCAGCGTCTTGCTTGAAGCATACCATAAAAGGAGATGCAAACCTTGTGACAGTTGCAGAAGTAGAAAAACTAATGGGTGGCGACGCATCAGGTCGTGTAGCCCGATAAAACAAAAGATATGGCACAGTTTACAAGAATAGAAGTAGCACAAACGATGAAAGAGAGCGGCATGGTGCCCCTTTTCTTCCATAGTGATGTCGAAGTCGCTAAAAAGGTGTTAAAAGCCTGCTTTGATGGCGGCGCACGCCTTATGGAATTTACCAACCGAGGGGATTTTGCCCTTGAGGTATTTACAGAACTTACAAAGTATGCGATTAAGGAACTCCCTGGGATGATTATGGGAGTAGGATCTGTAACAGACGCAGCTGCTGCATCGGCTTATATGCTTAACGGCGCAAATTTTGTAGTAACACCTGTACTCAGAGAAGACATTGCCATGGTGTGCAACCGCAGAAAAGTGCTTTGGTCACCGGGTTGCGGTTCACTCACCGAAATTGTAAAGGCTGAAGAATTAGGATGTGAAATCGTAAAGTTATTTCCAGGAAGTACGTATGGCCCAGGATTTGTGAAAGGGGTATTAGCACCACAACCGTGGACAAGTATTATGCCTACTGGAGGCGTAAGTCCAACTGAAGAAAACCTCAAAGGCTGGTTTGATGCAGGCGTTACTTGCGTAGGTATGGGTTCAAAACTTATGGCCAAACATGCCGATGGCTCATTTGATTATGCAAAAATTGAACAGCAGACTAAACAAACATTGCTACTTATATCTTCTTTTCGAAAATAATCGATTAGGGTTCATGTTTGATGTTGTTTATTCAAATCATCCTCAAAAGAGTTCGACTTCACTCCTTATATTTTATGAAAAAATTGTAAGTTTTGATTCGAAAATAGGTCAATTGGGACTACTACAGAGTCATCAGAAATGGTTACTCTTTTTTTGCTTTAAACTCAAGTATACAAGAGGTATATGGGTTAAAGATGTTATAATACAGGTTGTTAGGTCTGGTAAGAAGTCTTTGGAGATGAATGGATTCCATTTCTGATTTGTTGGTTCGGCAACTTTAGAAAACAACTCTTCGCCTTACAATCCCAATGATTTTTACTTTTTATTCACACGTTTTAAGGGGTGTCAAACTATTTGTTTAGGAAGCGTTGGTTGTTTTAAAACAGTTCGTTTTTAGTTCGCTACAAGTTTTATAAAAGCTCCAAGGTTTGTAAGAGTAATGGCATTATCTATTCTCACACCATTTTTTAGGTCTTATTATTTAATCTAAAAGCCATTTGATGATCTTCATTTTCTTTTTTGAGTAAGGCGCATATTTCAGGTTGGTTTCAAACCAGAAAGGTTTGTCCAATATACTTTTATAATGTGAGAATGTGTCAAACCCTGCTTTCCCGTGGTAATTTCCAATTCCACTCAAACCGACACCTCCAAATGGAAGATTGCTATTTGATAAATGCATCAAACTATCGTTGATGGCACCCCCTCCAAAAGAAATTTCTTTGAGTAATTTGGCAATTTTTTTTCTGTTTTTCGAATAGACATAGCAAGCCAAAGGTTTGGGTCTTGCTTTGACCAGTTTTATTGCTTCATCAAGATTTGTATACGATACAATAGGTAGAATTGGTCCAAATATTTCATCTTGCATTATTGCGTCCTCGAATGAAACATTGTGTAAGATTGTGGGGCTAATAAATCGTTCCTCTCTGTTGGTTTTTCCTCCAAAGTATAATTTATTAGTGTCAATTTGTTTCTTAAGACGGTCAAAATTATGTGTATTGATGATTCTCAAATAATTTTCTTCAATGTTTTTTGCGGTGCTTTTGTGTTGTGTTTCAATTTCATGTTTCAAGGCCTGAAGAAACTTCGCTTCAATAGATTTGTCAACCAAGATATAATCTGGGGCAACACAGGTTTGACCTGAATTTAAAAATTTGGCCCAAACAATTCGCTTCGCTGTCATTTTAATATTTGTGTCCGGAAGCACAAAAGTTGGACTTTTTCCTCCAAGTTCAAGTGTAACAGGTGTCAAATGTTTTGCTGCGGCTTGATAAATTATTTTACCAACTGCAATACTGCCGGTGAAAAATATTTTATCAAAGCGATATTCCAACAATTCAAGGGTCTCTTCAGCCCCACCTTCCACAACATGAAAATAGTCACTCGAAAAATGAGTATTGATAATTTGAGCCATTGCCCGTGATGTTTTGGAAGGGAGTTCACTGGGTTTTAAAATGACTGTATTTCCTGCGGCAAGAGAGGTGATGGCAGGAACCAAGGATAGTTGATAGGGATAATTCCACGCTCCAATAACCAATGTCATTCCTAAGGGCTCAGGAATGAGATAGCTTTTTGCAGGGAAATTTGCAAATCCTGTGGGTACTTTTTTTCGCTGACTCCACTTTTTACTGTTTTTTATAAAATTGTTTATTTCGTGATATAGCAGTGACAGTTCTGACACATAAGTTTCAAACTTCGACTTGCCAAAATCTTCGTAAATTGCTTTGTAAAGTACCTCTTCGTTTTCTTTCAGAATTTTATTAAACTTTTTCAATTGCCTTATTCTAAAATCAACATCTTTGGTTTGATTTGAATTGAAATACTCTTGTTGTCCTGCAATTGTATTTTTTATTTCCATAGGGAGTTTTTAGTTTGTCGTTCTGTCTTACACAAAGCCAAATGGTGTGTACATTGTTTTACTTCGTTGTGGCAATAAATATTAAATTAGAAAGTAATTAAAGTTTAAAAACGTCATGAAAGATCATATAAATACCAAAAGACGAATCAAATTGTCCTTTTTTACTTTTCATAAAAGAAGGTAATTCTTGAGAGTCATTTAGTTGGTAGTAGCCTTCAAATTGCAACCCAATTTTAATATTGTTATCGATATATTTTTCATAAAAGAATCTCGAGAAAATTAAATTTCGATCCGGTTCTGTCAATTCTTCAAATCTACCATCTGGTACTCCATTCAAATAGTGCACATTGCTTTTTTGAGAGAAAGATTGAAACATCTCATTGCCTTTTGGGGAAATAAATTTATGAGATTTATAGTACCCTACGAATAAGTGAAGCCTCTCATGCTCATAATTTAAATACAAATAATCAGCATTTCCATTTTCAAAAGGAAACTGAGATGTCTCCGAATTGTTATAAAGCATAAAATAAGAATTTAGAGAAAGATCGCCCTTTAAAGATTCGAATAATTTGTATTTAAAACCAATTGCTCCAACGGAATAGTTTAGTTTAGAACTTGCTAAGGACCCCACTATTTTTTTGTTAATTTGCCCTCCTTCATGGTAAATATACCCCTGTATGCTTGTTGACAATCTATCAGAAATTTTAATCTCAGACGATGTTCCAATAGTAAATCTTTCTCTTTCATTATCATGGGGTCTGATATAATTTTCCCAGTTAAACCATAATTCTGAAACAATGAAATTTGAATTGTATTTATACTGGAAACCAGTCTCAACGAGTGTTGAACTCAATACTTTTTCATTTCCCATCACAGGCTCAATCATGCCGTGATTGTTTCTTGGGGTGAAATTTCCGAAAATAAAACTATGATTTTTGCTAGCGTGATGAAAAGAGAACAGCGGTATGAAAACATCGATGTTATCTTCCCCAAAATATTTTATAGCCATAAACCCCGTTTTGAACCGAATATTTTCATTTCGGTTGTAGGTTATCATGGGTTGAATTTGGGAGCCAAGTAAAGTATATCCATCAGTAATGTGATTCGAGTATTCATTGTTTTTTATAAAATTAAGATTGGTAAATTCGAAGTCAAAATTATCAGAATATTCACTTTTATCATCACTTAAAGAATAAAATACAGATTTTTGTGCAAGAACAAAACTTGAAAATAAATTAAAGATAAAACAGCATAAAATTATTCTCATGTTGGATTGTGTTTTTGTTGAATTCAGTAAAACGATTTTGTGTGTGATTTTGTTCCGTGTTTGAGCCACTAAATTAGTAAATACAAACCAAACGGATAATCCGCTAAGATTATCCAAACGAGGCAAGTACTAGCAATGAATATTACAAGGTGTTGGTAAATCGTTATTTATCAAATAAAACCTAAATATTATTTCCTAAAAGTGAAATTTAATTCAATTTTTTAAATTTTTTTAAAATCAGCAAATGAGAGGATTAATTAAAATTTAAAATCATTGGGATTTAGTGATTGTATTTTCTCGCCATTCATAAATAATTTAATTTCGTGAGGACTCCAAGCTACAGCTACTTTATTCAGTCCATTTTGAGGAATTATTTTTGTATGAAATATTGAAAATTCTTCAGCTGATTCTGAAAATAGTGTAATATTTAAAGTTTCTCCTTCAGAATATATAGTTCCTTTATTATTGTCAATTTGGAAGTCAACCCATTTCACAGTATTAGGGTCTTTAAATGCTTTTGGGTTTTGATTAGTGTCAAACGAAAAGAATATTGTCCCTTCTTTATTTATTTTCATAGTTTGGTCTTTTAAATGTTGCCCAGCTTGTTCATGCAAAAACTTTTACCATTTCTAAAATATCTAAATAGAAGTATTTATAGAAGTTTGGGGATACTTGAGTTTGTTTAATTTTTTTAAAAGTCATAGATAAAAACAAATCATCAGATTGTTTGTTAAAAAATATTTCCTCTGAACACGTATGTTTTGAAACACTTTTATTTTGAAATACTTGTCTTTATTAAACGCGCTGTTTCTTCAGCGGGGTAGCGTTAAAAGTACCTTTATTTTTCAACAAAAAAATCCCTTAAGTAACAAGTGTATATAATCAGACTTTATCAGTAATAAATTGTGAAGTAAATACCAAAAAAACAAGAAGTGGTACGTTGTTGCTTTTGAAATTCAGACAAATATTGATCTTTCAAGCCTTAATTTTAGGAGCTGCCTTGTAAAGTTACAAAACCTTATGCTTAAAGAACGCTAGACAGTGCCTCTAGGTCAAAATTTTCTTTCACCATTTCTTCCCCCAAAGGAATAAAATTATCCATATGGTGTTTGAGGTACCCTCGTAAAATGCGGTTGACGTCCTTGTTGTCTTTTTGAAGAACGATGTTTTTAGAATAGGCAGACATGTTATTTTTAGAGCTTTTTTTGGGAACATAACCAAAACCTTTGTACACACCGTTGACAACCAATACAAAAGAAGCCTCGTTGTCTTTTCTTCCTTTTTCACGGATCAAAAAACTCTCCGTTTCATACTGAACAGAAGTAATGGCTTGCTGGACTCTTTTGTTGTAGCTTTCGACACGCTCTTTGTTGCTGCAAATACCTTTGCATTGCTTGAGTTGAAAATGAAAACAGCTAGAAACATTCGATTGCAAATGACAGTATTTGGGGCACAGTTCGAATTCTTCGCAAAGTTTTTCCACAAAAGCTCTGGCTTCTCGAGCCGTGTAAAATTTGGTAATGGGTTGTTGTACCAGTTTGATATTGTTGGTGGCAATATGTAAAATTCCCTGTCTGTCTTGATACGTAAACAAAGCGATGCTTTCACGCGTTTTCCGTTGTGCTCTGTTGAATTTTGGGAACTGTTTTTTTATTTCAGCAGACTCCAAAAGCAACGCCAAGAGCTCACTACCCGTTTCTGTATACGTAATGTTGGCCGTTGCCAAACAAAGATTGATTTCCCTTTTAGATTTGTCATAAATATGACTCAGAACCCGTTTTTTGATGTTGATCGCCTTTCCGATGTAAAGTACTTCGTTGTCGCTGTTCCTAAAATAATACACACCTTCCCTTTCCGGCAAATTGTCAATCACATCTTTAGGAAGCAAAGGGGGCAAAGTCGCTTCCCTTGACCGGGGATGTAAAGAAGAACCAATCACATCAGAAGTGTCTCTTGCTAACAATAGCCCAAAAAGAAGGACCGTAGCATCCGCATCTCCTTTTGCGCGGTGCCTGTTGGAAAGCGGAATACTGAGAGAAGTACAAAGTTTTCCCAAACTGTAAGAAGGGAGTCCCGGAAGTATTTTTCGAGACAAGCGTACCGTACACAATTTTTTTCTTTGAAAACGCGCCCCGAGAGATTTGAATTCCTTCTGAAGGATGTTGTAGTCAAAATTAACGCTATGCGCCACAAAAATGGTGTTTTCAGTAATCTCAAGTATTTTTTTTGCAATCTCATAAAATTTCGGTGCCGGTCGTACCATGCGATCATCAATACCCGTCAAAGAAGTAATGTATTTCGGAATCGAGCATTCGGGGTTTACCAAACTGGTGAATTCGTCCACCACTTTTTCTCCATCAAAAATAAGGATGGAAATTTCTGTGATTTTATCACCTCCAGTCGTTTCTATATCTACGATCGAATACCTCAAGCGATCAGTTTTTTAAGTGCTTTCAACTCCACACCAAGTTGATTCAACATAAGTGCGATATTGCTAATTTTTAATTCGTGTTCATCGTATTCCTGTGTGTTGATACAACAAGTGTATTCCCATAACTCTAATACATTTTCCAAATGCACTTCGTAAGCATTGTATTTTTTGTTGTCAGGGACAAGCAACAAACGGTTTTCCTCTTTCTTGTAAACACGTTTGTAGGTCAAGCCATCATTTTGTGTCAAAACAATATAAGTTTTGCCCTCTTTCACCTCTTGAATATCCTCTAGAAATTTGGCAATCACAAACGCCCCACTTTTGGTAGGAAGCATGGAGTCTCCTTTGATAGGAAAAGCCCGGTGTTTTCCTGCAGGTAAAAAAGGCAATTTTATTTTTTGCAAGTCTTCCACGTATTCAGGATCTGCATAACCATTCAAGTAACCTGCCGAAGCCTCAGTTGAAATGATTTCAATCAAATCTTCGTTGGCATCGTCGACCATGATAGGAAATAAAATCCGCTGGTTTCCTACCTCAATAAAAGATTCGTTTTTGGATTTTGAAAGATCGTTTTTTACCAATACATCGATAGGAACCCCAAAAAAAATTGAAAGTTCAATGATAAAATCGATAGGAGGAACCGCTCTGTTTTCTTCATAAGAGCTAATTCTCGATCGAGAAACACTGAAATCGTCCGCAAACTGCTCCTGTGTCAACCCTTTTAAAACTCGGATGTGTTTGATGTTTTTTGATAGAAAATTCATAATGCTAAATATATGAGCAATCGTTGCTTATTTATTGAGCTAATTTAGCAAAATATTTGATACAATCAATACCCTTACCCCAAAAATGCATTTAAATAGTCATACGTACTATAGCTTACGCTATGGTTCAATATCGCCGAAGGATCTAGTTTTACTGGCCAAACAGCACCGTTTGAATGCTTTGGCATTGACAGATATAAACAGCACAACAGCCTGTCTGGATTTTGTAAAATACGCCGTAAAAAATGAGGTCAAACCTATTTTAGGAGTTGATTTTAGGAATGGAGCACAGCAGAAATTCATCATGCTCGCCCAAAACAACCAAGGCTATTTTCACATCAACAACTACTTGTCTTCCTTTTTGCATCAAACTAAAATTGTGATGCCAGACAATGCTGATTACTTTTCGGACACCTATGTTATTTATCCCTATCAAAAAGAAATAAGATCACTTCAGAAGCATGAATACATCGGTGTAAAACCTTCCGATTTGAACCATTTGAAGTTTTCAGAATGGCGCTTCCATCTTGAGAAATTAGTACTCCTCAAAACCGTTTCTTTTCAAGATAAAAAAGGCTTCAATACGCATCGGTTGCTAAGAGCAATTGAAAACAATACATTGCTAAGCAAATTGCCAATATCAGAACAAGGAGCAGCCTCTAACACGATGGTATCAGAGAAAATCTTGCAAGCCCTCTATTCCGAATACCCGCAAATAATCGCAAACACACAACATATAATGCGTACTTGTTCTGTAGATTTTGATTTGTCGGTCAATACTCCCAAAAATCAAAAAACCTATACCCATTCAGAAGCATTGGATTTTCGGTTGCTGAAAAAACTGTCGTACGAAGGGTTGCACTACAGGTACAAAAAAATAGGACAAAGAGTGTTTGATAGGCTCGAAAAAGAACTTCAGTTGATCCAAGAGAAGCAATTTGTCTCTTATTTTTTAATCAACTGGAAAATTTTAAAATATGCTCGTAGCAAAAATTATTATTATGTAGGCAGAGGAAGTGGAGCCAACAGCATAGTGGCATATCTGTTGCGCATTACCGATGTGGATCCCATTGAATTGGATTTGTATTTCGAGCGTTTTATCAATTTGTACAGAACAAACCCTCCAGATTTTGACATTGATTTTTCATGGAGAGACCGAGACGATGTCATGAATTTTATTTTTGAAAAATTCAAGTATACGTCCCTTATTGCGGTGTACAATACATTCAAATACAAGGCTTCGGTAAGAGAATTGGGAAAAGTGTTTGGTTTGCCTAAAAGCGAAATAGACAAACTAACCCGTCGTAATTATCACCCAGATCAATTGGATCAATTGTCGAAATTGGTATTGATTTACAGTCAATACATACAAGGATTTCCAAACTATTTAGGAATACATCCCGGTGGAATTTTGATTGCTGAAGAACCGCTACACAAATATTCTGCAACCTACTTGCCACCAAAAGGGTACCCAACAATGATGTTTGATATGGTCGTTGCCGAAAATATAGGACTCTATAAATTTGATATTTTGAGCCAGCGAGGCCTAGGAAAAATTCGCGAAGCAGTTGAGATTGTAGAATACAACCATCCGACGCATCCAAAAATTGACATGCACGACATTCAAAGATTCAAGGAAGATGCCAAAATCAAAGACCTTTTAAAAAACGCCAAGGCAATTGGCTGTTTTTACGTCGAATCTCCCGCAATGAGAATGCTCCTAAAAAAATTACAAGTAAGAGATTATATAGGTTTGGTGGCGGCTAGTTCCGTAATCCGACCCGGTGTAGCGAAATCTGGAATGATGCGAGAATACATTGCAAGATGTAGAAATCCAAAAAGAAGAATAGCCGCCCATCCAGTATTGCTCGAGATCATGCCCGAAACCTATGGAGTGATGGTGTACCAAGAAGACGTGATAAAAGTAGCACATTACTTTGGAGGATTAAATTTAGGAGAAGCAGACATGCTTCGTCGTGGAATGAGTGGAAAATTTCGATCGAAAGAAGAATTTTTAAAAGTAAAAAATATCTTTTTTGAAAACTGCCACAACAAAAAACACACGCTTTCATTGACAAATGAAATATGGAGGCAAATTGAAAGTTTTGCAGGCTATGCATTTGCAAAAGGACATTCTGCTTCCTATGCCGTTGAAAGCTATCAAAGTTTGTTTTTAAAAGCCTACTACCCCTTGGAGTATATGGTGGCAACATTGAACAATCACGGCGGGTTTTACAGACCAGAACATTACCTTCATGAAGCTAGAATGCATGGAGGGCACATTCATTCGGTGGCCGTCAATCATTCTGAGCATTTCAATAGTATCGAAGGAAATACCATTTATCTAGGATTTATGATGTTGCATTCTTTTGAGGCAAAGTACGCTCAAAAAATAGTAGATGAACGAATGAAAAATGGACGCTTTCAAGATTTGGATGATTTTATCCATAGAGTTTCCATTCCGCTCCAGCAAATGACTATTTTGATCAAGATAAATGCCTTTCAATTTACAAGAAGAAACAAACGAGAACTTTTGTGGGAAGCACATATGAAAGTCAACAAGGTTGTTTTGGAAGAACAAGTTCACACATTGTTTGTTTCTGAAAAAAAGACCTACAAAACACCCGAGCTGTCTTCCAATCGTTTTGAAGATGCTTTTGACGAGATAGAATACTATGGTTTCTCTCTCACCAATCCTTTTGAACTTTTGGTAGCGCAAATAGAAAATCCAGTTTTGGCGAATGATCTGTTTGCATACGAAGGAAAAATAGTGACCGTTTATGGATATTATGTAGCTGCTAAGAGTACCGTGACTTCCAAAGGAGATTTTATGTGTTTTGGGACTTTTGTAGATATGAAAGGAGATGCTATAGACACCGTGCATTTTCCGAAAATTGCTCAGAAATACCCTTTTAGAGGGATAGGAGTCTATAAAATTACAGGAAAAGTTACCGAGGAATTTGACTGTATCACGATCAATGTTTCCGAGATGGAGAAATTAGCGATTGTTCAAGATCCGAGATATGCCGAAGAAACTAAAAAACACAGTGCCTGATGACAAACAAAGAGCGTTCGATTGTACACATGGATTTAGATACCTTTTTTGTGTCTTGTGAAAGACTAATGGACAGCCGTTTGAACAACAGGCCTGTGTTGATTGGAGGGACTTCAGATAGAGGAGTTGTTGCTTCCTGTAGTTACGAAGCCAGAAAGTTCGGAATACATTCCGCGATGCCCATGCGAATGGCCAAACAATTATGTCCTGAAGCAATAATTTTAAGAGGAAATTCAGGAATTTACACCAAATATTCAAAGCTTGTAACAGAGGTTGTGGCAGATACCGTTCCGTTGTATGAAAAATCGTCTATCGATGAATTTTATATCGATCTTACAGGAATGGATCAGTTTTTTGGATGCCATCAATTAGCGTCAGAATTGCGTCAAAAAATTATTCGAGAAACAGGCCTGCCAATTTCTTTTGGACTGTCTGTCAACAAAACAGTTTCTAAAATAGCCACAGGACAGGCAAAGCCAAACAATGAGATTCAGATTGACAAGGGGACAGAAAAATATTTTTTAGCACCATTGTCCGTTCGCAAAATTCCAATGGTAGGAGAAAAAACATACAATTCGTTGTGTGACTTGGGAATCAAGCGCATCAAAACCATCCAAGAAATGCCTGTGGATATGATGGTGAAAGTTTTTGGAAAGTCTGGGGGATCCATATGGAAAAAAGCCAATGGAATTGACAACACACCCGTTGTTAAGTACCAAGAAAGAAAATCCATTTCAACAGAGAGAACTTTTGACAAAGACACCACCGATGTTTGCAAACTCAGAAGTATCGTGATAGCGATGACAGAAAATTTAATTTTTCAATTGAGAAGAGGCAACAAACTAACCGCATGTGTTAGCTTTAAAATTCGATATTCAGATTTTCAAACCTATACAAAGCAAAAAAGCATTCCCTACAGTGCATCAGACGAAGCAATCTTACCAATTGTTATGGAGCTTTACAAAAGTTTGTACCAAAGAAGGTTGCTAGTGCGTCTTGTAGGAGTGAAGTTTAGCAATTTGGTCAATGGAGGACATCAGGTCAATCTTTTTGACGACAATGACAAGATGTTGAATTTGTATCAGGCGATGGATAAAATGAGAGAGAAGCATGGAGACAGGGCGGTGATAAGAGCAGCAGGTATGGGCGCAAAAACCATTCACAGAAGCAACCCTTTTGACGGAGAGCCTCCTCCTTTGTTGGCAAATAGAAGGTCTTAAAAAGTCGTGGACTTTCCGAAGGTGCTTTGCAAACATCTTTCTCTTTACAAACCCCTCTTTTTTAGGAGGTGAAGATTCTTTTTCGGTACCAAAAAAACAGGACACCAAAAAGAGAAACAATTCCCAGAGGAAAGAAAAAATTAAAAAATTGCCAATAATTTCTTTCTGAAATTACCTGAGCTTTGTTGAGCAAAGGCAGTGTTACTTTTTTTGAACGCAGTTTTAACAACCCTGTGTCATCCAGTAAAAAATCGACGGCATTCAGCAAAAATTCTTTATTACTATAGCGTTGTTGCGTCCATTTGTCAACCCCTAATTCCAAAGGTTTCCCTTTGTGAGTTTGGTTGCTCGCAATGTCACCATCACTGATCAAGATCATTTTACTTGGCAGTCCCGTCTCTCTTTTGTCTGAAAACTCAAAAGGGGGCACTCTATCTTTGTACGCAGAGGTAAAGTTTCCTTCCAGTAAAATACCCAATGTTTTTTTGCCTTGTCGAAAAATTTTAGGATCTGGTAGTTCATTTACAGCTTTCAATTCAATAAAATTAGGAGTTTCCACCACTTTCGTTAAAGAAGAACTTTCTAATAAAATTGTTTTTTGAATCGCGTTTGCTAAAGTGTCGATTGCAGAAGGAAATTGCAATTTTATGCTTCCCAAATTTATTGAAACAGGATGCCTGTTTGAAGGAGTCACTAAGGGGTGGTAATACCAAAGAAAGTTTTCATAATTGGTTCTGTTACCCGTGTTTCCTGTAGCCAAAGATATCTTTGCAGCGTACAAGTCTTTCACCATATTGTGATTCACCCGTATTCCGTAACGAAAGAAAAAATCGTCTAAATTTAAATTTCGAGAAAAAGCAAGACTGCTTCCTTTTTGAGACATGCTGTCCATTTCTGCCACAACATGATCGAGAAGCCACAAGGTTTTTCCTCCCTGTAGCAGGTATTGATCTAAAACAAATTTTTCCTGTTCGCTAAATGCAATGCTTGGCTTGGCGACAAGCGCCAAATCATAGTTGTCTAGTTGGTTCAATGTCTTTTGAGGAGCAGTCGAAACAGAATCCAATGTGAATTTTCCGAGGTGATAATGCCTTCCCAAGGCTTTTAGAAAACTGTACAATTGCAAATCGTCCAGTTCACCGTTTCCGGTAAGTACAGCAATGCTTTTCTTTTTTGGAAATACAATTTTTTTCAAACCGTCGATAAAAGAAAATTCTAAATTTTGAATAGAATTTAGCAATTGTTCTTCCTGTGAAGTTGTTTGAGAGCTTTCTTTTAAAAGAGAGATGTTTTCAATTTTATTTTGGTATTGAATTGTAGCCCAAGGGACAATAACAGACTCAGAAACAACCCCCTTTTTTTTGACAGTCAAACGACTTGGACTCAGTCCTTTTTGTAACAAACGCTGCATGTCTTTTTCAGGATTTACAAATACAAAGGAAATGTTTTTATTGACAGCTCTCAATTCTTTTAGAAACTGTTGTGTCTCCATTTGCAAACGCTTGAATTCAGCAGGAAACTCTCCTTCCAGATATACTTTTACAAACACAGGATGGTCTATTTTGGAAAGAATATTTTCAGAAACAGGTGCCAAAGAATAGCGTTGGTCTTTGCTCAGATCGAAACGTTTGTAAAAACGCTGGCTTACAAAAGAAGAAACAAAAATAAAAATCAAAATATAAAATATCGGTTTCCAGTTTTTTTTCGGCGCCATTCGAGTATAAGTAAGTGCCAAAAACAGCAGTGTAACACTCACAAAATAAAGCAAATCTTTTGTATCTAGGACCCCTCTGCTAATACTTTCAAAATGAGAATACATCCCTAATTTTCTCAAGGTGAAATTGGTTTCTGAAGAAAAATAGTTGGTATTGTGAAGTCCGTAAAACAAGCCAAGACAAACAAAGAGGGAACTCAATAAAACAACAAGAGAATTTTTAGAAAAAGTAGAGACCCATAAGCCTATTGAAATATAGGCGCTGGCAATAGCTAAAAGTCCTGCATAAGAACCTGCAATAACTCCGGATTCAACCGTGTCAGAAACACTTACAATATGAAAAATACTATACACATAAACAGAAGTAGGTAGTAGTGCGGCAATCACCAAAATCAAAACAGCCATGTATTTTCCCAATACCAATTGGAGGGTAGATATTGGTTTGGTTTTTAAAACCTCAATAGTTCCTGTACTCATTTCTTCTGAAAAGCTCTTCATGGTCAAAGAAGAGATGAATAAGACAAACAACCAAGAAGTGAAATCGAAAAAAGGAGAGAGACTTGCAAAACCCGAATTCAAGATGTTGAGGTCGTTGTCAAAAAACCACAGAAATAAGCCGTTTAAGATTAAAAAAAGAGCCATCACAAAGTAGCCAGTAATAGAGCCAAAAAACAAATGCAGTTCTTTTTTTAACAATGCATACATAGGAGTTCAAATAAAAGTAGATTATGATAAAAATTCAATAGCAATTGGGTCTCGGTAATCCAATCCTAACAGACTGGACGCTCCACCTACAGTAGTTAAATTACTTTTGTAGATGGCAATTTCTAAAAACCCTGCTGAGTTAAAGATAGCCAAACGATTTCCATCGCTTTTTCGTTGATGTTTGGGCAAGGAGAAATCCACAATATCACTGTATTTTTGATGTATTTTAGCAAACGAATAACTGCTTGCTGTTAATTTGAAACGTCTCCCTTTGCCGATTTCTTTGAATAGCTTTTCAGTAATGTTGCTAATGATATTTCCATAATTATCTATATAAATAACGTTTCCTACAATCTTATTTTGCTCAAGAGAAATTTGTGGTTGAATTTCAAAAAGTTGTTTGTAGTCATGGATAGGTTTTCCAATCACTTCCAGCGTTCCGCCTCGTGCTATGTGAGCTGCAACTTGAACAAAGACATCCAAAACAGAAAAACTACTTTCTACCCGGTCGTGGATGTTGATTTCAACTATCTTACTCGGTTTTATATCAGATGCGACCATAGAAATCAATCCGTTGTCAGGGCAAACAAAATAATGGCCGTTTAATAAAAGAGCAATATGCCTGTTGTCTTCGTTGAGTTCAGAATCTACACCCACAATATGAATGGTGCCTTCCGGAAAATTCTGGTAAGCATTTCTTAAAATATAAGCTGTTTGCGTAATGTTAAAAGGAGAAATACTGTGCGAGATATCGACAATTTTAGCGTCAGGAATAGTAGAGTAAATAGCCCCTTTTACCGCGCCAACAAAGTGGTCTTTTGTGCCAAAATCAGTAGTAAGAGTAAGTATAGGCATAAACTAAAAGCATCCTTTTCAAGCAATCTTAAAAATTGCTTTGTCCATTATCAGAAACAGGCAAATTTAGTAAAATATAAAACTGCAACCAACTAACCGTGCCTAGAAATTCGAAACTAAAAAATGAGGACATCATAACAATTTGTTATCAGAATATTAGTATTTTTAAAAACTCATAGAAAAAAGAGCTCCTCGGAGAAAATAAACGAAAAAAAACACACGAATTGAACGAACGTAGCATACTTCTTGAAGAAATCAATCCTATTGATTTTTTTGGAACACAAAATACAACCATGAAAATTGTGAAAACGTATTTTCCAAAACTGAAAATAGTAGCGAGAGGTTCACAAGTCAAAGCCTATGGAGAACCCATTATTCTTGACGAATTTGAGAAGCGAATGGAAATGTTGGTAAAGTATTTTCACAAATACAATCATTTGAGTGAAAATGCAATAGAACAGTTGTTGACCAGTTCAGGAAAAAGTCAAAAATTAGCACAAGCCAAAGACGGCGTTTTGGTACATGGCGTAGGAGGGAAGCTGATCAAAGCGCAAACAGAAAATCAGCGAAAAATGGTATCTAAAATGGAAACCAATGATTTGTTGTTTGCCATCGGTCCCGCCGGAACAGGAAAAACCTATACTGCTGTTGCCTTGGCCGTGAAAGCCTTGAAAGATAAAGAAGTCAAGCGAATCATACTCACCAGACCCGCAGTAGAGTCTGGAGAAAATCTAGGCTTTCTTCCAGGAGATTTAAAAGACAAATTAGATCCCTATATGCAACCCTTGTACGATGCGCTGAGAGACATGATCCCTTTTGAAAAATTAGACTCTTATATTGAAAAAGGAACCATACAAATCGCTCCCTTAGCATTTATGAGAGGAAGAACCTTAGACAATGCCTTTGTGATCCTAGACGAAGCTCAAAACACAACCCATTCCCAAATGAAAATGTTTTTGACACGTATGGGGAAAAGAGCCAAATTTGTAATTACAGGAGATCCTGGACAAATAGATTTGCCAAAAAGACAAGTCTCAGGATTGAAAGAAGTCTTGTTAACCTTGAAAGAGGTCAAAGGAATTGCACGTGTACATTTGGATGACAAAGATGTCATTCGACACCGATTGGTCAAAGAAATTATCAAAGCTTACAAAGGAATAGAAACAGAATAAATTATTTTCAAACAGATGAAAAAATAATCTTTTCGTTACTTTTGCAAAAAAAAGAAGAACAGTTCGTTTCCACCCTTAACAAAGAAAATAATGAGTAACACTATCAACGATACCAATTTTAATTTTCCCAAACAAAAATCAGTTTACAAAGGAAAAGTTCGTGAAGTCTACAATATCGACAATGACTTGTTAGTAATGGTGGCTACAGATCGTTTGTCCGCATTTGATGTGGTCATGCCGAGACAAATACCTTACAAAGGACAAATTTTGAACCAGATAGCAGCTAAAATGCTGGAAGCAACCAAAGACTTGGTGCCCAATTGGGTGGTCGCTACTCCAGATCCCAATGTAACTGTCGGTCATATGTGTGATACTTTTAAAGTTGAAATGGTAATTCGAGGTTATTTGACGGGGCATGCTTGGAGAGAATACAAGTCTGGAAAAAGAAAATTGTGTGGAGTCCCGATGCCAGAAGGAATGATAGAAAATCAAAAGTTTGAAAAACCAATCATAACGCCTTCTACAAAAGCAGCAATTGGAGATCATGACGAGGACATTTCTCGCGAAGAAATATTGGCAAAAGGAATAGTGTCCAAAGAAGATTACGAACAATTGGAGGAATATACCTATGCTTTGTTTCAACGTGGAACAGAAATAGCAGCAAAACAAGGATTGATCTTGGTAGACACCAAATATGAATTTGGAAGAAAGAACGACGGCACTATTGTAGTGATTGACGAAATACATACTCCAGATTCTTCCCGTTATTTTTATGCCGAAGGCTATGAAACCATTCAAGCAAAAGATCAAAAGCAAAAGCAGCTATCCAAAGAATTTGTGAGAGAATGGTTGATAGAAAATAATTTCCAAGGAAAAGAAGGACAGCAAGTACCTGAGATCTCAGATGCAAAAATTGAAGAAATTTCCAACCGTTACATAGAATTGTATGAAAAAATTACGGGAGAAGCATTTCAAAAAGGCGATGTGTCCAATATATTGTCTAGGATAGATGCCAATGTAAGGTCGTTTTTACAAAGATAGTAAGGTCTCTTGTAAGAAAAATAAAAAGCGGATTGTTGTAAACAATCCGCTTTTCTCGTTTCTACCTTCATTTCACTTAAGAAAAAGTTTTTTTCTAAAACCTTGTAATTTAGGGATTAAAGAATTGGGTTTAAAAAAAGTTTAAAAAAGGCATAAAAAGTTATTGTCAGAATAAAAAGAGGTTCTATATTTGCACCCGCTAAAGGGAATAAAATTGATTTA
>CAJQMT010000050.1 GCA_905479475.1 uncultured Flavobacteriaceae bacterium
AAACGGCCATGTATTATTGAAAAATCAACCTTTAGCTGTCTGCGATAAAACAGCCAATGCACTAAAAAAGAATAATCGAAATGACCTCTTCATCAGTGAATCCACTTTTCACTACGATGGTGGTGGTGGTTGTTAATCCCCTCAACCCTATGAACCTACGCTATTTCACTTTATTGATGATTTTCTTTTCTTTGTCTGTTGTTGGACAAAAAAGCATCCACAATTTATGGACTGCCGCATTACAAGAACATGTAGATGACAACGGAAATGTTAACTATAAAAGCTGGAATGAAGACACTGGCTATTTGGATAATTACATTCAAACTTTGGAAGATAATCCACCTACTGAAGTCTGGTCTAAAAACGATTCCTTGGCCTATTTTATCAATGCCTATAACGCGGTTACTATTAAATTAATTTTAGATAATTATCCCTTAAAAAGCATAAAAAATTTAATTATCCCCTGGCGATTAAAACGTTTCTCCTTGAATGGGAAAAAGATTTCACTCAATGATATTGAACACGGAATTCTACGAAAAATGGATGAACCTCGAATTCATTTTGCCATCAATTGTGCTTCTGCTTCTTGCCCAAAACTGATCAATATTGCTTTCGAATCGCATACCATGGAAACACAATTGGAAAAAGTCACCCACGACTTTATTAACGATCCAAAAAAAAATAAGATCAGTGAAAAAAAAATTCAGCTTTCCCGCATTTTTCAATGGTTCAATGCTGATTTTGGGAATAAGAAAGAACGTATTGCTTTTATCCGAAAATATGCCGATCAGCCCTTTGATGAGAACCCAAAAGTGAGCTTTTTAACCTATGACTGGCTTCTCAATGAGTAAAATAGGCTTGTGCATTATTGTCCCTATTCTAGCGAAGGTTTGAAGAAAATGGTGTGTCACCACTAGACCTCCATCAGGGAATTATTCACTCTATGCGATCGAATGGTTACTCGCCAAAAAGGCTTAGTAATTACTATTTACGGTTTGTAAAATAAGATTATAAAATTGCTTCAGCCGTTTTATTTTGCGAAGTAAAGCCTGTGTCCCACTTACCACTAGAAGTTTAATGCTTTGCAAAAGCAACAAAACTCTGCCCATATATTTTCTGTCCATACACCAAAAGTGAACTTAAAAAATACAATAGGCGAAAGACATTAAGTGCGCATTTACATCAGTTAAATAACTTTTTCTGCTTTACTTATTCGAAGATCAAATAATATGGCGTGAAAACTACAACAGCTATAAAAGCTGCAATAACCAAAAAAATTAAAAAAAATCCAGCAATGGAGAATAGGTCATCTGCATCCTTAAAAAAAGGGAAGTAATGATGCAAAAACAAAAAAGATAATAAAACTGTAATACAAATAAATACGAAAAACATAAGGTAAGATTTAGGTTAGTAAAATAATTAAGCGGCCCTGAGACAGGTAGCAATTAAGTCTATTTGAATAAATTCCCAGCCACGTTGACATTCAGCTTGGATTACTTCCGCTTGAGAAAAGCTCGAGAAATCTCCTTGCTCTATGGTGAGCAATACTCCCTCACTATGAGGGGAAATCATAAAACGCAATTCTGAACTTTGACCTTTAATACCCGTTCCTTTATGGAAAATGGTGAAGCGTAAGCAACGATGGGGGTTGAATTCCAGAAGTTCTCCGTTAACATGGATTGTTTCTGATTTATCTTCGTGCACTTCTACCCATTGAACTTCGTCCCCAATTTCCCAATTGCATTTTAGTTTACAATTGTACATGTACTTTTCAGTATAATGCGGCTCTGTTAATACAGACCACAAAACTTCTTTGGTTACTTTTAGAGGGATCTCCAGAACAGCCCATAGTGGTTTTTTCATCCTATTGAATTTAAAACCTTAAAAGAGAACAGATTTATTCAATAAAAAGCATAATCATGTTCATTTTAAGTAAGATTTGGTTACACTAATTTACACTTTTTTTTATAACTGATATAAATACGCTACCTTGGGGTAAATATTTTTTATGGTATCCCAACCCCCGATCATCATCATTGGAAATGGAATTGCCGGCATTACTACCGCAAGACATATTCGCAAAAAAAGTGACATTCCAATACTGATTATTTCTAAAGAAAGTCGCTATTTTTTTTCCCGAACTGCATTAATGTATGTCTTTATGGGGCATCTCAAATGGGAACACACACAACCCTATGAAAATCATTTTTGGAAGAAGAATAGACTTGATTTATGCCAAGAAACAGTTACTCAAATTGATCCTCAAGCAAAAACGGTAAAGCTTTCCAACGGATCTATTCTTTCCTACACCTCCCTTGTTTTAGCTACGGGATCCATTCCAAATAAATTTGGTTGGCCTGGAGAAAATTTAACAGGAGTACAAGGGCTTTACTCTAAACAAGACCTAGAAAACCTCGAAGCACTTAGTTCCTCGATCAAAGATGCCGTCGTGGTTGGCGGTGGACTCATTGGAATAGAATTGGCAGAAATGCTTCACGCAAGAGGCAAAAATGTCACTTTTTTAGTTCGAGAAGAAAGCTTTTGGAATAGAGTTATTACAGATGGAGAATCAAAAATGATAAACCGTCATATTATATCACATGGAATTGATCTCAGACTTTCTACTAACTTGAGTGAAATTATTAAAGATGAAAACGGAAGAGCTAAAGCAATAAGAACAGACGAAAATAAAATTATCCCCTGTCAATTTGTTGGGTTAACAGTTGGTGTTCGACCCAATATCGACTTCATAAAACACACCTCAATCGCTACAAACAAGGGAGTTCTTGTGAATAAGTACTTAGAAACAAGCCAAACAGATATTTATGCGGTTGGAGATTGCGCCGAACAACAAGAACCGATTCCTGGGAGAAGACCAATTGAAGCAGTTTGGTATACAGGACGTATGATGGGAGAAACGCTAGCAAAAACCCTTACTGGAAAAAAAACAGCCTATCAACCAGGACATTGGTTCAATAGCGCAAAATTTTTTGATATTGAATACCAAACCTATGGTTTGGTTGCTGCTCGCCCAACCAAAGCTGAAATCCATTTTCATTGGGAGAATGCTGAAAAAAATATTGGTATTACAATTGCTTTTAATAGAGATACAAAAGAATTTCTTGGAATCAATTCCCTTGGAATACGTTTACGTCACAAAATTTTAGATCAATTCCTAACAGAAAAAAGGTCGGTATTCCATGTTCTTGAGCATTTGAACGATTGTAATTTTGATCCAGAATTTTTCGCCTCCCATGGAGTTGAAATAGTGACAAAATTTAACCGCGAATACCATACGAATATTCGATTAAAAAAGAAAAGTTGGACCCGTATTTTCAACAACCTAATTACACAAGAATGAAGACTTTACAAAAATTCGGATTAGGCATTTTCTTGACTGGGTTAACGCTTTTTTGTTCACTAATATTTTTAGGGAAATACCAACTCACTCATCAGGAACTTGACACAATAATTGCTGAGAAAAAAATTAAAAGTGACCTATTTATCGCAAATATAAACCGTAAGGTGATTGACAAATCCTTCTCAGGACCTTTTGAATTTTCTAAAAGGGTTATTACCGCCCTGGAAGAAGCGAATAAAGTTCATCGAAAGAAAAGAGAATGGAGTAAAGTGATTTGGGATAAACCCCATAGTTTTTCTTATGA
>CAJQMT010000051.1 GCA_905479475.1 uncultured Flavobacteriaceae bacterium
TTTTTTGAAACTTGATTCTTCTCTGTCATTTCTGCCAAAATAAGCTCTAGGTATTGTTTATAAAACCGTCCCGGCACAAACATTTCTTGTCTTAAATATCAATTTTTTTCAGAGAAAGAACACTTCCTGAAAGTTCTATTTCTTTTGAAAATTCTATTATTGTTTTGTCTTTGAAATCTAGCAATATCTGTTTTCGGAAAGGAACTGCAATATAATGTACTGGACATGGATTCGCATCTTCACATTTTTTAAGACCTAAAAAACATTCTTCAAACTTTACTGTACCGTCTATATTTTCAATAATATCCCAAATCGAATTTTGTTTGTTTGCCTCGCTTAAATAGAAGCCTCCATTCGGACCTTTGGTTGAAGAAACCAACTTGCTTTTGGTCAACTTCTGTAAAATTTTTGCTAAAAATGGTTGTGGTGTACTCAATTCTTCAGCAATCTTTTTGACCCTTATTTTCTTCTTTCGATCTGTATACATCGCTAAATACAAAATAGAACGAATGGCATATTTGGCCGCGTTTGAGAGCATTTTTTTAGATTTTAGAAAGCAAAGATATCTAAAAAAGATGTTTTTATCTTCATTTCCTAGCAATCCATCTACATAAATAACATGCAAAGGGTAGTTTGGGTGTATTCAGGCATCTTTTTTACAAAAAAGAAGTCTAAAAAAATCCAAATGAATCGAAATTACAGAAAGTCTATTGATCTCTAAATATGATGCTCCTGATTCTAATTTGTTCGTCTACCTTAAGAAGCTCAATAAGTAATAGGTGGTTTTAGAAACTATAAAAAAGCACCCATACGGATGCTTTTCCTCTTTTTCATAACAATTCTTCTTTCTACTTACGACTCAGAATCAACAATTCATTCACCTGAACTTCGGTGATATAGCGCTTGTTTCCTTCTTTGTCTTCATAGCTTCGACTTGTTAACTTTCCTTCAATGGCTACCTCTTGTCCCTTCTTGACATATTTTTCGACAACTTCTACGGTCTTATTCCAAACTATCAAATTATGCCATTGCGTTTCTTCTATTTTTTCACCAGCAGCATTTTGATAAGAGTCATGAGTTGCGAGCGAAAATTTTGCTAATTTTTTTCCAGAATCCAAATGGACAATGTTCGGGTCGTTTCCGAGATACCCTATCAATACTACTTTGTTTCTTAAGTTGCTCATAACTGGTAATTTAAAAATGATTCCATTGACATGAATACCACAAAAGAACACCTGTTTTGCAAATAAATTCTAATTACAAACAATTACTTTCGTATGTAATCGCCTGTAGTCATTTGAGTTCGTACAAAAATAATATATTTACGTTATCGTCTAATTATTAATTAAAGAACTATGAAAAAAAATTGCTTGGAATGTGGCCTTCCTTTTGTGGGAAGGTCGGATAAAAAATTTTGCTCTGATTATTGCAGAAATACCTACAATAACAAAATCAATCCTGCGTGTCGAAACCTTATTAGAAATACCAACAATCGACTGAAAAGAAATCATAAGATTTTAGAAAAACTGAATGTGACTGGAAAAACAAAAGTCTCAAAACAGACTCTCCACGATGCAGGATTTGATTTTCAAACAATCACATCGTTGTCCACAACGACTAGGGGAAACACTTATTTTTACGTGTACAATCAAGGCTATTCCCCTCTAAAAAAAGACCACTACTTATTGATTCATAAGAACTCGACTTCTTGAGTAAAAGAGGGTTGATCTACTTTGAAAGTTTGCCCTAAAAAAGGATACTATATATTCCTACTATTGATGTAAGCTGGACAAGATACAGCCACTTCCCTACCCTTTTCTTCTCAAAAGAAAAGCAGTCGTCAAAGCTCTATTGCATCTCATAAATTACCAAATCACTTGACATCTTTTAAAGCCAAAGCAGCTTTTAAAACATCTCTACGACTGATCTGCCCGACCAAGGTCCCGTTTTCTAAAACGGGAAAACGCTTTCTTTGTGTTTTGTAAAACATGCTGGCTACTTCAAAAATAGAGGTATCGGGAGCAATGGTATCTACATCCGTTACCATATGTTTTTCTACCAACACATCGTTCATTGGGACGTTGTAATAACGACTGTCCGCAATTTGTTTCATGCAATCTCCTTCCGATATAATCCCTAACAATTCCCTTTTTTCGTTGACTACTGGTCCTCCAGAAATTTTATTTTGTATGAGCATTTCCATTACTTCCAAAACAGTTTGCTTAGGCCGAAAAGTAATCAATCGAGTGGTCATATAATTAGAGACCAAAATAGTATCTGCATTGAATTTTTTTTCCTTTTGTTCGGGTGCTTTGAAGTTTTTGATTGCCATATTTCTATTTTTTAGTAACCTAAATATAGGAGAATTATTTTCATTTTTAAACTTTTTCGAAAAAATTGTAACATTTCGGATCTCGACATTCCTTTTTTTGGAAAATAAAAAAGACCACCTTTTCGGGTGGTCTTTCAATACAATTTACTGGGAAAGAGACTAGATACGCGTCACACGCAACGTGTTTACTTTTCCTTTTTCCTTTACAGGGGTTGAATTCAAATTGATGATCAAATCTCCTTTTTTCGCTACACCTCTTTCCAATGCAATCTCATTGATTTCATTGATCGTTTTGTATGTAGATGTTTCATTGTCGTAATACCTTGCTTTTACTCCCCAAAACAAATTCAACATAGCCAACACCCGTTTATTTGGTGAAAATGCCAAAATATGTGATTTTGGTCTCCATGCCGAAATTTGAAATGCAGTGTAGCCAGAATACGTCAACGTAGAAATTACTTTCGCTTTGATATTATCTGCCATGACGGCTGCTTGATGACACACCGCATCAGAAATGTAACGTTCCGGATCATTCATTGCTGGGGCAGAACGAGGCACATCAATCAACTCGGAATGTTCTACTCCAATAATAATTTCACGCATTTTCTGAATTACTTCAATTGGGAAAGCTCCCACAGAAGTTTCTCCTGAAAGCATCACTGCATCTGCCCCATCCATAATTGAATTGGCAACATCATTTACTTCAGCACGGGTTGGAACTTGATTTTCTATCATAGTTTCCATCATTTGCGTTGCAATGATTACCGGAATTTTTGCTTCTTTCGATTTGCGAACCAACATTTTTTGAACCAAAGGAACTTCGGCCATTGGAATTTCAACACCTAGATCTCCACGTGCTACCATCAAACCGTCTGTATTTGCAATAATTGCGTCAATGTTTTCGATTGCTTCTGGCTTTTCAATTTTAGAAATCACGCGCGTTCTGTAGACAGACGTATCAGAATTCTCTTCAATTAATTTATGAATATCATTCAAATCTTGTGCATTTCTCACAAAAGATAAGGCCATCCAATCTACTTGCAGTGACAACGCAAAAATTGCATCTTTGATATCTTTTTCTGTCAATGCAGGCAATGAAATCGCTGTATTTGGCAAATTCACTCCTTTCTTAGATTTCAAAGGTCCTCCTCGCAAAACTTTTGTGGTCACATTCGCAACACCATCTGTAGCTGTTACTTCAAACAATAGTTTTCCATCATCTACCAATATTTGCTCTCCTGCTTTGACATCACGAGGAAAGTTTTTATAGGTCATAAAAGCTTTTTCTTGCGTTCCCACAGCAAGTTCTTCCGTGGTGAAAGTAAAGACATCATCTATAGCTAAATTCACTCCTTCAGCCATTACTCCGACTCTCAATTTAGGTCCTTGTAAATCTGCTAAACAAGCCACATGGAATCCCATTTCCTCATTGAGTTCTCTGATGGTCGCAACAATTTTTGTTACTTCGTCATAGTCTGCGTGTGAAAAGTTAATTCTAAAAACGTTCACTCCAGCAATCATCAATTGTTTTAGTGTTTCTCTATTGTTGATTGCAGGTCCTAACGTAGCTACAATCTTTGTTTTTTTAGTATTTGGCATAATTAAAAAATTAAAAAATCTTTAGATTTTAATGTTGTTGTATCCATGGAATACGATGTTATAATTTGTTTGATTTTATTGATCGAATTGATTGTTTTGTGCAAACGAAACGAATCAAAATCTCCTTCTATTTTTATCAAAAAATCCATCTTTTTCTTTTCAGGAACAAGATAGGTTGTTGTATTTACTGTCTCATTTATTGTTTGAAACAAACCGTTTGAAATGGGTTGTTCTGACAAACCTTGGAACTTATTTGCAATTAAATGCCAATGGTTCGATTGTGCTTCATCTTCGTAACCATATACTGAAAAAACAGCTTCTTGACCGTTCTCTTTGATTTCTATAGAATTTTCTGACTTCCTAAAAAACATTCCCAACTCTCGATTCAGAAGATAGGCTAATTTGTAATCTTCCAATCCCGAATGAATACTGATCAACGTGTAATCAGCATCTAAAAAATCATCTATTTCTAGAGCGTGTATTTGCATAAATAGAACTATTTACATTCGAAAAACACAGCGTGCTTACACCTGTTTTTGAAACGGTATACGAGTGGCTAAGTTAGTTATTGTTTTATGAATGGTGAAAAAAACATACGAAAACGTTGTAGCAACTAGCTGTTCTTTATAATGTCGTTTTGATAAATAAAATAAATTCTTCTCGAGGCAATTTCTTCCGCTTTTTTCTTGGAGGTCGCTCTACCTTTGGCAACAATTTTTCCATTGATTTTTAATCTGACACTGTAGTGGCGAATAGTCTCATTTCCTGAATCTTCATAGGTTTCAAAATTCAGTGTCTTTTTTGTTTTCTGGCACCATTCAATAATCAAACCTTTGTAACTGGCTATTTTATTTTCCAAAGCAGGAAGGTCTATAAAACGATCTATTACTTTCTTTTGAATGAATTTATCACAATAACCATAGCCTCTGTCTAAATAAATAGCTCCAACCAAGGCTTCAAAAATATTTCCGTGAATGTTTTGACCGATTCGATTGCTTGCAATACTACTCTTTACAAATCGAATCAAATTTAATTCGAGCCCCAAACTATTCAATTGCTTCCTGCTCACAATTTTAGAACGCATTTGTGTCAAATAGCCTTCATCTCCATCTGGCGCCATTTTAAACAAGAAAGCGGCAATAATAGACCCCAACATGGCATCTCCCAAAAACTCAAGTCTTTCATAATTGATAGGCATGCCGTTCTGGTCCATAATCTTAATAGAGCTATGGGTAAAAGCTTTTTCGTAGTAGGAAATATTCTTGGGACGGAAACCTAGCAATTTTTTCAATTCACCATAAAAAACCTCTTCTTTTTCTGTCGGAGGCTGTATGATTTTACGAATGAATTTCAAAAGTTTTTAATCTAATTTTTTAATCAAAAGGCACGCATTGTGTCCACCAAAGCCAAACGTATTACTCATGGCTATTTTGATATCTCTTTTTTGGGCCTTGTTCAGTGTAAAGTTCAAATCATTATCGATTTTATCATCAGGTGTATGATGATTGATCGTTGGCGGCACAATACCGTGCTTCATGGCCAGTACTGAAGCAATGGCTTCAATGGCACCAGCTGCACCGAGCAAATGTCCGGTCATTGATTTGGTTGAATTGATATTGATATTGTATGCATGTTCTCCAAAAACATCCTTGATGGCTTTGGTCTCTGCTACATCTCCTAGCGGAGTAGAAGTTCCATGAACGTTGATTGCATCTACTTCTTCAAGTGTTACTCCTGCATCTTTCAAACAGTTCAACATGACATTTTTCGCTCCAAGCCCTTCCGGATGTGGCGCTGTTAAATGATGTGCATCGGCGGACAAACCACCTCCTGCTACTTCTGCATAAATTTTTGCCCCTCGGGCTTTTGCATGTTCGTATTCTTCAAGAATCAATGCTCCTGCTCCTTCTCCCATGACAAAACCTTCACGGTCTTTATCGAAGGGTCTCGAAGCTGTTTTCGGATTGTCATTTCTAGTAGAAAGGGCATGTAAGGCATTGAAACCTCCCATACCTGATTGCGTGATTGCGGCTTCAGAACCTCCTGAAACAATTACATCAGCATATCCCAAGCGAATATAATTCATCGCATCTATCAATGCGTTTGCAGAAGATGCGCACGCTGATACAGTCGTAAAGTTTGGTCCTCTAAATCCGTGTTTGATAGAAATCATCCCTGGTGCAATGTCTGCAATCATTTTAGGAATAAAGAAAGGATTGAATTTTGGAGTCCCATCACCCGCGCCAAAATCTAGCACTTGTTGCTCAAATGTATCGATTCCTCCAATTCCTGCTCCCCAAATCACTCCAACTCGATCTTTGTCAATATTCTCAGGAGTAATTCCAGCATCTGAAATAGCTTCGTCAGAGGCGACCATCGCAAACTGAGTAAACTTGTCCATTTTTCTGGCTTCCTTCCTGTGAATGAATTGATTCACATCAAAGTCTTTTAATTCACAAGCAAAACGAGTTTTGAACTTGGCAGCATCAAAATTAGTAATTGGTGCAGCTCCGCTGACACCGTTGACTAGTCCATTCCAATATTCTTCAATATTATTACCGATTGGCGTCAATGCACCAAGTCCAGTTATTACAACCCGTTTTAACTCCATAAAAGTCTTACTTTTTTGCTTCTTCAATATAGCTAACTGCTTGACCAACAGTTCCAATGTTTTCTGCTTGATCGTCTGGAATTTGGATATCGAATTCTTTTTCGAATTCCATAATCAACTCCACAGTATCCAATGAATCTGCTCCTAAATCGTTTGTGAAGCTTGCTTCAGTAGTTACTTCATTCTCATCAACGCCTAATTTATCAACGATGATTGCCTTTACTCTTGATGCAATGTCTGACATAATTTTTTTATTTTAAATTTTAAATCGTGGCAAAAATAATAAACTTTCGATTAAAAAAAGGATTTCACACAAAAATGTGTCTACTAAAGTAAAAAATTATCTTTAATTTTTTAGCTAACTTGGCTGATTAATTGAGAATTATTGCTTCTTTTGTAATGAATAACTTTTGTCTTTTATGAAACGAATTGCCATTTTAGCTTCTGGATCGGGGAGTAACGCTGAAAACATTGTCCAACATTTCAAAAATCACCCAGAAATTAGTGTTTCCTGTATCGTTTGTAACCGCCGTGAAGCCAAAGTTTTTGAGCGAGCGAAAAAACTGCAAATTCCTAGTTATTATTTTCCAAAAACAGATTTTTATCAAACTGACAAAGTGCTTCAGTTGATAAAGGAAGAGGCAGACTGGATTGTCCTAGCAGGTTTTTTATTAAAAATCCCTCAAAACATACTTGACGTATTTCCAAACAATATTATCAACATTCATCCTGCGCTGCTCCCTAAATTTGGTGGAAAGGGAATGTACGGCATGCATGTCCACAAAGCGGTTCGAGAAATGAATGAACCTGAAACTGGAATTACCATTCATATGGTCAACGAAAATTACGACGAAGGCGCGGTCATTTATCAAGCCAAAACCCCTGTTTCAAAAAGTGATACACCAGAAGATATTGCTGCCAAAATTCATCAGTTAGAACAGAAGTATTTTCCAAAAGTAATCGAAAATACCATTTTACAATAGAATCTAATCTCTAAAAGGCGGGCATCGATTTTAAAGACAAGGCTCTATTCAACGAATGCATACCAATTCACATTCAATCCAATGGCAAAAAAATATTATGTTGTATGGGAAGGCAAACAGACAGGAATTTTTACTTCTTGGAATGTTTGCAAAAAACAGATTGAAGGACATGCTGGTGCCAAATACAAATCTTTTGCCGATAAAAAATTAGCAGAAAAAGCCTTAAAAGGGGTTTACGAAGACTACAAAGGTAAAACTACCAAGAAAAAAGAATTGACCCCTGCCGAAATAGCCGCTTTCGGAAAACCTCTTTTGAATAGCATTGCCGTTGACGCTGCTTGCAGCGGAAACCCGGGCGTTATGGAATATCGAGGTGTTGCCACGGCAACAAGCTCTCCTTTGTTTCATCAAGGGCCCTACAAATCGGGGACCAATAATGTCGGAGAATTTTTAGCTTTGGTTCATGGATTGGCGTGGCTGCAACAAAAAAAACAACCCAAAATGCCACTTTACTCAGATTCTAAAATCGCCATTTCATGGGTAAAGCAGAGAAAGTGCAAGACAAAACTGCCTCAAAATGAGAATACAAAAATTTTGTTTGATTTGATAAAACGTGCGGAAGAATGGTTGAAAACGAACACATATAAAAATCCTATTCTAAAATGGGAAACGAAAGCTTGGGGAGAAATTCCTGCAGATTTTGGAAGAAAATAGCAACGCGTTGCTTTTTACAACCCACTCTCGTCAAGTTTGTTTTAAACTTTTAGCAAATACCCTGTTGCTATGACAACATCATTTGTGCCTTTTTAACAGCAGCTACCATAACATCAATCTCCTCTTTGGTATTGTAAAATGAAAAGGATGCTCTTACCGTTCCTGGAATATTGTAATAATTCATGATCGGTTGTGTACAATGATGTCCCGTACGAACAGCAATTCCAAATTTATCCAGAATACTTCCAATGTCAAACGGGTGGACCCCTTCGATATTGAAAGAAATTACTGCCGCTTTTTTTACGGAGGTTCCGTAAATACGCAGCCCCTCAATCTCCGACAATTTTTCCGTGCCGTATTGCAACAATTCATCTTCGTACGAGGCGATATTTTCAAAACCTACGGCATTCATATAATCCAACGCCGCTCCAAATGCAATTCCTCCCACAATATTTGGAGTTCCTGCTTCAAACTTATGAGGCAATCCTGCATAAGTCGTTTTTTCAAACGTCACAGTCTCTATCATCTCTCCTCCTCCTTGATAGGGTGGCAATTTATTCAACCAAGCTTCTTTTCCATACAATACTCCTACCCCTGTAGGGCCACACAACTTGTGTGCAGACGTTACATAAAAATCGACATCTAACTTTTGTAAATCTGGTTTGATATGCGGACATGCTTGTGCTCCATCTATCAAAACGGCAGCTCCCACTGCATGTGCTTTCTCTATAATTTCTTCTATTGGATTGATGGTCCCCAAAGCATTCGAAACATGATTGGCAAAAACAATTTTTGTTTTCTCTGAAAGCATATTTTCATAAACCTCCATCTGCAATTCTCCTGCTTCATTGATCGGAATTACTTTGAGCTCCGCTCCTGTTCGTTCACAAAGCATTTGCCATGGCACAATATTAGAATGGTGTTCCAATGCAGAAACAATAATATGATCCCCTTTTTTTAACAAAGAAGTAAATCCACTTGCGACAATATTGATACTGTGCGTGGTCCCTGCTGTTAAGATAATTTCAAATGATTTTTTCACATTGAAATGTTTTTGAACCTTCTCTCGTGCCTGTTCGTAAGCATCGGTTGCAACTTGGCTCAAAGTATGAACGCCTCTGTGGATATTGGCGTTGTATTTGGAATAATAATTGACAATGGCATCAATAACCACTTGGGGTTTTTGATTGGTGGCCGCATTGTCAAAATATACCAAAGGCTTTCCATTTACCAGCTCTTGTAAAATAGGAAAATCTGCTCTTATCTTTTTGATGTCTAACATACTACTGAATTGAGTTACAAAAATAATACTTGTATTACAAATAGCCTTTGTAATTATAAAAATACTTCGTCGATAAAAAAATTTAACTTTTTTTAAATCTAACTCACCTGAGCACCATTGACAACATTATCTGTTGAAGGCTGCATGAAGGTCAATTTCCCATCTTTAGTATCAGTCATTAAAATCATTCCTTGGCTTTCCACCCCTCTTAATTTTCTTGGGGCTAAGTTTACCAAAACAGAAACTTTTTGACCAATAATATCTTCTGGCTTGAAACTTTCTGCAATACCAGAAACAATGGTCCGAACATCAATTCCTGTATCTACTTTTAACACCAACAATTTTTTAGTTTTAGGCATTTTTTCAGCTTCTACAATAGTTCCAATACGAATATCCATTTTTGTAAAGTCGTCAAAAGTAGCCGTTTCTTTTTGCGGCTCAACCACCTTGCTTTCAGCTTCATTTGCTAATTTTGTTGCTTCTAATTTATCCAGTTGTTTTTGCACTTCTGTATCTTCTACTATCGCAAATAACAATGCTGCTTTTCCAATGGTATGTCCACCCGCAAGTAACACGTCTTTCTCTGAAACTTCATTCCATGCAACAGCTCCTTTTTCAAGATTTAACATCCCTGTTAGGTTCTTAGAAGTAAAAGGCAAGAAAGGCTCCGATAGAACAGACAAACCAGCAGCAATTTGCAAAGCTACATACATAATTGTTTGCACTCTTTCTGGATCTGTTTTTACTTGTTTCCAAGGCTCTTCGTCTGCCAAATATTTGTTTCCTAAACGTGCAAAATTCATCAACTCACTCAAAGCTTCTCTAAAACGGTAACGTTCTATGGATTTTGAAATGATTTGTGGATATGCTTTTAATTGCTCTAAAGTTTGTTCATCTACTTCGGTAAACTCATTTGGAGTAGGAACTACACCTTCATAGTATTTATTTGTCAATACCACTACTCTGTTGATGAAATTTCCAAAAATGGCCACCAACTCATTGTTATTACGAGCTTGGAAATCTTTCCAAGTAAAATCATTGTCTTTTGTTTCAGGAGCGCTTGCTGTTAAGGCATAGCGCAATACGTCTTGTTTGTCAGGAAACTCTTCTAAATATTCATGCAACCAAACGGCCCAGTTTTTAGAAGTTGATAGTTTATTTCCCTCTAAGTTTAAAAACTCATTGGCAGGTACATTATCAGGTAAAATATAATCTCCTTGTGCTTTTAACATCGCAGGGAAAATAATACAGTGAAATACAATGTTGTCTTTACCAATAAAGTGAACCAATTTAGTATCCTTATCTTTCCAATAGGGCTCCCAATCTTTTCCTTCTCTAGCTGCCCATTCTTTGGTAGAAGAAATATATCCTATGGGTGCATCAAACCAAACGTACAATACTTTTCCTTCTCCTCCTTCGGCTGGAACTGGAATTCCCCAATCCAAATCTCGGGTTACTGCTCTTGGTCTTAATCCATCATCAATCCAAGATTTTACTTGACCGTATACATTCGATTTCCAATCGTTTTTATGACCTTCTAATATCCATTCTTTTAAAAATGCTTCGTGCTGATCTAAAGGTAAAAACCAATGTTTTGTTTCTTTTAAAGTCGGTACGTTTCCTGTAAGGGCAGATTTTGGATTGATCAAATCTATAGCATTGTGAGAAGTCCCACATTTTTCACACTGATCACCATAGCTTTCCTCATTTCCACATTTCGGACAGGTGCCAATTACAAAACGATCTGCTAAAAATTGATTGGCTTCCGCATCGTACAATTGCATTTCCACTTTTTCTACAAACTCTCCTTTTGCGTCCAAATCTTTAAAAAATTCAGAAGCTGTTTCATGGTGAATTGCTGCAGAAGTACGAGAATAGTTGTCAAAAGTAATTCCGAAATCTTGGAACGATTTTTTGATGATTCCATTGTACTTATCAACAACATCTTGGGGTGAAACTCCTTCTTTCTTTGCTGTAATTGTGATTGGCACTCCGTGCTCATCAGAACCACAAACAAAAGCAACATCTTTTCCTTTTCCTCTTAAATAACGTGCATAGATATCAGCAGGCACATACACCCCTGCCAAATGACCAATATGGACTGGTCCGTTGGTATAAGGCAATGCTGCAGTAATGGTAATTCTTTTTGGATCGTTCATTGGGTGGTATTAATGAGCGCAAAGTTAATCATAAATTGTTTATCTATCGATTGCAATTCTCTTCCTTTTTCCGTGTTCTTTTTCAATCAAAAAAGGAATCTAAGAGTTCAATAAAGCACCCTACCTTCTCCAAAATTGTTGAATGTAAATGAAATGTATTTCACAAAAAAACGCCTGTTTTTGAGAACAGGCGTTTTTTATATTTTTGTTTGTTTTCTACAAATCGTCGACGTTGCGTTTGTCGATGTTTATTTGAGATTCTCCGTGATAACTCACATCCATTCCTTCCAACTCATGTTTTTCGTGAATACGTGCTCCTCCGGTAAGTTTTGAGGCTACTAAAAACACCAAATAGGTGGCAGCTGCAGAATACACAATAGTTGCACCCACTGCATTTAATTGTTTCAATACTTGCCATGGGTTTCCGTCAATCAATCCTGCTCCGTCGGGGTTTACCGCACTCGTTGCAAAAACACCAGTCAATATCGCTCCAGCGATTCCTACCAAACCGTGCATACCAAAAGCGTCCAACGTATCGTCGTGGCCTGTAAAAGATTTGAATTTTACAACTCCCCAATATCCTACAATACTACCAACCGCTCCAATTACCAGAGCACCCATAGTATCTACATATCCTGCCGCAGGTGTAATGGCTACCAATCCAGAAACAGCTCCTGATGCGATTCCAATCAAAGTTGGTTTTTTAACAATTTTCCATTCAATGATCAACCAAACAAGTCCTCCAATACAAGCGGCCACGTTTGTTGTCAAAATAGCACTTGCAGCAAT
The DNA here is from genome assembly GCA_905479475.1 of uncultured Flavobacteriaceae bacterium. Taxonomy (GTDB): domain Bacteria; phylum Bacteroidota; class Bacteroidia; order Flavobacteriales; family Flavobacteriaceae; genus Flavicella. Next base: position 12,470 of record CAJQMT010000051.1, read on the forward strand.
TCCATTGGCTCCATAAGCAGATCCTCCATTGAATCCATGCCATCCGAACCACAACAAAGCTGCTCCCAAAATCATCAATTTGATAGAAGAAGGCTTTCTTTCTTCATCCAAATGCAAACGTTTTCCTAATACTAGGGAGAGTACCAAACCGGCAACCCCTGCATTTACGTGAATTACAGTACCTCCAGCAAAATCTAGATCTCCGTGCAGAAATCCTTCTGATCCCCAAACCCAATGACATATAGGTGAGTACACCAAAAGAACCCATAAAAATGAGAAAATCGTCCATGTAGAAAATTTCACACGCTCAATAATTGATCCCGACACAATTGCCACAGCAATGGCAGCAAAAGTTCCTTGAAACATTACGTCCAACAATTGAGGGATTCCCTCTCCGTCTTGCGGTGTTATTCCATTCAACATAAAATAATCAAAGCCGCCTATGAATTGATTTCCTTCTGAAAAGGCAAAACTATAACCCAAAATAATCCAAGCTATGATTCCTGTACAAAAAGAAACGAAAGACATTCCGATGGTGTTTAAAACCGATTTGTTTTGAGTCAAACCTGAGTAGAACAAGGCCAACCCTGCTGGAGTCATCATCATTACCAAAGCCGTGGACATGAGCATCCACGCAGTATCTCCAGTATCTATTTGGTTTGCTGAATCTGCAGCAAAAGCACTAAAGCTTGAAAAAGCAAGTGCAAAAAGTGTAATTTTTGATT
>CAJQMT010000052.1 GCA_905479475.1 uncultured Flavobacteriaceae bacterium
AAGTGGTGCTTCCTTTTTTTGATACTGGAAAAAAAGGAAAAATGAATGTACCTCAGGCGCTCTGGGTATGTTTAATCCAAGAGCTAAGTACATTTGGAATCAATACCACTAAGCTTGCTGAGCTTGCCAAAATGGTATGGGATGAGCCTCGTGAGAAAGGGTATTTTAAATCTAAGCTCGAAAAGCATATTGCTTTTTTAAAAAAGCAAAATATTGTTGATTCGTCTATTGATGCTTTTGAATTTATTTTAAACGATTCTAAGCTTCTTAGTACACATGGAATGGAGATAAACCCATTTTCCGATGCTGTTATTGATAGCATTTTGATAGACAAAAAGCCGATGTCGTTTTATTACTTTCCTAAGACAGGAGAGTATCACATAAGAGATGGTAATAAAGCCATTACAGAAAAGTTTCTGGAGATGATAAACGATAAGGCTTATATGTGTATTCCTCTTATGCCCTTTATAGAGCAGATAGTATCTGTTGAGTTTGAAAGGGTGAAAAAAGATATTGCCTATCTCACCCAAATAGAAAATCAAATACGAGAGATTATTATGTTTAAATCTCCAAAGTATATTGAGCTTCTTGTGGATAACGATAACATCAAACCCCTTATCATTCGTGAAGACCATAAAAAGGCCAAGCAGCTAGCAGATTTCTTTTTAAATAATAAACTCCCTAAATCCGCTAGACTACTCATTGAGCCAAGAGCACAAGGCAATTATAAGCTCACAATTTTAACTAAATAGTATGAAAACAATTGTATCACCACATCAGTTCCTGTTCTGTCAGCCTGATCAATACAGCGTAAGAGGTGGCCCGCCGCCTACTTGCCACACAGGGCGATGCAAATTGAAAAAGCAGCACAGATTTTAAATCGAAATAGAAAAGAAAAATTTACAACTAGAGAAGTAGAAGAAATTAAAGTGTTTTTAGAAAACTATTCTAAAATCATAATACATAACATGCTAAACGAAAACTAAATGAAAAATGTCATTTTATATGTTCGGGTTTCCACAGACGAACAAGCAGACAAAGGGTTTTCACTAAGAGACCAAGAAGAGAAATTAGTTAAATATTGTAATGACAATAGGTCAAATATTGTTGAGATTTTTAGAGAAGATTATTCTGCCAAATCATTCAACAGGCCTGAGATGAAAAAGCTCATTGGCTATTGCAGAAAAAACCACAAGAACATTGACGAGCTGTTGTTTGTAAAATGGGATCGGTTTTCAAGAAACACAGCAGAGTCTTACAACAAAATCAATCTTTTTCAAGGACTAGGAATTAATGTAAATGCTATCACTCAGCCTTTGGATATGTCCATTCCTGAGCAAGGGATCTTATTGGCTGTGTACTTGTCAGCTCCCGAGGTAGAAAATCTAAGACGCTCCCAAAATGTTATTGCAGGAACAAGGCGAGCAATGAAAGAGGGTCGTTATGTAAGCTCTCCGCCAAAAGGATACTCAATGGGAAGAGATGCGTCTAAAAAGCCTGTTTTAGTTCCTAACGAGGATGCAGATTATATACGTGATGCGTTTGAACTTTTGTCCTCAGGGATTTATAACCTAAAAGAAGTATTTGGCAGGATCAAAAAGAAAGGGTTTAAATCCAGCTCTTCTGCATTTTCAAGAACAATGCGTAATCCCTTATACTCTGGCAAAGTATACATCAAAGCATACAAGGACGAAAGAGAACAATATGTAGATGGAATCCATGAACCCTTAATAACAAAAGCTATTTTTGATAAAGTTCAAGAAATTTTAGATGGTCGTAAAAAGCAAAAAGGGAAGTCTCACAAAAAAGTAAATCCTAACTTCCCTCTTCGTGGATTTGTGATGTGTCCAAAATGTGATAAGCCGCTTTCGGCGAGTACTTCAAAAGGACGTAACAAACCCTACTCCTACTATCACTGCTTTTCTCCATGTGATGTTCGCATAAGAAAAGATGATGTTCACTCATGGTTTAATCATTTTTTAAAATCCATATCGCTAGACCAAAATGCATATGAATTACTCATTGAACTTATAAAAGAGGAATTTGTAAAAATTGATAAGGAAAGTGGAATCGGTCCGAAGCATTATCAGAAGCTCAATAACTTGGAAGAAAAGCAACTTAAAATCCAAGACTTATACATTGACGGTGATCTTTCAAAAGAGGAGTATCAAAAAGCCAAAATGAGATGCCAAAACCTTATTGATGAGCTAAGAGAAAAAGAAAAACAGTTGGAGAAAAAACAAGAAGTTTTTCAGTTGTATAAAAACGGCCTAAAAGGACTTGAAAGTATTGAAAATCAATATATTAAAAGTGATTTAGACAATAAAAGAAGGTTAATTGGTTCGATATTTCCTGAAAATTTTCAATTTGAAAATAAAAAAGTTCGAACCGCTGATATTAACCCCATTTTAGACAAAATAGCCCGTTTTAACAGAGTAAATAAAAATAATAAAAAAAGGGATAAACCTAAAAAAGAAGATTTATCCCGTTGTGTACTGAAGACGGGACTTGAACCCGTACGTCCCAAAGGACATTGGATTTTAAGTCCAACGTGTCTACCAATTCCACCACTTCAGCATCTTGGTATGTTTTA
>CAJQMT010000053.1 GCA_905479475.1 uncultured Flavobacteriaceae bacterium
AAAAAAGAAATATTTTCTATTTAAAGTAATCTTTTAAGACAATATGATACGTACCATGAGGTAGCCAACTCCTCCTAAAACAATGGTATATGGCAATGCCATTTTTACCATTTTTCCATAAGAAAGGTTGATCAACGGCGCCAAGGAAGAAGTCAATAAAAACAGGAATGCTGCTTGCCCATTCGGTGTGGCAACACTCGGTAAATTTGTTCCTGTATTGATGGCAATGGCTAATTTTTCATAATGTTCCCTTGAAATTGTTCCATCCAAAAAGGCCTGCTGTACTTCTCCAATATACACAGTTGCAACAAACACATTGTCACTGATGGCAGACAATACCCCATTGGCCAAATAAAACAATCCTGGTTGCGCGTCTAAATCTTGGTGCAATGCCCAATCGATGATTGGTGAAAAAAGATGTTGGTCGTGAATCATCGCAACTACTACAAAAAAGACCACTAACAAACCTGTAAATGGCAAAGCCTCTTCAAAGGCATGTCCCAAAGCGTGTTCGTCTATAATCCCAATAAAAGCCGTCTGAAATATAATCAACGCCAAACCTATAAAACCGACAGGAGCCACATGCAATGCGAGACCTGCGATCAGTAAAACTGCTGCCAATCCTTGAATTCGCAAAGCGTATTTTTCTTTTGCCGTTCTTTTGGCATCTTCTTCGTCTGTATAACCCTGAATGATTTGAGCAGCAATCTCTGGTAATTTTGTCCCGAAACCAAACCAACCCGTTGTTTCTAATACGACAGTTGTCAACAAACCACAAATAAGAACTGGTATGGTAATATCACTCATTTGAAAGAAAAACTCGATAAAATCCCATCCCATTCTTTCTCCAATCAATAAATTTTGAGGCTCTCCTACCAATGTACAAACACCTCCTAGTGCGGTACCTACTACACCATGCATGATCAAACTTCTCAAAAAACTTCTGAATTGTTCGAGCGTTTCTCCACTCAACTCTTCCTTGTCTAAAATACCGTCTTTGTTGTAGTCATCTGCACTCGAATGAATTTTGTGGTACACTCCATAAAAACCTACAGCGACACTAATGAGCACTGCAGTTACCGTTAGTGCGTCCAAAAAGGCAGACAAAACAGCGGATAAAAACACAAATAACAAAGAGAGGGCAATTTTAGATTTGACTTTTGTGAAAATTTTACTAAAAATAAACATCAAAAGAGGTTTCATAAAATAAATCCCTGCCACCATAAAAACAAGCAACAACACTACTTCTAGGTTTTGTTCTACCTCATGATACGCATTGTGTGGACTGGTCAATCCCAATGCTACAATTTGTATGGCAAGCAAGCCCCCAGATTGCAATGGATAACACCTCAACGCCATTGCTAGTGTAAAAATGAATTCGCCAATAAACATCCAGGAACAAATGGTTGGATTGATAAAATAAATAGGAATATTGATGATTAAAAAGAAAATCATCGTAATCTTGAACCATTTTGGACTATTCCCTAAAAAATATTTTAGCATGATATTGTGTTTTAAAAAATTCAGCTACTAAACTACTGTTTTTGAATGAGAGCTAAGCTTTTTTTAGTGTTTTTATTTTTTTTTAAACTGCTGTTTGAAATCGGACAAAAAAATCCAAAGGACTATGCTATTCGTCCACTACTATGATCCTTTTTTGCTCCGGTGACACTTTTCAAACAATTCACTTTTTTTTCCAACTTCAAAAGTCCTAGAAGCGAAAAAACCAAGGCTTCTTTAAATTCAATCAATTCTTCTTCCGGTTTTTTTATAGGGATTTTTGAAATTTCTTGAATGCGATGCAACAAAAAACCATTGTAAACCCCACCTCCTGTGACTAAAATAGTGGGTCCTGATTTTTGGGGAAATACTTCGGCTATTTTTTGAGCAATATGTTCGACATACGTCCGAAGGATATCTTCTATTTTCAACTCTTGAGCGTCTATTTTGGGCAGTACTTGCGTAATTACAAATTCGTAGCCCAATGATTTTGGCGGTGCCAATGTAAAAAATAAATCGGCGTTCAAAGCACTCAAAAGTGCTTCGTTCACTTTTCCAGAAGCCGCCAATTGTCCTTTGTCGTCGTACAATTTTCCGATTTTGTTTGCGTAATGGTTCAACACAATATTTACTGGGCAAATATCAAAAGCTTTTCGTTCTCCGTCTTCTTCATAGGATACATTTGCAAAACCCCCTAAATTCAGACAAAAATCATAGTCCGAAAACAACAGTTGATCTCCCATGGGTACGAGGGGAGCTCCTTGTCCTCCGAAAGCCACATCTTGTGTTCTAAAATCGTATACAACACGTGTGTTCGTGAGTCTTGAAATTTCTTTACCACACCCTATTTGCAAGGTGTATTTTTCTGATGGTTTATGAAAAACAGTATGTCCATGCGAGGCAATAAAATCTAGCTTTTGAATGTTTTTTTCTGATTTAAACTCTAAAATCAGTGCTCCTAAAAAAGTGCCATAGGACTCGTCTAAACTCCCCAATACTTCTCTCGGTTTTGTAAAAGATTGCTGCAAGGTGTTTTTCCAGTATTCTGAATACGCATAAGTTTTGGCATGAATAATCTCATAGGTATATTTTTTCCCCGTAGAAATAGAAACGTACACTAAATCTACACCGTCCAAAGAAGTTCCAGACATGAGTCCTATGCTGTAATATGTTTTCATCGTATTTCGTAATAATACAACTATTTTGAAAATTGGGTTGTATGCTCACTCATTTTCTCTTTTTTGAAAGCTCAATGGGCTTCCAAAAGAATAAAATTAAAAATGATTGCTTTTTCTAAAAGCAAAATAAAAAACAGGAAGGTCTTGTTCTTTTATATTGACTTCAAAACACATTCTTAAACAAAGGATTTACCTATCTTTGTATCGTTAAAAATAACATTTATGACAAACAACGATATTTTAAAAAAACTGCGTGTTGCTCTTCAATTAAAAGACACCGACATTGTAGAGATTATGGCATTGGTAGATTTTAGAGTTACCAAAAGTGAAATCAATGCACTGTATCGTAATGAAGACCATCCTAAATTCATGGAATGCAAGGATCAATTTTTACGTAATTTTTTAAACGGTTTGATCATCCACAAAAGAGGCCCCATGCCTCCTAAAAAAAAGTAAGTCTATGAAAGAATACAAATTCATCAAACAAAAAAGTACGCCCATAAAAAAAGATGCAGATTTTGAAGCACTTTTAAATAGTTATGCAAAAACAGGCTGGAGGGTTGTAAACTCATTCGTGCATAGAGGGGTTGTGAAAGCTATTTTAGAACGTGAAAAAGAAAATTGAATGCCTTTAAAAATAGCTTTTACCGATATCGACGGAACCTTACTCAACAAGGAGCGTGTTCCTTCGGAAGCGTTGAAGAATTCTGTAGCCAACATCTCGAACAAAAATGTGCCTTTCATATTGATTTCTTCTAGAATGCCAAGCGCGATATACCATATTCAAAGAGATTTGAAAATCGAGAACACTCCTTTGATCTGCTACAACGGTGGCCTTGTATTGGTAAATGGAAAACCCATTCATTCCACTGAAATATCAGTCCCTACCATTCAGGAGATTGCCCGTTTGAATGCAGATAAAAAAATACATGTTAGCCTTTACAACAACGACGATTGGTATGTTGAATCCATGGATTATTGGGCGCTACGCGAAGAAAACAATACCAAAGTAAGTCCGTCCTTAAAGAGCATAGAAAACGTCATTTTGGACTGGAAAGAAAAAGGAAAAGGGGCTCATAAAATTATGTGTATGGGCGCCAAAGAAGAGCTTGATGTACTGATCGAAAATTTAGAAAAAACGCATGCAAACGAATTGCATTTGTACCGCTCCAAAGATACCTATGTTGAAATTGCGAACAAAAAAATCTCAAAACTAACAGGAATTCAAACACTCCTAAAACATCAATACCCGAATTTTTCTCTAAAAAACTGTATCGCTTTTGGAGACAATTACAACGACATTGAAATGCTATCAGCAGTAGAAATAGGTGTTGCTGTCAAAAACGCAAAAGAAGAAGTTTTAAAAATAGCCGATGCTACGACCGACACCAATCACAATGATGGTGTTGCAAAGGCTCTTGCTAAATATTTTGAATTCTGCTAAAAGATTTCTTTATTTGAACTCAAATACGCTCATTATGTCGAAACATCTCCTCATCTTTATCTGTGCTTCTCTATTGTCTACATCCTGTAGTGACAATCACAATATGCTTGTCCAAGGAGAAATTAAAAATTTAAAAAAAGGCGTCCTTTACTTGGAAAAAATTTCTGACGGAGACCTCATCGGTATCGATTCAATCACAATTGACGGAAATGGTATCTTTCAATTTGCGACAACGATTGACAGTCCTCAAGTTTATTTCCTTTCCCTCAATAAAGATCCTAAAAAAACAATCCCTTTTTTTGGTGATGAGGGGACAATTGACATACAGACTTCGCTGGAAAGATTTGTTTACAACGCAAAAATAGCGGGTTCTGAAAACCAAACTATTTTAGACAAATACAATAAAATCGCTTCAAAATTTCAAAACCGAAATTTAGAAATGATCAAAGAAAACTTCGAAGCTCAAAAAGAAAAAGATGAAAAAAAATTGGAAGCATTGGAAAAAGAATCCAAACAGTTGCTTCGACGAAACTACCTATACACTACTAATTTTGCTTTAAACAACAGCTCTTCGGAAGTAGCTCCCTATTTGGCCTTGACAAAACTCGCAAATGCTAATATTATATTGTTAGACACCATCAATGCGTCTTTGAGTGAAGAAATAAAAAACTCTACCTACGGAAAAGCATTGCGTTCTTACTTGGAAAAAATAAAGTCTTCTGAGGAATAATAGCCCAAGCTTGGGTCATTTTTTTGATTTTACACTCCACCGGTAAGTGAATTTTGAGACGACGTCTCCTTCTTCATCTATCCCTTCTGAGTACAAAGTTATTTCTTGCCCTTCTCCAGTTTGTATTGCCTGTTGCAAGACTTTCGCCACTGAACCATCATTGGTGCAAATAAATTGTATTTTGCCTACTGCTTTCTTGACAAATTCTCCTGTTTGTTCAGTGACCAACATCGACATTTTCTTTCCAGAATTATCAATCTCTTGCATCATCACAACACCCGTAGCCAATTCAGAGGCCATTCCTTGCGTTGCCCAATACATGGATTGAAAGGGGTTTTGATTGATCCATCTAAATTTCACACCAACCACCACTTCGCTCTCAGTTATTTTTACTACTCGAACTCCTGACAAATAAGCGGACGGAATTTTTAGCAATACAAAAGAGTTTATTTTTGGGACTGTAAATTTCATTTTTTACCGTATTTCGTATCGAAGATATCAAAAAAATAAAGAACCCGTTTGAAAAAAAAGCGGTTTGTAGATATGCTTATTGAGATAAAATACTTTTATTTTGAGACAACCACATCGAAAATTGTTTGTTGTTTTTTTCACTCTTGAGGAATTGTTTGTTTATTTTTACACATATCCCCCCTAGTTTTAACAGGCTTTTGTATCTTCGCAAGCATAAAATTACAGCACATGTCAAAACAAACAAAACTATCAAGATTCAACGATCACGTACTCTCAAAGTACCAAGTATACAATAGTGTTTTTATGACATTGCCTTTTGACAACGTTACAAAAACAGGAACGCTATTGCCCCTGTTTAACGAAACATGTATCGAAGGGTTTAAAAATGGAAAAACACCCACAGAAATCGTAAGCGCCTTTTTTGATAAATACAAATCAGATTGCTCAGAAGAAGACCGAATCGGATTTCTATTCAAATTTATTCAATACATCGAACGTCAAGTTGTACTATTTGACGCTATCGAAGATGCAGCGTTTCCTGTGATCAATAACATGAATGGAATTGGCACCATGCGAAACATCAAAGAAGTTGCCAGCTCCAAAAGAGTAAAGACCGAGCTTCAAGATTACTTAAAAGAATTCAAAACACGATTGGTTCTAACAGCACATCCTACGCAATTTTATCCAGGAACGGTTTTGACCATTCTTACTGACTTGCAAAACGCCATCAAATCTGACGATTTGGCGATGATCCAAAAATTGTTGTCTCAACTAGGGAAAACTCCATTTTTTGCGGATCAAAAACCCACTCCGTATGACGAAGCTATCAGTTTGATTTGGTACTTAGAAAACGTATTCTATCATTCGATTAGTAAAATATACGACTATATCCAAACGCATATTTTTGAAGGAAAACCAATTGACAATGACATCATCAATTTAGGATTTTGGCCTTGTGGAGATAGAGATGGAAATCCTTTTGTAACCACAGATACTACCTTAAGAGTTGCCCGAAAATTACGTCAGACAGTTCTAAAAAACTATTACAGAGATGCGCGTCAAATAAAAAGACGCCTCTCTTTCGAAGGTGTTTACGACATTATCAGTGACATCGAAACAAGACTATACGATAGCTGTATTTCTGAAGACGCACCGATCAAAATTTCTTGTGAAGCCCTGTTGAACAAGTTGTATACGATTAAAAAAACGTTGAAAGACCAACACAACAGTTTGTTTATTGAGGAGGTAGATAGTTTTATCAACAAAATCAAAATATTTGGATACCATTTCGCAACCATGGATATCCGACAAGATAGCCGTGTACACCACAACGTTTTTGTAGGAATTGTAAAAGAATTACAGGAAAGCAATCCTGGAATTTTCCCAAGCAACTACCTAGAATTGTCTGCTGATGAGCAAATCCAAATTTTGGCAAAAGTAAAAGGATCGGTTGACCCTGGACAATTTTCAGATGAAATGGCTGTAAAAACACTTGGTTCTATGCAAGCTATCAGTACCATCCAAAAAGAAAATGGTGTGAGAGGTGCTAACAGATACATCATTAGCAACAACCAAACTGCATTGAATGTAATGGAAACCTTTGCCATGCTCAACCTTTCTGGTTTTGAAGATGGACTCTCTGTGGATGTTGCTCCGCTATTTGAGACTGTAGACGATTTAAAAGTCGCACCACAAGTAATGCGACAACTCTACAGCATCCCTGAATACCGTGCGCATGTTGAAAGCAGAGCAAACAAACAAAACATCATGCTCGGTTTTTCTGACGGAACCAAAGATGGAGGTTACTTAATGGCAAACTGGGGAATCTACAAAGCGAAAGAAGAGTTGAGTGCCGTTTCTAGAGAATTTGGTATCAAAGTAATTTTCTTCGACGGACGTGGAGGACCACCAGCACGTGGAGGAGGAAAAACTTCTAAATTCTACGCTTCTTTGGGACCAAATATTGAAAACCAAGAAATTCAATTGACCATTCAAGGGCAGACGATCAGTTCGAACTTTGGGAACAGAAAATCATCTCGTTACAACATCGAACAATTGTTAGGTGCAGGAATTACCAACAATATATTTGACGACCCTAAAAATGGTGCGATGCATGATGAAGACAGAGCAGTCATGACGGATCTTGCGGAAACAAGTTTTGAGGCCTATTCTGATTTCAAAAACCATGCTATGTTTATTCCTTACTTGGAACGTATGAGTACGTTGAAATTTTACGGAAAAGCTAACATCGGTTCCAGACCATCGAAAAGATCAAAATCGACAAAATTAGACTTTGGAGACTTGAGAGCGATTCCTTTTGTGGGAAGTTGGTCTCAATTGAAACAAAATGTTCCTGGATTTTTCGGGGTGGGTACTGCCTTTAAAAAGTACGAAGATGCAGGTGAATTTGATAAAATTCAAGCCTTTTACAACCGTTCGAATTTCTTTAAAACTTTGTTAGAAAACAGTGTAATGTCCTTGACAAAATCATTCTTTGAATTGACTGCTTATATGGCAAAAGACGAAGAATTTGGTGATTTCTGGAATATCATTCACGAAGAATACCTACTCACAAAACGTTTGCTATTAAAGCTCACAGGTCATTCTGAATTGATGGAGAATTACCCAGAAGGAAAAGCTTCCATCGGCGTGCGTGATTCTATTGTATTGCCTTTGTTAACCATACAACAATATGCGCTGAGAGAAGTGCAAAACATGAACAAATCTGGCGTAACAGATCCTAAGAAATTAGAAACTTTTGAAAAAATAGTAACCAGATCTCTTTTTGGAAACACCAATGCAAGCAGGAATTCTGCATAAGATTTTCCAAAACAGTAATGACATATTTTCGAAACCATCGTTGTAATGAATTTTACTTCGATGGTTTTTTTTATGTGTACAACTTCCTTTAAAAAACTTTAGAAAAGATTTCGCAAAGCAGTCAAAATCAGTATTGGCTGCGATTATCCTGACAAAGCTCCGCTTTGAAAATCAACAAAACAAATTACCGCTTCATCCAAAATAAAAAAGCAAGCTCTTTATTTTGAACTTGCTTTCTTTCAACTTTTTGCTGATTTATTTGTGACCCCGGCAGGATTCAAACCTGCAACCCTCAGAGCCGAAATCTGATGCGCTATTCAATTGCGCCACGGGGCCTTTGTTTTTTTTAAGATCTCACATCTTAAAAAAAACATGTATGAATTGACTATTTTAAGCCAATAGTTTTTTTACAATTACTGCAATCGTTTTTCCATCTGCTTTTCCTGCCAATTTTTTGGAAGACATTCCCATCACTTTGCCCATGTCTTTCATTCCTGCGGCTCCTGTTTGAGAAATAATTTCCACTACTGCTGCTTCGATAGCCTCTTCCGTCATCTGCACAGGTAAAAACTGAGTAATCACAGCTGCCTGCTCCAATTCTGGAGTTGCCAAATCTTCTCTTCCTTGCTCTGAAAACAATTGTGCACTGTCTTTTCGTTGCTTCACCAATTTCTGAAGAATTTTAAGCTCTTGATCTTCCGTCAATTCTTCTTTAGCTCCTGTTTCTGTCTGAGCCAATAGAATGGCAGATTTCACCGCTCTTAAAGATTCTAAAGCAACACTGTCTTTTGCTTTCATCGCTTCTTTTAGCTTGGTCATTATTTCTTTTTGCAAACTCATTATCCTAAATTTAGAAGCACAAATATAATAAAAAATAGCCTTCGTGAAAATACGCTTTCAGAGAAGAAAAAAACAAATCGCACAAAAAAACTCTTGCTGTAAGCAACAAGAGTTTTTTTATTTTCAAAGTACTTTTTAATCTACATTGTCGTGTAAAAAGGAATTGTTTGAACGCAATTGAATTTCATCATTTTCGTCCATACTAAGTGTTGTTCTCGACTGTGAAACATCCGAAGAATTTGATTCTTGTAAGTCAATTCCCATTCTTTTATAAGCAGGCTGGTTTTCAATATCCTCTAAATTTTGATTGACATTGTTCATAAACTTATAATTGAATTTTTTCATTTTCTCCTTCCGTGAATTGCTTCTTTTTTGCAATTCAGAAATTGTCAAATCCAAAGGAGATACTTCCTTGGAGTCCACAACTTCCATCTCCTCTATAGGAGTTACTTCTTTTGTTTTCAATTCAAGTTGCAACTCTTCCGCCTCTACTTCTACCTCTTTAGCTCCCACCACATCCATTTCATTGACAGGAATAGTCGATGCATTTTTAATCGTCGGCTCCATACTTTCAAAATCAGACAAGCTGTATTTGATTACTTTGGAAGGTTCTTCTGCAACTACTTCTGTTGCTCCCGACACTTCAATTTCGTTGACATCTATCTCAGAATCTTCTTCCAAAACATAACGAATTGTTTTTTCTGTGATTGCCTCTTTTTTGATTTCCAAAGGATCTATGACTTCCAATTTTTGAATAAAAGCATCTACCTCTTCTCCTAAATCACGTGAGATTTGTCTTTCTTCCTTTACTTCCATGGCATCTGACACAGGAAGATCAAAAAGCAAATCCATCTGCAAAGGTGTTTCTGTGTCTACAGTGTTTGTCTTCGGTTTCTGCTGGATTTCATCAATCACAAAATCGTCTTCTAAGTCGAAAGAAACCACTTGCTCTTGAAGTATTTCTGGTGCAGTGACTTCTTCATATACCACTTCCAAATTCTGAATAAAACTGGTTGTTTTGACAATCGCATTGGGAACTTCTTCTTCTTCCTCTCCTAATTGATAGACAATCTTATTGTCTTTGGAAGGAATATCTGTAGCGACCTCTTCTACCTTGTTTTGAAGTCCTTCTTTTGCATCAAAATTATACACTGCTTTTTGTTCATCTTCTAGAATATGAATCACTCTTTTCGCCTCCGTATTGGTAATATCACATTGTTGATCTGCTGTAAAACCAGTAGCGACAACAGTAACGGCAATAGCATCTCCCAAAGCCTCATCTTCTCCAACTCCCATAATGATGTTGGCATCGTATCCTGCTTCCACCTGAATAAAATCATTGATTTCTCCAATTTCATCCAACGTAACTTCTTCTTCTCCAGAGACAATCAATAGCAATACATTCTTAGCACCCGTAATTTTATTGTCATTCAACAATGGGGAATCCAATGCTTTGACAATCGCATTTTTTGCACGGTTCGCTCCTGATTCTTTAGAAGACCCCATAATAGCTGTTCCACTATTGGAAAGGACAGTTTTGGCATCGTGTAAGTCAATATTTTGTTTGTAGTGATGTGTAATTACTTCTGCGATTCCTCTTGAGGCTGTTGTCAAAACTTCGTCTGCCTTTGAAAATCCTGCTTTGAATCCCAAGTTTCCATAAACTTCTCGCAACTTGTTATTGTTAATTACAATCAAAGAATCCACATTTTGACGCAACTCATCTATCCCTTTTTGCGCCTGTTCCGTGCGTCTTCTTCCTTCAAACTGAAAAGGCATGGTCACAATTCCTACTGTTAGGATATCTAGGTCTTTTGCAATTTTTGCAATAATTGGGGCTGCACCTGTACCTGTACCTCCTCCCATACCAGCGGTGATAAAAACCATTTTGGTATGACTTGTCAGCATTTCTTGAATTTCTTGCAAACTTTCTTTGGCAGACTCTTCTCCTATCTCTGGATTCGCTCCCGCTCCAAGTCCCGAGGTCAAAGAAGCTCCCAATTGAATTTTATTTGGAATTGGACTATTGTCCAAAGCTTGTGCATCTGTATTACAAATGACATAATCAACCCCTTTGGTATTTTGCTGAAACATATAGTTTACAGCATTGCTTCCACCTCCTCCAACTCCAATAACTTTGATGGTATTGGATTGGGATTTTGGCATATCAAATGAAATGTTATCAAATTCTGTGCTGCTCATAATAACTCTGTCTTTTTGATGATTATTTCTCGGTATCTTGATAAAACAGTGATGTAGTTTTGAAAAAACGACCTCAGCGCTTTACGCAGTACCTTACTTTTAATTCTTTCTTTTGTTTTTTTACTAGAATCCTACTTATTCTGCATTGTCTAAAAATTCCCGAAAGCGTTCTGTAAACTTTTCAAAAATGGATTTTTTCATACCTGAATTCTGAGTTCTCTGCTTGCTTTCTGCTTCATGGGAACTTTCTTCTTCCGCTGCTTCAAATGTTTGATCTTCGTCTCCATCTTCCAAGTCAGGATTTTCTAAAATTTCTGATTTCTCTCGTTTTTCCAAACCTTCCATAAGCAATCCAACTGCGGTTGCGAATGAAGGACTGCTCAACGCCTCGTCGGAACCTCCTGCCAAATGCTCGTTCGGGTAGCCGATACGCGTATCCATGCCAGTAATATACTCTACCAACTGCTTCAAATGTTTCACTTGAGCTCCTCCACCTGTCAACACAATACCTGCAATAAGTTTCCCTTTTTGTGTTTCGTGTCCATAATTTTTGATCTCCAAATACACTTGTTCAATAATCTCCGTAACGCGTGCGTGAATAATTTTGGATAAATTTTTCAAAGTGATTTCCTTTGGCTCTCTACCTCTCAATCCTGGAATCGAAACAATTTCATTTTCCTTGTTTTCTCCAGGCCAAGCCGAACCAAACTTCACTTTCAAAAGCTCTGCTTGTTTTTCAATAATCGAACAGCCTTCTTTAATATCCTCCGTAATGACATTTCCTCCGAAAGGAATTACAGCAGTATGACGAATGATTCCATCTTTAAAAATGGCCAAATCGGTCGTTCCTCCTCCAATATCTATCAAAGCAACTCCTGCTTCTTTTTCTTCTTGACTTAATACTGCAGAAGCTGAAGCTAGAGGTTCTAATGTGATTTCTGAAAGGTCTAAACCTGCACTTTTCACACAGCGCCCAATATTTTTAATGGAAGAAACTTGTCCTACGACCACATGGAAATTTGCTTCCAAACGTCCACCATACATCCCTATCGTTTCTTTGATATGTTCTTGGCTGTCTACTTTGAAGTCTTGTGGTAATACGTGAATAATTTCTTCTCCTGGCAACATCACCAATTTGTGAACCTGATTGATCAACTCTTCAATATCTGCCTCGTCAATAACTTTATCGGCATCATCTCGCGTGATATAATCGCTGTGGTGTAAACTTCGTATATGCTGTCCTGCAATTCCGACAACTACATCTTTTATTTCTTGTCCTGAAACACTCTCTGATTCTTCAACGGCTTGCTGTATGGATTGGATGGTTTGTGTAATATTATTAACAACGCCTCTTTTGACACCGAGACTTTTGGCTTTTCCAATTCCTAACACCTCAATTTTACCATACTCGTTTTTACAACCAATCATGGCTACGATTTTCGTAGTTCCAATGTCTAATCCTACCGAAATATTCCTTTTTTCCATAAGTCAATACTTTGTACACACAACCTGGTTGTTGTATTTTAAATTAATTGTTTTATAATCTCCTACTGCCTTTTCTTGAATGATTTTCTTATAAAAAACCAATAGTTTTTTCAGCTTTGTATCCAGTCCAGCAATTGTACCTATCCGAATCTCTTGATCATACATCCTAGTCTTCAACAAATAGTCCCCATTGGAAGCTTTGTGAATTCCAACAATTGAATTTGTCAAAAATTCTTCGCTGTTTATTTTTTTCAACAACAAAAACACCACGGGGATGTCTTCGTCCGTAAACTGACCTGAAACCAATGGAACGCGTGCAGAATAATTCACCGACAGTGGCATCTTAAGCCCTTGCCTGTCAATATAATACCCTTCTTTTCCTGTGATTACCCTGCCTATAGGAGTTCGTTGCGTAACTACCGTTTTTAGGGACCCTGCTATTGTCATGTAGACTTTGGCTTCTTCAACGAGTGGGTTTTTAGCAACGCTCATTTCAAACTTATGTAAATTTATTAAGGATTTAGCCTTGTTTTTCACCGGTTCATTTTTTTGTATTAACAATTTATTAACCATTTCATGTGTCATGAACAAATTGTCTCCATTGGAAAATTCAATTTCCAAATCTGTTATTTTTCTTCGGTTGTTCTTTTGAGATGAAAACCCATACAAGAACACCACTAGGCTCAATAAAAAAATACTTTTTATATATACGATGTATCTTTTCATCATAATTCCTGATTGATTTTTTCGGCTATTTCTTCTACCAATACTCCGATATCTCCTGCTCCAAGCATGACAACTACTTTCGCTTTTGTTTTCTGAATAGCAGGCAATATTTCTTTTTTCAACAAGCGTTGTTTTTTCTTCGAAATCACTTTTTCCAACAACCAATTGGAATCTACTCCTTCGATAGGCAATTCTCTAGCGGGATAGATATCCAACAATACCAATTCATCAAACCGAGACAAACTACTTGCAAAATCTTCAATAAAATCTCGAGTCCTACTAAACAAATGGGGTTGAAAAACAGCCATTACTTTTTCCGATGGGTACAATTCAAGTACGGCATCTGCGACTGCATTGATTTCTGTTGGATGGTGAGCATAATCATCTATCAAAACAAACTCTTCTGACTTTATTTTATAGGAAAATCTTCGCTTCACTCCTCTAAAACTTTGCAGGGCACTTGTACTTTCAGAAAGCGCTACACCGTATTGCTCCGCAAGTGCTATCGCTGCCAAAGCATTTGCTAAATTGTGTTTTCCTGGAAGTCCAAAAGAAACATTTATACAACTACTTTTGGGCGTTTTTACATCAAAAACATAGGTTCCGTCCTCTACTTTTACATTGAAAATTTCATAGTCGGCTTCCTCATTTACAGCATAAGTCAATCCTTTGATAGGCAATCCTTTGGCCACAATCAATGTGTTTGTTACTTTTTGAGCGAAAGCACGAAAGGAATCCTGCAAAGATTCTTTTTCTCCGTAAATATCCAAATGGTCGGCATCCATAGAGGTCACACAGGCCAAGTTTGGTGCTAATTGTAAGAAAGAACGGTCAAATTCATCGGCCTCCACCACAAAAACCTCGTCTTTCCCCAAAATCAAATTGCTGTTGTAATTTTCAGCGACACCTCCTAAAAAAGAAGTTGCCTCTGTATTGCAAACTTTCATAATATGCCCTAAAATAGCAGTCGTTGTGGTTTTTCCATGAGTTCCAGCGACCGCTAAGCAAAAAGTATTTTTTGTAATTTCACCTAACACTTGAGCTCTCTTTAAAACGCTGAAATTGTTTGCTTTATAGTATGCCAGTTCTTGATGATCTGCTGGAACAGCCGGTGTAAAAACCACCAAGGTATTTTCTTTCTTTTTAAAATCTTGAGGAATGGCAGCCATGGCATCTTCAAAATGAATCTGTGCTCCCAAAGCAACCAGCTCTTTTGTGATTTCGGAAGGAACTTTGTCATACCCCGCTACCTTTTTGCCATTTTCCAAAAAGTACCTTGCTATGGAAGACATTCCAATGCCTCCAATTCCAATAAAATATATGTTGCTAAAATTTTTCAAACTAACTTTTATCGCTTTACTAATTTTTCTACTTCGTCTACAATTATATTTGTCGCATTTGGCAAAGCCAATTTTTTCATATTGCTAGAGATTTCTTCTTGAAAACCATCACTTGCAATAAGTGCTGTAAATTTCTTTTGAAAACCTTCCAATTGAGACTCTCGAATCATGAGTGCTGCATTTTGAGATACCACCGCATTGGCATTTTTTGTTTGATGGTCTTCCGAAACATTTGGGGACGGAATAAATAGCGTCGGTTTTGCTACAATACATAACTCTGAAATTGAACTTGCGCCAGCACGACTGATAATAAAATCGGATGCTGCATAAGCCAAATCCATTCGATTCAGAAAGGCATGCACCTGCACCCCTGTTCTTGTATTGTATTTGTGATAGTCTTTAGCATACAGGTTTCCACACTGCCAAACCACCTGCACCTCCTGTTTTTCAAAAAAGTCCAATTGTTGCTCCACAAGCTGATTGATCGTTCTTGCTCCCAAACTCCCTCCTAAAATTAGCAAGGTTTTTTTGGACATATCCAGACCGAAAAAGTCTTGTGCTTCTTGCTTTTTAGAACCGACATCCAACAAATCTTGTCGCACCGGATTTCCCGTTTTTATAATTTTGTTTTTGGGAAAATAACGCTCTAAAAAATCATAGGCCACACATATTTTATTTACCTTTTTCGAAAGCAATTTATTGGTAATCCCGGGATAAGAATTTTGCTCTTGAATGAGCGTCGGAATATTTTTGTTTGCGGCAACATACAACACAGGACCACTTGCAAAACCTCCTGTGCCGATGACTACATCGGGTTTGAATTTTCTCAAAATAGCCCTTGCTTTGACAAGACTGCTTATCAACTTCAAAGGGAACAAGAAATTCCGCAAGGTCACTTGTCGCTGCACACCAGAAATCCACAAACCTCTGATAGCATAGCCCGCAGCCGGCACTTTCTCCATTTCCATACGATCTTTGGCGCCAACAAACAAAAAATTGGCATTCTGAAAACGGGCTCGCAATTCATTTGCAATGGCAATCGCAGGATAAATATGTCCTCCTGTACCTCCTCCACTTATCAATATGTTCAACTTCTTCTGGTTCATTTCAACTATTTATTTATTCTATTCGTGTATCGTTTCGTGTAAAATCGACAATGGATCGTCGCTTTCTTCGTTCAAATCTTCTTCTGTTACTTCTTTGGAAGAAGAAACACTTAACACAATTCCCAGAGCAAAACAGGTCATCCAAATAGACGTCCCTCCACTACTGATAAGCGGCAGTGTTTGTCCTGTAACTGGAATCATATTGGTTGCTACAGACATATTTATGATTGCCTGAAACACTATTGGCAAGCCAGCTCCAATAACGAGTAATGTCCCAAAGACAGTCCCTGCTTTTTGTGCAGCTACCAAAATTCGAAACAACAGTAAAAAATAAAAAGACAAAACCGTAATAGCCCCAATCACACCGTATTCTTCCACAATAATGGCGAAAATAAAATCAGATGACGACTGCGGTAAAAAATTCTTTTGCACACTCTTTCCCGGGCCTCTTCCTGTCAAACCACCGGTTGCAATCGCTATTTTTGCTTTCTCTACTTGATATCCTTCTGCATTTTCTTTGTTTGAAAAATTTTCTATTCGACTTTGCCAAGTAGCAACTCTGTTTGGCATGGCATCCGGAAAAGCCTTTACAACAAGTACAAAAATTGCCAATATCCCGATACTCCCAGCAATGACAAATGCCAAATGTTTTTTTGGATAGCCACCAATAAAAGCGACTAGTAATACCATCATAAAAATGAGTGCGGTCGTCGAAAAATTTGCGGGTAAAATCAGCAACAAAGTCCCTCCAATAGGCAGCCAAAATTGCAGAAGACTTTCTTTGAATTCTATTTGCCTCTCTTTTCTTCGAGCTAAATAACGGGCTACGTAGACCATCAACACCAATGAAGCAAGTGTAGACGTTTGAAAACCAACACCCAAAACAGGAAGCTGAATCCAACGACTTGCATTGGCACCTCCAATAGTAGTCCCTTGGGCAAGGGTTACGATCAATAAAACAATGACTACTGGAAAAAGCAATAGGGAACCTCCACTAAAATAACGATAGGGGATTTTATGAACTCCAAACATAATTGCAAAGCCCATACACAACAATACAGCATGTTTTACCAAATGTCCCAACGTAGAACCATTTCCAACGACATACACCAAATTGGTACTTGCACTGTACACGGGCATAAACGAAAATATAGCCAAGATACCCACGAGCGCCCATATGGCTCGATCTCCTTGCAAATGTCTGAACAATTGATTCATGTTGTTTTTCTTATTTTAATAGGGCTCTCTACAAATGACTTACTGCATCTTTAAACTGTCTTCCTCGATCTTCATAACTTTCAAACAAATCGAAACTAGCGCAAGCTGGAGACAGCAAAACAGCATCTCCTTTTTGAGCTAACTTGTAAGCAACTTTCACAGCCTCTTCTGCTCCTCTTGTTTCTACAATGGTATCCACCACACCGTCAAAAGATTGTATAATTTTAGAATTGTCTACTCCTAAACAAACAATTGCTCTTACTTTTTCTCTTACCAAAGGATCAAATCCAAGTAATCATTCCCTTTGTCCACTCCTCCTAAAAT
>CAJQMT010000054.1 GCA_905479475.1 uncultured Flavobacteriaceae bacterium
GATTGTCGTTTTGCATCAATTCCATGGTTAGTTTTTTGAGGTCATTCAAATCACTTTTCATATCAAATAGAACCTTATATAAAATCTCTCTTTCGGTGCTAAAATCACTTTGACTCTTGTTTTTTTCTTGAACCGTAGGAAAATTACCTTCCATATTTGGTAAATAGGTTTTTAGAGTCACAGCATCAATCAGTCTTGACGACTCTAACACTGAGATTTGTTCGGCAACATTTCGAAGCTGTCTTACATTTCCACTCCATCTGTAATTAATGAGTGCTTGAACAGCATTATCATCCAGTCTAATGGTTGGCATTTTATATTTTAAAGCAAAATCACTCGCAAATTTTCTAAATAACAAGTGAATATCGTCTTTTCGCTCTCGTAGTGCGGGCAATAAAATCTCAATAGTACTTAATCTATAATATAAGTCCTCGCGGAATTTTTCTTTTTCAATTGCTTCAAACATGTTCACGTTTGTGGCAGCCACAATTCTGACATCGGTTTTTAAAACCGTACTTGATCCTACTTTTATAAACTCACCATTTTCTAGAACACGCAATAATCGCACTTGGGTTGTCAGGGGGAGTTCGCCAACTTCATCAAGAAAAATAGTGCCACCATTAGCAACCTCAAAGTAGCCTGAACGGCTTTGGGTCGCTCCGGTGAAAGCGCCTTTTTCATGTCCAAAAAGCTCACTGTCTATGGTGCCTTCTGGTATTGCACCACAATTGACAGCAATATATTTGCCGTGTTTTCGGTGCGAAAGCTGATGAATAATTTTAGGAATACTTTCTTTTCCAACACCACTTTCTCCTGTCACTAACACTGAAATGTCTGTAGGTGCTACTTGAACGGCTTTTTCTATAGCGCGATTCAATCCGGTATCGTTCCCAATGATACTAAACCGTTGTTTTATAGACTGAACTGTTTCCATAATTAATTATTTTCAGATAAACCAACCGCTTCTCCAATAAGAGTCGCGCTTGTGCACTTATGTATTTTTACGTTTACAAAATCACCTATTTTGTAGTCTTCCTTTGGAAAAACAGCCACCGTGTTTTGTGCACTTCTTCCAGACCATTGTTCGGCAGATTTTTTTGATTCTTTTTCAATTAGTACTTCAACAGTTTGATGTAGAAATTCTTCTGTTCTGTAAAGGCTATGTGCGCGTTGGAGTTCAACTACTTCAGCGAGACGTCTTTTTTTAGTTTCAAAAGGTACATCGTCATCGAGTTTTCGTTCTGCCATTGTTCCAGGGCGTTCGGAATACGCATACATATAGCCAAAACTAAAGCTAACTTCTGACATCAAACTCAGCGTGTCTTGATGATCGTTTTCAGTTTCTGTTGGAAAGCCACAAATCATATCTTGAGAAATGGTGCAGTCAGGAATAATGGCTTTAATATTTTGTATTAAAGTAAGATATTCTTCTCGGGTGTGTTGGCGATTCATTTCTTTAAGAATACGGTTGCTTCCACTCTGAACTGGAAGGTGAATATGATTACAAATATTCTGATGTTTAGCCATAATTTTAATCACATCCAAGGCCATGTCTTGTGGGTTCGAAGTAGAAAATCGAATACGCATTTTTGGCTGTGCTTTTGCACACATATCCAAAAGTAATGCAAAGTCAATGGCGGTTGCCTTTTCCATTTCTGTTGCTTTACTAAAGTCTTTTTTGAGTCCGCCACCATACCATAAATAACTATCAACGTTTTGTCCCAAAAGCGTAACTTCTTTGTAGCCTTTGAGCCATAAATCATTAATTTCTTCAAGAATACTTTGGGGTTCTCTGCTGCGTTCACGACCTCTAGTGAAGGGCACTACACAAAATGTACACATATTATCACAACCCCTAGTGATAGAGACAAAAGCGGTTACGCCATTGGTGTTTAATCGAACAGGAGAGATATCGCCATAAGTTTCGTCTTTAGAAAGAATAACATTTACGGCACTGCGCCCCTCTTCAACCTCAGCGATGAGATTTGGAAGATCTTTATAAGCATCAGGACCTACAACGAGGTCTACAATTTTTTCTTCTTCTAAAAATTTACTTTTAAGACGTTCAGCCATACAGCCCAAAACGCCTACTTTCATTTTTGGATTGACGCGTTTAACAGCGTTATATTTTTCTAGCCGTTTGCGAACCGTTTGTTCCGCTTTGTCACGGATAGAACACGTATTGACTAAAACAAGGTCAGCTTCTTCCAAAATTTGAGTTGTATTAAACCCTTCATTTGAAAGAATAGACGCCACAATTTCACTGTCGCTAAAGTTCATGGCGCAGCCATAACTTTCTATAAACAGTTTTTTGGTGTTTTCTAGTTTTGGTGTAAGGGCTAGCTTAGAGCCTTGTACCGTTTCATCAATTGTTTTTTCCATAATTTTACGATGTCCATTGAAGGACAATAAGCATGCAAAGATACAAAAAATTTATTTTTTATGACAAAGTGTCATGATTTTCATTTTTTATTTTGATTTCACAAAACAATCCGCTTTATTTGAATAAAATATCCATAAATATCATCGAATGTGTTCATTTCAAAACCTAATAACGAAAATTCAAAATTCAAAACCAATAGATTTTGGAGACTTGTTTAATACGTCACTAAATTTATTTAAAAAAGTATGGCTTCAAGGATTTCTCCTCCAACTGTTGTCAATTATAATTATGCTGCCCTTTATTATTTTGTTTTATATGCCCTATTTTAATATGGTCTTAGAAAACTCATCAAATGGAGTGATGGATTCTGTGGCTCTAAGTCAAGCGCTCGTAGATGAATATGGCGCATCATTAGTGTGGATTTATCTACTAATGGTGGCTGTGAGTGTGGTGTCATCGCTTTTATATTTAGGGTTTTATAAGATTATTAAAGCAATGGATCATGGAGAATTGTTTGTAATCTCGGACTTCTTCTATTTTTTTAAGGCGCCTTATGTTGGTAAAGCAATTGTGTTTTTGTTAGCCTATTTGGGCATCACTATTTTAGCGGCACTTCTTTGTTTGTTTCCATTGATCTACGTTATAGTTCCGCTGCTGTTTATGCTTCCATTTTTTGTTTATAATACGCATTTATCTAACCTTGAAATTATTAAGCTAGCATTTTCGCTTGGCCATAAAAAATGGGGACTTACTTTTTTAACGTTAATTCTAAATAGCATATTGCTATACGTTGTAATATTGGTTACTTGTGGAGTAGGCAGCTTGTTTTTTAGCTTTTTTCTATACCTTCCTCAGTATATAATTTATAAAAAAGTGATTGGATTTGAAACCCCAGAATCCGCTTTTCAAGAGCTTGATTCCTAAGTTTTAAATTCTAAAAAATGGGTACAAAAAACGACTGTCTTTTGCGGTCGTTTTTTCTTTTGTCAGTTAAATATAAGAATGAAATAAAAAAAATCCTATACATTTGTACTTCTCTAAAAATAAGATATGGCTAAAAATTTAGTGATTGTTGAGTCCCCTGCAAAGGCGAAAACTATAGAAAAATTTCTCGGTAAAGACTTTAAAGTTGAGTCCAGTTTTGGGCACATTGCTGATCTACCTTCCAAAGAATTAGGGGTGGATGTCTCTGGGGATTTTAAACCAAAATATGAAGTGTCATCCGATAAAAAAACAGTGGTTAGTAAGCTAAAAGCTGCAGCCAAAAAAGCAGAAATTGTTTGGTTGGCAAGTGATGAAGATAGGGAAGGAGAAGCAATTGCTTGGCATTTAGCAGAGACTTTGAAATTAGATAAATCGAAAACTAAACGCATCGTTTTTCACGAAATTACAAAAACAGCGATAGAGAAAGCGGTTAAAAATCCACGTGGAATAGACTATAATTTAGTAGATGCACAGCAGGCGCGACGTGTTTTGGATCGAATTGTTGGGTATGAATTATCGCCTGTTCTCTGGCGAAAAGTCAAAGGCGGACTTTCAGCTGGACGTGTCCAATCGGTTTCTGTTAGGTTAATTGTAGAGCGTGAACGCGAGATTCAAAAATTTCAATCGCAAGCCACCTTTAGAATAGATGCTGAATTTACAACTGCAAAAGGAAACGTGTTTAAGGCAAAACTACCGAAGGCATTTGAAAGTGAAGCTGCTGCAAAAGCGTTTTTAGATCAAAATACTAATGCTGCATTTGCGGTGTCTAGCTTAGAAAAAAAACCTGCAAAAAAATCACCAGCACCACCATTTACAACCTCTACATTACAACAAGAAGCGTCAAGAAAATTATATTTTTCGGTCAGTAAAACCATGAATATGGCGCAACGCCTTTATGAAGCGGGGCTAATAACATACATGAGAACCGATAGTGTAAATTTATCTCAAGAAGCCCGTAACAGCGCAGCTCAAGAAATTTCATCGTCTTACGGCGATAGCTACAGCAAACCTCGAAATTTTAAAGGGAAAGCAAAGGGCGCTCAAGAGGCGCATGAGGCAATTCGTCCGACGAATTTTTCGACGCATTCGGTAAATATTGAACGCGATCAAGCCCGTCTTTATGATCTTATTTGGAAGCGCGCTATTGCCTCTCAAATGAGCGATGCACAACTTGAAAGAACTAACGTAAAAATAAGCACGCCAAATCATAACGAAACATTCACAGCAAATGGTGAGGTTATCAAATTTGATGGGTTTCTAAAAGTGTATCTTGAAGGTACTGACGACGAAAATTTGGAACAAGAAGGGATGTTGCCCGCAATGACACTCAATGAAGCCTTAAGTAATAACTACATTACGGCAACCGAACGTTTTTCACGACCACCATACCGTTTTACAGAAGCCTCTTTAGTAAAAAAATTAGAAGAATTAGGAATTGGAAGACCGTCTACCTATGCACCTACAATTTCAACAATCCAAAACAGGAAATATGTTGAAAAAGGGTCTGTAGAAGGGATGGAACGGCACTATGCTTTATGGACATTATCTAATGGCGAATTGACAGGGAAAAAACTAACAGAAATATTCGGTTCTGACAAAGGAAAATTAGTACCAACAGATATCGGGATGATTGTTACAGATTTTTTAGTGAATCATTTTGAAGCGATTTTAGACTATAATTTTACCGCCAAAGTAGAAGCGGATTTTGATTTAATTGCGAGCGGACAAGAAAATTGGACAAAAATGATGAAGTCATTTTACAAAGATTTTCACCCTCAGGTTGAAGACGTAAGCCAAAATGCAGAACGCGAATCTGGAGAACGAATTTTAGGGAAAGATCCAAAATCTGGACGTCAATTAAGTGTACGTTTAGGAAAATTTGGACCCATTGTTCAAATCGGAAAGGCCGATGAAGAAGAAAAGCAAATATTTGCAAGCGTGCCTCCAAACATGCAATTAGCAGCCATCACATTTGATGAAGCTTTAGAACTGTTTAAACTTCCCAAAGATTTAGGAACCTATAAAGGTGAAGACCTTATCGTAAACAATGGGCGTTTTGGACCCTACGTGAAATTTGGTGATAAATTTATTTCACTGCCTAAGGGCGTAGATCCTATGAGTGTTGAGGTGGAAGATGCTATCGAACTCATAAAAGAAAAAGAAGCTGCTGATGCTCCAATATATGAGTATGAAGGGTTGCCAGTTCAAAAAGGGAAAGGCCGTTTTGGTCCGTTTATCAAATGGAACAA